>NZ_FOWD01000001.1 GCF_900115365.1 Anaerocolumna aminovalerica
GACAGTCTGCTAAAAATGCTGTATCTGGCCACGATGGACATCACGAAAAAATGGACAGGGCACCGTCAGGACTGGGGACAGATTCACTCCCAGTTGGAGATATTCTTTGAAGAAAGGTTATCCTAAAAACGGAAAAATTAAGGTATTAAGACTGCCGAAGGGGAGTTTTACTTGACAACCCCAAAAACAGATTTATAATACAAGCATGGGCAAGAACCACAGAAAAATGGCCTTGCCCATAAATAACTATTAAAATTTTATGTCAGTTTTTTGAGTTTACACGGACTTTGAAACGGTCTCCAGTAAATACATTTACTTTTCTAAAGGATTTGAATAATCTAATTCCGTTAGTTCTTTCTCCTCAATAGTATCACCTTGAGAATTCACGGCTTTGTATCCTATAACTTGAGGTCCTTTTGATAAAAAAGCAATAAAAGGTTTTGGACTTTCAACTTGAATATCATAGTCCTCTGCATTTGTGAAAAGCTTAATTTTACAAATATCTGAATTCATCCATTTATCTTCTATAAGATCGTATTTTAACTTTTTTACAAATCCAAAACAAATGGGGTTATTTTGATTTACTACTCCCAAATATACATTTTGTAATGAAAGAATTTGAGGAGCATCGGAAACATTAAGAATTTGAATTTTTTCATTTAACATAGTATACTGTACTAAGTATATACCATCAGCAAAGTCGTAACCAAGCGTTAAAACCATACTGTAGTAATCATCATTATTTTTTTCCGTATGCAAAACTCTCATATTTTCCCTCATTAACATCCAATAGGAAAGATATTCGTGTAAATCATCTAAAAGTACGGTTTCTTCTTTAGATTCAGGAATAGAAAAGTCAAATCCCCATTTTTCTTTATACATATCATTATTACTTAATAAAAGTCCTTTTTGAGATATATAAGTTTCAGCTTGTGAGGTTGAGATTGGTAAAGTAAGCTCTTTTTCATCGTATGATAAACTGTGTTCCTGGTATATTTTTTTAATCTGCCAATCTAACATTAATTCTCTTGCTTCCTGGATTGGATTCTTTTCATACGTATTTATAGATTCCCCAGGTAATTTTGATGAATCCGTAGCCTTATATTGGCACGATGAACAAAAGATACTTAAAACCAATATTAAAACGATGGATAAGAATATTCTTTTCATTTTTCTCACTCTCTTTCAAATAATTAACTAGTCATAATAATAAATTGATATCTATAAAGGCTGCTGTAAATATAGAACATTTTAATACTTTTTATATCATTTATGTATCATATAAAAATATGTTATCCAGAATTCTTTTTGTAAAAACAATTTTTTAGTAAAGGTCAGAAAATACCATTATTACTTATATACTTATTTATCAAACTGAGCCGAATTAAAAGTCAATTTTCTCATATAACAATCTGCCCCGCCCCAACCAGAAATTAGATCAGAAAGTGCTCTTGTAGTATTTTTAGAATGTTGTGCAACTATTATGTTATTATAGTCATCACTAAATTTTGGACTTGAAAAGATTACATATACAGAGTGACGATATTTGGCATCACCGCTCCTCTTAACTTGCAACACATCACCTGAAGAAATAGCGAATGCTACCAAGTTTTTATATACTGAATTATTGTTGCTTCCACTAGCTCTTGGACCTGTTCCAGAATTTAAAGTTGCAAAATTCCATAAATCATTAACGCTTTCCCAAGGTGTTCCTGCTCCATATTGATGTCCAAACCAATTTGATAGAGTTGTTGAAGGCATCATGCGTACTCTATTATTAATATTATTTGTCATTGTTGTTATACTATCACCTGGATTCCAACCTCCATATGCTGCCCAAATACATTGAGAAATAAAATTAGTGCAATCTCCACCGTCACCAGCAGCAGTATAAAAGCAAGGATTATTTGAATATGCATATTCATTTGCATAAGCTACTCCGTTAGCACTATTATAGCTATATTGACTTGCCCTTGTTTTAAGTAGCGGTGGCTGTATTATGTTTGGCTCTTGTGATACTAATTCATTAGTTAATTCAATCTGCATTAGCATATTATCTACTACGGTATTGATATCATTAATATTTATATTTTTCACCTTATGATTCGTTACATCCATATCAATGACATTTTCATAATTTAATGTTGATATAAAATCATCAAACATTACCTCATCAATATTAAATGATTCAATTAAATAATTATTATCAACACTTTTTATCCTAGCATCAAAATTAATATTGTCCTGTCTTCCCTCCAATCCATTTGTGTATGTGTATTTTAAGTTAAAACTACCATGAATAAGTATATTCTCTGCATCTTTAACATAATCAACATTTAATAAATTATAATCATAGCTTGACCATGATGTATGCATTACCTGTGATTGTTTTATTCTCCATCTTAAAAATTGGTTATAAAGAATAGTATTATCACTTTCATAAAAAATATCTCTAGTTTCAACGTCATTTCCAGTAATAAGAGCATTAAACTGTCTTGTTAAAAGATGATTACACAAGTTTAAAGCAGTGGTCTTTTCACTCTCTTTTAAGTATTGTTCACTTATATCTGTGGTTTGATTACTTTTGGATAGATTTTCTTCAGCTAATATTATTTTCTCAGGTAGTAATATAAAAACAAATAGTAGTATTGCTAAAATTACTTTACTTGCATTATTTTTTTTATTCATATAATTTTCCTCCTGATTGTAATAATAATTGTTATAGTAATTATGCTGTTCCACCAAATACCGCTAAAAGAACTTATTTCTATTATCAGAATAAGAATATTAAAGGATATCCTAAGAAGCGAGCATCAATGATTAGTCATATTAAAAAAAATTTGTTCTTTATCTTTGTAATTTCATTAATCTCCCCCTTTCATGTAATTGCTAGTATTTGGTATATCCAATTATATCACAGAATATAATAGTTATCTCAGGGTGTTGAATTTAATATATATATTTGTTAAAACTTACAGTTTTTCACCCAAACACAATTAATAACCTCCCTCGCTTATGTACATAATCATATTTAGATTGTTTTCTACATTGAAATATCATTTTTCCTAGATATTGTTCTTACATATTTAATAATACCCTATTTTATATCTCATTTATCCGAACACCTTCAACAATACTTATTTTTCTCATTAATAAATTGATAACACATTCTGATAGTACTGAAGCAAATATAAGAATCAGTATTCCTATAAATAAACCCAACCAAGGAAATGACCAGGAAACATTATACTCAGTTAAATATATTTTTTGAATGAATAAGGAACATATAATTCCTACAGCAGTTCCTGGTACCAATGCTTTGATTGAATTCAATAAACTTTCAACCTTTTTCATTTTCCTGATGGATTCCGGTGTCATACCTATTGAAGAAAGAATTGAAAATTCTTTAATACGTCCATGGGCTATCGTCCATGTGACAATAAAATTGCTGAACATACAAATAAATAACAAAATTATAATTAATCCGGTCAATAAATACCGTATACCTGTAATACCTGCCTGGTCTCCTCTGATTTGTTCATCATAATTATAAATATTTCCGTGCACCTGTGTCTGCTTATCCAAGTAAGTGGATGTTGAATTTTCCAATACATCTGCCTCATCTACCATTCCGCGTAAAATGACATTATGGGTTCCCACATCTCTTTCTGCAAATGGACGACAGGGCTCTAATGATAAAAAAGTATCTTCAGACACTAAGATTACAAGACTAGTTGGTGCATCAACCTTAGTATATTCCGGAGAATAATCTATAACAGCAGCTATCTTTATATCGATAGCATCATTAGGCTTACTTAATTCTAAGTCAGAAACATGGGTAGAATAAACAGGAAGTATGTCCCCGGTCTCCAAATGATAGGGTCTTCCTTTTTCTTGCACTCCGTCATTTCTCCATGTACGCTCATCATTAATAAAAATACCTGTATTTCCGCTTAAGGTATTTTTATCGATACCTTCCCTATTACAAATGGAATTAAGGGTATTTTCATCAACAGATAAAAGAACAGCATCTGGCTGCCTTCCGGATCCCTGAAACAACCCGGAACCATATCCTGTTTCAGACAACGGAAGAGGGTTTCGCAGTTCAAATGCAGTTTGGCGAATTAAGCTTAACTGATTATCTGAAATCTGCACAAGTTCATTTGCAGTTTGTCCTAGAAGTTTACTATCATCACAGGAAAGGTGAATATTAATATTATAGTCCATTCCGCTATAAGTCATAGATATCACATCATTTGTGTAATGGCTGAAACTGGACAACACCATACATAAAGCAATATTCACAGACATTGCCATCAAGACAGGATAGTAGCGGCGTTTAAAACGTTTATAAGTTTTATATGCCAGTTGTCCTTCTATTTGAAAAAATCTTGATATAATCTTAGTTGCAAAATTAGAAAGAGCAGAATTTCTGGTTTGTTTCTGTTCCCATTTTGATATATGTATTTGTTGATTCTGCCGTAATGCCTCTATTGGCCTGATCTTTGCCGCTTTTTTAGCTGGCGGATAGGTTGATACCAAAATAATCCCCCCAGAGGCGATTATTATAGCAATCATAAATGGAATGGATATCACTATCTCTACAGGAGGAAACTTTTCCAGTCCTTTCAGCATAGCATCTAACCTACTTCTGGATAGATCTAACAGGTAAATACCAAACACTAAGCCAAAAGGCAGGGCTATTAAAATATATATCATACTCTCAAATAAAATCATTCTGCTGATTTGACTGCCGCTTGTACCAATACTGGACAAGAGTGCAAAATCCCGTTCTCTTTGAAATGCAGATATTTTCAATACTGCTCCAAGGGTTAAAACAGATGCCAACGTTATAATCGTAATAATAATTATAAATATAAGTAAAAATGCATACATACCATTTTCTTTGCATAAATCACCGTATGAGACTAAAAGCTCCCAATTATGATCTTGATATATGGAATCAAGTGAATATTCACTTAACTTATCTTTCATAATTCTTGTGGTAAATAATCCGGGTTTATCTACAGTTACAAAAAGTACTGCTTCCCTATCCTCAGTGTCAAGAAAAACTTCTGAAAACCAAGAGTCCTTTTTAAAACCTTCTTCTAATTCTTTAAGTTTGTTTGCATCTTCCGCAACAAATTTATAGTGATACGTACCAGATGTGTCAATAGCCCAACGCCGCAACACATCTTTAAAGCTGGCGGCAAAATTAAATATTGCGGATAATACTGCAATTATTAAAATGGTCATAAAAAATGTAAGTAAAGTCTGAATAAAATGTTTCTTAATATGGCGGAGAGTAGATATAAATAAAATCTTCATATTTACACCACCTTATCTAACGCAATATGTCCATCTTTCATAAATATCCGGCGTTTTGCAATACTGCTGACATTTTCATCATGGGAGACCATAATAATTGTTTGATCATAATTTTCATTTGCTGCTCTTAATAATGTCAAAACTTCTTCTGTATTTTCACTATCCAAATTTCCTGTTGGCTCATCTGCCAATATTAGGGAAGGTTTTGACATTAACCCACGTCCTATGGCCACACGCTGTTGCTGTCCGCCGGATAATTGATTTGGAAGATGTTTTCTGCGTTCTGACAAGCCAAGCAATTCGAGCAAGGACATAAGCATTGCTCTATCTATTTTTTTACCATCAAGCATTAAAGGTAAAATTATATTTTCCTCAACAGTCAAAGTGGGTATCAAATTAAATGACTGATAAATCATACCAATATGTCTGCGCCTAAAGATTGCTTGTTCTGATGGCTGCAACTTATTAATATTTTTCCCTTCAATAAATACATTTCCCGAAGTGGGAATGTCTACTCCTGCCATCATATGAAGCAATGTTGATTTTCCAGAACCTGATGGCCCCGTGATTGCAAGAAATTCGCCCTTCTTTATTTCAAGATTCACATTATCTAACGCTATTACTGTGGAATCACCAATTTTATATATTTTCGTAAGATTTTGAATTGTTATCATGTGTAGTGTACCTTTCTTATACAATTTATCCTGTCATAATTCTAACATGGGCTATTCCATTGGATCTAACATTTTTAGAAATTATGATAGTAGGCTTTCTATAATATTATACTATCATAGAAAGCCTAACATATCACTTATTGTATAATTATAACTTTAACTAATTATAATGGTCTATAAATTAAATTTGATTACCGCTTTCACTAATTCTAATTGTTACGGAGCAATCTCTGCTTAAGCCAATAACATTAGTAACGGTAAAAGAAAATGTAACATAAGCATATTTGTTAAATATTCCTGCATATCGGCCGGTACCGGAAGTTGTGCTAACATTGGAAGTAGTGGCATTTGACGGTATATGGTCCCATCCACCGCTTGGACTACTAACGCTCACATCTCCATTACCCCATGTAAAATATCCTTCTGCATAATAAAACGTTGATCTGCTTAAACCATTGTCCCAAGTTAACTCTTTTTCATAATTGCCGATATTACTGCATCAATCATACCACAAAATATCATTAGCACCCCAAGTTGTTGAATTTGGTGTATATTTTTGTTGAAACTTACAGTTTTTCCTATAATCAAAATCTAATTTAATTAAATATTGAAAAATACATCTATTACATTAGGATTTTTGGATAATGTAAAAATACTATCAAACCTATCAAAGGCAATGACAAATAAGGCCAAGGACGTTTAAAGATTAATGATATCTTGATTTCTATTCGGCCCTTCCTCCAATCATAATTAATAATTTATTTATATGTTTTTACAAGATTTTTCACATATGATACTTCTTTGTTTATAGCCATTTACATTAATATTGAAATATTATTCTTAATACTATATAATTCTATATGATATTTAAGAAATTTAGTTTAACGAAAGTTGAGATTATATTATGGATACAATTAGCATTGATTTAAATAAAATAAGTACAGCAGGAGAAGCACCAGTTAATGAACCTGAAAGACAGTATTATTTTATGGCGAAATTAAAGGAATGGGTAAAGCAAAAATCAGAAGAATTAGGCAGACCCCTTACCTTTATTACACAGACTTTTGGCTGTCAGATGAATGCGAAGGACTCTGAAAAATTAGCCGGTATATTAGAAGAAATCGGTTATGTAGAAACAGATACGGAAGAAGCAGATTTTGTAATCTATAACACCTGTACGGTTCGTGAGAATGCCAATACCAGAGTATATGGGAGACTTGGGTTTTTAAACAGCCTTAAGAAGAAAAATCCGGACATGCTTATTGCATTGTGCGGATGTATGATGCAGGAAGATGTGGTAGTTGAAAAGATAAGAAAAAGCTACCGTTTTGTAGATATCATATTTGGAACCCACAATATCTTCAAACTTGCAGAACTCTTATATAACAGACTACAGTCTAAACGAATGATTATTGATATATGGCAGGGAACCGATCAGATAGTGGAAGATCTTCCAAGTGAAAGAAAATACAAATTCAAGGCCGGTGTAAATATTATGTATGGCTGTAACAATTTCTGCAGCTATTGTATTGTGCCTTATGTTAGAGGAAGAGAGAGAAGCCGTAATCCAGAAGATATTATCAAAGAAATTAAAGATATGGTGGCAGATGGCGTAGTTGAAATTATGTTACTAGGCCAGAATGTTAACTCTTACGGAAAAACCTTGGATAAACCAATGACATTTGCAGAGTTATTATTAGAAATAGAAAAAATAGAAGGTTTGGAAAGAATTCGCTTTATGACTTCCCATCCAAAGGATTTATCTGATTCTTTAATAGAAGTAATGAAGAATTCGAAAAAAATCTGTAACCATCTGCATCTGCCCGTACAGTCAGGAAGTACCAAATTATTAAAAGCGATGAACCGCAAATATACAAAAGAACAATATTTAGATTTGGTAGATAGAATAAAAACTGCTATGCCAAACATATCTTTAACTACAGATATTATTATTGGATTCCCCGGAGAAACAGAAGAAGATTTCTTAGATACTTTAGATGTGGTTAGAAAAGTGAGATACGACAGTGCTTATACTTTCCTTTATTCAAAACGTACGGGAACACCGGCAGCTGTTATGGAAACACAAGTTGAGGAAGAAGTTGCAAAGGAAAGATTTAATCGCTTATTAAAAGAAGTACAGGATATTTCAGCAGATTTAACAAAGAGAGACGAAGGAACTGTACAAACTGCTTTAGTGGAAGAAATAAACAACCAAGATTCATCTTTATTAACAGGACGATTAAGCAACAATGTATTGGTTCATTTTCCAGGATGTAAAGAATTGATTGGAAAACTAGTTGATGTGAAATTAGCAGAATGCAAAGGTTTTTATTATTTAGGAGAATTAGTAGAATAAAGATACAATATTGCTAATTTACTTTCTATGTATTTGTTATAAGATAACAATGTGAAGCATAATTTTAAAAAATTTATTAAAAAGCACATTAATATTCGTGAAATAGTGACATAATGCATAAAATATTAGTTACTATACTTGACATATTACTAAAAAAAGTATAAAATTTATATGTTGTATATTCGTACAATGAAAATTAAATAAGGAGGTGCTCCTGTGCCAGAAGAACTCAAAATAGTGATCGCTATTTTAGTTACCTTGGTAATAATTGCTCCTCTTGTTTGGAAAATTGCAATATCCTATCGTGTGAAAGTCGTAGAGGCTAAGATAGGTTCCGCAGAAGAAAAAGCAAGGGAAATCATAGATGAAGCTTTAAAAACAGCTGAAACTAAGAAGAGAGAAGCCTTACTTGAAGCAAAGGAAGAGTCTTTAAAGACTAAGAATGAGCTTGAGAAGGAAACTAAGGAAAGACGAGCAGAATTACAGCGTTACGAAAAACGTGTTCTTACAAAAGAAGAAACCTTAGATAAGAAGACGGAAGCACTGGAAAAGAAAGAGGCTAAGCTCACTGCAAAAGAATCAGAGCTCGACAAAGTAAGAGCAGAAGCAGAAGAAATGCACAGCAAGCAATTGCAGGAGTTAGAAAAAATTTCTGGACTTACCTCCGATCAAGCAAAAGAATATCTTTTGAAAACTGTTGAAGACGAAGTAAAACATGAAACGGCGATGTTAGTAAAAGAACTTGAAAACAAAGCGAAAGAAGAAGCTGACAAAAAAGCAAAGGAATATGTTGTTACAGCAATTCAGAGGTGCGCAGCAGATCATGTGGCTGAGACAACCATATCCGTTGTTCAACTTCCTAACGATGAGATGAAAGGCAGAATTATTGGTAGAGAAGGACGTAATATACGTACTTTAGAAACCCTGACCGGTGTAGATTTAATTATTGATGATACTCCGGAAGCTGTTATCTTATCAGGTTTTGATCCAATCAGAAGAGAAGTTGCAAGAATTGCACTTGAAAAATTAATTGTAGATGGCAGAATCCATCCTGCAAGAATTGAAGAAATGGTTGAGAAAGCGCAAAAAGAAGTTGAAGTCATGATTCGTGAAGAAGGTGAAGCAGCAACTCTTGAAGTAGGTGTTCACGGAATTCATCCAGAGCTTGTTCGTTTACTTGGAAAGATGAAATTCAGAACAAGTTACGGACAAAATGCATTAAAACACTCTATTGAAGTGGCACAATTATCCGGCTTACTGGCCGCAGAAATTGGTGTCGATATTAGAATGGCTAAGAGAGCCGGTTTATTGCATGACATTGGAAAGTCTGTTGATCACGAAATGGAAGGCTCACATATTCAGATAGGTGTTGAGCTATGCAGGAAGTACAAGGAGTCTCCTATTGTTATTAATGCAGTAGAGTCACATCATGGCGATGTGGAACCTACCTCATTGATTTCATGCATAGTACAAGCTGCAGATACAATTTCAGCAGCAAGACCTGGCGCTAGAAGAGAAACATTGGAAACATATACTAACAGACTAAAACAGTTAGAAGATATTACGAATAGCTTTAAAGGGGTAGATAAGTCATTCGCAATACAGGCAGGTAGAGAAGTTCGCATCATGGTTGTGCCGGAACAGGTTAGTGATGCAGACATGGTTTTGCTTGCACGTGATGTATCAAAACAGATTGAGGCCGAATTAGAATATCCAGGTCAAATTAAAGTAAATGTAATCAGAGAATCTCGTGTAACAGATTATGCTAAATGACATTAAATAAGAAAATTAAGATGGTTGAAAACCTTAAATAAAGGTTTCAGCCATCTTTTTATTTTGATTTTATTTATGTTAATGTAAAAAAACTTTATGCAAAGATATTATCGCATAAAGTTTTTATATTTTATACTTATATATTACCACAAAATGGGGAAAATTTCAATACTTGTAATAAAATTAGTTTTTTTGTATAATCATTTAATCTAATTCGAAAGGGATGGTTTTAATGGAGAAGGATTTCTTTGAAATGATTGTTAAACAGAAACAAAAAGAAGAACTGGATAATGTAATGTTGTGTAATTCCTCAACAGAAAAGTTCGGGGTTAGACTAACAGAACAGGATGCATTGCAACTTCTTAAAAGCAGAATCAGCAATTTAAGAGAGCAGGAACGTATAGAATTTGGTGAAGGAATATTACCAAAATTAATTGTTGCTTTCTGTGACTCTCCTTATATTTATCAGGATAATTATGTACCTGCACTGGAGGCCCTGCAGGAAATATTTTATGAATACAAAAATGAAACGCTGGATGAATTGACCGATGATGAATTAATTGAATTTATGAAAGAGCATTTTGATGGAGACTGTCAAGGATCTATTGAGTATTTGGAAGATACCTGTCTTGAAAAATTAGCAAGGAAAATTAGGTATGGATATGAGGAATAATTTAACGGATATAAAAAGTTTTGAAATGGGAGAGCTCCTTTCAATTGTTTCAGATTTATCCAAAAAATATACCAGTATGGAAAGCAGCTCTATTACTTATGATAAAGCTAGAATGTTAATGGATTCAGTGCTGTACTGTTTGGATGAATATAATAAGATTCCAGAGGAAGATAGAGAATATACAGATGAAAAAATGAATACAAAAAATTTATATGAACAAGGCTTACAATATGTTTATAAAAAGGTGCTTAAAAGTAAGGAACTTTACGAAGAAATAATTAGAGATTTTCATTCTTACAATTGCAGAAATTATTATGATACCATAATTAATGGTATACCAAATTTCTTTCTATGGTATGACCCTGTATTTAAGCCACAAGATCATATTTTAACCTTAGATTATCCTACTATAAAACCATTAAGCAATTTATGTGGGGTAGATGCAATATATCAGTACCTGTGCAGCATAAAATCAGAATGGCAATTTCTTAATGCCTTTCCTGATGAGACAATTATGGCATTGCTTCATCGAATGATGCCTGATTACGAGGAGTTATTTCTTGACAATGTCTGCAGTCAGGTTTTAAGAAATGCAATTGCATGTATGATAGTTGAAAAACCATTAGGAATGCTGAAAATCGAGGCAGATGACTTGGAAATTATAAAGTCTTTTTTCAATCTGAAGTCCAGAGAAAGTATAAACAGCTCCATTCAAATGATGACAAAACAGATAGTGAAACATGGTTTTTGTTCAAATGCCTTGCTGCTTGATTATTTATTACTAGATTCTGAGGATTTTACGATACTCCTTGAAAATGCTATAAAATATGATACATTAGAATATATTTTTCCGCAATAGGAGATTTCGTGAGAATTAAAATTTCTATTTTTAATTTCCATTAAATTTATAATTAGTAATAAAGATATTGCATTCATTGTAAAATTATAGAGAAGAAACTTTATTGTAGAAATCAAAAAGATATTAAGATTTTTTTATAACATTCAATAGTTTAAATTAGAAAACCTACGTGGGTTTACTAAGAATTTAAACGGTTAAATATTACTCTATGATTTATATAATAAGTTTTGAAATTATGTCAGCTTTTGAGTTTACAGGGACTTTGAAACGGTCCCTATATTAAAGGGTTTCACATTGTTATTATATATATCGCAATGTGAAACCCTTGATATCCTTAGCTAAGTTTTTAGCTTTTTAATGAAGTTCACCCTATTACTATATTTTGTAGATTAAAAGCTTCCATATGTAAATAAATTATCTATGTTTATGTTTGTTCCCGTATTTGCTAAAACTCTAATTTTCTGTATATCATAAGATTTGATTTAAATATTCTTCAAGGCAAATTCCATTTTCATATATTTCTTTTGCCGCTTCTTTACCTACATAGCGATAATGCCAGGGTTCATAATTTATTCCTGTAAGATCACTTTTATTTTCAGGATAACGTAATATAAAGCCATATTTATAAGAATTTTCCATCAGCCATTTTTGCTCAGGTGTATTTTCCTGTTCTTTGTCTAAGATTTGATAGCTTTTTGCAACAATATCAACTGCTAGCCCAGTTTGATGTTCACTGGTTCCAGGTACAGCAACCCATTTAGCAGCTTCTACTGCCGCCTCCTGATCAGAAAGACCATTGCTTAAATATTTTCCGATTTTGTTTTCAAATAACGATTTTTGTTTTTCCAGTGTTCGATAGGAAGAACAGATAATAGGAGATAACCCTTCCCTCTTTGCAGCTTCCAACATCATTTCAAGATCATCAAAAATTCGTCTATCAACAGAGTGGCCATTACGAAAGGATTTTGTCTCCACAGTAAAATTTTCAGGCAATGTATTCCATGGATTTGCAAGAATAAGCTGCCAATTTGTATCGGATTGGGATGCATAACTCAAATTAGATTTTCTTTCAAGAAATAAATTGCTGATTATGAAAGAACCAATAACTATTACTATAAATCCAAACAATAGTGTAATTGTTCTTTTTTTCCTTTGTTCGTTACTATATTTGGTGTCCATTTATATCTTCCTCTTCTTTCGCAGACTTGTTTTCTATCTTCCTTTGAAATAGTTGTATCTTATAACTTACCTTGTTCTTTGTCAATGAACTTCACTAATTCTTTATTAAGGATTAAGAAAATATTAATAAGAGTTATGGAAATACTCTATCTGAAGACTGATTTAATACAATTTTTGTGTCAAGTATATGGTTTATATTTTTATTCTTATTGGATTCTGCTATAATGTTAACATAACAGAAGTAGTGGAGGTGAAGGGATGACATTACAACAATTACGATATGTAATAGAAGTTTCCGGAATAGGTTCTATGAGTGAAGCAGCCAAGCGATTATTTATTTCACAGCCAAGTCTTTCTAATTCCATTATGGAACTGGAAAAAGAGCTTGGAATACTTATATTTATCAGGACTAACAGGGGAATTCAATTATCAGTGGAAGGTACAGAATTTCTTGGATATGCCAGACAAGTAATAGAACAAATGGAATTATTGGAACAGAAATATGTGGCTGGTAAACTCCACAAACAAAAATTCAGTATATCTACCCAGCATTATTCTTTTGCGGTAAAAGCTTTTGTTGACTTAATCATGCATTTTGGAATGGAAGAATATGATTTTGCCATTCGGGAAACCAGAACTTATGAAATTATTGAAGATGTTAAAATGTTAAAAAGCGAAATAGGTATTCTATATCTTAGTAACTTTAATGAGAAGGTAATTACTAAGCTATTAAAAGAAAATGAATTAGACTTTGAATTGCTTTTTACTGTTCAACCACATATATTTGTAAGTTCCAGAAATCCTCTGGTAAAAAAGTTTAAAGAGAACCCGGATTATAATAACGGAAAAGGTGTAACATTGGAAGATTTAGAGGACCTGCCTGTTCTTCGTTACGACCAGGGAGTGAATAATTCATTTTATTTTACCGAGGAGATATTAAGTACATTGGAGCACAAAAAGTCCATCATGGTAAATGACAGGGCAACTTTATTTAATCTGCTCATTGGTTTAAATGGTTATACCATATCTACCGGAGTTATTAGTGAGGATTTAAATGGTAAAGATATTATATCTCTACCTCTTGATGTAGATGAAACAATAAGGGTAGGAATGATTACTCATAAGAATACAGTCCGAAGCAGACTTGGAGAAATCTTCGTAAGCAGCTTAAAAGAAAATATAAAAAGCGATGGTTTGGTATAGCTTTAAACTATATCAAACCATACTTTTTTCATATTTTACTAATAGATTGAATTGATATATACTAAGTACAATTAAATGGTAAGCAAAGTTAATATTATATTATTAAATTACTTGTTTATAAAATGAAACAGGTATGTTAATCTGCTTTCAATAAATGAGACAAATCCCAATATTAAAAAGTAAGGAGAAAACAAGCATGAGATACAAAGTTAGCCAATCTAACAATATGAATATGATGATGTGCTGTGGCCATATGTGCGGAAGCATGTATATGGCTTATTGTTGTGCTTGTTATGATACCTGATTGCGTAGTTAATTATATTTGTAAATATAAGAGACAGGTACATAACGGTATCTGTCTTTTTAATTTGCGTGAAGGTAAGTAAAGTAAGCTTTGTTGCAAATTTATTTGCAACAATACGAACCCACCTGCCAACATTAGAAACGGGCTAAGCCAAGTTTCTAATGTTTGAATAAAGTTAATTATGGGCCAATAAACATGAGAAATAGACGAATTAGGTTTCTGGCTCTTTAACTAGACAAAGGATGTCTTGAACAAACATTTATTTTGAGCAAAATTAACGAAGAAACTAAATATTAAGATAAGAGAAGGTGTGAAATGGAAGGAATCATTGAAGTCAGAAATTTGACAAAGACTTTTCAAGATAAGAACAACAAAGTAGAAGCACTGAAAGACATTAATTTATCCATCCATAAAGGAGAAATATTCGGAATTATCGGAATGTCTGGAGCAGGAAAAAGCACACTGGTAAGATGCTTAAATTTTTTAGAAAAACCAACTAGCGGTATCGTATCAGTAGATGGTAAGGATCTATCTAAGTTAACAGCAAAAGAACTGCGAAATAAACGTATGGAAATATCTATGATATTCCAACATTTTAATTTACTTATGCAAAAAAGTGTACTGGATAATATCTGTTTCCCATTATCCATTGCAGGTGTTAATAAGAAAGAAGCAAGAGATAGGGCCTTGGAGTTACTTAAGATAGTAGGAATGGAAGAAAAAGCAGGTGCTTATCCGTCCCAGTTATCAGGAGGACAAAAGCAAAGGGTTGCCATTGCAAGGGCATTGGCGAATAACCCCAAGATATTGCTTTGTGATGAAGCTACCAGTGCATTGGACCCTCAGACAACAAAATCCATACTGGAGTTATTAAAAAACATTAATGAAGAATATGGAATAACTATCGTAATTATTACCCACGAAATGGCAGTGGTTCGGGAAATTTGCAGTCATGTTGCAATTATTAGTAATGGCACTCTGGCTGAGGCAGGTAAAGTGATTGATATATTTACAAGTCCTAAGACGAAAGCAGCAAAAGACCTGATTCTTCACGGTGATGAGAACATATCCAATGAATTAACGGATACTTATAAGGATGCAACTATTAAGCTTATGAAAACAAAGCGTTGTATCAGAATCGTATTTAGCGAGAATTCTTCCTTTGAACCGGTTATTGCTAATATGGTTCTAGAACATAAAGCACCTGTTAATATTTTAAAGGCAGATACAAAGAACATAGGCGGAATTGCCAGAGGAGAGATGATTCTGGGACTCCCGGAAGATGAAGATACAGCAAGCAGAATGATCGCATATTTAAAGGGCAGAGGTCTTGCGGTAGAGGAGGTATCAGATTATGTGGACTAGAGAAATAATTAAAATGCTTATGGAAGGTATTTTTGATACCTTGTATATGACCTTGGTTTCCACCTTTATGGGCTATGTAATCGGCCTTCCTATGGGAATTGTATTAGCTGTAACGGATAAGCAGGGTATAAAACCAAATAAGTTCATATATAAACTTTTGGATTTTATTGCAAATGTTATAAGAAGTATACCATTTTTAATTTTATTGATTGTTTTGATTCCATTTACCAAATTAGTTGTAGGCAGAAGTTATGGATCTACAGCAACTATTGTGCCGCTGGTCATTGCAGCTGCTCCCTTTATAGCAAGATTAGTGGAATCCTCCATACAAGAAGTGGATAAGGGAGTTATTGAGGCAGCAGAAAGTATGGGTGCTGGAACATTCACAATTATAAGGAAGGTTTTGCTGGTTGAAGCAAGAACATCTTTGCTTGTAGGAGTAACTATAGCTACAGGAACTATATTAGGATATTCTGCCATGGCAGGTATTGTAGGCGGTGGCGGACTAGGTGACATTGCTATACGGTATGGGTATAACAGATACCAGTCAGATATTATGCTAGTAACTATTGTGTTATTAATTATTTTGGTACAGTTGTTTCAGGGACTTGGAATGATGCTATCAAATAAATTAGATAAAAGAAAAAGATAGATAGTAAAGAAAGTGGAGGGAAATTTTATGAAAAAGAAATTATTTGCAGTTATTTTAACACTATCCATAGCAGCAGGAACTTTAGCAGGCTGCGGTAAAAAAGAACCCGTAAAAACCGGAGAAGAAAGTAAAACTATTAAAGTTGCAGCATCAGCTACGCCTCATGCAGAAATTTTAGAGCAGGCCCAGATAGCTCTTAAAGAAAAAGGGTGGGAGCTTGAGGTTACCATATTTGATGATTATATTCAGCCGAATAATGTGGTAGAAAGCGGTGAATTTGATGCAAACTATTTTCAACATATTCCATACCTGGAAAGCTTTAATGAAGAACATGGTACTCATTTAGTGAATGCAGGCGGTATTCATTATGAACCATTTGGTGTGTATCCAGGAACAAAGGCAGATTTATCTACATTAGAAAATGGTGATGTAATAGCCGTACCCAATGATACTACCAATGAAGCAAGAGCTTTATTATTACTTCAGGATAATGGAATAATAACTTTAAAAGAAGATGCAGGACTTACTGCTACTGTTAATGATATTGTTGACAATCCTAAAAACTTAACTATTCTGGAACTAGAGGCAGCACAGATACCCAGAGTAAAAGACGAGGTGGCATTTATCGTATTAAATGGAAACTATGCATTAGATGCAGGATTTTCAGCGGCAAAAGATGCTATTACTTATGAGAAGGCTGATTCTGAAGCAGCTAAAACTTATGTGAATGTGATAGCAGTAAAGGAAGGTAATGAAAATAGCGAAGGTATTAAAGCATTAGTAGGAGTATTGACTTCAGATGAGATGAGAACATATATTAATGATACTTATGGAGATGCCGTTATTCCTTCAAAATAAGATTTTGTAAATAATTTTAGTTAAATGATATATATAAATACCTATCATTAGACTCCAAGAAGCGAAAAATCTCAACTAAAAAGGATTCTTCGCTTTTTGGATCTAATAATATATCAGGCTACGAACATCTTAAACTCTTTTGGAATGAAATACATTTTTAATTTCTTACTTTCACCTTGGTATGACTACGCAAAATCTTCTTCTGCTAGTCTATTTTACAAGGCCCGTCCCCAATATCTACAACATAGAAATCAGCTTTATATCCGATTTCATCTTCATATATCTTCCCAACATTGTATATAAAAGAATCAACTTGATCCTGGTCCAGGATACTTACTGTACATCCACCAAAACCTGCTCCGGTCATTCTGGAACCGATAACTCCTTCTTGCTCCCAGGCTGCTTTCACTAAAGTATCCAGTTCTTTGCCGCTTACTTCATAGTCATCTCTTAAAGAAATGTGAGATTCCTTCATTAACTGGCCAAACAGGGTAAGGTTATGGTTCTTTAATGCAGATACTGCCATTACGGTCCTTTGATTTTCGTATACGGCATGTTTCGCACGTTTTCTGCAAACTGGATTTTGGATAAAGTGTTTGATCTCTTCGAACTCCAATTCTTTTAAATCTCCAAGGGTTTGTATGTCAACAATTTTTTGTAAATCAAGAAGTGCTGATTCGCATTCTTCCCGTCTTTCATTATATTTGGAATCACTTAATTCTCTTTTTCGATTGGTGTTAGCAATAATAATTTTTTTATTATTTAATATAACCGGTGCATATTCATATTCCAAGGTGTTGGTATCTAAGAATATTCCATGATCTTTCTTTCCCATGGCGATTGCAAATTGGTCCATAATGCCGCAATTCACGCCGATAAATTGATTTTCAGCAGTTTTACAGATCTGAGCCAGTTCTACCATATCAAAATCAAGGCTGCATATAGATTTTATTATGTATCCGGTTAATACTTCGATAGATGCAGAAGAGGATAGGCCGGATTGATTTGGAATATTACCATAATAAAGAATGTCTAAACCTTGAGGTATTTTGTAACCTTTTTCTTTTATAGCCCAGAACACTGCTTTCGGATAATTAGCCCAATCATCTTCTTTGGAGTATTTGATGTCTTCTGAATTTGAAGTTATGATTCCAAAATGTTCATAATTCATGGAATAAAAGCGCAGGGTATTACTGTTATTTTTTCTCACTGCTCCATAAGTTCCGATGGTCAGAGCACAGGGGAATACATGACCCCCATTATAGTCGGTATGTTCACCGATTAAATTTACACGTCCCGGTGAAAAGTACAATTCTATTTTTTCACCATCACCGAAGATTTCATTAAATTTTTGGAAAAGTTGATTCTTCATATGGATCCCCCATTCTATATTTATGTTTTTTACTATAAATATTTTGTGAAAGTAATGTTTAAATACAAATAAAAGTGTAGATTTGATTTATTTGATTATTAATATATATCTTTCAATCTAATTCTAAGTGAAAGAGTTCTAAAAAACAATGTTTTTCTTGACTTATCTATTAAATTAGAGAAATATTTGCATGTAAATGCGATTTCGTGTATTGGAATTTTCAATTTATGTGTTAAAATAGTAGAACGGGAAGAAACAAAAATAAATATTTATATTAATACTGAAAGTTGGAACATCCTGATGATAAATCAAAAGAAAAAAGACAGTTTTATTAAACAGGCAGGAATTCTTGCTATGGCAGGAATTATTTGCAGAATTATTGGAATATTATATCGAAGCCCTTTGACCGGAATCATTGGGGATGAAGGAAACGGTTATTATAGTGTAGCCTACAATATTTATACCATTATTTTATTGGTATCTTCTTATAGTATACCTTCTGCTATATCCAAGGTAATAGCACAGAAACTGGCCATGAAGGAATATAGGAATGCACAGAGGATATTTTACTGTTCTATAATTTATGTAGTGGTAGTGGGCGGCTTGGCAAGCTTATTTACCTACTTTGGTGCAGGAATTTTAGTTCAGTCAAATTCTATTGGTGTACTTAAAGTATTTGCTCCTACTATATTTATTTCGGGATTACTTGGAGTACTAAGAGGTTATTTTCAGGCACATAGAACAATGGTGCCCACTTCGATCTCCCAGATTATAGAGCAGATTATGAACGCTGTAATCAGTATCCTGGCAGCTTACCTGCTTATGCAGACAGTAGCGGACTCTGATTCTACCACAATAGCTATATACGGAGCTACGGGAAGTGCCATAGGAACAGGTACAGGGGTATTGATTGCCTTTATATTTATGTTACTTGTGTACTTGGTAAATAGGAAAATAATCCATAAAAGATTAGAAATAGACACCCATAGTACTGTTGCACCTTACAGTGAAATCATAATTAGTTTATTGCTGACAGTTACACCGTTTATTTTAAGCACCTTCATCTATAATTCAACTACATCCTTGAACCAGACCATATATTCAAAGATATTAATAAACCTAAAAGGAATGGATGAGGTTAGTGTAACTACCCAATATGGAATATTTGCAGGCAAATCCGTTGTAATTGCTAATATCCCTATTGCAATTGCATCAGCTATTTCCTCAGCTGTGATACCAAGCATTGCAGGCTCTTATATTCAAGGTGATTTAACAGATACCAATCGAAAAGTCGATAAGGCAACTAAAACCACTATGATGATAGCAATACCGGCAGCAGTTGGACTTGCGGCTTTATCCATTCCTATTGTTCGGCTTTTGTTCCCGCAAAAGGAATCTATGTATCAAGCAGCGGGCTTATTGTGTGTTCTTAGTATTACAGTAGTATTTTATTCTTTATCTACTTTATCCAACGCTGTTTTACAAGGAATTGGAAAAGTAAATATACCTGTAATCAATGCTTTCGTTTCTTTGCTGATACAGACTGCTTTCTTAGTAATTATTTTGTTAACTACTAATATGAATTTGTATGGACTGGCAGTTGCATCCATTATATATTCCTTATTGATGTGCATATTTAATGGTATATCCATTCGTAAAAGTCTTGGATATAAACAAAACATGAGGAAATGTTATTTTATTCCCCTTCTTTCTTCTCTTATTATGGGTGCTGTGGCAGGATTAATTTATATGGGACTGTATACATTAATAAAGAGCAATGCAATTTCACTATTTGTTGCAATCCTTTTTGGTGCCATTTTATACTTTATTTTAATGATCAAATTAAGAGGTATCACTAAAAATGAGATAGAAGGTCTGCCAAAAGGTGCATTGATTATAAGAGTTTTTAAGAAATTGAGAATATTATAATAATATAAAAAGGCAACTGAAAAAGCCTGTACAATTTACAACTTTACTAAAATATTATACTTTTAAAGGAGGAATGAAAATCCATGATGAATCCGGCTAAATTATTTAAGATAAAAGGTGCCTGGGATAAATTTTCCCAAAACCACCCTAGGTTTGTTCAATTCCTGGGAGCAATAAACAGAGACGGTATTAAGGAAGGAACCATTATTGAAATCAATGTAGTAACACCAGAAGGAAAGAATATAAGTTCCAATCTTAAAATTACCCAATCTGATATTGAATTATTTAAGGAATTATCAGAAATCTCTAAAAGCTAATTATAACCTTAAAATAAAGATAGTTTTTATCCGGCTTTCCATACAATGTAAGAAAGCCGGAAACTATAGATTAAAATTTAATGATATGATATACTTATTAAAATTAATTACAGAACAGATAAAAAGTAAGGGGATTGGATTTTGGATAAGAAATTAAATATTTTAAAACAGTACTTTGGGTACGATGATTTCCGGGAAGGGCAGGAAATTCTGATAGATAGTATATTAGAAGGCAGAGATACACTGGGAATCATGCCCACCGGAGCCGGTAAATCAATTTGTTTTCAGATACCGGCATTAATGTTTGAAGGAATTACTCTGGTAGTATCACCGCTTATATCTCTAATGAAAGATCAAGTAAGTGCTCTTAATCAGGCAGGCATACATGCCGCATTTCTAAACAGTTCTTTAACCGCTAAGCAATATCAGTTAGCACTCCACAATGCCAGTAAAGGACAATACAAAATCATATATGTTGCACCGGAGCGTTTAGTAACGGAGGAATTCTTAGCTTTTGCCATGCATGTCAATATATCCATGGTTAGTGTGGATGAGGCCCACTGTGTATCCCAATGGGGACAAGACTTTCGCCCAAGCTACCTAAAAATAATGGAATTCATTGATAAGCTGCCGAAAAGACCTGTAATCAGTGCTTTTACCGCAACAGCTACCAGATTAGTAGTGGAAGACATTGCTGAAATCTTAAGATTACATTCACCTAAGATTTTGACCACGGGATTTGATAGAAAAAATCTCAGCTTTTCTGTACAAACACCGAAAGATAAGTACGAAGTGGTAAAAAATTATATTAGGGAGCATATAGCGGATAGTGGAATTATTTATTGCTTAACCCGAAAGGTTACGGAAGAAGTATGTGAAAGACTGAATAAAGATGGTATATCTGCAACCAGATATCATGCAGGTTTAAATGATGCTGAGCGAATCCGGAATCAGGATGACTTCATTTATGACAGAAAGCCCATTATGGTTGCAACCAATGCATTTGGAATGGGAATTGATAAATCCAATGTCCGGTATGTCATTCATTATAATATGCCTAAAAATATAGAAAGTTATTATCAGGAAGCAGGAAGAGCAGGACGTGATGGGGAACCGGCCGAATGTATTCTTCTATATTCCGGCCAGGATGTTGTAACCAATGACTTCTTTATTGAGAATAACGTAGAAAATGAAGAATTAGATTACCAAATGCAGCAGACTGTTAAAGAAAGAGATAGAGAACGTTTAAAAAAGATGACGTTTTATTGCTTTACTAATGAGTGCTTAAGAGATTATATTCTAAGGTATTTTGGAGAGTATGGTTCTAATTATTGCGGTAACTGTTCCAACTGTTTAACACAGTTCGAAGAAAAGGATGTAACTTATATGTCATCTCAAATCATTGGGTGTGTTAAAGCAAGTAATCAAAGATATGGTATGGTAGTCATTGCAGATACGGTACATGGGAGTAATACAGCTAAACTTAGAAATTATAAAATGGATAAAAATTTGTTCTATGGCAGTTTATCTGGTGAACCTCTTTATCGCATACGCCAGGTGATAAATCATCTAATACTAAATGATTATTTATATCTTACTAACGATCAATTTGCCGTGTTAAAACTCACAGAGAATTCTTTAAAGGTGTTAGAAAGTGAAACAACTATTATGATGAAGTTCCCAAAAGAAATAAAGAAAGAAGTTTTGAAGGAAAATACGGCTAATAAGAAAAAGAAATCCAGTTTGGCAAAGGGTAAGAATCAGGACGAGATAGAAGTAGATGAAACACTTTTTGATAAACTTAGAGAACTTCGCTTAAGTATAGCAAAAGAAGAGAAGGTTCCGCCTTATATTGTATTTTCAGATAAGACTTTAAAAGAGATGTCTTTTAAAAAGCCAGTAAATGAGGAAGAAATGCTGGAAGTGTCTGGTATAGGTAAGTTTAAGTTTGATAAATATGGAGAGAAGTTTATAGACGTTGTAAAGACATATAAGCAGTGAAAAAAAATATAATATAAAAATGGCTGTAAAAACTGCCATTCCAATGTAAATCAGCATAGTTGAATTCTAAGATAAGAATATCTTGAAGGTGAGATTCTTTGACGTAGAATTTGGCTATGCTGAATTTGGCTAAGCATGAGTTTGTGTAAGGATTAAATCATCATTTCAGGGGAGTATCCCAAAGTTTGTGTAAACCTTCAAACTGATGTAAAATAAAATTACTCAGTTTGGAGGTTTATTTTATGGCGAAAAGAAGAAGGGACGAGTATCCCGAAAGACAGGCTCTACGTGAAATGACTAATGGATATCTGAAAGAAAATCCTGTTAAAAATGGAACAGATTTCAATGCTCTCATTCTGTTATCCTGGAGGGAAGTCTGGACTGAGAAATGGATGAGGAATAGGTTACTCAAAGTATGATTTTCGAAACAAAGAAACAGATAACAGTAGAAATGGTTATAACACAAAACATTACATACCAGCTATGGCTACATGGAACTGGATGTTCTCCATGACCGTAACGGAGAGTTTGAACCTAAAATTGTAAAGAAATATCAAAATACCTTAACCTAGGACATGGTGGAGAAAATCCTCTCCATGTATGCCAAAGGTATGACTACCGGTGATATTGAAATAGCTATAAATGGTTACATTTGTGACTCTATATTTACTGCTCAAGTACGATACTGAACTTATACAGATCAGCAAGAATAATTTTTCGTGTCCATACTTATATACTAACACCAAAGAAACTTATTAAGTTATTATTTATAATTTCACTATAAATAAAGCACTTGACATATAATGGAAAGTATGGGAGAATTAAATTTAAACATACAGATTGCTTCAAGAATCAATTATATTGATTTTTAAATAGATTTAGTAAATTTTATTTCTGGCTTTATTCAGTTTTCTAATCATATATACATCTCACAGATAATGAATCACAAATTATTAGTAATTAAAACTATGACATTTCCGATATTTTTCAAAACTCTAGTGGAAGTATTTTAAATAATATGATACTAATATTGAATGTTTTTTCTGGATTACATGGCTTCCGTCTATTAGCTGGAAGTTAGCGATAATAATAATTTTATCTGTACCTTTAAAAATTACCATTGTTAGTATTTTTACCAATAAGCGTAATAAGGTTATTGGTAATGTAATGTCTGCATATGAAAACCTACATACATGGTTATCTTGTATATGGAATGAGTAGTCCCCCTTAGAAAAGGTTACATAAAATTATTGAAAAATTGTTAGATTAGGAGGTAATAAGTTATGAAAAAGCAGTTAAGAAAAAGAAATAGAAATATGCAGGTGGAAGCTTATTGGATAGACGCTTGTGATTGCTTTTGGTGTACAATCTGTTCATGCATTACCGGTTTTGTAAAAACGGTAAATGATGTATCATCAAATCGTTATGAAGCGCGCAGTATTACAGAAACTACAGGTCGTACACCATATGGTACGAAAACAAGTTCGTAGCAATGAGTATATTGTCTAAATTTATCTATAATGAGAAGATTTTAAAATCATATAGAAATAAAGGGAGTAATCTATTTGTTATATGGTTTTTGAACTGAATTTGTAGAATAAAATTATTAGACTTTCATTATCGAAGGTATATTATATCAATTCAAAGGCACAGAGTGTAAATTGTTCTAAGGGGGCTATGCTTTATATTCAAAAGGATTGGTTGGTATATGTCTAAAAACTGAAAAGATAATTTTATGATATACTCAACTGTAGTTAGGAACATAAAATCGACATAATTAAATTTTACGAAATGTTCCAACGAATGAATTATACATAAAATTAGTGTTTAAATCTTTATTATTAATTATTTTATATTTCGGGAGGATGGATAATGGGAACTATGTTTACAGTTTTTGATTCCTTAACTAAGTTTTATCTTTTTGATGCAATGACAAATTCTATTGTTTCTATAAATAAAGATAACTATAAAGCTTTAAAAGGTTATATTGACGGAGATAGAGGGACTGAGAATATGGCGGTCCTAGAATCTTTTCAAAATATGGGTTATTGTAGAGAAAGCAGTATTGAAGAAATTGTTCATTATTCTATCGATGATTATGCATCACACATAAATAATTTACAAATGTTGACTTTGCAAGTAACACAAAACTGTAATTTAAGATGTAGCTATTGTGTGTATTCAGGAAATTATAAAAATCGTACACATTCCAATTTGAGGATGAGTTTTGATGTAGCTAAAAAGGCAATAGATTATCTTTTTGAACATTCTATCAATTTAGAGAAAGTCTCTATTGGGTTTTACGGAGGGGAACCATTATTAGAATTTGAATTAATTAAAAAATGTGTACGTTATGTTAATGAAAATTACGAGGGAAAGAAAGTCTTGTTTAACATAACATGCAACGGAACCTTATTGACAGAAGAAGTAGTTGAATTTCTTTACCAAAATTCATTTTCTATAATGATAAGTTTGGATGGTCCAAAACAAATACATGATAGATGCAGAAAATTTGTAAACGGACAAGGTTCTTATGAAACAATAATATCAAGGTTAGAGTATATCAAGAGGGAATATCCTGACTTTTACAGGAAGTTTTCCGTCAGTACAGTAATTTCTCCTCAATATGACTTGGCATGTATTAAAGAATACTTCGATACAGATTCTGCTGTGGAGTTTTTAAATGCTCGCATAAGTTATCAGAATGACAATGGCATTATTGAAGATTTAAGCTACGATGAAAGTTTTTTAATAATAAATAGGCATGAAACTTTTAAGGTATTTTTGTCAATGCTTAATTTAATAGATAAATCCAAAGCTTCTAAAATTTTTTGTATACGTGCCGCATACCTTAAAAGGCAATATAAATATTTGAAGCCTATTAAATATCTTCCTCAAAAATGTCATCCGGGAGGACCTTGCATAGTGGGGTCTAAACGTTTGTTTGTAAATACAGATGGCTACCTATATCCATGTGAAAGAGTTAGCGAAGATTCAGAAATCATGAGGATTGGTAGTCTAAGTGAAGGTATAGATATTGAGAAGGCGAAGTACTTAACGAATATTGGAGCAATAACAAAGGAAAGGTGCTCTCAATGTTGGGGTATAATACATTGTAAAATGTGTGCGTCTTCAGCTGATGGTAAAGTTGCGCTGTCAAAAGAATTAAAACTTTTGAAATGCAATGAAACGTTGGATAGTTTAATTCAAGATATTAAAGATATTTGTTTTTTAAAGGAATATGGGTATGATTTCAATGAGGAAGAAGGAGGCGCCAATGTATAATAAACTTTTAATATTTCCTTTTGGGAAAAACACATCGCCTATAGTAAGAAATCTGAGCTTATTAAATTATGATTCGGTATCTTTGGTATCTCCTAAAAGTTGGGGATTTGCAGGCAAAGATGCTTGTATAGTTGATGGTGGAGATTTTACAGAAGTTAAGGTATCTTATGATTTTGAGGAGGAGTTAAAAAGCTGTAATAATATATTATTTGTTTTTGAAAATGAGAATATAACAATTCAAAGCTATATTGATAAAATTCAAAAGTGTATTAAAATAAATAAGAAAGTTTTTATAACTCCTGAGTTAAGAGAGTTTTTAAATGATTCAATAAATGCTATTTATGATAATATAACAGTATTAAAGTGGAATAATCCGAAAGCAAATTTTTCATTTTCTGAGATATTACCAATTGAAGTTCCGGTAATAATAGTTTTGGGATCAGGCGATAATTGTAATAAATTTGATATTCAACTTTCATTAAGAAAATATTTTAGACAAAATGATTATATAGTATCACAGTTAGGAACAAAAAGTTATTGTGAATTAATGGGATTTAAGGCTTTGCCCAAATTCCTGTTTGAAAATATATCGTTAGATAGTAAGATTATAGCATTAAATCACTATATGTACGATTTAGTGAAAGAGGAGTCTCCAGACGTGTTTATATTGGGGGTTCCGGGTGGAGTAATGCCTTATAGCGCAGAAATACCGAATGGATTTGGTGAGCTGGCTTTTATAATAACAAATGCTGTAAAGCCAGATATTGCTATTTATAGTACCTATACAAATGGTGTAGACCTTGATTCTCTTAGAGAGATGAAGAAACGAATTAGGTATAAATATGATAGTGATATAGAATTTATTAATGTAGCGAATAGTAGAATTCTTGTTAACAACGATGCGAATCCCTTTTTTGAGTACAGAACAATCGATTCCAATAATATTTTAAATAAAATAAATACTGTTCCTACCAGTGATTTTACTATGTTTAATGTATTGAATGAGACCAGTAGTAATCTTGTAAATGAAAAAATATTAGAAAGTTTAACAAATAATAATCTATGAAAAAGGAAGTGGTTTTATGGAAAAGCAACAAATAAAAGAAAAAATCATTCATATTTTTGAAAGTGTTTTAAATAGACAAATTGATGATTGTACAAAGAATGTATTTGGGTATGAAATAAATTTAAGTGCAAGAGAAATGGCATGTGTATGTATAGAAATTCAAAAGTTATTCAATATTGATTTAAATGAGTTGGTAGAGATATATCATACAGCAACTGTAGACTGTTTAACGGACTGCATATTTTCATTGACAAATTAATATGAAGCTACATATTGATATTAATAAGTAGTGAAACAATGAAGACATAATATAACATATATATAAAATAGGTGCTTTTTTAAAGTGAATTTGCTTTCATTATAAAGAAGGGGGATTTGATGAATAAGTTTTTAAAATTTATCCTGGTTTTGGTAATAGCGATAGGGAATTTGACAGGCTGTTCCTTTGAAACAAAGAACGACGAGCTGTACAATAGCAAATTGGAGGAGATAACCGACCATTTGGACAAGTACGGGGAAAGTGTTGACGAATTAATTAAAAGCCCCCAAAATGGAAACAATTGGACGCAAAAGGAACTGGCGACCGATTCCACTGATAGTGCGTTGAGCGGAACACTAAGGATATCTGTTATGTGGCCGGACAATGAAACAAATTTAATTGCGGTGGCGGCAAAGGAATTTCAAGATTTGCACCCCGAGGTTAAAATTCAGATACAGTTTCATGATGATGTCTTGAAGTACCAAGCACAAACCTCAGTGGAGTTGATGAGTAACACAGCGGCGGATATTATTGATTTGTCCTATATACCTTATGAGCGGTATGCCGCTGCAGGGCTGCTTGCGGATTTATACCCATTGATGAATGCAGACGACAGCTTCCACAAAGAGGATTATTTTGTCAATGTTTTTGAGGCATTTGAAGATAGTCAAAATGGTCTGGCTGTAGTTCCGTTGTCGTTTATATTTAATTCTGTTACCATGCGGCAGGACTTTATGAAGTCCTTTGATGCTGAGTTTGAAAACCGTGGGGGCATATCCTATCAGCAGATGCTGGATTTGTATGTTAGGGCACAGGCGGAAATGGAAGATGAGAATTTGTATATGTCCGAATTTGCAAGTGCCACAAATTGGTTTGAGTTTGAGTGGGATAACCTTGTTGACACGAGAAACAAAAAGGCATATATGAATACTCCTGAATTTTTAAGTAATTTAGAAAAGATAAAGCGTATTAAACTGACTGAAAATGTTACACAAACAAAGGATGGACCGGGAGTTCTAGGAGGAGGTTACTTTCGGGACAAAATTTTTAAGATGAACCCTGCTGTGCTGTTTGTTCTAAGTTCGTCAATAGAGGATATCACTCAAACGTTACTTCCGTTTAATGATATGATCTATTCAAAACCGATACCGATAATATCTGACGGAATGCCGACAATGTATGCACCATTTGTGTTTGGCATAACGAATACAACTCAAAACAAAGAGCTTGCGTGGAAATTTCTTTCCTATTGCATGGCAGAACGGGCGCTTCCTGTAAAAGAAGTAGACACAAACAGTTTCCTTTTTCGGCTAGGATTTCCTATAAATAAGCAAAATTTTAGAAAGCTTGTTAAAGCTGTTGCCAATGAAACATTGCGCAAAGGTGGTGTGGTAGGTTATTCGTTTTCGGGAAACCGTACCGCCGTGATAGAAGAAAGCATGGCACAGGTAGAGAAGTGGTGTGGCATGAAGGGTAAAGTGATGCAAATGGATTTAAACTTATTTTTAGATTTAATCTATCCTGACTTGTATCAATATTTAATTGGAAAGCAAACGGCAGAGCAGACAGCTACACGTATTCAAACAAAAACAGAGATTTATTTGAACGAGTAGTATATAGTTGTATTACATTAAAATCGTAACGAAGGGATGCATGTTATGGTTTGAAAGGAAGATGGTTATTAATGAGAGGGGGAGTTTGATGAACGTAACTATAAGGAGGAGAAACAAAAAGAAATACAGGGAATGGGTGTTGTGGCTGCTGTTGTTGCCCAGCCTGATGGGAATGCTGATTTTTTATTTGCTTCCATTTTTCCTTTCCATGTATTATGCAATGATTGATAATGTAGTGTCGCACAGGTTTGTTGGGTTACAAAATTTTATTGATACATTTCATAATTTGTCGTTTCAGCAGGCATTGAAAAACACGGCATTTTTTATACTGGTCGGTGTGCCGCTGAATTTGATTTGCTCATTTACCATCGCCAACCTTCTTAAAAAAGTGACAAAGTTGAAAGTTTTTTTTGGCTTAATTTTTCTTATCCCTATGATTATTCCGGCAGGAGCGGTGGTGTTTGTCTGGAAAAGCATATTTGATGTCAACGGAATATTGAACTGGGTTTTGTATTCCGTTGGTCTGCCAATGAAAAACTGGTTGGAAAGTGAATGGGTGTTGGGGATTGTTATTATTATTTTTTTATGGAAAAATATTGGTATTGGTATGATTTTGTTTTGGACAGGACTGAACCGAATTCCAAAAACCTATTACGAAATGGCGAGGGTAGAGGGTGGTGGTGCAATGGGTCAGCTTTTTCATATTACGCTGGTGTATATTATGCCGACTGGGTTTGTGGCAGCACTTCTGTCTATCATTAACTCGTTTAAAATTTTCAAGGAAATTTTTCTCTTATTTGGGAACTATCCGTCGGAATGGGTCTATCTGCTTCAGCATTATATGAATAATCAATTTTTAGCCGCTAATGCACAGAAATTGAGTGCTTCTGCAGGTATTATTTCTGCTTTTATTGTTAGTGTATTGTTTTTCTTCTTCCATTCACAGCGAAAGCTATCGGAACATTTTAGTTGAGAGGAGGAGAAACATGATAAAGAGAAAAACATGGCAGAGTGGATTGCTTTATGTCTGTATCATGGCACTGGCACTGGTCACTCTGCTTCCGATTGTGCTGCTGCTAACTAATTCATTGATGAGCGGGCGAGAGATAGTAAGCCGTTATTCTATGGATATAACGATTTTTAATGTATTGAATACGGAATACATAAAAGCTGGTGATGAATCCTTTCATTTTGTTGAAATGGCATTTTTGCCGGATTATATTACCTTTCATCAGTATTTTAAATTGTTTTTTAACAGTCCCGAATACTTAAGATTGTTTTGGAACTCGGTCATTTTATGCGTGCCGATTGTTGTGGGGCAATGTATTATTTCAGTGCCGGCAGCTTACGCATTTGAGCGGTTGCAATGGAAATACAAGGAGTATTTGTTTTTTATCTACATCATTGTGATGCTGATGCCGACACAGGTCTTGCTGGTACCCCATTATCTTCTGGCGGAAATGGTAACGCTGCCGCCTTATTTGGCCATTATATTGCCGGGTATTTTCAGTCCCCTTGGTGTTTTTTTACTACGGCAGCAGCTGAAGGGATTTCCTCATGAGTGCTTAGAAGCGGCACAAGTGGACGGTGCGGCACATGGAACTATTTTGTATCATATTGTATTGCCGAACATGAAGCCGAGCGTAGCGGTGCTTGTCATGATTACCTTTGCGGATTATTGGAATATTGTTGACCAGGCGATTGTCTTTATTAAAAATGCGTTTGACGAGCCGATGTCGATTGCACTGTCAAAAGTGATGCAGAATGACACAAGTATGTTTTTTGCGATGGCTTGTTTTTATATAGTTCCGATTGTGGTATTGTTTATGGCTTGTCGAGATTATATATCACAGGAGCTGTCCTTTGTTGGGGTAAAAAATTAGACGGGAGGTTGCATATGCGAATTAGGAAACGCTGGGTGCTGATAGGTATCATTTTTTTATTATTTGTTGTGGGCTGTACCATCTATTCACGTACCTATTATCAATGGAATTTGCCGAAAGTAGAAATAATGGCGCCAAGGTCGGGAACGTTACTGTTGGGGCAGTACGATGTGCGGAGTGTTTCTAAAAAGGAAGAAGGGTCAAGCGGCTTTACACACAGTACGCAGATTTTGCTTCCGCTTACGGTAAATTATTTCTATGTCGATGACGAGGCGGAGGTTACGCTGACCGGAATCAGAAACAGTACAAGAAAGGGGCGTGTAACCTCTATTACCAATACAAAGGAAAACCTTGTGCTGACCATTGGCTTTCATGCTGAAAATTTTGCGGACGGGGAGTCGGTTGATGTGTCGATTATGAAAGAAACGACTCCATTAAATAACATTATGCCCAAAAGCGCACTGCATGAAGATGATAAAGGAGCGTACCTGTTTGTGGTTATGAAAGAGCAGGGGGCTTGGGGGCGTGAGTATGTGGTACGGCGCATGGACGTGACGGTTTGGGTGAGTACAGAGCAGGAGTTTTCAGTTAGCTCAACTATTGAATACCCTGTGGTGTTTGCCAGCGACAGTAAGCTTGCGGACGGACAGCGGGTAAGGTTTTATCCGTAGGGAATGGAAGGTTTAGTGGGCCTGCTTTATAAATCCAATGAAATTACTGCAATCCCTGAACTAGTAGATTCTTTAAATATAAAGGGTTACATTTATATTGTATATTTATCTTTAATGGCTGGTATATTTATTATCGGATTCCTGCAAAGAGGAGGAGACTCCTTAGAGCAGTATATGCAATCTATCATGATAATATTTTAAATGAAAAGCTTTCCATTATGATTATGGATTGTTCTGTAAAAGCAGATTTAGAGCATTTTGATAAGATTTAACAGGTTGACAATGCTAACCTAAAATGGTAATATTTACATGTAAGAATTAACCAAATTATAAAAGATGATTTCATTGCAAGAATGAGTATATTGTAGACATATTAAAAATAATCAAGATTTTGGACTATTGAAACATTGGTACTTTAAATTAACTTTAAACTATAATGTCTCGGAATCTTGATTAATCGTGCCATTGAAGCTGGTAATCATTACTTTAAAGATATATGAAGTAGGTAAAAAACCTCTAAGCATCAAAATGAAGCGTTTTTCGATTGGAACGAATCCTGCGAAACATATTGAAGCCGTACTTTGCAAAGTCCGAAAGTTGCGTTGGTAGGCGAAAACGGAGGAGGAAAGGCTTTATTATTCAGTTTGCTTTTGCGGTAACATCTAATTATAATCTAAACTCAACATTAGTCTTTGATAGTTTTATACGGAATGAGTAGTCCCCTTTAGAAAGGGTTACATAAAATTATTAAAAAAGTTGTTAGATTAAGAGGTAAAAGGATGAATAAATTAAAAAAGAGAAATAGTTTAAACTCTGTATAAGCATACGCTTGCATGTGTTGGTATGAATCATGTACTTGTTCTTGTATAGCCACTTGTAATTGTAAACACAGTATCATAAGGCGATGCTTTCTAATTATGAAATAGAGAGAGTAAGGCAGATAATAGAGCATAGTTCTTCCCCAAAACATTACAGTTCAGAAAATATGATGTATCCTGTTTAATTTCTTTATGACTTAATATTGTTGCTAATTGATGCCATCACCTATGTAATAACATCTCATACTGTAGAATCATCCTTAATTATTTTTACAATGTTTCCAGCAAATTACCTATTGTCATTTTTATGACACATCATATCTGGCTGTAAAAGTATGTAATATAATTACGTTGAGAAAGGATGTTATAGTCAAAATGTTTGTAAAACTTTTCAGTACACCTAATCATTACTATTGTCTAGATGTAAATAAGGATGAATTTCTTGAACTCAGCTTTGCTTCTTATCAATATTTAGCTCAGATTTTGAATGGAGAAGAAGTAAAAACAATGCCTCCAGAAGAAATATTGGATTTAAAAAAAGCAGGATATCTTTCTGAGAAAAGCAATGTAAAGAAAGTAAAACATGCTATTACAGATTATCTTGAAGAGTTTTTGGAGCGTAAATTGTCAAGAATAATTCTCCAAGTAACACAAAATTGTAATTTAAGATGTAAATATTGTATCTATTCTGAAGAACACAGTATTATGCAACGATCACACTCATCGAAAAATATGAGTTGGGAAACGGCAAAGGCTGCTTTAAATTTTTTATGGGAGCACTCTGTTGACAGTAGTTCCATAAATGTAGGATTCTATGGCGGTGAGCCTTTATTGCAGATGCCTTTAATTAAACAGGTGATAGAATATAGTAAGAAGCTTTTTAAAGGGAAGAAGCTGACATTTAACATGACAACTAATGGAACATTATTAGATGAAGAGAAGATTCTTTATTTGCAAGAGGAAGAAATATCACTGATGATTAGCCTTGATGGACCAAAAGAGATAAACGATATGAATAGGGTTTTTGTAAATGGGACAGGGACATATGATACAGTGATGAAGAAAATTGAATTAATGAGAGAAATAGCACCGGAATATGCCAAAAAACTATCAATTAGTATGGTAATAGATCCTCAAAATGATTTTGATTGTATTAATAGTATATGTTTGGGGAAAAATGATGTAGATAAATTAAATATACTACCATCCATTGTTGACAAAGGTTATGATGGAGAAAAAACAGTATCCTCGGATATATATAGATGGAAATCTCGATATGAAGGATTTCTTGCAATATTATCTTATTTGGGACGTTATGAAAAGGAAAAGGTATCTCCTATTGCGTTAGCATCGATTAATTCTGAAATTGAACGCCGATTTGAAGTTGAAACATCCAGATTATTTGAAGTGGATACCCCTTCCGGACCATGTATTGCAGGGCAGATGAGATTATTTTGCAATGTAGAAGGGCTGCTTTTCCCATGTGAACGAGTTAGCGAAAATTCAAAAGCAATGTGCTTAGGAACCTTAGATTCAGGGTTTAATATCGACAATGCAAAACAATTATTAAATGTTGGTGCATTAACGTCTGATGCATGTAAGGAATGTTGGTGTTTTCGTTATTGTATGTTATGTTGTAAAAAAGCGGATTCGGGACAAGGCACATTAGATGCGGCAGTTAAGTTATCATATTGTTCAGAATCTAAAGGAAATGCCTATCATAAGCTTATGCTCTACTTATTATTGAAAGAAATCAATGTTGACTATTTGCCACAGATGAGATATAGAGTTCAGAAAGGAGAGGATATAGTATGAGTATTCCAGTAGCAATATATCCTTTTTGTGCGGAAATATTACCGATAGTAAAGACTTTTAATAAACTTCAAGAGTCTTTTGTAATAAAGCGGTTGATATCTCCTAGCGGGTTTGGGTTAACAGGACATGATGCCGGTTATGTATGTAATCATCCTGATGTTGGTTTTGTCGTAACAGAAGAATTTAATTTTGAAGGCAAAGAATGGACAACACTAATTTTATTTGAACCGATTATGATAAAAGAGAAAATAGATTATTCCTATGTGGATATTGCTGAGGCTGCAATATTGTATGGCAAGCAGGTTATTTTCTTCAGTGCATCAGAAGAAGGAGATAACAAAATAAATAAGTTGTCTAAGTTATATTCAGATAAGATTGAAATAAAACCTTACATAACATATAAAAATCATGCTCATAATGAAGAACACAAATTTTATGATATGGAAGTTCCCGTTATATTAGTAGGAGGATTACTGGAAGAAGCAGATAATTTTGAGGTATTGTTAAAACTTGCAGTAAAGTTGAAGATGGAGAACACGAATGCTTTAGTAATAACAAAACATCCTATGGGAGAATTATTCGGTTTCTATAATCTAAATCATATATGGAATTGCACTGACCATTCAGAGGCACAAAAAATTAATGAAATCAATCGCTATATGAACAGCCTGCTTAAGGAGAAAAGACCGGAGGTAATATTAATGGAAGCTCCAGACGCAGTGTTAAAGTATAATGACTATGCAGTGAATGGATTTGGAATACGAACTTACATGCTTTGTCAGGCAGTTGCTCCAGAGCGTTTTATTTGCTGTGTGCCATTTGAATTAGCTGTGGGTGAGTTTTTGGATGCAATTAGCAAGAAATTTGAGGCAACATTAGGAGTATCTATTACATCAGTTCATGCAAGTAATATTTTAATAGATATGCAAGATTTAAAGCAAAAGTTTGATATTTCAATTGTATATTGTAATCTAAAATTTGTTCGGCAACAACTTTTTAAAGAAGGAAGACAGTATCAAATTCCGGTCTATAGCGTAGTTATGAATGGAATTGATGAGGTGTATAATAATTTGTTCGAAAATGAATGTTGATACAATATTTATAGAGGAGGATTAAAGAATGAAAGAGATAACTATAAATAATCGAGTTGTTGAAGTATTACACCAAAAATTTCATCTACCTCATGATATCTTAATACAGAAGAATTGGGATAAACCTTTGACAGAGGAGCCATTTTACTTTTCAGACATTGAAATGGTATATTTGCTGTTTGAGCTTGAAAAGAGCTATGGTATGTGTGTGAAAAGTGAAGACATGGATGATTATGGATATAGCACTATAAGAAAAATTACTAATATTATGGAGGGTATTTAAGAAATATCCAGAGAGGTAAAGAGATATTGATGATAAGAGACTCTGTTTCACACATAAATTTTATTGTAAAAAAATTTATAGTAGACCAGGAGGTAGAGCAATGAAAAAATTAAAGAAGAGAAGTAATTTAAACTCTGTAGAAGCATATGCATGTATGTGCTGGTATGCAGCATGTACTTGTTCTTGTACAGCCGTTTGCAATTGTAGTACAGATTATCCTAAGTCGACGATTTCTAGTTATGAAGCCGACAAAATAGTCGCGAAAATTGGGGAGAGTTCTTACCAAGCTCAATATAATTCAGAAAATATGATGTATTCTGTTTAGTATTTTTTTGTTCTTTAAAATAGCTACATAGTGGTTGCAGTTAAGTGTGTGAAATAGATGTTTTTTATAGTTTGTGATGCATCAATGGTGTATCACAAACTTTTAAAAGTAATTCTATTTTATTTTCTCTTTTAAAAAATAAAAAAAGAAAAGGGGGAGTAGATGATGAGAAGAAATCCTTTTTTGAAGGCGGTGTTAAGAAAGCCATTTCGCTCCTTACTCATGTTGTTGCTAATGGGCGCTATCACCTATGGGATAACATCCCATGTAATTGAATATGTAATTGTATTACAGATGACAAACCAACTGGAGAAGTATTATAGACCTATAGGAACGTTGAAATCAGAAAATAATGATGTAACACGTGGCAGGGAATTGGTATCCCGCAGTCCTTACATAGAATTTGAAGATATAGGAAGGATACCTCAAGGTATATTACAAGGATTATATAATGCAGATGTAAGTAATAGTTTTAATAGAGCAAAAGCAGAAGAAATAAAACTAGAAAGTTATGTATCTGACATAGTTTTCTATGGAGTTTTGCAGGAAAAGAAGTATGTTGTGGTTGGAAGCGGACAATATCATTTTGTTTTTAAAATTAATAAAATGGAAGTGGGTTATCCCGATTATATGCCAGAGGATAATCTCATTCATGTAAAATATCAGCCTGAAACAGAGGGGGAATTAAAGGAGGAATATGACTCACTTATAGTTGGAGAGCAGTATTTGGTACGGGCATACTATGATGAAAACTCTCCTCAATCGATGAATCGTTCGGGGCAGATTATAGAGGGGAAAGTAGGAAAATGGTTTTTATTGGATAAACTTACGGATGATAATTTATACTTCTATCCCGTTAAAGAGGGTGATACAGTAGATTATAGTAACAGGAAATTAGCAGGCTTAAAAGAGCATTTAGAAATAGTAGACCAAAATCAGAGGTCTGTGGAAGTTTATGGAACAAAGGATATGAGTTTAATGCCTCCTTTTCAGGAAAGTTCTAGAACTTATTATCTTGTAGATGGAAGATGGCTGGACAGAGAAGATGATCTTAATAAGAAAAATGTATGCGTAGTTCATAGCTTTTTTGCTGAATGGAGAGGACTTTCCCTTGGTGATAAGATTAATATAGAATTGAGAGATATGGGTGGAGGTTATAACGGGTATATTATCCCACTATTTCCAGAAATATGGGATAATTGGAAAAACTATAAAACGGTAGAAAAAGAATTTGAAATCGTAGGAATATATGATTCGGTATATCTAGATCAATCTACTGCAAGAGGCAATCGAATCTTTGTTCCGGATTCTTGTATTCCGGAGAACTTTCTACTTCAAACGAGAGAAATGATAGATTCAAGCACTTATAGTTTTGTTTTAAAATCAGCAAAAGACCTGCAGGCATTTCTGATAGAGAACAAAAGTAAATTAGAAGGTATGGGAATAACCCTTTCCTTTATAGATAATGATGCAGATGATTTTGGAATTGCATCAAAGGCATTGAAAAAATCTACTCAAATGAGTGTAGCGATTTTTTCAGCTACATTTTTACCTGTTATGGTGATTGTTGCATTCTTTTATCTTAGTCAGCGCCGCAGAGAATTTGCGGTGGCTCGAGCAATGGGGATATCTAGAAGGTTAGCAATATATCAAGTAGGAGTAGCTGGCATATGGATAGGTTTTCCAGGGATTATTATAGGTGGGATAGTAGCACGGTATAAAACTCTAAAGGAAGCGAAAGATTTATTCAAGGATTTTGTAATGCCAGGAGTTATAGAATATAATTCTTCTCTTCGAATTTTCTGGTTGCTGCTTATGCTTCTGTTATTTTCTCTGTTTGTCATATTAATATTCTTAGGTAGTTGCTATATAGCAAATCAATCGGTTTTTGATTTGTTGCAAGGACAGAAGTTAAATATAGGAAGAAAAAATATGAGACAAATAAATCGTGAAAAAGTGGATTTACAACCTGATCCAAGTATTAAAACTGATGAAAAGGCAGAAGAAATTTTTTACTTTTCAGACTCTTACAAGGAATTTATGGTAGAGTCGATAGGAAAGACGAATGCTTCTAGAATATATAAACTTACCACTTCCATAGAGTATTTATATCGCCATATGTTTCGATCTTATGGTAAAATTCTCTTAATGTTTATTATTACACTTGGATTCATAACCACCTATAGTTGGTTTGATATAGCTATAGAGAAGAATAAGGTAGAAATAGATCAATTATATAATTCCATCGTAATAAAAGGTGAAATTCTTAATGAAGGTAGATTAGATTTTAGCAAAGGGGGAGGATTCATTAATCCCAAAGTAGTGAATAATTTACAAGATACCGGATTAATAAATGAAAGTTATTTGGAGAAAACAGCTCAAGTTAATGCATTAACAGGTTTTAATCCCCATAAAACTTATGACAGGGATGCTTTCATTCCCGGAGTTGCAGTAGTATCTTTTAATGAATGGAACCGTTTTTTTATAGAAACAGGAGCAGGTATTACTGTGGAATTTATGAAAGGGTATGATGAAAAAGTATTTATGGAGAGTGAAAGCGATGCAGTAGAAGCTATTGTGCCCGAAAGATTTATGAAGAAATTGGGAAAGAGATGGGGCGATATTGTTTATTTAATAATAAAAGAAGAATATACCCCATGTCGTATCATAGGAAGCTATGAAGGGGAGCTTTCAAATGCAGTTTTAAGTGACACGATTATCATGTCGGAATATCATATGCAGCAATTAATGGGTAATAATTTTTTTTATGTAGTAACAAAATTTAAGTTTAATCCGGCTAAAAATAAGGAATTAATCCAAAAGGAAAAAGAACTTAAAGAAATGGTATCCAGTGCTAAATTTGGATCTATTGAGCCAAAGCTTATGATATGGGATGCGGAGCTACAGCAAGTAATAGAGCCAATGGAACGAAATCTTTCCTTTTTAAAGATAATATATCCTATAGCAGTGATTGTGTTTACTTTGATTGGAGGAGTTCTCAACTTTCTAATAATATCATTTCGTGCAAAGGAAGCAGCCATTATGAGAATATTAGGGGGAGCTAAGAGAAAAGTTAGAATTCTTTTTACAGTAGAGCAAGGGATTATCTATTTAACAGGTATGATATTAGGTGCTATATTAATTGCAATGTTGCAAGGTGGAATTTCACCTAATATACAGATGAACATTTTATTATATGTAACAGGATGTACGTTAGGTTCTATTTTGGGAAGTATTTTTGTAACTAATAAAATACCTCTGGAATTGCTTCAGGTAAAGGAATAGGAGGAATAGTGTTATCATGGCAGAATTAAAACTTAGTGAAGTATGCTATCAGTATAAAAATAGTAAACAGAAAGTATTAAAGGGAATTTCCTGTGATTTTCAGGGGGGAAAGTTATGTGCAATTGTAGGACCATCAGGAAGTGGAAAGACAACACTACTATCTATCCTTGCCGGATTGGATCGTCCTTCAGAGGGAAAAGTATATATTAATGGGGATGATCTGACAACGCTTGATTTAGATGCATACCGCAGGGAGCGTGTAGCTATGATTTTTCAATCCTTTCAGTTATTTCCTCTACTTACAATATTAGAAAATGTAAGCTATCCAATGGAGAATAATGGTATACCTAAGAAAGAAGCGAGAGAAAGAGCAGGTAAACTTTTACTGATGTTAGGAATTACAGAAGAAAAGCACAAACGTTTTCCATCAAAGTTATCAGGAGGGGAGCAACAGCGTGTTGCTATTGCTCGTGCTTTAGCAACAGGAGCAAAAGTACTGCTGGCGGATGAACCCACCGGTAATTTAGACCGTGAAAACACGCTCCATATATTAGATATACTAAAAAAATTTGCCCATGAAGAAGGATATTGTGTGATTGTGGTAACACATGACCAGGAAGTGGCGAGTATATCCGATCGGGTGTGGAGGATGCAGGATGGAATACTCACAATATAAAATAGGAGTGTTTCGATGATAAAGATAAAAGCAATTAGGAATCATGTTATAGAATACATGGGTGCATTATTTTATTGTATGAAATTATCCTGGAACGCCTCGAAATATTATACAACGTTTAGAATTATCTGTGGGATAGTATTACCCGTTTTAGGAATTGCCAATGCCTTTTTAGGAAAGTATTTAATCAATTTACTTACGGGAGTTTTCATTGTACAGGATAAGAATATTGTATTTTTATCTTTAATGGCTGGTATATTTATTATTGGATTCCTGCAAAGAGGAGGAGGCTCCTTAGAGCAGTATATGCAATCTATGCATGATAATATTTTAAATGAAAAGCTTTCTATTATGATTATGGATTGTTCTGTAAAGGCAGATTTAGAACATTTTGATAATACGGTGTATTATGATAAGTTACAGGCAGCAGCACGTGATTCTTTTTCCATGGTACATATTATGTGGAATGCCTTGCTATTTTTAAGCGCCTCGATATCATTTATCGGAATATTCGCAGTGCTATGGTTGGCAAATCCATTTTTTGGGATTCTATTAACCATAGCCGCAATTCCCAGTACAGCTATGTCTATGAAATATACCAAATCCATTTATCGTTTAAGCATGGAACAGCTAAAAAACGAACGAAGAAAAGGATATTTTCAAGGAATTGCATTGGATAAACGATTTGCACAAGATGTTCGTTTATTTAACATTGGTGGATTTTTAAAAGAAAAGCACTATTCGCTGTGGAAAGAAGTATTTGGAGAACAAAGAAAGGTTGCACGAAAACGTACAGCAGCTGCCATACTTTGGGAATGTCTTCCTGAAATAGTATCCATGGCAATAGGAATAAGTATTGGATTTAAAATTTTCAACGGAACATCCACTGTGGGAGACTATTCACTGTATACTGGACTAATCGTACAATTTTTATCTTCATTTTCAAGATTGTCACTTTCTTTTACCAATATTTACGATAATAAATTAAGAATTATCAATCTAAAAAGTATCTTTGAGTTTGAAAATCATGTATTAGATCATGGTAAACTTGAGTTAGAAAAGGTTGATACTATTGAATTCCAGCATGTGAGTTTTGCTTATCCAAATACAAATAAATGGGTATTGGAAGATTTAAGCTTTTGTCTTTCAAAAGACGAGAAGACAGCATTTGTAGGAATTAATGGTTCAGGAAAAACAACTCTTATTAAGTTGATTTTGCGAATGTATGATCCGAAGATTGGAACGATAAAGATTAATGGAATTGATTTAAAAGAATATCGTTTGGAAAGTCTTCGAGCTAACTTTAGTGTATATTTTCAAGAGATGGGTAATTATTGCCTTAGCTTATCTGAAAATATAACAATTAGTGATATTAAGCGTAAAGGTGAAGGTAACCTTGTACTGAATGTATTAAAAGAAAACTGTAGTGAAGATATTTTAGAAAAAGCCCCAAAAGGACTTTCCAGTAGCTTGACTCGTATTTTTGATGAAGATGGAGTAGAATTGTCCGGTGGGCAGCATCAGAAGTTAGCACTTGCCAGAACGATTTACCGAAGAAATACAGCGTTGATTCTGGACGAGCCATCTTCAAACCTTGATCCTAAGGCAGAGCATGATATTTTTGAGAACTTAAAAACAATAACAGATGGGAAATTGACGATTTTTACATCCCACAGGCTTTCTAATATTTCACTTGCTGATCGAATTATTGTATTAGAAAAAGGAAAGATAGTGGAGGATGGAAATCAGAGGCAGTTATTAAAAAATAATAAACAATATGCTGAACTATATAGATATCAGCAGGAAAAATTTCGTATGGATGAAGAAGACGGAGGTATTATGTGCTGATTGCAATTATTGATGATGGAATAGATAAATCAAAGCTTTTATATCATAATATTAAATATAATCTGTTTGTCGATAATAATAATAAGATAAGGGAATGGGATTCTGAAAAGCATATTTTTACACAGCATGGAACAATATGTGCACATATTATTGAAAAATATGCTCCAAAAGCAGAGTTTATTAGTATATCGGTATTTCAAAATACAGAATTAAAGACAAATTGTGAACGCCTTTTTGTTGCCCTCAACTGGTGTTTGGAGAAAAGAATTCAGCTTATTCATATGAGTATTGGTACAGAACAACTAAACGATTCTTTAATGATTCGACCTGTAATTGCAAGAATGCTTATGCAGGGGCAGGTTATAGTAGCGGCTGGTAATAATAAAGGAAGTTATACTATACCGGCATGTCTTAGCGGTGTTATAGGAGTGATTGCAGATAAGAAGCTGAAGGGATTTGCCTTTAATACATGTTATTCTGAAAAAGGAATTCTTTTATCGGCATCGTCAAAGCATATGTTGATAGACTCACTGGGTAATGTGTTTAAAACAGATATTTCTAATAGCTATGCTGCTCCAACTGTAACAGCCGCCATTCATAATATTTTAGTAAGTCATGAACCATATTCTGTGTCAGTCCCCTTATTATATAGAGAATTAACAGGAGAAAAATTAGACCATCAGTTTATTCGACCTGACTTTATAGAAGATGCCGATATTCTTAATTTAAGTGGGGAAAGCCTGCTGAATAAGAGATTCTTTTTTTCGCGTTTCCGAGAATTTACAATGATTGAGAGTTTATTAAATGAGATTGAATTTTGGAAAAGCTTTGTTTTTATACCATCTCCGGATGAAAATGAAAATAAGAAAGTAATCAATTTTATAAAAGAGTATCATAAACAATGGAAAGGAATTTTGTTAGCAGGAAAAATAGAGAGAGAATCTTTAGTTGAATTGGAGGATATTTTAATATGGGATGAATATAACTGGGGAATTTTAAAAGAAGATTGTTTCGAATACGCTTTAAAAGAAAAGGAGTGCCCAACCATTTTTATTGCTAGTGATGATAAAAATGGTATTGATTTAGCGTGTGATTTACAAAAATTATTTCAAGAAGAAGGATACCAGTGTATTTGTGCATCCAACCAAAAATATTCATATTTATACGGATTAGAATATATCCCTTCAAAAATGTTGCTAAATGAGGCTGTCCAACATCTTAATGTTATATATGAACCGGATTTGATTATTTTTTGTTCTAGGAAACAGTATATTAATGAAAATGTAATGGAAGATATGAACAATTATATAATTGAATTTAATATAAAAATAGGTGAAAAAGAAGAAACTATAAACCAAAGTTCCATAGCATATCCTTATGACAAGTTTGAACTCAAGAATCTATATCAATATATTACTGCATATTTTTCATAATAGTTTATATTTTGGAAATAGACAACTTAGAGCTTCTTAACAAGACGTATGCTAACACTTGGATGGTCTAATGGAAGTACCTTCCTTCCTGTTAACAGTATTCTTTTTTCTACTGAGAATGCAAAGAATCGGATCAATGAATCAATTTCTCTAGATAAAAGAACAGTTGGATATAAACGTCGACAGCTTTCTATGACCAAGGAGATAGATGTAATGCTCAAACTCCTAAAAAATGCAAAACTGTAGGCATTCCTGCAAAATATCCATCCACGTTGAGATTACAGCTGTAGGTAGAATAAATACTCAACGTTGACAATTTAATAACTGCCAGATATTGAATTGTCAAGGTGCATAGCTAAAGTCTATGTGCGAAGTTTGAGTAATTATATAATATTGGAATATGATTTTTGGTATGTTTTCTCAATAAACGGCTTAATTGAGTATTTTTTGTAGGAGGAAACATATTAAAATCATATTCCAACATATGGATATGGCTATTTACTTAATAACTCTTTTACAACTTTTCTGCCCTCAGCAGCAACCTTTTCTTCATCAATGTTCTGAAGTATTCCGTCTCTTACTACAACTTCACCTTGAACCATAGTCAGAGCTACAGGTTCCTTTGTTCCGATGGTGGCAAGCATGGATTTTGTATCATAATCTGCACCTACCAGTTCAGCTTTTGTACTGTCTACCATGAATAAATCTGCCATCATACCTTTTGCTAACTGCCCAATATCATTTCTTCCAAGAATCTTTGCGCTGCCATTGGTAGCAATCTTTAATATATCATAACCACTTGGAGCCTGTTTACTGGAATTCAAACGGTGTAACAGGTAAGACACCCTTATTTCTTCCATGAGATTGGATGCATCGTTACTTGCACTGCCGTCAACGGCCAAACCAACCGGAACGCCAAGTTCTAACATTCTTGGAATCTTTGCAATGCCGGAGGACAATTTCATATTAGAAATAGGACAGTGGGCAACCCCCGTACCGGTATCTGCTAATAGTTTTAATTCTTCCTCGTTAAAATGTATGCCGTGAGCAAACCATACATCATTGCCAATCCAACCTAGCCTCTCCATGTATTCTAAAGGTCTGACACCATATCTTTCTAAAGTATATTTTTCTTCATCAATTGTTTCCGTCAGATGTGTGTGTAATCTTACACCCAGGCTTCTTGCCAATATGGCACTTTCCTTTAATAAGTCAGAAGAGACACTAAAGGGTGAACATGGAGCCAATGCAACTTGTCTCAAAGAGCCTTTATTAGGATTATGGTATTTGCTTACAAGCCGTTCACTGTCTTTTAAGATGGAATCGATATCCTGTACTACAGAATCAGGAGGTAGACCACCGTCTTTTTTGCTTAGATCCATACTGCCTCTGGAAGCGAACATTCTGATGCCTAAATTGGAAGCTGCTTCAAACTGAGCATCGATTAACTGTGAACCGCCTTGATTTGGGAATACATAATGATGGTCAAAACATGTAGTACAGCCATGTTTCATTAATTCACCCATACCAAGCAAAGAACTGTACCTGATAACATCGGCATCAATATTCTTCCATATTTCATATAAAGTTTTAAGCCAATCAAAGAGTTCCATGTTTTGAACTTGCGGAAGGTTTCTTGTAAAGTACTGATATAAATGATGATGTGTATTAATTAAGCCGGGATATATAATCATATTAGATGCATCGATTATTTCATCTGCAATAAATTCCTTAGGATTATCCGGATCTGAAGAACCGATTTCTTTAATTTCCCCATTTTCAATATAAATGTAACCATTCTCGTATAAATTGTCATTTTCGTCACAGGTCACGATACATTTTGCATTTTTAATCCACGTTGTTCTCATTGTTTTGTCCATTGCGCCTGTCCCATTTTGATTTCATGGAATACTGCCATGTAAATCCCAGTAAAAGGCAGCTGCAATTTAATCCTTTCTTTGTGTTTTTTTGAAATTCATTGTATGAATTTCTTTTGCCTTGCTTTGAATTCTTTGTTTTAACTTGAAAGCTATCATACTATGAGATGAAATTTTATGGTTATATAGTATAGTTTTTGCTTCCCCACAGCATGCTTCTTGTATAAAATATAACATAATTCTTTAAAAATCTCAACTTAAACAGGTATTGGAATATGGATAAATTGTAAGAATATATGATGAAAGAGATGGTTTTGGTGTGATTTTTTATAGCTTCACTCATACAGTTATTACTATTAATTATAGATACTATAATTGGTGTTTATAATTATAAAAAAGTGATTGATTTTTTGCATAAATATTGCATCAGAATATAATTTTTAGCTTGCAATATGAAAAAGAATCATATAGAATGTAAATTAAAATTTGGTGTATTATTGTATACAATAATAAAATGCAAGTATATATTAGTATTAATTTCAAAAGATGGAAATTCTCATGGATTTATGATGGAGAATATTTTATTATCCGGGAATCAGAATATTATTAGGAAACGTATTCCATAGGCTATTTAAGGAGGAGAACTATGTCATTAACATTATCAAAGAAAGCGCAGGCGGTAAAGCCATCTTCAACACTTGCAATTACTGCAAGAGCAAAAGAATTAAAATTACAAGGTATCGATGTGGTAGGTTTTGGAGCAGGAGAACCTGACTTTAACACCCCTGATAATATTAACGAAGCTGCCATAAAGGCAATTCATGATGGATTTACCAAATATACTCCTGCTTCAGGTACTATAGAATTAAAAGAGGCAATCTGTAAGAAGTTCAAGATTTTTAATAAATTAAATTATTCATCTGATCAGATTGTAATAAGCAATGGTGGAAAGCATTCTTTAACTAATATATTTGAAGCAATTTTAAATCCCGGAGATGAAGTGATTATACCGGCACCTTTTTGGTTAAGCTATCCGGAAATCGTAAAATTAGCAGATGGTGTACCAGTAATTATTCGTGCTGACAAATCTCAGAACTATAAAGTAACAGCTGAGCAAATTGCAGCTGCCTGTACAGATAAAACAAAAGCTTTTATATTAAACTCCCCATGCAACCCTACAGGAATGATTTATACAAAAGAAGAGTTGGAATCTATAGCAAACGTAATTATTGAAAAAGACATTTATGTAATATCCGATGAAATATATGAATATCTGGTATATGGTGACAATGAACATATAAGCATTGGTTCTTTAAACGAAGAAATATACAAGAGAACCATTACTTGCAGCGGATTATCTAAAAGTTATTCCATGACCGGATGGAGAATAGGATATACCGGATCTTCCAAAGAAATAGCAAAATTGATGGGCAGTATACAAAGCCATCAGACCTCTAATCCTAACTCCATTGCACAAAAGGCTGCCACAGAAGCTTTAAATGGCCCTCAGGAGACGGTTCATATTATGAACATGGAATTTAACAACAGAAGAGAATATATGATGAAAAGAATAGATGCAATGCCTTATGTAGATGCAATCACTCCTTTAGGGGCTTTCTACCTGTTTGTAGATACCACTGAAGTATTAAAGAAGGAGTATAAAGGTAAAACAATCGAAACCACTGCAAGACTTGCAGAAATTCTGATTGATGATTATAATGTAGCTGTAGTACCTTGTGGTGATTTTGGATTTGACGATCATATCCGTTTATCTTATGCAATTTCTATTGAGCAGATTGAAAAAGGATTGGATCGTATCGAGAAATTATTGAAAGCTCTTTAGTTAGAAAATATTATTATGGTGAGTAATTAAAGTGAGATTATGGTATTCTTGACCGAATCACATCGAAGCTCAATGAACTACATGGATCGGGAACTCCATGCAGATCTCAAAGGGAATCAGATATTTGGAATGTTAACAAATCTCGATTGTAGTGTTAAGATCATGAACATTCTCTATGTTTATGATATAATAAAAACGGAATGAGGAAAATACAAGCTTGCTTGAATATTCTGAGTGGAGTGCCAAGATCATGAACAGGCTTTCTGTTCATGATATAATAATATTATTTTTTGATTGCTTATTTAAAACTAAGCAGGCCTATAATAATTTACAGGAGGAAATATAATGGACAAATTTGGATTTATTGGCTGTGGTAATATGGGTTATCCAATGCTTCAGGGAGTTAAGAATGTTTTTGGACCGGATTTCGTTGTCTTTACAACTGCAAGTGCAGAAAGACGTGAATTAATAAAGAAGGAAACCGGAGTTTCCCGTGTATCTGATAATGCTTCCATTGTAGCCTCTTGTAAATACATTATTCTTGCTGTTAAACCTCAAAAATACGAAGAGGTTTTTAATGAAATTAAGGATTATGTAACCAAAGACCATATTGTAATATCTATTGCAGTAGGTTTTCCTATTGAGAATATTAAGAAATCACTGGGGTCTTTTGTAAGGGTAGTTCGGGCAATGCCTAATACGCCTGCTTTGGTAGGGGAGGGCATGACCGGTATCTGTTTCTCAGAAGATACATTTACAGAACAAGAAAAAAGTATCATTGACCGGTTTTTCTGCTCCTTTGGCAGATACGAGATCTTTGATGAAAAACTAATGGATGCAGTGGCCTGTGCCAGCGGAAGTTCACCTGCTTATGTTTATATGTTTATAGAAGCTTTGGCAGACAGTGTAGTAAAGTATGGAATACCAAGAGATAAAGCCTATGATTTAGTTTCCCAGACCGTATTAGGTGCAGCAAAGATGGTTTTAGAAACCAGGGAACATCCAGGTAAACTAAAAGACCAAGTATGTTCTCCAGGGGGTACTACCATAGCAGGTGTTGCAGCACTTGAGGAAAATGGGTTCCGAAATGCCGTTATTAAGGCTACGGATGCTTGTTATGCTAAGGCGAATAGTATGAAAAAATAATATAAATAAGTAATGTAAATAAATAATAAAAATAAATAATATAACTAATATAAAAATAATGATAGGTTTTTAAAAAATAAACATTATAATAATATATGGAATAATGCTATAAGGAATAATGCTATAAGAAATAGAGATAAGGTATAGAGATATAAGGAATAATGATATAAAGAATAATATATAAAGAAACAATAAAAGAGATTATAAAATACATATATTAAAATGAAATATAAGAGCTATTAAATATTAAGAAAAGAGAATAACTATGAGCGAGCATAAAAGATTACAAAGAGATCTTATTTATAAGGGACACATTGTAAATGTATATGAAGATACTATGCAGTTACCGGACGGCAGAACTGCAAAGTGGGATTTTATAGAACATAAAGGTGCAGCAGCCATTATACCGGTTGATAATGATGGAAAGATCATTATGGTAAGGCAATATCGGAATGCTCCGGAGCAATATGTTCTTGAAATACCTGCAGGGGGATTAAATCCCGGAGAAGACATGAAAACCTGTGCGGCAAGAGAATTAGAAGAAGAAACAGGTTACCGTTCGGAAAATATAGAACATCTCATTGATATCCATACCACCGTAGGATTTTGTAACGAAAAAATCGGAATATATTGTGCGTTTGATTTAATTCCATCTCAGCAGAAACTGGATGAAGATGAATATGTGGCAATAGAAAAGTATTCCTTGGATGAATTGGTTTCACTTATTTATAATGGAACAATTACAGATGGAAAGACCGTATCCGGTATTCTGGCTTATAAGAATAAGATATGATTTAAAAACAGATAATTGGCATATTTATAAAAGCCTGTATATAGAGAGTATTTAACACATAGATGTTAATACTCTTTATTTTTTTACTGGAAATTGTCCTTGAAAAAACCAATCTCCTATAAGAAGCTGATTTCCAATAAGAACTTGCTCTCCAATAAGAACTAGTTATCTTATAAGAACAGATATCTTATAGAAACCTGGTATCTTATAAATATCTGATATTATAGTGCTACCCGGCTATATTATTATCATCAGGGCAACAGAAAGTCTGGAATACTTTCTCTGCTAAAATCATATGTTATGATAATAGTTTAATTGTACAACTTCTAAAATCTTATTGTTACACATATGGTCAGGGGGCTAGTTTATGAATTTCTTAAAAGCAAAACTACGAAAGCTTGGAGAAGTGAAATTCGGAATTCTTATTCTTGGGGTTGGAATTTTTTTAGGTCTTTTATTCGCCATTGTCTTTAAAAGACTGTACTGGAATCAGATTAACATAATAGATGATGAATATATATCAAAAATAAGAGAAACTGTTTTTGACTATAGGGTTTTACTAAGATATGTTTTATGGAACAATTTAAAAATTTTTATTCTGTTTTGGGTATTCTGTTCCACAGCATTAGGAATACCATATATAGCATTATCACTGGTTTATGGAGGATTCCGGGTAGGATTATTTGTAACTGTCATTATGATGCGGTACGGAATTAAGGGTGTATTGCTCTTATTCGCTTATACTTTTCCACAAATCATTGTGTATGTACCTGTTGCTTTTGTCAGTTTAAGAGCTGGCTACTGGCTGTGCAAAAGCATGTATCATGAAACAAGACTTGGTTCAAAGGGTAAAGTGGAAAGAGTAATAAAACACATTGGACTTATATTTGTACTTGGAATTATTTTAACTTTTGGATGTTTAATAGAAACATACATAGGTTCTTTTATATTACAAAAGATTCTATACCTATTCTAAAAATCAAGTTACTGTATGTAAAATTATGCAAGTTTATCTTGTATCATTTCTTTACACAAACATAAAAAAATGTTAAAATAAAGAAAGCATGTAGTAAAACAGAAACTATAAAATACATATGGGTAGATTTAAGTATTTAACAAATGCTTGTACAAAGGAGAGAGGTAAGAATGGAGAGTTCGTTGCGGGATTTTTTAATGTATATGAAAGATGTAAAAAATGTTTCACAAAATACCTTGTTGTCTTATAAAAATGATATAGCAAAATTATTTCGTCATTTGAACAAACAGAATATAACAGATGTAGGGAAGATAAGTGAGACAAGCTTAAATTCCTATGTGCTGCATATGGAAAGAAACGGGATGTCACCTGCAACGGTATCAAGAAATATTGCTTCTATAAAAGCATTTACCTTTTATCTCATAAAAAAGGGAAAATTACATCAAGATCCTACAGAACGTATGAAATCACCAAAAGTTGAGAAAAAGCCTCCCCATACTTTAACATTAGAGGAAGTGAACCGTCTATTGGAGATGCCTAAGACGGATAATATAAAAGGAATCAGGGATAAAGCAATGTTAGAATTATTGTACGCAACAGGAATTCGAGTATCTGAACTGATTTCTTTAAAAGTTGAAGATATAAATATGAAAAGTCATTATATTGTATGCTGTGGTTCTAAAAATGAGCGAATTATACCATTTGGCTCCATGGCGGGAAAAGCACTGGATAATTATTTTCAACATGGAAGAGAAGAATTTCTGAAAGAAAAAGAATCGGATATTTGTTTTATGAATGTTTCCGGTGAACCCATGAGCCGCCAGGGTTTTTGGAAAATCATAAAAGCATACGGAAATTCTGCAGGAATAACCCATGAAATTACACCCCAGATTTTAAGACACTCTTTTGCACTTCATATGTTAGAAAATGGTGCTGATGTTGCCAGCATTCAAGAATTACTAGGCCATACCGATGCTGCTACGGCTCAAGTCTATCTTGGAAACCGAAGTAAAAAAATCCGTGATGTCTATATGGGGGCACACCCTCGGGCATAATTAAGATAGAACACATGGATTTAAAAAATGTCATCCTGAACTTATAAAGCGAAGAATCTTATTTACATGAATTAGATTCTTCGCTTTTTATGTTCAGGATGATTTATAGATTATAGATGATCTGCAATAAAGTAGATTAGTTTTTCGGATTCTTCCCAACCCAAACATGGATCTGTTATGGATTTACCATAAATATGTTGGGAAACTTTTTGATTACCCGGTTCGATATAGCTTTCAATCATGACACCTTTTACCATGTTGGCAATGTCTTTATTTACAGAACGGCTGTGAAGTACTTCACTAATAATTCTTGGCTGCTCAGAATAAACTTTGTTGGAATTGTTATGGTTTGCATCAATGATAGTAGCAGGATTTGCTAAATCCCGCTCATTGTACATTTCAAACAAACGGGCTAAATCTTCATAATGATAATTAGGAATACTATTGCCGTGCTTGTTTACAGCACCTCTAAGAATGGTGTGAGCAAGAGGATTTCCGGAAGTGCTTACTTCGTAGGAACGATACAGGAAAGTATGCTGTCCTTGGGCTGCTACTACAGAGTTTAGCATTACGGAGAAATCTCCGCTGGTGGGGTTCTTCATTCCTGCGGGACAGTCCATGCCGCTTATGGTCAAACGGTGCTGTTGGTCTTCAACAGAACGTGCTCCAACTGCAACATAGGACAATATGTCCTCTACATAGGGCCAGTTTTCCGGATACAACATTTCATCTGCTGCAGTAAGGCCGGTTTCAGCTATGGCGCGAAGATGCATTTTACGCATAGCAATAAGTCCTTCATGCAAGTCTGGCTCTTTCTCTGGATCTGGTTGATGTACAATTCCTTTATAACCTTCCCCCGTTGTTCTTGGCTTATTGGTATAGATTCTTGGAATAATAATTATTTTATCTTTTACCTTTTCCTGCACCTTTGCAAGTCTGGTTATATAATCACAAACAGCATCTTCGTGATCTGCAGAACAAGGGCCAATAATAACTAGGAATTTGTCAGATGCTCCTGTTAACACGTCTTGTATTTTTTCATCTCTTTCTTTTTTTATCAAAGCATCTTTTTCTGGTAAGGGATAAGTTTGAATCAACTCAGAAGGAGAGATTACTTTTTTCTTAAATATAAAACTCATAGTATGAATCTCCTTTACTTTAGTTAACGAAATTAGTTTTTTACATTTTATACTCTTTACTATGTTAAGTCAACTAATTCCGGGTAAACAGTTGAAATTTGGACTATTCATTAATATTATAACAATAATGCATATTTTTTCGTTCATTTTATACCCGGCCCAGGTCTCTTATCCATATAATCGGAGGGTGGTATTTTTCAAGGAATTAAAAATTCTTATTAAAAATATAGTTAAGAATTCTTATTGCTATCCCTTTTAAAAAAGAATACAATGATAATTGTCATATTGAAACATACTCAGGAGGTTAGTTTAAAATAATTTTAAAAAAGTGAATTGTAAAACAATTGGCTTTACAAAAATTGTACGTGGGGTTAAATTCCCAGGCATTGAAAACATGGAGGATTAGCAGGATTGTATGGATTATCAGAGAATTCCCAAATCAGGTGAAATATATAAACATTTTAAAAATAATTTATATCAAATTATTACTGTAGCAATACACACAGAAACCAATGAACAACTGGTTATTTATCAGGCGTTATATGGTGATTATAAAATATTTGCCAGACCATTGAATATGTTTCTAAGTGAAGTTGATTTTATTAAATATCCGGAAGCAGGTCAGAAATATCGGTTTGAATTATGGGGGCATAACTATATTCAGGATACGGTTGACAGCATTACAAATTCTCATGTAGAAGCTTCCAAGGCAATTCATATTGAACCAGAGTATGAAATCGATAATACTACGTTACAGGATGAAGAGGCGGCACAGTCCGGTGTCAATTCTGTTCTTCTTGAATTTTTGGATGCAAGATCATATAATGATAAACTAGAAATACTTTTAAATAGAAAGAAGTATATTGATGAACGATTGCTGAATGATATGGCAGTATCCATTGATTGTACCATTGAAGAAGGAACTATGGAAGAAAGAATAAAAGGACTAATATTTGCATTAGAGACCTTGGCCAGATTTGAAAATAAACGTTTAAGATAGAACTTATGAGTGAAACGGGTATTGTAAAATAGAATAAAATACCGGGTAGATAGGAATAGAGTTCTATTACAGTCAAATTCCACCTATCCGGTATGAAAATCTATCTGGCATCAACTAATAAATTTATTCTAAGTTTAATTTCTTTTGGAAAATCCTATTTGTGGTAATAAAGAAAATTATACTTACTACAATTTGATAAACAATAATACCTAATAATAATTTTAACGGTATCATATTATTACCATTGGTAATAATGGAGCGAAAAACATTTGTCATTACAAGGAGTAAAAGTAATAATAGCTGCATGAGGGTACTAATACCAATATAAGAAACAAAAGCCCCAACTAATCTATTTTTAGTAAATAATTGTCCTATGGCAATTGATGCATAGATTAATGATATATAAGTAATAAAAGACGTTAGACAAAATAGTAGTAAGGTAATTATGGTTACTGTGGTATTATTACCTGATGCTTCAAACTGAAGTAAAAACTCATTCAAATTGTTTAAAACTAGCTTTATATTTTCTGGTGTGCCAATAGCCAAAACTGCGGAACCAATGATAATAATAATACTTACAAGCAACCATGTTAAAGTAGCAAGGTATTTGGATATAATTAATTGATGGGTTTTTGCCGGTAAGGTAAACATTAGATAACCTTCATCAGACAAGAGATTCTTATAAAATCTATAAATCATTAATATAAAGGCTGTTATGAATATAGTTATAACAGATAATATAAATAACGTTTTCATAATCACTGGAATTATCATGAGAGATCCTTCAAAAATATCCAGCAGAAGTATGAGCCTGTTCATTCCTGTTGTTATTAACAGGATAAGATACAGAGGAATTAATATTCTGGATGTTGCTTTAAATTCGTATTTTAATAATTTCCCTAACATTTAAATACCTCCCTAAATAATGTGTCTATGGATTTTTGCTCTTTCATTCTTAAATCATCCACGGAAGAATGAAGAAAAATTGAGCCATCCTTTAAAAATATAACATCATCTAATATCATTTCTATATCCGCTATCAGATGGGTGGATATGAGAACAGACGCATTTTCACTGTAGTTTTTAATAATGGTATTCAGAATATAATCTCTGGAAGCAGGATCTACACCTCCAATAGGCTCATCCAAACAATACAAATCTGCTTTGCGGCTCATAACTAATATAAGCTGCACTTTTTCTTTTGTCCCCTTTGATAAAGTCTTTAAACGTCTATTTGGTTCTATATGCAGGCTTTTTAGCATGTCATAAGCCTTTGCAGAATCAAAGTTATCGTAAAAATCCTTGAAAAAACAAACAATATCACTTACTTTCATCCAGTCTGCAAGATATGTCCGTTCCGGTAAATAAGATATCATTTTCTTTGTTTCTATACCGGGATTAAAACCGCCCATAGTTATGGAGCCTGTGTCAGGAACCAGCAGACCGTTGATAAGCTTTAATAAAGTTGATTTTCCGCTGCCATTTGGTCCTAATAATCCAATGATTTGACCTTTTTGAAGTGATAAGTCAATATTGGATAAAGCAGTAAAGCCGGAAAAACTTTTATATAATGATTTACATTCTAATAATGTGTTCATATTTTTAACCATGCTCCTTTCAAAGTGTGGAGACTTTGCTCAGCACAAATCTCCGGTTGTAAGATTTTTTCTTTCAACCTAGCTCCTTTGCTAAATTTCTAATTACTTCAATTATTTCTTCTGTATCTAACCCAAGTTGCTTCATTTTATTTAAAAATTCTTTTATTTCATTTATGGCTGATTGTTCTTTCAATTCCTTTATGAGTTTCTCATCGGAAGTAATAAATCTTCCGCTGGTACGATTGGTATAAACCAACCCGGTTCGTTCCAACTCGGTAAAAGCTCTTTGCATTGTATTTGGATTTACAGCGGCATCGGCTGCTAAATCTCTAACAGAAGGTAATTTGTCACCGGGTTTAAAGTAACCCGATATAATTCCTGCCTGTATTTGCTCTATTAATTGAAGGTAAACCGGTCGTTCTGAATTAAGTTCCCATTGCATTCATTCATCTCCTTCCTGATTAGTTGTATTACTGTATTAAGCAACTAATACAATAATACAGCGATAATTTTATATTGTCAATACTTAATTTTACTTTTTTATCTTTTTATATGACAAATTGAGACACTGTTTTTTTAAATTTGCATAAGATATATTAGGAGTATAAAATCATTTCTAAAAATAAAAAGGAGATAATTTAAATGGGAAGTCATATGTCAAATCATAGAAATTGTTGTAGAGAAAGAGAAAGAGAAAGAGAATGTGAAAGAGAAAACGAACAGAGACACGTTCATGAAGTACAAGGAAGTGTATTCATTGCTGAGCCCGAGGAAGAACCTCATAATCATCGTTTTGCAACGGTATCTGGAGAAGCTATTCCATGTGGAGAGCATGACCATGTTCATGAAGTGAAATTCAGAACAGATTTTTTTAATGATCATTTTCATGAATTCTGTGGTAAAACTGGTGGAGCTATAAGAGTGGGTGACAGACATGTTCACTTCTTAAAAGATTTTACCACTGTTGTTGATGGGCATAGACATGAATTTAGATTTAATACATTTATAGACAATCCAATAGGAGAAGAACACAAGAAATCTAAACATAATTACAGGTATGATATGGAATAATTGTATTTCTATTAATAATTGATTTAATATGTTTGGGCATCCTAATTTTTAGGATGCTTTTTTATATTTATTTTATAATATGGATATTAATATTTCATACAAATGATTGAAGAATACACAAAAAAATGCTATAATATTGTCGAATAGTAGGTAATACGTATACTATAAAAAAATGAAAAGGAGATTCATATGAATCCAGTATATGAAAAACTTCAAAAATGTTACAAGAGTGTTCGGGAAAAAATTAATTTTGAACCGGAAGTGGCTTTAATCCTTGGTTCCGGTTTAGGGGATTATGCAGATAGTATTAATATTCATTCGATACTTGATTATAATGATATTGAAGGTTTTCCTGTTTCAACAGTAAAAGGCCATAAGGGAAGATTTGTATTTGGATATATAGGTGATGTTCCGGTGGTTATTATGCAGGGCAGAGTTCATTATTATGAAGGTTATCCTATTACAGATGTTGTTTTGCCCACCAGACTTATGAAGATGATGGGTGCAAAAGTCTTATTTCTTACCAATGCAGCCGGTGGCGTAAATTTTAATTATAAAAGCGGTGATTTTATGATGATTACCGACCATATATCTGATTTTGTACCATCTCCTTTAATTGGCGAAAATATTGAGGAATTAGGACTTCGTTTTCCTGATATGAGCCATGTATATGATTTGGACTTACAGGCAATCATCCGTAATACAGCGAAGGAGTCTGATATTCCTTTGCAGGAAGGTGTATATATTCAGTTTACCGGTCCAAATTTTGAGACACCCCATGAAGTAAAGATGTGCAGAATACTTGGAGCGGATGCAGTTGGTATGAGTACCGCCTGTGAAGCTATGGCCGCAAAGCATATGGGAATGAAAGTCTGCGGTATTTCCTGTATATCAAATCTTTGCGCCGGTATGACGGAACAGCCTTTAACTCATGAAGAAGTACAAGAAACAGCAGACAGAGTTGCTCCTTTATTTAAGAAATTAATTACAGACTCTATTAAGAATATTGCTAAGATGGAATAAGAGATAGTCAGTTACTCTGAAAAGGTCACTGTTCTGTTATTCTGAATAAAAGCCGTTCAAAGCTGAATTGGTGAAGGAACCACAGAAGGACAGCAGCGAAAGAAGGAGGGCCTATGAAAGCATTATATTATAAAGATAAGGCACAGTATTTGGAAGATTACCCCATACCTGTTCCGGGACCCAGCGAAAGTCTGGTAAAGATATTAATAAGTGCCATATGTAATACAGATAAGGAAGTGTTAAAAGGGTACAAGCCTAATTTTTCAGGGGTGTTGGGACATGAATTTGTAGGAGAAGTAGTAGAATCCAACAAAAAAGAACTGATTGGTAAAAGGGTAGTAGGTGAACTCAATGAAGGCTGCGGACAATGTATCTATTGCAGGACAGGCAGAGAAAAGCATTGTTTAAACCGTAAAGTTATCGGTATAGCCGGTAGAGATGGCTGCTTTGCAGAATATATGACCATACATTCCGATCTGCTTCATGTTGTACCGGAGGAAATACCTACAGAAGTTGCAATATTTACAGAACCTTTAGCGGCAGCTTTAGAGATTATGGAACAGGCTCATATCCAGCCTTCAAAGAATGTTGCGGTAATCGGAGACGGAAGGCTTGCTTTTATGATAGCGCAGGTGGTTTCTCTATCCGGTGCCGATTTGACAATAATAGGAAGGCACGAAGATAAATTGAAACAATTTTCTTCTTTTGCTAAAACTACCACAGAAGCAGATGAGACTTATGAAATTGTTATAGATGCAACTGGATCTCCGGACGGAATCTTATCAGCACAAAAACTGGTACGTAATAAAGGACTTATTGTAATAAAGAGTACTTATGCCGGAAAAGTTGAAATTGACATGAGCTCTTTTGTTGTAAATGAGATTACTATTAAGGGAAGCAGATGCGGTCCTTTTGAGCCGGCTATGCAGTTGTTGCAAAGAGGGCTTGTTACTTTGCCTGCCATAGAATTATATGAATTGAAAGATTATGAAAAGGCATTGCAATCCAAAGCTTTTAAGGCAGGATTTAAGTTTTAAAGGATTTACTTTTGCTAATTAGGATTACGAAGTAATGGTAATATAAGTTTCATATTTGGTAGTTTTGTTTTTATAGTAGTAAAGATTCTTATAAGGTTATTAATATAACTTATTATTAGGTGTCATTAATAAGTTGTGTTGAATAATATATTTATTTTATTTAAGGCAATTAAATCTTTAAACTAACAATGGAGGTCATTTATGAAAAGCAGAAAATTTTTAGCATTAGCATGTATTATGAGCCTTATGGTTGTTTTATTTACCGGATGCGGTAAAAAAGGAAATACTACAGGGGACGGAAATCAAACAGGAAACACAGATGGAAAACAAACTGAAACAGAAAATCCAGGTACGGAAACTGGTAATAAAGAAGGGCTTAAAATTGCAATTGTAACCAGCCCATCCGGTGTAGATGATGGTTCTTTCAACCAAGATAATTATAATGGTATATTAAATTTTATTAAAAATAATCCTGATGCTACTGTTAAAACAGTTAAGGAACCAACTGGTGACCCAACTGCTGCAGTACAGGCTGTTGCAGATATTGTTGCCGGTTATGATGTAATTGTAACTCCAGGTTTTCAATTTGCAGGAATTTCAACAATTGCCGGAGATAACCCAAATAGTAAATTCGTATTAATCGACTCTAACCCTCAAGAAATTGAAGGTGTTGCAGAATTTGATAATATTTATGCTATGACATTTGCAGAGGAAGAGAGCGGATTCTTTGCAGGAATGGCAGCAGCATTAGAAACAAAAACAGGCAAAGTTGCAGTTGTTAATGGTGTAGCTTATCCTTCCAACGTTAATTACCAATATGGTTTTGAATCCGGTGTTAACTATGTTAATGCTAAGTATGACAAGAAAGTTGAATTTGTAGAACTTCCAGCTTACGCAGGAACAGATGTAACTGGTGCAAATGTGGGTGGTAACTATGTTGGATCCTTTGCAGATGAACCAACAGGTAAAGTTGTAGGTAATGCTTTAATTAATGAAGGTGTTGATATTATGTTTGTTGCAGCAGGCGGTTCCGGTAATGGTGTATTTACAGCTGCAAAAGAAGCAGAGGGAGTTATGGTAATCGGCTGCGACGTTGACCAATATGATGATGGTAAAAACGGTTCCGAAAATGTAATATTAACTTCAGTATTAAAAGTTATGAGCTTGAACGTAGAAAGAGCTTTAAATGCAGTAAAAGACGGTACATTTAAAGGACAGAATGTTCTTCTGAAAGCAGATACAGATTCCACAGGATTCGTAAGTGCAGAAGGACGTCATCAGTTATCTGAAGACAGTATCGCCAAAATGAATGAAGCCTATAAATTATTACAGGCTGGAGAAATTGTACCTGCAGCTAATTTTAATGGAATTTCATCCGACTCTTTCCCTGGTCTTAAATAATTGTGAAAAAATTCCACATCGCCTTTAGCTAAAGTTGGGAAAACAGAGAAAGTTTATCACTTTATATTGAGGGATCAGTAATAAGTGATAAACTTTTTTTATTAAAATGAAGACAAGGAGAATAAAAATGTCTGAATATATTGTGGAAATGAAACATATTACAAAGAAATTTCCCGGCATTGTTGCCAATGATAATGTAACGATGCAGATTAAAAAGGGAGAAATCTTTGCATTATTAGGTGAAAATGGTGCCGGTAAATCTACCTTAATGAGTATGCTCTTTGGTATGTATGAACCTGACGAAGGCGAGATATTCATTCGAGGGGAAAAAGTTCATATTCATTCTCCAAACCATGCAACAAAACTGAATATAGGTATGGTGCATCAACATTTTAAACTGGTTCAAAATTATACTATTACAGAAAATATTATACTTGGTATTGAACCTATCAAAAAATTAGCAGGTGTAATACCATATGTAGATATTAAAAATGCCAATAAGAAAATTAGCCAATTATCAAAAGAGTATGGATTAGAAGTGGATCCAACGAAAAAAATTGAAGATATAAATGTTTCATTGCAGCAGCGGGTGGAGATCTTAAAAATGTTATACCGGGAAGCAGAGATTTTAATCTTTGATGAACCTACAGCAGTTTTAACACCCCAAGAAATTGATTTTTTACTGGGTATAATTGAGGGCTTACGTGCCGGCGGAAAGACTATAATATTAATTACTCATAAATTGGAAGAAATAAAAAGAGTTGCTGACCGTTGTGCGATTTTGTGCCGCGGTAAATTAGTGGATGTGTTGGATGTTAAGGAAACCTCTACGCAAAAAATGGCCAATTTAATGGTGGGCAGAGAGGTATCCTTTGAAACAGAAAAGAAACCGGCACATTTTAAAGAAGTAATATTAGATGTATCCCACTTGACCGTAAAGAACCAGGATAATTTTGAAGTGGTAAAAGATGTGTCCTTTACTATAAAGGGCGGTGAAGTATTTGCAATTGCCGGAGTATCCGGTAATGGTCAGGTGGAAGTTGCTGATGCAATAGCAGGACTTGTAAAAGTTAGCAGTGGTTCAATTAAGCTTAATAATACGGATATTACCAATTATAGTATTAGAAAGCGTACGTTAGAAGGTATTTCTTATATACCGGAGGATAGACAAGCTTATGGGCTGGTATTAGATTTTACCCTGGCTGAGAATATTGCTTTAAAAGATTACTATAAAGAACCCTTTTGTAAGAATGGGATATTGGATAAAGATGAAATTGTAAATTACGGAAATTCACTTATAGATAAATACGATATTAGAAGTGGACAAGGCTCTAATACCATAGTTCGCTCCATGAGCGGCGGTAATCAGCAAAAAGCCATTATTGCCAGAGAAATAGAGCTGCAGTCCCCTTTAATGATCTTCGTACAGCCTACCAGAGGACTTGATATTGGAGCTATTGAAAATATTCATAATATGATTTTACGGGAACGTGATAATGGTAAGGCAATCCTTCTAATATCTTTGGAATTAGATGAAATTATGAATATTGCTGATACCATAGGTGTTATTTACAATGGCCAGCTTCTAAAAATAGCCGATGCAAAAACACTGACCACCAAGGAAGTCGGAGAATTTATGATGGGGGTAAAGCATGAGTAAAACAAATCCTAAAAATACAAAGAATGCAAATATCATATATAGAGCTTTTCTAAAATGTATGGGAAATGAAAAATGGCAGCCTGTTTCCATACCTTTATTCTCCATTCTTTTAAGTTTAATTGCTGCTTCCATTACCATTTTGCTAATTGGAAAGAATCCTCTCGAGGCTTTTTATAATCTGTTACAAGGTGCAGGTGTACTGCCAAAACCGGTCTATGCAGGATATAAAAGTATGCTTACAGATTTATTGACCATGCTGAATTCCATGACACCTATGCTTTTTGCGGCTTTAGCGGTAGCAGTGGCTCTTAAGGCAGGCCTTTTTAACATAGGTGTATCCGGACAGATGTTATTAGCCGGATATGCAGCTACTGTACTAGTGGGTTATAGTGAGCTGAACGGAATACTTGCAAAGCCTCTTGTATTAATTATAGGTATCTTAGTTGGTGCAATTTATGGAGGTGTTGTAGGTTGGTTAAAATATAAATTTAATATTAACGAAGTAGTCTCCACCATTATGTTTAATTATATCGTGCAATATGTTTTAAGTTTCTTTATTAACTCATATTATATTGATCCAGTTTCAAGACAATCAAAATATATAAGAAGTTCAGCACGATTAACATTTATGAATGTGGAAATTGCAGGCCTTAAGATGGACTTGTCCATAGGTATTATTTTAGCTCTGATTACTGCGTTTATTATAAAATTCCTTGTTGACAAAACAAGAATTGGATATGAAATAAAAGCGGTAGGTGCAAACCCAAAAGCCGCAAAGTATGCCGGTATCAATGTAGGTAGAAACATAGTTTTAGCCATGGTAATTTCAGGGGCTTTAGCAGGACTTGCAGGAGTAACTTATTATCTTGGCTATTTCGCTTCCATACAACCAAAAGTATTAGCAAGTACAGGTTACGATGCCATTGCAGTATCTTTATTAGGTAACGGAAATCCAATCGGAATTATATTTTCCTCCTTCCTGATTTCGGTTATTGATAAGGGCAGTACTTACATGAGTTCTACAGCCGGAGTCAGACAAGAAATTGCTTCTGTTATTACAGGATTAATCCTTCTGTTTAGTGCTTGCGGTACCTTTATTAAGTACAAGATTCAAAGAGGAAAGGAAAAACACTTTGAAGGGATTAAAGCTATAGGGCCAGAGGACATTGTTGGAAGTACCACTAGTGTAGAAAAAAGCGAAAATCTCATAAAAGCTGTAGAAAAAGACAGCATGCTGGAGGAAACGGATGAAAGAAAGGATACAGAAGCAAGTATTCTACAGGAAGAGAATGAGAGAAAGGAGAGTGAAGAATAATGGATACTATAATTATTGATGGCTTATCCTTTGCTTTGCCTCTCTTTATTATGGCAATTGGAGGCATTTATAGTGAAAAAAGCGGAATTACCAATCTGGCAATTGAAGGTTTGCAAGGCTTTGGTGCTTTTGTTGGAGCTCTGACAGTTGTTTTATTTTCCAAATTTGCAAATATGGAAGTGCAATCTTTATTCTATGTGGCGTTGATCTTTTCTATGTTAGGCGGAATGGTCTATTCCATGCTTCATGCACTTTTATGTATTAACTTTAAGGCGAATCAGGTAATCAGCGGTGTTGTTATAAATATACTTGCTGCTGCGTTAACAGTATTCCTAACCACTCAGGTAAATAGTTTGATGTTTGGAGCAGTATCGGATAAATTCCAATTAGGAGTATCCAATCGATTTACTATTCCTGTTTTATCAAGTATACCTGTTATAGGAGCTATGTTTAAATCAATCTATCCCTTTGAGATAGTGATTGTAGTGATTGCATTTATTGCATGGTATGTATTATACAAGACAAGATATGGACTACGGTTAAGAGCTTGTGGAGATAATCCTCATTCTGTAGATGCTGCAGGTGTAGAAGTATCTAAGATAAGATTTAAGGCGGTAATGGTATCCGGTGCTTTATCAGGCCTTGGTGGTATGTGTTTTGCTTACTCCATCTCTGCTAACTTCTCACCAAGTATTTATATGGGATATGGCTATCTTGCCATAGCAGCGTTAATTTTTGGAAACTGGAAGATACTTCCTACTTTAGGTGCCTGCCTTCTATTTGGATTTGCAAAATCCGGCGGATATAAATTAGGACAGGTATTAGAATTACCAAGTACTTTTTCTGATTTGATTATGATACTACCATATGTTTTAACTTTATTACTGCTTATCTTTTTCTCAAAATCCAACCGTTCACCCAGAGCACTTGGTGAGATTTATGATAAAGGTAAGAGATAATTAATACTATCTAAAAATGTAATGAGGAATTTCAATCTTGCTTGTAATTCAATTGAGTGGATATAGGATTAGGGAACTGGCTTACGTTTATAGTATGGTAAAAACATAATTGTAATATAAAATTACGAAAGAAGAAAGTGATAGCTATGGGTTATCACAAGTAAAGAATTATGAGAAAATGTATTAAAAGATTAGTTGCACTATATATTTGTTTTATTACAAGCTTTATGTTATCAGGTGAGGTACTGGCGGAAACAAATGTAACAGCAAAAGATATTAAAATGGTAAACAGTAACTATGCGGGAGCTTTTGTTCATGCTAACGGTATGGTTACCATGGCAGGTTCACCGGAAGTATTTGGCTTAGGAAAACCAAAGAAGTCAAGGGGTTATACAAGTAATACAGGAAATAGCAAAGACTGGGCTGTAATTGCAGCTAATGATAATAGTTTTTATGGAATTAAAAAAGATGGAACTATGTGGAGCTGGGGATTTAACGACGTTGGTCAATTAGGAGATGGAACAACAACAACCCGATATAAACCGGTTCAAATAGGAAAAGATATAAAGTGGAAAACTGTTTCTTCCAATTATGGTCATGCCGTTGCTATTAGTAAAGAAGGATATTTATATACCTGGGGAGCAAACTGGTCAGGTCAACTTGGCAATGGAACAACTAATAATTCAACTAAGCCTGTAAAAATAGGAAATGATAACGACTGGGCAGAAGTATATGCAAGCAGTCACCATACCATCGCCTTTAAAAAAGATGGTTCTATGTGGGCATGGGGAGATGGCACTGTAGGCAGGTTAGGAAATGGTAAAGATAAAGTTATGCTGTACCCTATAAAAGTAGCTAAAAATATGGAGCATAAATCCGTTGCGGTAGGCTCTACTCATACATTAATAGTGAAGAAAGATGGATCTTTATGGGCCTTTGGCTATAATCTTTATGGACAGCTTGGTAATGGCACCAAAGACAATAAAAATAAGCCGACACGTATAGGAAAAAGTAAAGATTGGGTAGGAGTATATGCAACGGAATATATGAGTTTTGGAATTAAAAAGGATGGTTCGCTTTGGGCATGGGGTTATCTGGGTTATTTTCTGGATATAGAAGATGATGTTACGAAACCTACTAGGGTTGGAAAAGATAACGATTGGGTTAGTGTATCAAACGGTTCTGGGGATGCCCGGTTTGTATATTTCCTGAAAAAAGATGGAACGGTTTATGGTTTTGGAAATAACGGTAACGATCAATTGTTGCTTGGACAAGAAGAAACAAGACATGAAACAGATTTAGTTAAGGTGAATTATAACGTTAAGAAAAGAAAAGTGACATTAAAATAATTAGAAATTGAATACTTAATATAATGTACTTGCCTATTCTTAACAAAAGAAAAGGAAGTATATATTGAAAGGGGAAACCATGAATACTAGATTTTATAATGCTAAAATTTTAACCATGGCAGGAGATTTTTCTATAATTGAAGGAGAACTCTGGGTTGAAGGAAATCGTATCACCTATGTAGGCGAACCAAAGAAGGAAAATGGAAAGACATCATTACCTTACTTTGACAGAGAAATAGATGTAAAAGGAAACCTGATAATGCCAGGGTTTAAAAATGCACATACCCATTCGGCTATGACATTTTTAAGATCCTATGCAGATGATCTGCCTTTGCTTGACTGGCTGCATAAGCAGATATTCCCCATGGAAGCAAAACTTACCGGTGAAGATATTTATCATCTTTCCAAGCTGGCTATACTGGAATACTTAACAAGTGGTATTACTGCTAATTTTGATATGTACTTTAGTCCGGAAGATGTTACCAGGGCTTCTATTGATATGGGATTTCGATCTGTATTATGTGCAGGAATCAGTGAATTCACAGGAAGTGCCGAAGAAAATCTTGAAAATCTGGAGAATTGGTATCATAAATACAATCATCACCATGACCTGATTAGTTACTGTATTGGTTTTCATGGAGAATATACAGCAGAAAGACCTTTGTTAGAAGGTATTGCGGCTCTTTCCAGAAAATATAAGGCACCGGTATACTCCCATAATTCAGAGACGAAAGCAGAAGTGGAGCAGTGTCTGAAGAAGAATGGGACAACACCTACTGTCTATTTGGATCAATTAGGTATGTTTGACCATGGCGGCGGAGGTTACCATTGTGTACATGTGACAGAAGAAGATTTAGCAGTATTTCAGAAACGTGGACTAACTGTTGTAACCAATCCAGGATCTAATTCCAAGCTTGCCAGTGGAATTGCTCCAATAACAAAAATGCTGAATATGGGCATTAATATTGCAATCGGTACCGATGGCCCTGCCAGCAATAACGGGTTGGATATGTTCCGTGAGATGTATCTGGTTACTGTGCTGCAAAAATTAAAAGAGGATGATGCAGCTGCGGCACCAGCAGATCAAGTGTTGTATATGGCTACCGCAGGAGGGGCAAAAGCCATGGGATTAAATGAAATGGATACCTTAGAGGCTGGCAAAAAGGCCGATTTAGTTATCCTTGATCTTCATCAGCCTAATATGCAGCCTATAAATAATATTACCAAAAACATAGTTTATAGTGGAAGCAAGCAGAATGTGAAGCTTACTATGGTAAATGGTAAGGTATTATATGAAGATAATCAATTTTATGTTGGAGAAGATGTAGAGAATATCTATAGGAAAGCAAATGAAATTATAAATCGCTTGAGATAATGAGAATATATGTGGCAAACGGCTCTATGCTCCCACAAAGGGACCATAGGGCCTGTTTTCTTGTTAGGAATATAGTTTTTGTTTTATTTAGTATGAAGATAGTTTTTCATAAATAGAATATAATAAAGAAACTGAAGGAATGTTTTTGTGAAGAAAAAAGGTTTTTTCCATTTATTTGGATTTAAAGGCGGAATTTCTATTATTTATTATATAACTTTGTTTGCATTATTATGGTATTTAATCATCCCTCGTACTTCCTTATTCTTTAGGAATGATATAGAAACGCCTTTAAGTGAAAGGCTCCATGTAAAAGATCTTGTACTGGTTAAAGGTGAAGTATTTAAACTTTATGTGGTAGGAATTAATAAAAGAGTAAGCTTCTCCTCAACGGATATTAAAGTAGCTGATGTAAATATATTCGGAAAAGTATTTGCTTTTCGACCCGGAACAACTATTATTCGAGCAAAGCATGATGATGTAACTCTAAAGTGCAGAGTAAGAGTTATTGATTTGAATAAGAGGAAGCTAACCTTGAAAAAAGGAGAGACCTATAGATTAAAAGTAAAAGGTCCCATATTTAGAGTGAAGTGGAAAAGTGCTAATAAAAAGATTGCTACGGTAAGCCGGACAGGTAAAGTAAAAGGGGTATCAAAGGGGACTACAAAAATTATTGCAGAATGCAGTGGTAAAACTTTGATATGTGAAGTGAATGTGAAATAAATCCTTCTGAACAGGTCTAAAATTGGTATAAGTTGATTAAAATAGTAGTAAGCTTGTGCAATTAGAAAAGGCGCCAAAGCGCCGGAATCGAGGTTAAAGTGAAGAGATTGTGCGCCCTATTTATAGGAATTATTTTACTAACGAATATTCGAATGCCTATGAAAGTATATGCAGAACCGGAAAATAATCCCTTAGAAATTACATCAGATGCAGCAGTTTTAATAGAAGGCTCCACAGGGCAGATTATTTACGAGAAAAATAAAGATGAAAAGCTAAGACCGGCCAGTGTTACAAAAGTCATGACTTTATTATTAATCTTTGAGGCTATTGACAGTGGTAAGATAAAGCTGACAGATCAGGTTACTGTTAGTGAACATGCGGCCTCTATGGGAGGATCTCAAGTATATCTTGAGCCATTTGAAACACAGGATGTGAATACATTAATAAAATGCATCAGTATTGCCAGCGCAAATGATGCTTCCGTTGCTATGGCCGAAATGCTTGCAGGTTCTGAGGAATCCTTTGTTGCTATGATGAATGAACGGGCAAAGGAATTAGGTATGTTAAATACTAACTTTGTAAATGCCTGTGGACTGGATGAAGATAATCATTATACAACCGCTTATGATATTGCTTTAATGTCCAGGGAACTAATAACCAAACATCCTGAAATCAGTCAATATGCCACGGTTTGGATGGATACATTTGTACATACAACAAGGAAAGGGCAGACAGAATTTGGCTTGACTAACACCAATAAACTAATCAAACAGTACAATGGTATTACCGGATTAAAAACCGGTTCTACTGGTTTGGCAAAGTATTGTTTATCCGCTACTGCTAAAAGAAATGGTATGGACATGATAGCAGTTATTTTGGCAGCCCCTTCAACCAAGGTTCGTTTTAGTGAAGCTGCCAAATTACTGGATTATGGTTTCGCTAATTGCAGCATATTCAAGGATAAAAATGAAGACCTTGCAGTAAATCCAATACCGGTAAAACAAGGTATTGCTGATAGTGTAGGGTATCGGGTTAAGGATGAATTCTCTTATGTATGTTTAAAAGGTACCAATCCTGCTGATATTCAAAAAGAAATAACTATTGCGGAAAATATTGTGGCACCTATTGCGGAGAACTTTAAAGTCGGAGAAATTACCTATACCTTAAACGGAAAAAAAATCGGATCCGTTGATATTGTGGCAGCAGAAACTGTAGAGAAAGCCAAATTTAAAGATTACTTTAATTTTGCCTTTAAAAAATTCTTGTTGTAGTGACTCTAGACCTGATGAAAAGACTGTGTTAGAATAGAACATACATGCTATTCATATATAGGTAGTGCTGCTTTGGATAATTATATATGAAAGGCCAGTTGGAACAAAACGATACAAGAGGTGTCATTATGAACAAAATTACTCATGAATGCCAATCAGAAGAGAGCTATGGTGGAAGTGTAATCAGAAAAAACCATAGGAATCATACTAAGCGTAAATTCAGCTCCGCTGAATTGGTTTGAAGAATCTCCGTTTAGTCTGTCAGAGATTCTTCACGATTCAGCCTCGCTGAATGTATAGCAATGATTTGGCCTGTTCAGAATGACATGTATGATAGGAGCGGTATATGCTTATTTTTTACGTATTTCTAATTTTCTGTGTACTATTTTTTATCTATATGTATTTGGAGAATTTTAACTTGCAAGTTACTGATTATAAAATATCATCAAGGCGTATTCCAAATGCATTTGATGATGTTTCTTTTGTTGTGCTTGCAGATTTGCATAATAATAGTTTTGGAAGAAACAATGAAAGGCTGCTAAACAAAATCAACAAAGCTAATCCCAAATTTATTGTGATTGCTGGAGATTTAATAGTAGGTAAACAACAAGGTGACTATTCCGTCCCGCTAGCCTTATTGGAGAAGCTAACAAAACAATATCCGGTCTATTATGGTTTTGGAAATCATGAACAAAGAGTGGCGGAAGGGGGAGAGCACTATGATGAAAACTTTAATTTCTATATTCTCAAATTAAAAGAAATGGGTGTCCATCTTGTAAATAATGAGACTTATACTATATACCGAAAAGACAGCGGGATCAATATTACCTCTGTTGAAATAGGAAAAGAGTACTTTAAGAAGTTTAAGAAAATAAAGATGGAAACTGAATATTTGCAAAAATTAGTAGGAATTCCGGATAACAAATGTTATAATATATTGATTGCACATAATCCCATTTACTTTAGAACATATATAGATTGGGGTGCAGATTTAGTACTTTCCGGTCATTTACATGGTGGAATTGCCCGGTTACCATGGATAGGGGGGGTAATTTCCCCTCAATATGAGTTATTTCCCAAATACGATGCAGGAGAATTTCATGAAAATGGACAAACTATGCTGGTTTCCAGAGGACTTGGTACTCATACTATAAAATTAAGAGCATTTAACCGGCCTGAATTAATGGTTGTTACTTTAAAAAGGCCGTAAAGTATATAACTATTTATTGGAGGTAAAATGAAGACCCAACTAATTCGAATAGCAGCAGCTTTCATATCAGGCAGTTTAATTATGATTCTGCATGAATTTCCCAAAGCCATTCTTTTTTATATAATTAATCCATCAAAGGATAAGAAAGATAAAAATATTATATTTAAGTTGCATCACTATATAGATCCCATCGGTATAATATTCTGTATTACCAGTATGGCAGGTTTTTCAAAACCCTATATGTACCGTATTAAGGACAAAAAAACGAATTTTATATTAGGCATTGCCGGCTTTGCCAGTTTGGCATTGACTTTTATAATCAGTGTTCTTATTTTAAGATTTGGAATAGGTATGAATTCTGACTTTACTTACGATGCAAATATCGGAACAACAGACCTTATATTACAATACATTATGGTTTATATGGCACTATTAAGCATTAGTATGTTCATAGTGAATTTGTTCCCTGTATCAACCTTTGATATGGGTCTTTGTATTGCAGGAAAATCACCAAATAAATTTTTCTCCATTATCCGTAATGATTATTTGATTAAAATGATTTTATTTTTTGCTATGATATTACAGATTATTGCCAATATAAGTACTACTATATTAAGGATGCTGTTGTGGAGAGGAAATATATGAGTATTTCTGTGAAACTGGAAGCATTTGAAGGACCATTGGACTTATTGCTTCATCTCATTGATAAAAACAAAGTAAATATTTATGATATTCCTATTGTAGAAATTGCGGATCAATACATGGAATATATTAATAACATGGAAGATAAGGATTTGGATATTATGAGTGAATTTCTGGTAATGGCTGCTACCTTACTTAATATTAAATCCAAAATGTTGCTTCCAAAGGATGAAACTAAAGAAGAGGAAGAAGATCCTAGACAGGAATTAGTAGAACGTTTATTGGAATACAAGATGTTTAAATACATATCCGAAGAATTAAAGGATAAAGAGCTGGATGCTGCAAGGGTGTTCTTTAAGGAGCCTACTATTCCGGAAGAAATCGAAGGCTTTAAGGAAGAAATTGATACTGAAAGTTTGTTGGCTGACCTTACGTTAGCAAAATTACATAAAATTTTTGAATCTGTAGTAAAGAAACAAACGGATAAAATTGACCCAATCCGTAGTAAATTCGGAAAAATTGAAAGAGAAGAGATTAATTTAACGGCTAAATTACTCTCTATCCAAGCCTATGGTCTAAAACACAGGAAATTCAGTTTTCGTAAACTTTTAGAAGCTCAGCCCACCAAGATGGAGATTATCGTAACCTTCTTAGGTGTTTTAGAGCTGATGAAAATTGGACAAGTTATAATCCAACAGGACAATTTATTTGATGATATAACTGTAACATTTACAGGAGACACAATTGCAGAATTTGACGATAGGGTTGTACTTGAATAGATATAATCAAAAGATGATTCAAGTGATTAATTATATATTATAAATCATATCAGGCACCTAAGATAATACATTTTTATGATATGTGGAGGAAAGTATGAAACTTAAAAAAGTAGAAGCTGCCATAGAGGCTATCTTATTTACTATGGGTGAAGCGGTGGAAGTGGAACGTATCGCAGCAGCCATAGAACATGATACAGATACCACTAAAAAAATTATTCGAAATATGATGGATCAATACGATTCTGAGGAAAGAGGCATTCAGATTATTGAACTGGATGGAGCTTTTCAAATGTGTACCAAGCCGGAAATGTATGAATCCATTATTAAAATTACCCATATTCCCAAAAAACATGTCTTAACGGATGTATTATTAGAAACTTTATCTATCATTGCCTATAAACAACCCATAACAAAGCAGGAAATTGAAGCCATCCGCGGCGTAAAATCAGACCATGCAGTAAATAAATTAGTGGAATATAATCTGGTATGTGAGGTAGGAAGAATGGATGCGCCGGGAAGACCAATCCTATTCGGTACAACAGAAGAATTCCTTCGTAGTTTTGGTATTCAGTCCTTGCAAGACTTGCCGGTAATCAATCCGGAAAAAGTGGAAGACTTTAAACTGGAGGCGGAGGAAGAAATTCAGCTAACTTTAGATATATAGTGTGAACTGAAATAACCAAAAGAAATGCTACTCAGGATATGAATAGCTTCAAGGCTACATAATAAATTGAATAAGATAATAAAAACATCTATATGATACTTTCTTAAATGATTAGAGGGATTATATAGATGTTTTTTTAAGGTAATGCATTACATTTAAAACGTAAGTTTCTCCGTTTCGAATCTAGTAAAAATATATGTAAAAAAAATACGTATAGTGGTAAAGATAATACGTTCAAAAAAGATACAAAAATTAACTATAATAGAATTACAAAAATGTATTGGAGGAATGGAAATGAAAAAAAATCTCAAAAAATTACTGGTAATCTTAATTAGTACAACCATGGTTTTATCATTTTCAGCATGTGGTAATAAGAAAACGGATAAAGCCAAAGACGTAGGCAATAATGCGGCTGCGGAAGGGGCCGCAGATGCAAAAAAGGAAGAGATTCAATTGACTCTCTGGAGTATTGCAACAGAAAGTGATGCTTTCAATAATGCTTATACGAAAGCGATTGCCGACTATGAAGCAGCTCATCCAGGAATTAAAATAACACATGAAACATTTGAAAATGAATCATACAAAACTAAAATTAAATCATCGGTAGCAGCAAATGAACTTCCAGACCTATTCTATACATGGGGCGGTGGTTTTTCCAAATCATTCGTAGAATCGGGTAAAGTATTACCACTTGATCAATATTATACAGATGAATTTAAAGCTCAGTTATCAACTGCTGCATTAAATAATGCAACTTATGATGGTAAACTATACGGTTCAACTTATACTACACCGGTATCTGCTTTGTTCTACAATAAAGCAATGTTTGATAAGTATAGTTTAAAGGCACCTACTACATGGGATGAATTTAAAACAGTATGTCAAACCTTCCTTGATAATGGAATCACACCAATTGGCAGTAGTGTTAAAGATACTTGGGTACTTGCAATGACACATGATGCACTTACTTTAAAATCTGCTGGTCCAGAAAAAACAGCCAATGCTGTTACTAAAAATGGTGTAAGTTATAATGATCTAGATTTCTTAGCTTCTGCAGAGAAAATTAAAGAATTAGTAGATATGGGGGCATTTATTGAAGGTGCAACAGGTCTGTCTAACGATGAAGCAAGTGCTAATTTCTATAATGGCACAGTACCTATGTATATTACAGGAAGCTGGATGGGTGGTTCTATCTTAACAGATGCTCCCAATCCAGATGACTTTGATGTAGCGCCTATTCCTGTTATTAATAGTGCAAATGCTAAAATCACAGATTTCATGGGTGGTGCAGCTGATACGATTATGGTCAGCAACGGAACAAAATATCCAGATGTAGCTGGTAATGCGGTATTCGAATTAACTAAAAGTATTTCAAAATATGCTTATCTCGATGGAGCCGGTATTGCAGCATGGCAAGTTGATTATGACGATAGCGCTGTAAATCCAATTACAAAGAAAGTTGCAGAATATGCATCTAACGCAACTTCATTCACATTATGGTTTGATACTTTAATGGATGCAAATGAAGCAGGTGAATATCTTGCATTATTACAAGAATTATATATTGGTAACTTAACACCTGAAGAATTTGTAGAAGCTATGGCTGCTCAATTAGAAGATTAAAAGTAATATAATAATGTTAGTGCAAACTTACCGTGAGGAATTAGAATGGAGAAAGTTAGACGTAATAAAATCGCAATATGTTTATTTATGTTTCCGGCTGTAGTGCTGTTTGCAACGATAATTATAATTCCAATATTTATGTCATCCTATTATAGCCTTCTTGACTGGGATGGGATAACAAAAGGAATATTTGTTGGGTTAGATAATTTTAAAGAGCTTTTTACAAGTAAATCTGCAGGCTTTCCAAAGACTATAGGAAATGCAATGTTATTAGCAGTTTTATCTACCTTTATACAATTACCAATCTCTCTCTTCTTTGCCATAATACTAGGCAAAGGAGTAAAGGGAGAGAAGTTTTATGTAGCAGTATTCTTTATTCCGGTTTTGATATCAACAACGGTAATTGGCCAATTATGGTTAAAGATCTACAATCCAGACTATGGAATTGTAAATGCAGGGCTTAGATTTTTGGGACTTGATAATCTGACCCATGTATGGCTTGGAGAACAGGATACAGCGCTATTTGCAGTATTTATACCAATATTGTGGCAATATGTCGGATATCATATGTTACTTATGTATGCGGGTGTGAAATCAATTTCCCCGGACCTTAGAGAAGCAGCTAAAATCGATGGGGCGACTGAATGGGGAATTGCAAGATTTATTACCATTCCTTTGTTAAAACCAATTATTAGAATCTGTGTTATATTTGCAGTAACAGGTTCACTAAAAGCATTTGACTTAATCTATGTATTAACCAATGGCGGACCTGCTCATGCAAGCGAAGTACCAAGTACATTAATGGTTTCAATGATATTTGGCAGAAATAGATATGGCTTTGGAAGTGCAATCGCAATTATGATTATCTTCCTATGTTTCTTCTTTGCCGTATTAATACGTAAATTATTTAGGACAGAAGAGGTGGATTAGCTGATGGAAACAAAAAAAATTAAAATAGGTAGTATAATTATTACAATTATTTTAGTACTTTGGGCTGTTATTCAGTTATTCCCTCTTTATTGGATGTTTACCTTTTCTTTAAAGGATAATAGTGAAATATTTGGTGCAAATATAATTGGTCTTCCCCATAACTGGATTTGGGAGAACTATACAACGGCTTTAACAAAAGGTAATGTAGCTCGTTATTTCTTTAATAGCATAGTTGTAACAGGGTTAACAATTGCCCTGACTACAGTTACTGCCTTAATGGCAACCTATGCATTAACAAGAATGGTGTGGAAGGGCAGAAAACTAGCAAACAACATCTTTATGCTTGGTCTTACGGTACCAATTCATGCAGCTATTTTACCTGTATTTATTATTTTACGGAATTTAAGGATGACGAATTCATACCAATCATTAATCATACCATATTCTGCATTTGCACTTGCTATGGCGATTATGATTAGCAGTGGTTTTATAGAGAGTATACCAAAAGAATTGGAAGAAGCTGCTTGTATTGATGGTTGCGGTGTGTATGGTATATTTGGAAGAATTATATTACCACTTATGAAACCGGCCCTTGCAACAATTTCTATTTTTGTATTTTTACAAGCTTGGAATGAATTGATGTTTGCCGTTATATTTATTAGTGAATCAAAATTCAGAACATTATCTGTAGGTATACAGACACTTTCAGGCTCATATACAACAGACTGGGGACCAATTGGTGCAGCACTTGTAATTGCTACATTCCCTACTTTAGTTGTATATAGTTTAATGAGTGGTAAAATTCAGGAAAGTTTAGTTATGGGAGCAGTGAAAGGATAGATGGAAGAATGTATTATCAAGAGGAGTTTAAGCAACAGGCAAAAGAAATTGTAGCAAAGATGACATTAGAAGAAAGAGCTGGTCAGCTCACCTATAATTCTCCTGCTATAAAGAGGCTCGGTATTCCGGCTTATAACTGGTGGAATGAAGCATTACACGGAGTAGCTCGTGCCGGAACAGCTACCAGCTTTCCTCAGGCGATTGGTCTGGCGGCAATTTTCGATGAGGATTTCTTAAGTAAGATAGCGGATACAATCGCTACAGAAGGAAGAGCAAAATATAATGAAAGTGCAAAACACGAAGACAGAGATATCTATAAAGGTCTTACCTTTTGGTCTCCCAATATAAATATATTCAGAGATCCACGTTGGGGCCGGGGCCATGAAACTTATGGTGAGGACCCTTACCTTTCAAGCAGGTTAGGTGTGGCATTTATAAAAGGAATGCAAGGAGAAGGCAAATACTTAAAGGCAGCCGCCTGTGCAAAGCATTTTGCAGTACATAGTGGTCCAGAAGATCTGCGCCATGAGTTTGATGCCAGGGTGAATGAGAAAGATCTTTATGAAACTTACCTTCCAGCATTTGAAGCATGCGTAAAAGAAGCGCAAGTGGAGGCAGTTATGGGCGCTTATAATAGAACCAATGGGGAACCTTGCTGTGGAAGCCATACTTTATTAAAAGATATCCTTCGTGATAAATGGAAATTTGATGGACATGTTGTATCGGATTGCTGGGCAATTAAAGATTTTCATATGCACCATCATGTAACAAGTACAGCGGAAGAATCTGTAGCTTTGGCCATGGATGCAGGATGCGATTTAAATTGTGGTAATATGTATCTATATGTGATGAAAGCATATAAAGATGGTCTTATTTGTGAAGAACAGATTACTCAGGCTGCAGAGAGATTATTTACCACCAGATTTAAACTTGGCCTTTTCGAAAAAACTGAGTATGATGATATTCCATATGAAATGGTTGAATGTAAAGAACATAGGGAATTAGCAATTGAAGCAGCCAAAAAAAGTATTGTTATGCTAAAAAATGATGGAATTCTTCCAATTAATAAGAATTCTCTAAAAACCATCGGCGTAATTGGTCCAGGTGCAAATAGCAGACTTGCTTTAAAAGGAAATTACTATGGAACATCTTCCAGATATATTACACTTCTTGAAGGAATTCAAGATGAATTAAAAGATGACGTAAGAGTTTTATTCTCCAAAGGTTGCGAACTGGTTAAAAGCAAAACAGAAACTCTTGCAATGGATCATGACCGTTTAATGGAAGCGATAACGGTAGCAGAACATTCTGATTTAATAATTCTATGTCTAGGACTTGATGAAACCATAGAGGGGGAAGAACTTGATGAAGGAAACAATAGTGGTTCAGGAGATAAAAAAGATTTAGAACTTCCTGAAGTACAACAACGTCTTTTGGAGAAGATTACGAAACTTGGAAAACCAGTAGTTCTATGCCTTACTGCTGGCAGTGCAATTAATTTATCTTATGCAGATGAATATTGTAATGGTATATTACAGACATGGTATCCAGGTGCAGGTGGTGGAAAGGCCGTTGCCGAAATTCTTTTTGGTAAGTGTTCTCCATCAGGAAAGTTACCAGTAACTTTCTATCGTTCCCTTGAAAATATGCCTGAATTTACAGATTATGCCATGGCAAATAGAACTTACCGATATATGAAAGAAGAGGCTTTATATCCATTTGGCTATGGTTTGACTTATGGAAATGTGGTGTGTACTTTAGCTAAAATTGTTGAACCAGTTGTTCAAAATGAAGATATTAAGATACAGGTGAATGTAGAAAATAAAGGTGACTTTGGAACAGAAGAAGTAATTCAATGCTATATTAAAGATTTAGAATCAAAATATGCAGTTCCAAATTATAGTTTATGTGGTTTTAAGAGAATCAGATTAGAACCAAAGGAAAAGAAAACTATTAATATATCCATTCCTTTTAACTCATTAAAAGCAGTGAATGAGAATGGAGAAAAAATATTGGATAGTAATCAGTATAATATCTATATTGGAATTAGCCAACCAGATGGACGAAGCAAGAAATTAACAGGCAATTCTCCTATAGAACTATCATTAAAATTATAATAATATTAGAAATTTACGAGATGTAATATATTTTGTATTTGATTAATAGAAAAGAGTTTCGCAAATTATTAAATAAAGTATGCCTCGAACTGTTCAAATAGAATTCCATTTGCTAAAATGTAATAAATGGGATCTATTTGCATGGGGGGGCAATCTAATGAAAAAACATATGGTAAGAAGAATTAAAAACTGGTTTTCGTCTCAGAAATTAAAAGGAAAAGTCAGGTATTTATTTTTAGGTATTATAGGGTTATATATAACTTTATTTATCTTTATTTATATATTCTTTATTAGAAAAAGTATGTTGGATTATACATTGGAAAGTAATTATAATACAATGATCTCCATTGGAAATAATTTAAATAGTGAAATTAGCACTATAAATAGTATGAGTAAACTTCTAACTGCAGATAGTAACATTAATACCTATCTGTTAAAAGATAAACCTGGTACCAGGTATTCTCATAACGCCATTACTTCAATGTATGATATAACGAATACTTTTAACTATGTAAGTTCTGTTTATTTATACCGACTGGATGGAAGATATGTACATATTACCAATGGAATTACCATAGTGAATCAGTATATATTGGATGAGGAAGAATGGTTTAGAGAGATTGCCAATGCAAGAGGTGGTTATATTTTAGGTGTTAACGGAAGAGGAGCTTTTTTTCGTAAATCAGGTAAACCTCTCGTATCATTTATGCGTATTATAAATGATATTGAGACACAAGAACCGATTGGTTTAATGGTTATTAATTTATCAGATGAAATATTAAATGATTCGTACAAAGATATGACCAGTAATGATAAACAATTTTATTACTATGATAAAAATTTGAAGTTAATTAATCAGATTATTGATTCGAAATTAGAAAGTGAAATTGTAATAAACAATAAATTGTTTGATCAGAAAACCATTGGATCTCTATGGAATGAAAAAATTCTATCCTATTACCATATACCAAATACACCTTTTATTATTGCAGGTATTGAAAAGATGTCTTACATGCATATAATTCCATCAGAAGCAACATGGATCATTGTCTTATTGATAATGTTAACTATCATTTCCTTGATTCTGATTGGTCTTTTTATATCTGTATATATTACCACTCCAATTGAACGTTTAGTACAATCCATGGATATTGCGAAGAGAGGATGGCTAAGGAGGGTGAGTCTGAAGCTCCCTGATGATGAAATTGGACATTTAAAGAATAGTTACAATAATATGCTTGTAGCCATCAATCAATTAATTAATGAACTGTTAGAGAATGAAAAGTCTATGCAAAAAGCTGAGCTGGATGTTTTGCAGGAGCAAATTAAGCCTCATTTTCTTTATAATACACTAGATACCATTGCATATCTTGCCCTTAAGGAATCATCGGAGAAAGTATATGATTCCATTGAAACATTGGGTAATTTTTACCGGAGATTTTTAAGTAAAGGAAGTAAGGTAATTCCTATCAGAGAGGAAGTTGCTATTGTAAAAGACTATTTAAAATTACAAAAGCTTCGTTATGACGACATAATTCAGGACGAGTATGATCTTTGCGAAGATTTACTTGATGTACATGTTCCTAAATTAATACTGCAACCTCTTGTTGAAAATAGTATTTATCATGGGATTCGTTTGAAAGGAGAAAAGGGATTAATTAAAATTACTGTATGTCAAATAGATGATTTTATTCATATCGTAGTTTACGACAGTGGAGTTGGTATGAATAAAGAACAATTAAAGCAGATTATGCAGGATAATAACAAAAGTTTTGGTTTTAAAGGTACAATAGAAAGAATCAGGTATTATTATGGCAAGGAAGATGTTTTTGAGATCAAAAGTGAAGAAGGACTCTATACCCAGATTGATCTTAAAATTCCTTTATAGGGGGATCAGGTATGTGTAAAGTGATGATTATTGATGATGAAAGTGCAATTAGAAAGCTACTGAAGATCACATTGGAGAAAGAAGATTTAGGCCTTGACATTGTGGGTGAAGCGGCTAGTGGCATTGAAGCAATTAATACGATTGATAATTACAAACCAGATATTGCTTTTGTTGACATAAGAATGCCTTTTATGGACGGAATTGAATTTAGTAAATTGGCAATTAAACGTTATCCCAGACTAAAAATTATTATTTTAACAGCTTTTAATGATTTTGAATATGCAAGAGATTGTATCGGAATTGGTGTATGTGAATATTTATTAAAACCAATAGCAAGAGAAGAAATCCGGGAAACTCTGACAAAGTTAATGAAAGAAATTAAAATGGAAAAAAAAGAGGAAGAATGGGAAGAAGAAATAGAAGGCAGTAGTAATTCCATTGCAAAAATCAAGGAATATATAGTGATTAATTATCAGAATCCGGAAATTAATCTGTCATCCATCGCACAACAATATGGTTTTAATCCAAGTTATTTAAGCCGTATGTTTAAAAACAAAACTGGAATCGGGCTAAACGACTTCTTAACTCAATACAGAATGGAAAAAGCAATAAGTTATGCCAAGAAGGGAAAACTTATGTATTTAACAGCAAAAGAGGTAGGAATCCCAGATCCGAATTATTTTAGTAAATGTTTTAAAAAGTATACTGGTAAAATCTATTCTGACTATTCACGATCAAGCTTGTTTGAATAAATGTCCTATGTATATGGGAGCACTTCTTCCTTACCCTAAAGAGTTTGCGTACAGAATTAAATTTTAATTATTCCCATGTAGCTTAATTCGCCAGAAGCCCATTATTTAGAGGGCTTCTGGCGTTTTTAAAATTTCAGATTTTGGGTACCCATCAGTACATTAATCCTGTTTATCTCAAAAGTGCATTAATGCCTTTCTATTAGTTGTGGTTCAAAAATATCTTAAAACAATCCCAGTTTATTCTAATGCTAGCAAATAATATAATTCATTTTGGATATAATATGAAATAAGTTTACTAAAATAGATTTGATAAAAGATGCATTAATTCTGCATTTTAAAAGAGCTCAAGTAATAAGTTAAGATTTTTATATTTTAATGATAAGGTGATGATAGAATGAGCGTATTACATGATGAACAGAATAAAATTATAGCTCCCTTAACCAGAAATCTACAGGAAAATATTGATGCCGTGGATGTTCTGTTTAAAGATTGGGCTGATATCGTAAAACGAAAGCTGACTGTGGGAGGTAGCAATACAGTAGATATTTATTTTGTATATGTTGACAACATGGTTGATAAGGCTTTGTTGGAAGAAGATACATTATGGAATCTGATTCACTGGATGGATGATATGCCTGCCGAGAATCAATTTGACTATATTAAGGATAAGGCTGTAATATCCGCAGATATTTCTGATGTATATACCTTGCACGAAGCTGTTAAATTTATAATGGGCGGAGATACCATTATATTTGTGGATGGCTATGATAAGGCACTAAAAGTTTCTAATAGACATATGGAAAACAGAGGTGTGCAAAAGGCAGAAAATGAAGTGGCAGTCAGGGGTTCCAAAGAAAGCTTTAGTGAGGCTCTTTTTATTAACAGGGTTCTTTTACGCCGCAGAATTAAGGATACAAATCTGAAGATAGTACAGACTACGGTAGGTACCCGAACTCAGACAGAAGTGGCAATTGTTTATATAGAAGGAGTTGCAAAGCCGGAAGTGGTAGAAGAAATTCAACGAAGAATCAAAAATTTTGTTGTAGATGGAATTTTTGACAGCGGTATGTTGGAACAATTAACAGAGAGAAATGTGTATTCACCATTTCCTGAATTTCAGGCAACGGAACGGCCGGATAAAGCTGCTTCTGGCCTGGTGGAGGGGAGAGTTGTACTGATAGTGGATAATTCCCCCATGGTACTTTTATTGCCAACCACTATGAATTCTTTTTTCCAGGCCTCCGATGATACTTATTCCAGGTGGGAAGTAGCAACGATGATACGAATACTTCGTTTCCTTGGAGCATTTATTACGGTAGCCTTACCTGGACTTTATATAGCTGTGGTGAATTATCAGCCAGAGCTTTTATCCTCTGCCTTAGCTCTGTCTTTTGCTGCCGCAAGGGAAGGGGTACCATTCTCTGTAGTATTTGAAGTGATATTAATGGAATTTGCATTTGAAATGCTGCTAGAGGCGGGAATCAGGCTTCCCGGGCCAATGGGAAGTACTCTTGGAATTGTAGGGGGCCTTGTTATAGGTGATGCGGCAGTCAGTGCTAATTTAGTAAGTCCTATGGTAGTCATTATTATTGCAATGACTGCTATTTCAGCATTTACAGTACCAAATGAAGCTTTTGCAGCCGCTTTTCGAGTGATTCGTTATCTAATTATTATATTGTCTGCTTTCTTAGGTTTATATGGCTTTGTGCTTGGGTTTATGATTTTGCTGATTCATCTGGCAGGGTTAAAAAGTTTTGGAATACCTTACTTACTTCCATTTGCAGCGTCTGGAATGGGAGGAAAGAGCGACGGACGGGATGCTATTATCAGATTCCCGTTAAACAAATTAACAGACAGGCCTATTTATGCAAAAGACGATGCAAGAATAAGACTGGTTCGTAATCATGATGAAAAGAAAAAGCAAAAGCAGTAAGTCAGATAAGTTTTATTATACTGACTTCTATTTATAAATGGTAGCTGAGAAAGGCATGGTGTAACATGTTTTCAGATAATGAAAAGATATCCTTAAGACAATTTAAACGAATTATCGTATTTGATTTATTCAGTATATCAGGTTTGATCATTCCGAGAATAGCAGTTGAGTTTGCAGGAAGAGACGGATTTAGCGCTATTATTCTTGGAACCATCATTGCGTTGATATATGCAGCAATTATCATATTAATAACAAAAAAACTCAATGAAAATTTCATGGATTATTCCGTTCATAATGCAGGGCGGTTTATTACCTTTATTATTGGGACACTTTATATAATAAAGCTGTTTGCCTGCTGTGTATTTGCCGCCAGATTATTTGGAGAGGTTATTAACGAAACATTGTTGGTGGATACAGATCCGCGGATTATTATTATTTTGCTTTTATTGATATCTGCTTATGCGGCCTCCAAAGGTTTTGAAGTAAGGGCAAGAATTGTAGAAGTATTATATTTTATTGTCATCGTGCCGCTATTAATTTTCTTAATATTAGGTCTAAGAGATGCTGATATATCAAATCTCATGCCTATATTTACGGAAAGACCTTTGGATATAGTTAAAGGCGGTTATGCTGTATTTTTAACCTTCAGTTTACTGGAACTTATCTTATTCACTGCACCTTTCATAGAAGTTAATAAAACCAATGTAAGTAAAGAAAGAAGTATATTTTCTTATGTAGTGCAAGCTTTGATAATAGGCGGAATAATGGATTTGCTTCTGTTCGTGATTACCGTCGGTATTCTTGGAATGGAGGGAACAAAAGAAAAGATTTGGTCAACTTTTTCCATCATTCAATTAATTAAACTGCCTGGCGGAGTTATTCAAAGACATGATGCTTTGATTATATCCTTATGGATGTTTAGTATATTTACAATAATCAGTGGATTCATCTATTACATCAGTTATATATCCAAGAAGATATTTCATGTCTCCACACAGAATTATTTAATTATACCAATAATTTTACTTGTCTTTGGAGCTTCAGTAATACCTATGGATGTAGAAAAAAATTATGAGTATTTTGGAAAATACATGATGTTTATAGGAATTCCTCAATCCATCCTGTTACCTTTATTTATACTTTTAATCGGTAAATTAAGAAAAATAAGTAATGCCAAAGCAGTAGCAAGATCGGTTCTTATCCTGGCAACCTTATTTACAACCCTATCTTTGACCGGCTGCGGAGATATGACGGAGATTGAGGATAGAAATTTTGTTCAGGCTATGGGAATTGATCTGGAGGGTGAGGAAATTAAGGTTTATTATGTTATGCCGGATTTGGAAGCAATAACTGGACAGTCTACAAAAGATTCAGAGAAGCTGCTTATTGAACTAAAAGGTAAGGATTTTTTTGAAATAGAAGAAAAGTATCAATTGCAATCATCAAAACGTCTGGATTTTAGGCATATAAAAGCTATTGTGCTTGGTAAAGATATGGCAGTAAATAGCAAGGAATTAGACAAATTGCTGTTTTATATTGAAAATAAATATGAACTGGCAAGAAATACTTTAGTTTTTTTAGGAGAAACAGATGCAAAAGAGATTATTTCGCTAAATAGCAGCGTTTCTGGTGGAATCGGCCAATATCTTGAACGGCTTTACCGGATTAATCTTATTAATATTGGTAAAAAAGAAGTAAGCATAGGAGATTTAATATATGGGAAAAACAGTGATAATCTTATAATTAAGGTACCTATTTTGAAACCCCATGAAAAATCTGTTGAAAATATTGGACTGGCAGTATTTAATAAAAGTAAATTAGTGCATGAATTAAGTGAGAAAGAATCGGATTATATTAATATAGCCAGCGGATACGGGAAAAATATCCGCATATATATTAATGACGAGGAAGAGAAAGAACCGGAATATGTGGTCAGAATCATCAATGTTTCCAGAAGTGCAGAATTCTTCTGGGATAATGGCATACCTAGGATGACTTTTAAAGTTAGTGGAAGTGGTTTGGTAGAAAAGGGCATTAAAGATACAGCGAATAATTATCCAGCTGCTAATGACAAACATATTCATGAAATTCAAAATCTGTGTAATAAGCAAATCACGGAGAAAATCACGAAATTATTTGATAATATTATGAAAGAAAAAAATATAGACATTATTAACCTTTATCGTATGACCAGTCACAAGAATAAGAATATGTGGCTTGAGTATGAGGAAAAGACAGAACAGTTCATTCAGGATTTGGAATATACAGTTGAGGCAGATATAAAGTTAAAGTAATAATTAAATATTTTTGGAAAGACTGCCATAATTTAATGACAATAAATAATTTGAATTATGGTAGTCTTTTATTTTGATTTATTGTATAATAATGGTACGTATTCTTACAGATGAGTAAAGAACGGACATCAATATTGGAGGTAAGGAGTATGAAGTTTAAATATATAGATATGGAAAGCTGGAACCGGAAAGATCATTTCCATTTTTTTAGCCAATTTAGTTATCCTCATTTTAATATTTGTGCTAATCTGGATATTACGAATTATTTTAAGTATATAAAAGAGCATGATATTCCTTTTTTTCTGTCTATGACGTATCTAGCCAGTAAAACAGCAAATGGAATTCCGGAATTCCGACAGAGAATAAGAGAGGGTAAAGTGATAGAACATGAGATTGTTAAACCAGCCTTTACGGTTATGACTGAAAGCAAATTATTCAGCTTTTGTACTACTGATTACATAGATGATTTTTCCATGTTTAAGGACTGTGCTATGGAAGCTATGGAAAAAGTGAAGAATAATATTATTATTGAAGACGAGCCTGGTGAGGATGATTTATTGTATATTACCAGTATACCTTGGATTTCATTTACCAGTATGGAACATCCGATACAGATGAATCCGGTGGACAGTATCCCAAGGCTTACTTGGGGCAAGTACTTTGAAGAGAACGGCAGAATGAAGCTTCCTTTCTCAGTACAGATGCATCATGCATTGGCAGATGGATTGCATGTAGGGGAATATTACAATATGCTGCAAGAAATATTGGAAGATCCTGATTTTATTTGAAACCTGGCAACAAAAGATATAAGATTATTATAAGTTATTTTGAAACAGAATATATAAAGATAAGTTTAATGATAATTTAACGGTGGAATTAAAAGAGGAGATCATTATGAATAAAAGAATAGTATTACTGGCAGGACTTATTATATTTGGGGTATATATGGTCATAGATAAATTTATTACACCAATAGCGCTATGGATTTCAGTACCCTTACTTATCATTTCAATTGTGATGATTTTATATGGAGGATTAAAGCCAAAAGATAGTATAGATAAGGAAAAAGAAACCTGATATAAAGAATCTGATATAAAAGAATAATCTGCATCTGCTGCAGATTATATATAGTTTAGGAGGCTTATATGACTGGTCCTATTTCACCAATGGAATATGTATGGGGTATGTTATTTGTTTTTATTATTATCTGTTCCTTTAGTTTTGGGAAAAATAAAACATTAAGAACAGGTTATTTAATATTATCCTTTCTTGTGGTGATATCCGGACTTGTGGTGATTATCACGTTAAAATCAACCTTAAAAATTGCACTTAATAGGCCACATTATGAAGCATCTTCTGTAGAATGGCTTGTAGGAAAATATGATGAAGTATTTAAAATAACTATGATGGCATTGTTAATTATGTTTATAATTTTAATGCTTTTATTGTTTATATTTATAAAGACAAGGAAATATGGTTTATTGAATATGTTTTCAGGCCTTGTAATATTTGCAAAAGTAATTATCTTTATAATGGGATTCTATTTATCTTTGGAATCGATTAATAAAGTTTTCGATTTAGGCTCTTATATAGCGGCGTTGACTATTTCTGAAATAGCCATATTGCATATTCTGCTAATTGTTAAAAATATATTTGTGAATATAAAGGTAAGGGAAAAAAAGGAGTTACTATATGATTGAGAAATTCTTACAGAACGATAATGTGGATGCCATTTATACAAGCATAATTATACTTGTATCAGTGTTTGTTTTGAATAAATTGAATAAAGTTTTATTTAGAAGTATTTTAAAAAGACATAATAAAATACATCTAAAATTTACTCGTTCTGTTATTACAGTATTAATTTATATTGCAGGTATACTAGCAATCTATAGAGAGTTTTTCCCCGAATCAAACTTTATGAATACATTTATTACCAGTTCCGGTATAATTGTTGCTGTAGCAATATTTGCGGCACAAGAAAGTCTAAATGATATTCTAAGTGGAATAATGCTTTCCTGGAGCCGGCCTTTTGAGGTGGGAGAACGTGTACAGATTCTGGGATTAAAGATTACAGGTATTGTAGAGGATATTACTGTTCGGCATACTATTATCAGAACTTTTAATAATTCCAAAATTGTAATTCCAAACAGTGTTATGAATAAACAGATGATAGAAAATAACAGCAGTCAGGACAGCAGAGCAGGTAATTTCTTAGATGTAGTAATAAGTTATGAATCGGATCTGAATAAAGCTATTAGTATATTGGAAGAATTGGTTTCCTCTCATGAACTGGTATTAATTACGGAACAGACTCCCGTTGCAGTTACGATTCGGGATCTGACAGACAATGGTGTGGCTTTAAGAGTACAGGTTTGGACAAAGGAAGTAGGAGAGAATTTCAGGACTTGCAGTGATTTAAGAAAGAGTATATTAGAGAAGTTTAAGGAAAATAATATTGAGATACCATATAAGCAAGTAGAAGTAATTAATAAAAACGGTTGAAAATGGATAATGTTACATGAAATATAAGAATGGTATAGATGTCTTGTACGCTACAGAGTTTAACCAGGGTATTATCATTACATGGATCGTTTGGGACTGGCTCTCGCTTTTTCAATTTTGCAAACGTATTTAGAATTCAGAAAAGAAAATAGTATTAATCAATAAATAGTAAAAATGAATTTAAATAAAATTAATAATTAGGATGTAACATACTATTATAGAATTAATTTATACAAGCTGGTAACTAAATTAAGAAAGGAATAAGTGTAAAAACCTATGAAAGTAAAATCAAGTCAATACTTAGATCAAGTTAAACCACTATTAAAAGAATTGTTAAATAGTCTGCTGGAGGAGTATTCCTATGCTTCTATTTTAGCAACAGATTCCAAAGGAAAAAATTATGCCGTATCCAAAAGCGGTACCGTAATTAAGGAGGACAGCTTATTAAGCGGCCGGGGTTTTGTTGCCAAGGTATATGATGGCAATAGTTATGGAGAATATTCGTTTAATGAAATTACAGAAGGATCCATAGAGGATATTTTATATAATATTAAGTTCAGCCTAATACCCTTGAAGGAATCTTTGCCGAAAGGTATTACAGAAAGCGGGTATGGAGAGCTTCTTGACGAACCAGATGTGTTCAAAGAGAGTACAGAATACATACAGAATCCGGAAGAGCTGGGAGATGAAAAAATTGTTACCTTCATAACCAAGCTTAGTGAAGAAGGGAAACAATTTGATGATAAGATTTTAGACTGTATTGTTCGTTGTAATTATCAGCAATATCATAAGCTATTCTTATCTAGGAATAAAGATATGGAACAAAATGTTCTATGGACAACCGGCAGTATCATTGTTATGGCTTCCCGGGGAGAAGAAATAAAACATTATTTTAAGGGCTATTCCAATCTTGGCGGAACAGAATTATTGGAAGAAATGAAAGATGATATCCAATCCGTTGCACAGAATACACTTGAACTTTTAGAAAGTGAGCCCATTAAGCCCGGTGAATACGATTGTATCTGTACACCTGAGGTTACCGGTATGATTGTACATGAAGCCTTCGGACATGGTGTGGAAATGGACATGTTCGTAAAGAAACGTGCGTTAGCTGAAAAATACATTGGAGAATATGTGGCTTCGACCTTAATTACCATGCATGATGGTGCTGCAGTAAGAGAAGCAGCTACCTATTTCTTTGATGATGAGGGTGTACCGGCGCAGGATACAGTTATTATCGAAAAAGGAATTTTAAAACGGGGTATCAGTGACAGTCAATCTGCAATGTATCTAAATACTAAGCCAACTGGTAACGGCAGAAGGGAAAGTTATGAAAGAAAAGCCTATACCCGAATGACCAATACTTATTTTGAAGCCGGCAAGGATAAATTAGAAGATATGATTGCTTCCATTCAGTACGGTTTCTTATTAGAAAATGCCAGCAGCGGCATGGAGGATCCAAAAAACTGGGGCATTCAGTGTATGGTTAATATAGCAAGAGAAATAAAAGAGGGTAAATTAACCGGCAAGATTTATTCACCTATTGTTATGACAGGATATGTTCCTGATTTATTAAAGTCAATCTCCATGATATCCGATACCATGGAACTTTCAGGCGGTGGTTTCTGTGGAAAAGGCTATAAAGAATGGGTGAAAGTATCCGATGGAGGCCCATACATAAAAGCAAGGATTCGTCTCGGCTAAAATTATAGTTCTCGGTTAGATATCAAGTCAAATATAGGGGTAAATATATAATAAATATATATAACTTTGAAAGAGATTTACACATGAAAGTATATTACTATTTTATCTTAATTGATCATGAAAGAATTTGGCTCAATTAATTGACTGACTTAATAGATAAAAAGAAAATAAAATTAAGAAAAGGACTGGTGAAAACCTTGATCAATAGAATATTATCAGCATTAAATCAAAATAATATATCCACCTACCTGATTCATGAAGACATACAGGAAACCGTGGAACTATTCTTTATAAAAAAGAATTTAGATATGAGAAGACAAAAGGAAGTACATCATTATACCTTAACGGTATACAAAGATTTTGAAATAGAAGGAACTAAAATGCGTGGTTCCTCTACGGTAGGAATATATGCAGGCATGACGGACGAAGAGATTGCTACAAAGGTAAAGGATGCTTATTTTGCAGCTTCTTTTGTTAATAATCCATATTATGAATTGCCATCCGGTGAGAAGGAAGAGTGTGTTAGATTGGAAAGTTCTTTAGCTTCAGGATCTTTGGCAGATGCAGCTGGAAAGATGGCAGAAGCTTTATTTTCAGAGGATACTTTACAGGATACTTTTATTAATTCTGCGGAATTATTTGTGGAAAAGATTATAAATCGTATTATTAATTCCAATGGTGTTAATGTCAGTTTCGAAAAATATATGGCAAAAGGTGAATATGTTGTACAGTGTGTTACACCTCAAGATGTAGAAACTTATCAGGATTTTGCTTATGAAAATCTGGATGCACAGGCACTTAAAGACAAGGTAAAACAAACACTGGAAATAACAAAAGCAAGAGCACAGGCAGCTACAGCACCTGGGGCAGGAGAGTATAATGTTATTCTTTCTGGAAAGCATGTAGGTATAATATGCAGTTATTATTTAAATCGTGCTAACGCAAGCATGATCTATCCTAAATATTCAAACTACGCAATAGGTAACAATATTCAAGGTCAGGATGTGAATGGCGAATTATTAAATATTACTTTAAAAGCCAAAGCACCTTATAGTAATGAGGGTATTCCTATGATTGACCGGCCTCTTATTACGGATGGTGTATTGCAGACCATTCATGGCAGCAGCCGTTTTGCTTATTATTTAGGTATTGAACCAACAGGTGATTACCATAGTATTGCCCTTCCTTCCGGCACTAAAACTTTTGAAGAGATGAAGTCAGGTAAGTATCTTTATGTATTGAACTTCTCTGATTTCCAAATGGATGACCTATCCGGACATTTTGCTGGGGAAATCCGTCTTGCCCTTTTGTGTGATGGAGAAACTATAACTCCTGTTACAGGAGGTTCCATTAACGGAAATTTATTGGAGGCACAGAAGAATTTAACCTTTTCAAAGGAGATGCAAAAAGAAATTAACTTTGAAGGGCCATATGCCATACGTTTAGAGAATGTAAGTGTAGCAGGGGCTTAATGGAACGTTAAATTTTATAGTATGTTTTAAAAGTATATTTTATAGGCAGCAGTTATTGAGCGTAAGGAAGGAATCACCATGGCAAAACTATATTTTAAGTACGGTTGTATGAATAGCAGTAAATCAGCAAATTTACTAATGATTAAGCACAATTATGAAGAACAGGGATTTAGAGTAGCATTATTAAAACCCTCTCTGGATGACAGAGAAGGAAAAGCAGTTATTAAATCACGCATTGGGTTAGAAGCAAAGTGTGGTTTGGTTAGTCCTGGAAGCTCTATAAATAATTATTATGATGCAAATGCAACGGATGTATTAATGATTGATGAAGCTCAATTCTTAACGGAAAAACAAGTAGATGAGCTTTATAAAATATCATTTGATATTCCGGTAATATGTTTTGGATTGTTAATAGATTATTCACAGCATTTATTTGAAGGGAGCAAGCGACTGATTGAGCTATCAGAGAGTATTCATGAAATAAAAACCGTATGTCAGTGTGGAGCAAGAGCCAATTACAATGGCAGATTCGATAGTGAAGGAAACCTGATCACTTCCGGTGAGCAAATAGTTATCGGTGGCAATGAGAGGTACAAAGCATTGTGTAAAAAATGCTATGAAAGTCTGAAAAACCAGGCACTGGAAAAAAGGAAATATTTATCGAAGTAATCTAGTAGCCAGTCACGAACTGCAGAGAGTGGAAAAAATAGAAAAAGGGATGGGAATTCAAAACTAAACTATCAAGACAATAGTACATGTCATTCTAAAGTAAATTTATATAAAGCATAATCGTTGAAGAAGTATGATAGATTAGGATTCTTCCGGTTAATAAAGCTTTTTCAAATTTACTTTAGAGTGGCATTATTTTTTCATAATTATGCAGATCCTGTGGCTGTATAGTGCTCTGATTTCACTTTTTAAAAAGGATTGATTAATTTAGCCCATAGTATATAATAGATTTAATAGTTTTTTTGAATGTTTAAGAGGAGAGAGGATATATGAATAATATTAAAGTTATAGCAGACAGTACCTGTGATTTATCTAAGGACTTATTGGAACGGTACGATATTAGTATAATACCCTTGTGTATTAATATGGACGATAGAAGTTATAAAGATGGAATTGACATTGCACCGGAAGATATATTTGCGTGGTCAGATAAGACCGGCAACACCCCTAAAACAGCAGCTCCGGTTTTAAATGATGCCATCGAATTTATAAAGCCATATGTTGAAGCAAATAAAGACATTATATTCATAGGTATTTCAGAGGATATGTCATCCACCTGCAATGTAATGCGATTAGCAGGAGAGTTCTATAACTATCATCATAAAATATATAGTATTAATTCCAAAAGCTTATCAACTGGAATCGGATTCCAGGTATTAAAAGCTGCAACTATGGCTGAGGAAGGTTATTCTGCTGAAGAAATTGTTCACTATATTTCAGATGTTATGAGAGATAAAGTGAAAGCAAGCTTTATAGTGGATACTTTAATATATCTGGCCCGTGGAGGCAGATGTTCAACTGTAACAGCATTGATTGGTAATACATTAAAGTTAAAACCTATGATTGTAGTATCCGAAGGAAAGATGTCTGTAGGGAAAAAATATAGAGGCAGTCATAAAGCCGTACTTTTAAAATATGCCAAAGATTTGAAAGAAAATTTATTAAGTGCAGATACTGATAGAGTGTTTATAACGCACTCCGGATGTGAGGATGAAGTTGTTGAAGAACTATACGATTTTTTAAAAGGTCTGAACGTATTTAAAGAAATTACAGTAACCCGTGCCGGAGGCGTAATTACAAGTCATTGCGGACCTAAAACATTAGGTATTTTATATGTTACCAAATAAGTATTTAGACAGGAGCGTTTATGAAAACAACAAATGAAGTAGTATTGTTATATAATATTAACCCTGAGAAACTGAATAAAATAAGATTTGTTCTGGTTCGGATGGGAGTCAGAAATAAAATAATTACAAAAGATATGTATTTACAAACAATCGGTTCTCTTGCCGGAATAAAAGGCTTTGAAAAGAATCAGGAAGATTATACAGGAGAAGGCTTTACTGATGAAATGCTGGTGATGAGAGGTTTTACCAGCAAACGTATTGATGAATTATTGAGATTATTTAGAAATAATAATATTGAAAAAATACCTTTAAAAGCAATTCTAACGGAACATAATATACAGTGGAATTCACTGGAGTTATATAAAGAATTAAAGGAAGAACATGAAGCAATGAAGGGCTGATTAATGTGGAGAGATTGTAAAAACTAGTTCTTACAACCGCTGCTATGTGCACGGAGCACATATTTACTGCCCTTATTAAAAAGCACGAAATGCTGGAATTGAGGTTAAGATGGGACAAACATTTATGGTATCAATATCCATTCAGGAGGCAGCAGAAATTATCTATGATGAGGTTGTGGGCGGCAGTATTACCGGAGAATTAATTGATAAATATGAGATTGAGGATGGAAGGACTTTAAAGTGTATGGTTCAGGTGTTTGAAAAACATTACTACCGTGCCGGAAACCGTTTAACATTAACGGTTGTCCTAGATAATTTAGAGGGTAATACAAGAGTACATTATTCAAGCGGCGGCGGGGGAGAAGGATTATTTCGATTCGACTGGGGAGCAGCGGAAGATTTTGCAGATATTGTACTGGACGCATTAGAAGAATACAGAATAAACTGAAAGGAAATTAATATGAATAATACTTGTACTAATTTATCTTCAACATTAGATTTGTCAAATGGAGTTAAAATCCCATGCATTGGATTCGGAACATGGAAAATGCCTGACGAGGTAGTGGAGGATGCGGTAAGTAATGCCATTACTTGCGGTTATCGACATATTGATACTGCTGCAGCTTATTTTAATGAGGCTGGAGTTGGTAAAGGTATCAAAAAATCTGGTATCAGAAGAGAAGAACTTTTTGTAACCAGTAAGCTTCCCAATGCACACCATGGTTATGAAAATACCTTGGCTTCATTTCATGAGTCATTAAAACGTTTGGATTTGGACTATCTTGATTTATATTTGATTCACTGGCCGGTAGTTGAAGAACATAAAGATTGTTATGAAGAAGATATTATTGAGACCTGGCAGGCTTTTGAAAAATTATATGAAGAGGGAAAAATAAGAGCCATTGGTGTAAGTAATTTTATGATTGAACATTTGGAAATATTGATAAAGAATTCCAAGATAAAACCAATGGTTAATCAAATTCAGTTAAATCCACAATGTACGGAAGACAAACTACTTGCGTATTGCAGGGAAAATAATATTTGTGTGGAAGGCTGGAGCCCGTTAATTCAAGGAAAGGCGTTTGAAAGAGAAATATTACAGGATATGGCCAGAAAGTATAATAAAACCATTGCCCAGATTTGTGTACGTTTTGTATTCCAACTTGGTGCGATTCCCATTCCAAAATCAGCAAATCCGGACAGAATTATAAACAATGGAGATGTATTTGATTTTGAAATCTCTGAGGAAGATATGAAAGCAATTGCATCCTTAAATGTATATGGAAGAATAGGTGACCAACCCAATGTTCCAAGAAAGTTCCAAAATGCCGGATTTAAAATATCATAAGATAATACCAATCCTGCTTTGCTGTTTCGTTTTTGAGGTCTATAACGGATTCGTATAGGTAATGAGCTGATTTTAGAATTATTCCATTTTAGAAAAATATTATAAATACTTAATAGTAAAACCATTGTTTAATCTTATAATTCTTAGTAAAATAAATGTTAATTACTATGAATAGAGTAAACATGAAAGGACTTAAGGAATATGAATTTTAATAATAGATTTCGTAATTTTATGATGGGAAGATACGGAGTGGATCAACTTAATAAATTTTTACTTGGTCTTGGCTTAATCATAATGATTATCTCTATGTTCTTTCCTAATATTATTACTTATAACTTGGCCCTTATCTTAATAATTATATGTTATTTTCGAATGTTTTCCAGAAATCATGCCAAACGATATAAGGAAAATAATATATATTTAGATTATAAGAACCGCTTTTTAAGTATCTTTAAAAAACTAAAGTATAATTCGGAGCAAAGAAGAAAATATCATATTTATAAATGTCCAACTTGTTCCCAGAAAATACGTATTCCAAAAGGAAAGGGTAAAATCTGTATTACATGTCCAAAATGTCATGCGGAGTTTATACGAAGAAGTTAATATTTATAGAACGGAACGGTTAGCATTAATCTTCGTTAGAAATAGATAAAACCTATGCAAAACCGTATAAATTAAAGAGTATAAACATGTTTTATTTGATTTTTTACACATTTCTTTAAGGCATCTTAGATAATAAATACAATAAAAGCCATCAAATACCATAGATAGTTATAGTTAGATATCTTACTATGGTTTTGATGGCTTTATTAATTTCATTAATTAACTCAGTTATTTTTTAATGCTTCTGCTTGTTCTGTTATAATCTTATAATCCTCATTTGAATTAGAATAGGAATACCTTTCATATTTATGATATAATGGCAAATACAAAAATAAAATTTTAATAATGGAGTGATAGAAAATGACAAAAGAATCAGTAAAGCATATATTGGAAACCTTGGACAAAGAGTACGGAACTACTAAAGAGGGCTTTCTTCATTCTAAGGATTGGCAGCTATTGCTTGCCATTATGCTTAGTGCACAAAGTACGGACAAGCAGGTAGAAGAAATACTGCCAAAATTGTGGGAGAGATTTCCCACCATTGAATCCATAGCAGATGCACCTTTAGAAGACATTGAGGAACATATTAAATCCGTCGGTTTGTATAAAAACAAAGCAAAGAATATGAAAAATTGCTGTAATCAAATCCTTGCAGAACATGGCGGCAAAGTGCCAGTCAATATAGATGAGCTGGTGAATTTGTCCGGTGTGGGAAGAAAAACAGCTACCTTATTTTTAGCGGATGCCTACGGGATACCAGGGGTGACGGTGGATACCCACGTGATGCGTATTACACAGCGCCTCGGCTGGGTACAGGGAAAAAATCCGGTACAAATAGAAAAGGAATTAATGGAACTGCTTCCGAAAGAATATTGGAACCGTATTAATTTTCAATTGATTTATCATGGAAGAAGTATTTGTACTGCAAGGAAATCTAATTGCGGTTCCTGTACTTTAAATCCATGGTGTGAGAAGAAAGGGACTGATTTTTACTGTAATAAAAAGTAATTGTAACAAAAAATATGCTTTTTCGACAATTTTTTTATTGACAAATTACAAAAATAGCAATATGATTAAGATGTGTTAACGATACCACATAGGGGAAAATAATATGGCAACGATTAAAGAAGTAGCAAAGCTGGCAGGGGTTGGAACGTCTACTGTAACAAGGTATTTTAAAGAAGGTAGCTATATCAGCGAAGAAGCAAAAGAAAAGATTAAAAAGGCATGTGAGGAGCTTAACTACTTTCCCAATGCAATTGCAAGGGCAATGAAATCAAATAAAAGCTATACTATCGGACTTATGATACCTACCATCACCAATCCGTTTTTTACAGAATTAGTAGAAACAATAGAACAAAATTTTATGAAAGCAGGTTACAAAACCGTTCTATGCAATACCAACGGTAATATTGAGCTGGAAAAGAACTATTTAAAAATGGCAATATCCAGTTGTTTTGACGGAATTATTTTTATTACCGGCTCTTCCAAATTTGAAGATCTGGAATCCAATATTCCCACTTTAACACTGGACAGAAAAAGCTCAAAGCCTAATTCTAATATAACCATAATCAGCGATCACAGGCAGGGAGCGGTTATTGGCAGCAAGCATCTTATTGACTGCGGCTGCAATAAAATTTTGTATCTATCAGGAGGTGATAACATCCCATCTAAAGAAAGGCAGGCAGCTTTTGAAGAAGTTATGAAGGAATACGGCATTGTCTATGAAGTAAAGGAATGGGACATTATAACAGAGGATGAAAAAGAAGGGTTGCTAAATAAGGGTTTTGATGGTGTATTTGCTTGGAACGACATTACGGCAATTGAACTTTTAAACTATCTTTATAAAAAAAACAAGAAAGTTCCGGAAGAAATTCAGATCTTAGGATTTGATAATATAAAAATGTCGGAATGGGTACACCCTAAACTAACAACTGTAAGCCAGCCTGTGAGAAGGCTTGGGGAAGAAGCCTTTCGATGTATGATAGGATTAATAGAACAAAAGATTAGTCCGCCTTTTGAAATTATATTGGAGAATACACTGGTAATCAGAGAAACAACAAAAGGGTTTCATGATAATAAAAAAGAATAAAGCTATAAAGAAAGTACTTATTTAACTCCAAATGAAAATGAACTGCAAGGGTATATGAGAAACCTGACAAGGATGTTTTGCTCCTGACCCAAACAAAATTATGAGTGCAGGTAAGGACTAGCTTATTTTCATAACGGAGAACCGTTTGTACATTGTAAAGCAGAAACTATTCAAGTAGTGGAAACTACAGGAGCAGGATATGCTTTTAATGGAGCATTGGAGCACAGCGCAATGCCAGATATAAATACACTAGGAGGAATATTATGAAAAAAATCATTGTATTAATGGCAACTATGGCTATGGTTATTGGATTAATGGCCGGTTGCAGCAAAAAAGCCGGTTCTGGAGAATTCAGTGCAGCACTTTTAATACCATACCAAGGAGATCAATCCTTTTATGACTTAGCGGTAGAAGGTATGAAACAAGTGGAAAAAAATGCAAAAGGTGTTACTACTAAAATTATTGAAATAGGTACTGACGAATCAAAATGGAAATCTTACTTTATTGATGCGGCAGAAGAAGGTTATGATGTAATTCTTAGCTGTAACTGGCAGATAACTCCTTATATGAATGAGGTTGCGGCAGAATATCCGGAACAAAAATTCATTAACTTTGATATTGAAACTGCTTCAGAATTAGACAATGTATATTCTATGTTCTACTCCACCAATGAAATTGGTTTCCTATGCGGTGCAGTTGCAGCAGCATCCACTACTTCCACTATGGAATTAGCAGATGAAAACGCAACCATCGGATTTATCGGCGGTATGGATATCCCTGGAATTAATGACTTCATGGTTGGATATGTGGAAGGTGCAAAATATGTAAATCCTGATATTAAGGTAGCGGTATCCTATGTTGGAGGCTTCCAGGACGTGGCAACAGCGAAAGAAATTGCCTTAAACCAATACAAATCCGGTATTGATGTTATCTTTGCTTGTGCAGGTAATGCAGGTAACGGTGTAATTGATGCAGCCAATGAATTAAATAAATATGTAATTGGTGTAGACAGCGATCAAGCTATGCTTTATGCAAAAACAGATGAAGCCAAAGCTTCCAAAATCATTACTTCCGGCTTTAAAACCATCGATCAAACTATTTTATCATCTGTGGAAAAAGCTCAAAAAGGTGAATTGGAATGGGGTACTCATGTTCAATACGGTATTAAGGAAAATGGTATCGGTATTGCCAGAAATGAATTCTATAATAAAGCGCTTACTGATGATGTAAAAGCCAAGGTAGACGATGCGGAAAAAGCTTTAAAAGATGGAAAGGTAACTATTCCTACTGCATTTGATATGGATGAAAAGGCCGTTCGTGATTTTAGAGAAAGCGTACAGCCATAAAACTAAAATAGATATTCTATTTTATGTTGAAATAAATAATTCTAATAGGGTCTGTTAAATTACTAGCAGACCCTTTTTATAGGATATAGGCGAGGTTTATTACGGGAAACCCGCTCTTATATTTACCATCTTAGGTCGGAGGTTGATGGAATGAGCAACAGCTATATTTTAGAACTTAGAGATATTAAAAAAGTATATGATAACGGAGTAGTAGCAAATAAAGGAATCTCCATAGGCTTTCGTGAAGGTGAGATACATGCCATTGTAGGAGAAAACGGGGCAGGTAAATCAACATTGATGAAGATTATATTCGGACTGGAAAAACCCACACAGGGAGCTATTTATTATAAGGGAAAAGAAATGAATTTTACCTCTCCCTTAGATTCTATTGCTGTTGGGATCGGTATGGTACATCAGCATTTTATGCTGGTTCCCTCTTTTACCGTATTACAAAATATTGTTTTAGGAGATGAGCCCACAAAATTTAGTTTTATTAATTCAAAAGCCAGTAAGAAAAAAGCAGAAGAGCTGGCAAAGCAGTATAATTTTCAGCTTTCTATGGATGAAAAAGTAAGTGATTTAAGTGTTGGAATGAAACAGAAAGTGGAAATCTTAAAATTACTGTATAAAGGTGCAAAGGTATTAATTTTAGATGAACCGACGGCGGTTCTTACTCCACAGGAAACAGAGCAGCTGTTTGTTGAGCTTAAAAAATTTAAAGAAAACGGACATACTATAATTTTTATATCCCATAAGCTTGGGGAAGTAAAGCAAATCAGTGATAGAATATCTGTAATCCGAAAGGGTGAATTAATTTCAACTCATAATACCAGGGATGTGGATACAGAAACCATATCTGAGCTTATGATCGGCAGAAAAGTGGAGTATGAATACAGCGGTATAAAACAGGAAATTAAAAGCAAGAAAGTAGCTTTAACCATAGATAATATAACCTATACTCAAAACGGAATCCCTTTGTTAAAAGATTTATCCCTAAAAACCAAAACCGGCGAAATACTTGGTGTGGTAGGAGTTGAGGGAAACGGACAGTCAGAGCTTGTGGATGTTTTGTTTGGTTATAAAAGGGCTGAAAAAGGAAGAATTCTGATTCAGGATATGGAAATCAGTAATTTTAGAATTAAAGAAATACGGGAACGGGCAAAGGTTGCCTACATACCGGAAGACCGTATGAGGCAGGGAATTGCAGCCAGTGCAAGTATTAAGGAAAATATAATTGCCAGCTATTATGACAGGGAAGAATTAAACCATAAATTTATGATGAATCATAAAGCCATTACTAAAGTAAGTGATCAATTGGTGAAAGACTTTAATGTGCTTTGCCAGTCTTCCGATACGGAAATTCAGTCCTTATCAGGAGGAAATATTCAAAAGGTAGTGGTAGCAAGGGAATATAATGCCAATCCTGAATTTCTAATTGCAGAGCAGCCAACCAGAGGCGTGGATATCGGTTCTGCAAGATTTATTCATGAAAAATTAATTGAGCTTAGAAATAAAAATAAATCAATTCTTTTATTCAGTGCGGATTTAGGTGAAGCCTTAGCAGTCAGCGATAAGATTATTGTTATGTATTCCGGTGAAATTGTGGCTTACTTTGATAATCTAGCCGATCTGACAGAAAAAGAATTAGGTTTTTATATGCTTGGAGTAAAACGACAGTCTCCAGAAGAAATCAGGAGGTTAATGGATGAAAAGATTAACTAGCCAAACCAAAAATGAAGTCATACAAATATTGTCTGCTGTTGTTATTGCCTTACTTGTCACTTTGCTTGTTCTATTTGCAACCAGTGAAGAACCCCTGTATGCATTTACAAGATTAATTACAGCTCCTATGACAAAATTAAGATATTTCGGCAATGTACTTGAACTTATGGTACCTCTTGCCTTTGCAGGACTATCTGCTTCCCTGTTATTTAGAAGCGGATTGTTTAATATGGGTGGAGAAGGTATCTTTTATATGTCCGGTATTGTAGCTACGGTTTTGGCTACAAGGCCAATGGGCGGAAGTATTGTTCATTCTGCCATAGTTATTCTCGCAGCTTCCGTGGTAGGAGGATGCATTGCCTGTATTTCTGGCTTTTTTAAAGCCAAATATAATGCCAGTGAACTGGTAACCTCCTTAATGTTAAATACCATTCTTTTTGGTATCGGTTTTTACATTCTAAAGACAAGGCTTAAGGATATGGCGGTTACAGGTGTAGCTTCCAAAGAATTTTTAGATACTGCAAAGCTGACTCAGATTATACCGAAAACAGGAGTAACAACAGGATTTATTATACTTATTATAGTAACTGCAATTATATGGTTTATCTCCAATAAAACCAAGCTGGGCTATACCATTAAAATTACAGGTATTAATAAAGATTTTGCTAAATATTCCGGTATGAGCTTTTTTGCATTAACCATCATAGTTCATTTTATGTCTGGATTTATTGCGGGAATGGGATCTTCCATTCATTTGCTCAGTATGTATGACCGGTTTACATGGTCTTCTTTGCCCGGATACGGATTTGACGGCTGTTTGGTAGCCATGCTTGGGAAAAACCGTCCCCTTGGGGCTATTGTAGCGGCCTTCGGCTTAAGCTACCTTAGAACCGGATCCAATATTATGGCAAGAAGCACCGATATACCGGTGGAAATGGTTGCAATTGTGGAGATGATACTGGTTCTGTTAATTACAGCGGATTTCATAATTAATTACTTAAAGCGCAAAAAGGCAATGGCAGGAGGGATTGTAAATGAATAATATTTTAGCACTTTTATTAACCCCTGCATTTGGCTATGCAGTGCTTCGTGTAACCACTCCAATCCTTTATGCAGCTCTGGGAAATGTAATATCCAGTAAGGCAGGAGTAAGTAATATAGCTATGGAAGGAACCATGCTTACCTCTTCTTTAGTAGGAGTTTTGGCATCTGCCTATACAGGCAGTGCATTTATAGGGCTTTTAGCTGCTTTAGTAGTGGGAATACTATTTAGTGCTTTTATGGCATATTTGAATCTGTATCTTGGAACTAATGTAATTATGGCAGGTATTGCGCTGAATTTATTTGCCAGTAAGTTTACAGTATATATCCTTTATATGCTTACAGGACAAAAGGGGAACTCTGCTTCTTTAGCAAGTAAACAGATTCCTTCTGTGGACATACCTGTAATAAAAAATATTCCCGTTTTAGGAGAAATTATTTCTGGACATAATATTTTGGTCTATGTGGCCCTTCTTTCCATTATAGTGATTTATATTATGTTAAATAAAACTAAATTAGGAACTCATATAAAAGCTGTGGGAGAAAGCCCTCATGCAGCAGCTTCTGTGGGTATTAACGTAAAACGTGTAAGATTTTTATCCCTTTGTCTTAGCGGATTGCTTGCCGGTTTTGGCGGAGCTTATATGTCCATGGGGTACCTTTCCATGTTTACAAGAGATATGATAGCAGGCAGGGGATGGATTGCCATTGCAGCAGGAGCTATGGGGCGTTCCATGGTAATTCCTACTACCATTACTTCCTTTTTATTCGGTATTTTCAGTGCCATAGGAAATGTATTGCAGCTTCAGAACATTCCTTCTGAGTTAGTTACTACACTTCCTTATGTAGCAGTATTTATTGGTATTATAGTGTATTCCATTCGTAAAACGAAAGAGGATAAATAGATGAAACATATAATTATTGATTGTGATCCCGGGCATGATGATGCTATGGCTATTATGTTTGCTTTAGCTAATCCTGAATTTTTTAATTGTTTAGGCATTACTACTGTGGGAGGAAACCAAACCTTAGATAAAGTAAGTGAAAATGCCCTTAAAATATTAACGGTAATAAATAAAAAAATTCCTGTAGCCAAAGGTGCAAGTGAACCTTTAATAGAGCCTTTAAGAGTGGCTCCCGAAGCCCATGGCGACAGCGGAATGGACGGTCCAATTGTAGAAGAAATTACTATTGGATATGAAAATCAGAACGGAATTGAATTCTTAAGAGATAAACTTATGGAATCTCAGGAAAAGGTCACCATAGCAGCCCTTGGACCTTTGACAAATATTGCCCTGCTGTTAAAAACTTATCCTGAGGTAAAAGAAAAAATAGAAGCCATTGCCCTAATGGGGGGAAGCTATTCTTCCGGCAATGCAACAGCAAGCGCAGAATTTAATTTTTATATTGATCCTCATGCGGCATATATGGTATTTCATTCCGGTCTGCCCATTATACAGGCAGGTACGGAAGTAAGTGCTGCTGCAAGTATACTTCACAGCGAAATAGAAGAATTTAAAAACAAAGGAAAAGTCAGCAGCTTTGTATATGATCTTCTGGGGTTCTACTCCAAATTTTCCAAAGGACTGAACCAGGATAGAAGTCCTGTTTTTGATGCATGTCCTGTTATGTATTTAATGTACCCGGAGATATTTACTGCAAAGGAACTGTATGTGGATATTGAACTGGAGGGTACTTTAACCAAAGGTATGAGTGTAACAGATAAGCGTATCTGGTATGATATGCCAAAGCCCAATACAACTGTATTAATGGATGTAGACAGGGAGGAGTTTGTAAGACACCTAAAGGAAGCAGTTTTTCGATTGGATTCCATGTAGGAATAGAAAGGAATACTATGATAGAGTCATGTAAAGCAGAAGTGCTGTCTATTTTAGAAGAAAACAGGGAATGTATTTATAAGATCGGTGAAGATTTATTCAATCACCCGGAATTGGGTTTTTTTGAAAAGTACACAGAAGATTGTATCTGTAAATATTTAGATGAATTAGGTATTCCCTATACCAATCATATTGCTCTTCATGGAGTAAAAGTTACCTTAGGAGGGAATACAGGCTATCATATAGGGGTAGTGGCAGACATGGATGCTTTATTAACCAGCATGGATGGAGTTATGGCACCTTTTCATTCCTGTGGTCACAGCATTCAAATTGCGGTTCTTTTAAACTTGATTACAGCCTTTCATAAAAGTGAAGTATTGGAAAAATTTACAGGTCGTGTCAGCTTTATATTCGCACCAGCAGAAGAATTTATTGATATTGATTCCAGAGAAGAACTAATACAGGCAGGAAAAATAAAGTTTTATTCCGGTAAGCAGAATATGATATACGAAGGAATTTTTGATGATGTGGATATGGTGTTATCCTGCCATGTAATGGGAAAGGATGAAAGAAATCCCCATGGGTTGTTTGATATTAACTCTACCTTGGCAGGATTTATACGTAAGGAAGTTATTTTTAGAGGATTGGCAGCACATGCGGGGGTAATTCCCCATTTGGGTAAAAATGCATTGCAGGCGGCAACTCTTTCTTTAACAGCCATTCAAATGTTAAAAGATACTTTCTCCACAGAATCCGGCGCAAGAGTATACCCTATCTTAAAAGAAGGGGGAAAAACAGCCAATATTATCTGCGATTATGCGGTTATGGAGACTTATATCAGAGCAAATACAGAAAAGGATCTGTTAGAGATTAACAGGCAGGTGAACCACGCCATTACTCACTGTGCCAAAGCGTTGGAAACCACCTGTGAAATCCTTGATGTAAACGGATATCTGCCCCTAAATCAAAGCAAAAAAGTAAATGACGTTGTGTATTCCAATATGCTTGACTTATGCAATGAAGATGAAATTATTCAAAATGTGGTATCGGGAGCTTCCGGTGATATAGGCGATATTAGCTTTTTATTACCTACGATTCAATTTGGATTTTCCGGTATTTATGGAAATGTACACAGCAATCAGTTTGAAATTGTAGATAAAAAACATGTGTATGAAGATACTGCCTATGTATTGGCAGGAACGATTCTTGATATATTAAGCAAAGAAGAACTTCAAATAAAAGAAGAAAAGAAATTAGAGAAAAAAGAATTTTATCTAAAGCATTGGCTTAAGATTTAAATCATGGAAGGAGGCGTGGAATGGTTCCTAATTATATTGAAAAAACCTATGCCGGCTGGCTTGGCAAGGTGATTGGCATTCGTATGGGAGCACCTATTGAGGGATATTCCAAAGAAAAAATAGAGCAGCTTTATGGAAAGCATATCACCGATTATTTAGTGGATTATAATGACTTTGCTTGTGATGATGACAGTAATGGTCCCCTCTTTTTTGTCAGAGCCTTGGAACATTACAGCCAAGTTTCTCCCAAAGAAATGGGCTATACTTTTTTAAATTATATTGCCAATGAGCATGGATTTTTTTGGTGGGGCAATGAATTATCCACAGAACATACCGCTTATAAAAACCTGTTAAAAGGTATAGAAGCCCCTGAGTCAGGCAGTATAGCCGTCAACGGGCAGGAACTGGCAGAGCAAATCGGCGGTCAGATTTTCATTGACGGTTTTGGATTTTTAGCTCCGGGAAATCCCAGTGTTGCAAGTGACCTTGCAGAACACAGCGCAAGAGTAACCCATGATTTGGAAGGGGTGTACGGAGGTAGATTTATTGCTGCCTGTATTTCTCTGGCATATACCCATACAGATATTATTGAAATTATAAAAGAAGCCCTAAAGGAAATTCCGGAGGATTCTACTTATAAAGAGGTAGTGGAGCGCATGCTTTTATGTAAGGAAGAAGGCTGCTCTTCAGAAGAAGCTTTCTTAGTCTTAAAAAACGAATATTGGTCTGACCGGTATAAAGGCGTATGTCATATGATACCCAATGGAGGTATTATAGCCCTGTCTTTAATTTATGGCGGCGGTGATTTTTTTAAGACTATGGAATTGGTTAATTTATGCGGTTTTGATACGGATTGTAATGCCGGTAATGTAGGAGCTATTATGGGTGTGTTAACGGGAATACAAAGTGAGGAAAATCCATTGGGTATACCGAAACGTTTTATTACACCTATTAAGGATATTATGCTGGCTTCCAGTATGGTGGGAAGTCTTAATATCTCCACTCTTTCAGAAAATACACTGCTGTTTTGCAAACTAGGATATGAAATAGCAGGGGAAGAGATGCCTGCTATGTTTAAAGAATATGAAAGAAAATTGTCTCAGGAGCAAACAAGAATTTCTCATTTTGAATTTATGGATGCCCTTCATGGATTTCGTATTAAAGGTGATTATAAAAACAGTGAGGTATTCTTGCAAAATACGGATGAGGCGGCTTTTGAAGGAAAGCGCAGCCTTAAAATAATGATTAATAATCTTCATCCTAACAATACTGTATCTGTGTATCAAAAAAGCTACTATGAGCCAAAAGATCTTCATGACGCCAGATACGAACCTACCTTTAGCCCCATTGTATATCCGGGGGATGAAGTTAAGGGATATCTCTATTTAAAAACGGATCAAAAACTAAAGGCAAAGCTATACTGCTATGATGCAGGCAATGATAAGATACTGCAATTTGGTGAAGTTCTGTTGGATTCTCCCGGCTGGAAAGAAATAAAGGGAAGAATTCCTGCTGCTTTAAACGGTCTGGTAAAAGAAGTGGGAATACAGATAGTATCCTTAAACCAAGAGGACACTTTCTTTGGTGAACAGGTAGTAGTATACCTGGATGAGTTTACTATAAAAGCTAATCCATCTTATTCCATGATCATGGCTGATATACCGGTGGATGATTATTCTTTGCATAGTGTAGTTCAAAAAGAAGTGCAGGGTTTTACAAAATATAATAAGCACCTTAATAACATCAAGTGGCAGGAAGACGGAATACTTCTTACAGGTGAGGAGCATATTCTAACCGGTGATTATTACTGGAGAAATTATACCTGTCGTCTGACCTTTGCCCTTTATGAGGGAGCAGGAGATTTATTCATTCGAAATCAGGGAAATTTACGTTCTTATTTTGTAAGGATGGAAAAAGACGGCATTAAGGTTGGAAGTATCTTTGAAAGAAAGGAAGAAATTCTTTTAACGGTACCTTATTCCATAGAATATAAGAAAGAATATACCTTAGATGTTACTGTGCAGGATAATGTGATATCGTTAGAAATAGAAGGAAATCGATATAGCTGTAAAGACCCTAAAGAAAGATATTTACATGGGGGCATAGGAATGAAGGCAGCTTTAAATAGCAGTATCCGTTTCATACAATACGGGGTTCAAGGAGTGAATTTATGAAACTAAAAGTTTTAGTTGATAATAATACCTATATTGATGAGTACTATTTAGGTGAGCCGGCAGTTTCTTATTATTTAGAGGATGGGGATAAAAGGATTTTATTTGATACGGGATATTCCGATGTATTTATAAAAAACGCAGCAAGTATGGATATTGATTTAGCAAAACTTCATTATCTGGTATTGTCCCACGGTCATAATGACCATACAGGAGGTCTGTCCCACCTTCTTAAAGAGTATGAAAACAATGAAGATCTGACTATAATCGCCCATCCCCATACCTTTGAAGAGAAAAGGATGGATGATATTCTTATTTCCTCTCCCCTTTCTTTAGAGGAAATAGGTAAAAATAACAGGGTAGTTACAACCAGAACACCTTTTTATATTACGGAGAAACTAATATTTCTTGGTGAAATACCAAGAGTTATGGATTATGAGGCAAAGGCTCCCGTTGGTATAAGAAACTCTGAAGAGGGACTTGTAGAAGACTATGTATTGGATGATTCTGCCCTTGTTTTTACTGGAGAAGAAGGGATTTATATTATTACAGGATGTTCACATGCAGGGATTTGTAACATTATTGAGTATAGTAAAAAGGTAACTAAAAAAGATAAGGTAGCAGGTATTATCGGAGGTTTTCATTTATTTGATGTAAATGAACAAGTGGAAAAGACAAGGGAATATTTAAAGAAACAGAACATCCCTTATCTTTATCCCTGCCATTGTACATCCTTTAAAGTGAAGGCAAGTTTTTTACAAGACCTGAACATAGAGGAAACAGGTGTGGGATTAGTTCTTGAATGGATATGATATCGATGATCAATCCGTCAAAGCTGTTAAAATTATATCTACCACCGGACACTATTAATGAAACGGATTGATAGTATCAAATGGTTTGACTATCAGGCCCTTCATCTAGTTAATTCTTAGGATGTCCTTATTTTCTAAACGAATTCTCATAGGTCGAATGTCACTACGTGCATATAAGTTTCAACAGGTATATTATTTTCTTTCATTCATTCTCTAACCTCCATTAAAAAAACGTTTGTACTGTTATTTAGGCAGAACAGACGTTTTTTTATTTAACATAATATAAAATTATTGGAAGAACTGTATGATTCAAGGAATCCGGAACATAATAGTTAGATATGGAATCTTTTTATGAGATCCTTCGCCTTAAGGCCCGGAAAAACATTTTCCAAAGACATAGAATAACATTTATTTAAGTCTTAGAATGATATTTTATTAAGGCCAGATTACAATAATCTTAAGGTTTAGAAAGATATAACGGGACTTTTATAGCAGTCATAAAGAGAAGCAGGAAGAGGAGAAACTAAGATTATGAATCCTTATAAAATTGGTTTAGACATTGGATCAACAACGGTAAAAATAGTGGTTCTTAATGAGGACAATAACATTATCTATAGTGAATATAAAAGACATTTATCAGATATTAAAAGTACTATAATCAGTATTATGAATTCATGTTATGAAATATTAGGTGACATTCATTGTACGATTAATATTACAGGTTCGGGCGGACTGTCTGTTTCTAATTGGTTAAATATAAACTTTGAACAGGAAGTGATTGCTTGTACCAAGGCAACAAAAACTATGATACCTGAGACGGATGTTGTAATAGAGCTAGGTGGAGAAGATGCAAAGATTACCTACTTAGCCGGCGGAATAGAACAACGGATGAATAACAGCTGTGCAGGCGGTACAGGAGCATTCATAGATCAGATGGCGGTACTATTGAATACAGATGCATCGGGATTAAATAAGTATGCTAAAAAACATAAAGTCATTTATCCAATTGCCTCAAGATGCGGTGTATTTGCAAAAACAGATGTACAGCCTTTATTAAATGATGGTGCTAATAAATCCGACATAGCTGCTTCCATACTTCAGGCAGTTGTAAATCAGACTATAGGGGGACTGGCTTGCGGTAAGCCCATTCGGGGAAAGATAGCTTTTTTAGGAGGCCCTCTTTACTTCTTATCTGAACTTAGAGAAAGATTTAGAGAAAGCTTGGGACTGACAGAAGATGATGTAATTATACCGGAGAACTCTATATATTATCCGGCTATTGGCGCGGCTTTGTTATCTGGTGAAAAGATAGAGAGAAGCTCTTACAATCCTTCTACAAGAACCATGCCTGAAAATGAAGAAAATGAAAAAGGCAGAGACACAGGGGAAAGGGATAAAGCCAATGAAAAAATAAATTTTAGCTTATTAAAACACAATCAAATATTTTCTTTAAAAGAAATTATAGATAAGATCTGGCTTATTGCGGATATTAAGGATGATGATGTGAGAAAGCTTCCGCCCTTATTTGAAAATGAAGCCCAGTACGAACAATTTAGAACAAGGCATGACAAAGCTACAGTAAAAAAGCAAAAGCTATCGGAATATAAAGGTAAAAGCTATCTGGGAATCGACGCTGGCTCTACTACAACTAAAGTTGTACTAATCGGACAAAAAGGGGAACTTCTGTACACTTATTATGGAAGCAACGAAGGAGACCCCATTCAAAAAGTGGTTAAGGTTTTAAAAGAATTATTTCAAATTCTCCCCCAAGGTGTAACCATTGCTAAAAGTACTGTTACCGGTTATGGAGAAAATCTTTTGAAGGCAGCATTTCATGTAGACATTGGGGAAATAGAAACCATTGCACATTATAAAGCAGCGGAACATTTTCTTCCCGGTGTGGATTTCATCTTGGATATTGGCGGACAAGATATGAAATGCTTACGTATTAAAAATGGTACTATTGACAGCATTCTGCTTAACGAGGCATGTTCCTCCGGTTGCGGCTCCTTTATTGAAGGGTTTGCCAATTCCTTGAATATGAAAGTAGAAGACTTTGCAAAGGAAGGAATATTTGCAAAAGCTCCGGTAGATTTGGGAACAAAGTGTACCGTATTTATGAATTCTAAAGTAAAACAGGCACAGAAGGAAGGGGCAGAGGTTGGTGATATATCGGCGGGACTGTCCTATTCGGTTATTAAGAATGCACTATTTAAAGTAATAAAAATACGTGATGAAAAAGACATGGGCGAAAATATCATTGTACAGGGAGGAACCTTTTATAATGATTCGGTTCTGCGGAGTTTTGAACTGATATCCGGACGGGAAGTTATAAGACCTGATATAGCAGGTCTTATGGGGGCCTTTGGAGCAGCGCTCATTGCAAGAGAAAGATATCAGGAGGGGGATGAATCAACTCTTTTACAAGGAGAGACCCTATCAAATTTTTCAGGCAATACCTCATACAATCGTTGTGCTAAATGCGGAAATCACTGCCTGCTTACCGTAAATGCATTTTCCAACGGGGAAACTTTTATAACGGGTAACCGGTGCGAAAGAGGACTTGGTTTAGAGGAAGATAAACTCTCTAAGATGCCAAACCTTTATGCCTTCAAATATAACAGAACCTTTGACTATAAGCCTATACCTATAGAAAAGGCAAAACGTGGAGCTATAGGAATTCCAAGAGTCTTGAATATGTATGATAATTATCCCTTTTGGTTCACACTGCTGACGGAATTGGGTTTTCGAGTGGTGGTATCTGCTCAGTCAAGCAAGAAATTATACGAAAAAGGACTGGAAACTATTCCTTCTGAGGCGGTATGTTATCCCGCCAAATTAAGCCACGGTCATATTATTAATTTACTTGAAAAGGGAATTACCACTATATTTTATCCCTCTATTGTATATGAGAAGAAAGAATATAAGAATGTGGACAACCATTTTAATTGTCCTATTGTTATCTCTTATGCGGAAGTTGTAAGGAATAATATAGACCGGTTAAAGGAAATTAAATTTATTGCTCCCTTCTTATCTTTGGATAATGATTCTTTGCTGGTTCGCAGAATTTATGAAGAATTCAAAGAGTATCAGGTTACCTTAGAAGAAGCAAAAAAAGCGGTAAGGGAAGCCAGAAAAGAGTTGGAGCGGTATAAAAGGGACATTCAGAAAAAAGGAGAAGAAGTACTTCATTTTTTAAGGAAGCATAATAAAAAAGGTATTGTGTTATGTGGAAAGCCCTATCATGTGGATTCAGAGATCAATCATGGAATACCTCAGCTTATAACATCCTTTGACCTGGCAGTATTAACAGAAGACAGTATATCCCATCTGAAAAATTGCAATCAGGAATTGCGTGTGGTGGATCAGTGGGCATATAACTCCAGATTATACCGTGCAGCTGCTTTGGTTGCTCAGGAAGACTGCCTGGATCTGATACAGCTAAATTCCTTTGGCTGCGGCCTGGACTCCGTAACCAGTGACCAAATAGCAGAAATCCTTGCCTCTGGGGGGAAAATGTATACCATGTTAAAAATTGATGAGGGAAATAATTTAGGTGCAGCCAAAATAAGAATTCGTTCTTTGAAAGCTGCCATAGAAGAAAGAGAAAGAAAAGCATACCAGGCGAAAAAGCTGAAAATTACTTATGACTACCCAATATTCACAAAAGATAAGAGAAAGACGAATACCATATTGGCACCCCAGATGGCCCCTATTCATTTTGAATTAGTACAAGAAGCGGTAAGGGCAAGCAAATATCATTTGGAAATATTACCGGAAGTTGATCAGGCTGCTTTAGACATGGGATTAAAGTATGTAAATAACGATGCTTGTTATCCTGCCATCCTTTTGGTGGGACAGATTATCCAAGGATTAAAGTCAGGTAAATACGATATCAATCATACTTCTGTTATGATAACTCAGACAGGAGGGGGATGCAGGGCAACTAATTATATGGCATTTTTAAAACTGGGGCTGAAGCAGGCGGGATTTGAAAATGTTCCGTTAATATCCCTGAATGCAGTAGGACTTGGGGAACAGCCGGGATTTAAGATAAGTCCGGGGATGTTAAACAAATTAATTATGGCAGTTTTGTATGGTGATTTATTTATGCGTGTTATATACGGAACAAGACCTTACGAAAAAGTTCCCGGTTCCACAGAAGCTTTGTATAAAGAATGGAATGAGAAGGCAAAAGAAAATTTAAGAAATGGAGACAGAAAGACCTTTCATAAGAATGTTAAAGCAATTATCAGTGAGTTTGACCAGCTTGAGGTAATAAATATTAAGAAGCCAAAGGTGGCAATTGTGGGAGAAATCCTGGCTAAATACCATCCTGTTGCTAATAATGGAATTATCCGGGCATTAGAAGAAGGCGGTGCAGAAGTTGTGCTACCAGATCTATTAGATTTCTTCTTTTATTCTCTCTATAATTCCGATTTTCAACACAAATATCTTGGAGGAACCAGGTTAAAAAAAGATTTTGGTAAAATAGGGATTGCGTATTTAAGTTATTACCGAAAGGTAATGAAAGCGGAACTGGAGAAGAGTAAGAGGTTTATGGCACCTTCTTCTATTCACCAGTTGGCAGAACTGGCTACTTCTGTATTATCTTTGGGAAATCATACAGGAGAAGGGTGGCTTATTACCGCAGAGATGATGGAGTGTATGGAGAATGGAATAAACAATATTCTTTGTGTCCAGCCATTGGCTTGCCTGCCCAATCACATAACCGGCCGGGGCATGTTTAAATCAGTAAAAGAAAAGTATCCGAATGCCAATATTATGCCCATTGATTATGATCCCGGAATCTCAAATGTAAACCAGCTGAATCGGATTAAATTAATGTTATCGGTGGCACAGAAGGAAATGTAAGTAATACTAAATTATTATATGGATTTAATTAATGGAAGAAAAATATTAGGATGCTTCGACATTTTTAAAGAAATGCTGAAGCATCCTGTTTTCTAAAGTCCTGTCAGTTGGCTAAATAGAGTAATTTGATTGTTGTTTTACTTATGTTAAAGCATATAGTAGGATATTCCTGCTAATTATAGTATAATAAATCTAATCATTATAGTAAAACCAATACATGAATTTAATAAAATAGTATAGGAGATTTCCATGTTAGATAAAATATTAAAAATAGCAAAAGAAGATTTTCGAATTCGCGGTGTCTTTCTAAACGGTTCCCGGGCAGATTCTGATGCAACAAAGGATGAATACTGTGATTATGATATTGTGTATCTGGTGGAAAACATACAATCTTTTACCAATGATAAAGAATGGTATAAAGTCTTTGGTGAAATCCTAATTATGCAGACTCCGGATGATTGGTATAATGAACCCTATGATTACAGCGGAAAGGAAAATTTTCATTATCTGATGCAATTTACAGACGGTAACCGAATTGATCTGACTTTGGTGGATACCGGGAACATAACTTGGGTAAGGGATAATAAAGAACCGAGAAAGATATTGCTAAATAAAGATAATCGGGAGGAATTATATGATATAACTTCAACTTCAATATACAACATAACGCCACCTGGTGAAAAAGAATTTCATGATTGCTGTAATGAATTTTGGTGGTTATCACTTTATGTTGCAAAGGGATTATGCCGTGAAGAGTTCCTGTATGCCAAAATACATATGGAAGATTATCAAATGCCTATGTTACTTAAAATGTTAAATTGGAGTATAGCAATGGATCATGATTTTTCTATATCTACAGGAAAATGTTCCAAATATCTAAAAAGATTTTTAAGTAAAGAAGAAATGCAGAATTTTATGGCTCTCTTTCCAGAGGGCGGTTATGAAGCCATTTGGGAAAAGTTATTCCTGCAATATGATTTTTTCAATAAAGTAGCTGTAAAAGTGGCCGAGTATTTTGGTTGGAAATATGATACCACGGAATTTCAAAAAGTTATAGATTACGCAAGAGAAATGAAGACAAATGTAACCGGAAGGGAGATTCTATTTTAAAATCTCCCAAAACATATTATTATACTAAAAAATGATAGAACGCCATAATTGAACATAGGTGTCTGGGTGTAATTGTGGGATTTCCTTCCAGACTTTCATAACATAGCAGGAGAGATATATTCAAGAATTTTTACCGATGAATTTCCAGAGTAATTTAGAAATAAAAATAACCTTATATTTTCTAAGCATATTATTCTAAAATATTTATAAAATAAAAATAAGTATATATAATAGGGTAACATGCTTTGAAAAAGAAAATTCTTCCCATAGTAGTTACAATGTTTATTCTATATTTTGCCTCATTCACTCATTATAAAGCGTTGGGCAATAAACTGGACCAGGAATATAAAAACATACAGAACCAAGTAAAAGCAGAAGAAGTAAAGATAAAAGGAATAGATGATAAGAATATTACAGTAAAGGATTCTAAAGATACAGTTCCTGAGTCTACTCCTGTAGAATATCCTAACATGAAATTACATGCCATAGGCTCTGCCTTAATGGATGCAGACAGCGGCAGGGTTTTGTATGAGAAAAAGGGAAATGATCCATTGCCTATGGCCAGTACTACCAAAATAATGACTTGCATAGTCGCACTAGAAAAGGGGAATCTGGAGGATGTTGTAACAGTTTCAAAATATGCTTCCACCAGGCCGGCGGTTAAACTTGGTATCAGGGAAGGGGAGCAGTACATATTAAAGGATTTATTATATTCCCTTATGTTGGAATCTCATAATGATGTGGCGGTAGCCATTGCAGAACACATAGGAGGTTCCGTACAGGGCTTTGCAAAAATGATGAATGATAAGGCAAAAGAAATAGGCTGTAAAAATACCCATTTTGTAACACCCAATGGGTTAGATGCAAATGGGCACTATACTACGGCAGTAGAATTATCAAAAATAGCTAGTTATGCTATAAAAAATGAACAATTTATTAAGATTACTAACGAACCTATATGGAACTTTAGTGAAGTGAAGACGGGAAGAAAATTTGCGGTAAGCAATAAGGATAGATTTTTATACATATTTGAAGGTGCTATAGGTGTAAAGACCGGATTTACAGGGAAAGCTGGTTATTGCTTTGTAGGTGCAGTGAAAAGGAATAATAAGACACTTGTTTCTGCAGTATTGGGAAGCGGCTGGCCTCCAAATAAGAGCTATAAGTGGAGTGATACCACCAAATTAATGAATTATGGCTTAGATAATTTTGATTATAAAACTATATTTGAAGGTACAGATGATTTTCAAACCATTATGGTGGAGAATGGAATAGAAAGCACTACCGATACTTATGTGGAAGGGGATTTAGGTCTTCTGGTAAGTAAAAGTGACAAGATTGACTATACTTATGATATGCCCGAAGTGGTAAAAGCACCAATTTATAAAGGAAGTGCGGTAGGATATATTAATATCTGGATTAATGGAGAAATATATACCAAATTCCCTATCAGAGTTTCAAAAACAGTAGCAGAGAGAGATTTTAATTACTGTTTGGATCAGATTATGAAGATGTACAAATTAAAATAAAAAAGGAATTACTACAAATGAATTATGTGGTGAAATATGTATAAAGCTATAAGGAAGTCTTATTATAACAACCTCATTGCTTATTCAGCAGTGGAAGTTCATAATGGACTTCTTTTTATCTTATAGAATTTCCCTAGTAAAAAAATCTCTCAACATTTCAAATTAATTAGTAAAATATGTTTCTTTAAAAGTAAAGAAAGCAGTATTACGGTTATGTTTCAGAATTAGATTATAATAATTGAAATTAGGGCTTACAATTATTATAATGAACATAATGAGTAATATATAAAATATAGAATAGAAAAAAGAGGAGAATAACCAATTGGACGGGATTCTATTTGAAACAAAGAATTTAAGCTTTAATCAGATAATTAAATATAAAGATATTCAGATCAAAGAAGGAAAAGTAAGCTTTATCGTTGGAAAAAGCGGTTCCGGTAAATCCACCTTATTAAAATTATTTAACGGTACCTTACCTCCAAGCAATGGAACCATATATTATCATGACCGGGATATTTCTCAAATGGACACCATTACTTTGCGGAAAGAAGTACTGCTGATCAGCCAGGCTGTTTATTTATTCGATGGCTGTATTGAAGATAATTTTAAAGAATTCTATCGTTACCGTGATATGCCTGCCCCTTCTGAGGAAGTTATGAAAGAATTTCTAAAATTATGTTGCATACCCTTTTCTTTGGATAAAGATTGTACCACTATGTCAGGGGGTGAAAAGCAGAGGGTATACATTGCTATCTATTTATCTTTCCTGCCAAAGGTTATTATGCTGGATGAACCAACTTCTGCTTTAGATAAAGAAAATAGTAATGATGTAATAGAGAATCTTATAGCATTTGCAAAAGATAAAGGAATCACAGTAATTATAGTAAGCCATGATCCTAAAATAACAGATAAATTTGCAGAAGAAATTATTTTAATAGAAAGGGGTGTGGACTAATGCAGGGAGCTGTTCAGTTAAATATTTTACAATTCAGTTTGGTTTATCTGCTGCTTATCATAGTACTAGCTATCATGAAAAAGTCCAGGATAAATCAAAGCAGATTCCTGATCATAGCCAGTTTGAGAATGACAGTACAGTTGGTTCTGGCGGGTCTAATCCTGACTTATATCTTTAAGAATCCACATCCTGTTTTTGTTGTCTTTTATATTATAGCCATGGTTGCATTCTCCATAAAGAGGGTTATTAATAAGAATAAAGGATTGAATTCCAAATTTAAATGGGCTGTTTCCATATCCCTTGCAGGTTCAGGGATATTCATCCTTTCTTATTTTGTTATAGTGGTAGTTGGTAAAAGTATATTCAATCCTCAATATACCATTCCCTTAGCCGGTATGATTATGGGTAATTCTATGACAGGTGTAACACTGGGGCTTAAAACCTTTAATGAAAATATCCGGTCCCAGAGAACAAAAATAGAAACTCTTTTAAATCTGGGGGCAACCCCTAAAAAGATACTTCTTCCATATGTAAATGATGCTGTTGAAACAGCTTTACTACCAACCATGAACTCAATGGTTGGGATGGGAATCGTATCATTGCCTGGAATGATGACTGGCCAGATTTTATCCGGTACACTTCCCACCACTGCTATTTTATATCAGATATCCATTATGATTGCCATATGTACCTCTGTTTGTTTAACCGTATTCTGTTCTTTACATTTTGGCTATAAAACTTTATATAATAGCAGAAATCAAATTAATTTCTAGTGAGAGCTATATTTTTTACTTGCAATTTACCGTAATAGTGATAAATCTTACAGGAGGAATTTATGGAAGAAAAAGAGTTACAGAAAAAGTCCTATACCAAAGTAGTTGATTATATTAAACATCAGATTATGGCGGGTCAGCTAAAAACAGGTGATAAACTGCCTGCTGAGAGAGAGCTATCTGAAACATTGGGAGTCAGCCGTAATTCCGTACGTGAAGCGGTCCGTACTTTAGATATTATGGGGGTAATATCCAGCCAGCATGGTGCCGGTAATTATGTCCAAGGAAACTTTGAAAATAATTTGGTAGAGTCTATGTCAATGATGTTCTTACTGAATCAGATTAATTATGAGCAAATCAGCCAATTAAGACTTGGACTGGAAATGCAAGCGTTAATGTTAGCCATAGACCATATAACAGAACCGGAGCTAAAGCAGATGGAGCAGATTATATCCCAACTGGAGAACGTAACAGAAGAAAATAATGTGATTCTGGATAAAAAACTACATTACAGTATCGCCGTGGCATCTAAAAATGTACTGATTCTAAACATACTGCAAGCTTTGTCCACCATAGTGGATCAGTTTATTCTGGATTTAAGAAGAGAAATATTAAGCAGTGAAGACAGCAGGGATGGCTTATATGAAGCCCATAAGGGAATGGTGAAGAGTCTGCTGACAAAAGACAAGGAACTGGGCAGAAAATCAATATATAAACACTTTGCATTAATTGATGATAAGTTAAAGAAATTTGGTAAGTAAGAATTTATAATTCTTACATATTGAAAGAAGAATTATCATATCCGGATTACTGATTGAATCGGAAGGGTTTTTTATTATTATGTAATATGAATAAAGATGATATGAAAAATTCAATAAATATTGTATATTTACCAGTAGCTTATTGACGCATTATTAAATTAATTATATAATAAGAATAACAAGTGGTACTACCAATTAGCTGCCACTTTATATTTTACTATAAGTGGTAGTACCAATTTTGAAAGGAGTAGATCTGTGAATATTTTAGTTTGTATTAAACAAGTTCCTGAAACCAACAAAGTTGAAGTGGATCCCGTTACCGGTGTACTAAAAAGAAATGGTGTAAGCTCTAAGATGAATCCTTATGATTTATATGCAATTGAAACTGCGCTAAGGATTCGTGAAGAAAAAGGAGGTACCATAACCGTTGTAACTATGGGACCTAATCAGGCTATTAGTATTATAAGGGAAGCTTTCTCTATGGGAGCTGATAAAGGAGCAATTATTTCAGACCGGAAATTTGGCGGAGCTGACGTGTTGGCAACCAGTTATACCATATCACAAGGGATTAAAAAATTAGGTCAGTTTGATTTAATCCTTTGCGGTAAACAAACAACAGATGGAGATACAGCACAAGTAGGGCCAGAAGTAGCAGAATTGCTGCAGATTCCAAGTGTCTCCAATGTGTGTAAAATAAAAGAAATAGCAGATAATTCTATTGTTGTGGAAATGGATATGACCGAGGACATAGAAATAGCCAAAGTTACATTTCCTTGTCTTTTATCAGTGGATAAAGATATATTTACCCCAAGGCTGCCTTCCTATTTGAAAAAGCAAGCCTCCAAAGACCGTGAAATCACAGTTATTACTTTTGATGATCTGGAGGACAAGAATGAAAAACATTATGGACTAAATGGCTCGCCAACACAAGTACAGCGCATCTTCCCACCAGAAGTGAATTCCGGTCAGGTAATATGGAAAGGCAATGGTTCAGAACTGGCTAACCGGCTTTACGATAAACTGGAAGAATTAAAACTGGTATAGGAGGAGTAAGAACATGGCTAAACTTATTATTAATCAAAGTAAAATTGATAATATAAAAGAATTTATCAGCATCTGTCCTTTTGGTGCTTTAGAAGAAGCAGAGGGGGAAGTCAGAGTAAATGCTGCCTGTAAGATGTGTAAATTGTGTGTGAAAAAAGGACCGGAAGGTGCTGCAACTTATGTGGAAGAGAAGGTAGAAGCAGTAGATAAATCTTTATGGAAAGGTATCGCTGTTTATGTGGACCATATAGATGGGGACATTCATCCTGTTACTTATGAATTAATCGGTAAAGCAAAAGAACTTGCCAGTAAGATTCATCATCCTGTGTATGCCATTATGATGGGAAGTAATATAAAAGAGAAATGTAAGGAACTTCTTCATTATGGCATTGATAAAATATTTGTATATGATTTTAAAGAGTTAGACCGTTTTAAGATAGAGCCTTATACGGCAGTTTTTAAAGATTTTATTGAAAATATTAAACCAACGGCTATCTTAGTAGGTGCAACTACCGTAGGCCGTCAGCTAGCACCTCGGGTAGCGGCAAGGCTTCAAACTGGTCTAACAGCAGATTGTACAATACTGGATATGAATGAGGATACTGACCTGATACAAATCCGCCCTGCTTTTGGCGGTAACATAATGGCACAGATCTTAACTCCAAACCACAGGCCACAGATGGCAACCGTACGTTATAAAGTTATGGATGCTCCCAAGAGAAAAAAAGAGGAATCCGGTGAAATCCTATTCTGCAATATAGATTCCAAATTATTAAAAAACAATGTAGAAGTACTGGATATCATAAAGAAAGAAAAAGAAGAATTTATTGAAGGAGCCGATGTACTGGTGGTTGCAGGCCGTGGTGTGAAAAAGGAAGAAGATATTGCCATGCTTGAAGAACTTGCTGATTTATTGGGAGGTCAGATTGCTTGTACCAGACCGATGGCTGAAGCCGGATGGATGGAAGCAAAACGACAAATCGGATTAAGTGGAAGAACAGTCCGGCCAAAACTTATTATCACCTGTGGTGTATCCGGTGCCATTCAGTTTGTGGCAGGTATGAATCATTCCGAACATATTATAGCTATTAATAAAGATGAGAAAGCTCCAATCTTTAAAGTAGCAAATGACTGTTTGGTAGGAGATTTATATGAAATCATACCAGAATTAATTGATAAATTAAAGGCAAATAAGGGGGCTTAACTGTGAATTATAAAAGATTGGATCAAACAGATATAGAATACATAGAAAGTATTATTGGAGACAAAGAACGTGTACTCTATGGTGAAAATATCAATGAAGAATACAGCCACGACGAATTAAGTGGTACGGAAAGTTACCCGGATGTAGTGGTAAGGGTAACCTCAGCAGAAGAAGTTGCTGCAATTATGAAGTACGCTTATGAGCGTAGGATTCCCGTAACTCCCCGTGGGGCAGGAACCGGCCTGGTAGGCTCTTCTGTAGCCATGGAACATGGTATTATGTTAGAAACTGGTTTAATGAATCATGTACTGGAACTGGACGAAGATAATCTTACTATCACTGTAGAGCCAGGCGTATTATTAATGGACCTGGCAGCTTACGTAGAAGAGAGAGATTTATTTTATCCCCCGGATCCAGGGGAAAAGTCCGCAACCATAGGTGGTAATATCAGCACCAATGCAGGTGGAATGAGAGCGGTTAAATACGGAGTTACCAGGGATTATGTCCGTGGACTTGAAGTAGTATTGCCCAATGGAGATATTACAACCTTTGGCGGAAAGGTTGTAAAAAACAGTACCGGCTATGCTTTAAAGGATTTAATGGTAGGTTCCGAAGGAACACTTGGAATTATTACGAAAGCAGTATTAAAATTATTACCCTTGCCTCAAAAAGCCATCAGTTTATTAATACCATATCCAAGTTTGGAGCAGGCCATAAGAACCGTACCATTAATTATAAAATCAAAGTCCATTCCCACCGCTATTGAGTTTATGCAGCGGGAAGTAATCATGGATGCAGAAAAATATTTGGGTAAAAAATTCCCTGATAATTCTGCCGATGCCTATCTGTTATTAAAATTTGATGGCAATTCTGTAGAAGAAATAGAAAAAGCCTATGAAGGAATAGCGCAAATCTGTTTAGAACAAGGAGCAATAGATATTCTAATTTCCGATACGGAAGAGAGAGAAGAATCTATTTGGAAGGCAAGAGGTGCATTCTTAGAGGCTATTAAAGGCTCCACTACTTATATGGATGAAGTGGATGTTGTTGTTCCGAGAAGCTCTGTGAATGAGATGGTGGAATATATTCATAACCTTCATGAAAAAGTAGATATCCGGATTAAAAGTTTTGGTCATGCAGGAGATGGCAATCTCCACGCCTATATCTTAAAGGATGATTTAAGCAACGAAGAATGGGAGCAGAAGATGAAAGCGGCTATGGATAACATTTATGAAAAAGCCAGGGAATTAAATGGCCAGGTATCCGGTGAACATGGAATCGGATATGCGAAAAAATCTTATCTTTTAGAATCCATGGATCCGGTGGTAGTAGAAATCATGAGAGGAATTAAGAAAGCTTTTGATCCGAAGAATATTTTAAATCCACATAAGGTATTTGAAAATTAATAATACAGGTTATAAATTAAAGAGAATCCTGCAAGGGCGGCGGAGCTGTTTATACCTTTGCAGGATTGTACTTTCTGTACAGCTATGTACGTCTTTCTTTTGAGCTAAATCTGTAACTGCATCCAGTGAAAGTTTGCTTTTTTCACTTCTAAAAAATTGCCATTCCCTATTTATCATAACAATAATTCCGTCATCGTAAAAGGCATATTCCGAACCTATGCAGCCAAAATTACTTTGTCCATTTTGGGATGGAGCTTCTAGAGGATTCCAATTCACTTTCATCAAATGGGACTGTTGGATTTAAAACCTCGTACCATTCATCACCGATTAGTATATGACAATCATTTTCTCCGTTAATGATGTATGAAAAATCCGTATAATTGTTACCCATGTTGAAACTATAAACTTCCCCGCCATCAACATCTCCCGGTGATGAACCGTCTTTATAAACTTTGTGTTTCATAGACAGATTGGAAGCCCATATTTTTAGTTTTTCTAATGCAGTACCCTCAATGGTGTAATCAGATTCGTTACCACTAAGGATATGATTCACGGTTACTTCTGTGACTTCTTCAGGAATTAAGGTATTAGGATTCTTCCCGGACTGATTAGCTTTGTTACAAGCTACAAGGAAAAAACAGACTGATAATACAATAGTAAGTAAAAAGATTATATTATACTTTTTCATATTGATACTCCTTTAATCATTTGATACTTAATTTATATATGATTTGGAACACATTACTTAAAATCTACATTCAACAGCATTAATGTTATTTTAAAAGAAGCATAAATATAGCGGTAGTCAATCCAAATATTTAACCCAGTTCATTAACATTAACTTTCCACAATCTTAAATTCATAAATTACAATAATAGTAACTTAAGCATCTAATGCCATTATACAGTATTTGGCATGAAAAGGTAAAGAATAATTAAAGATGCATTGCAACTAACAGCTTAAAAATTACCAATAAAAAATTAATTTCTATTGACAACAAAATATGTAAATGCTATAATAGGTTTAACGTTAAATGAACAATACACGAAAAAAGTACAGGTTTAGTTTAACGTAAAACTATATAATATTCTTTTATAAGGAAGGGGAAAATTTATGAAAAAAGCAAAAAAACTTATTGGCTTACTGTTATGTTTTTTGCTGACCGTTACTATGCTGCTGGGCTGCAAGAAGGATAATAAAGTAGATGAAACTAATGCCGAACAAACAACACCTCCCACAACAGATACAGTTAATCCCACTCAGGCAGCGGCCACAGAAGGTCCTGTTGAAAAGATTCAGTTAAAACTTGGTATTTGGCCGGAAGATACTTTAACAGATGATATTAAAGTTCATGAAGGTTATGTAAAGACTTTAAACAACAAAAATCCAAACATTGAGGTAGTACCTGCTTATTACAAATATGCAACAGATACTTTTGTTTCACTTGCAGAGTCAGGTAATCTGCCCACTATTTTCGAAACATGGTATACGGAACCTCAGAAATTAATTAACGGCGGTTTTGTAGCAGATATTACCGATGAATTAAAAGCAAGAGGTTGGGATACAGCAATGAACCCTTCCATTCGCGAATTGTTATCAAAAGACGGAAGAATTTATGGAATTCCACGTGATGGATATGCACTTGGACTTATGGTTAATATTGAGCTTTTTGAAGAAGCTGGTTTAGTAGATGAGAATGGATACCCCCAATATCCAAAGACATGGGAAGAACTTGCTCAGATAGGAAAAACCATTAAAGATAAGACAGGTCAGGCAGGCCTTTGCCTTTTAGCAAAAGATAATGCAGGTGGCTGGCATTTTAGCAATATTGCCTGGGATTTTGGAGCAACCTTAACCCTTGTTAAAGATGATAAATTTATAGCAAATGTAAATACTCCGGAAGCCATTGCGGCAATGGAATTTGTAAAGTCTTTAAAATGGGAATATGATATTCTTACTCCTGATCCTACTAATGAAGACTGGTCAACTGGTTTTGCAAACTTAGGAACCGGTACGGCTGCCATGTACATAGCCGCAAATGATGCGGTGAACCAACCTACCCAGGTAAACGAACTTCCTGCTGAAAAACTTGCTTTAATACCTCTTCCGGCAGGTCCTGGCGGACAGTATTCCTTATCCGGCGGTACTCCATATATGTTCTCAAAAGATGCTACACCGGAACAGATAAATGCTGCCCTTGATTATCTTGAAATTATGGGTAAAGCACCTGTAGCAACTGAAGACGCCATTGCAGGTATGAAGGCTGATAATCAGAATAAAATTGATAATAATGTTCCCGTTATTCCCCGTTTTCCTTGTTGGGTAGATGAAAAAGTCCTTGCAGCAGAAAAGGCAGTAACGGAAGAATATAGTAATGTTGACATGAACCTGTACAATGATTATTTTGCCATATTAAAGAAAGAGGGTAATCTTCGCCTGGAAGAACCGGGATCCGCACAGGATTTGTATGCTGAACTTACCAAAGTCCTCCAAGCAGTTATTACAGATAAGAATGCAGATGTTGCGTCTCTTATGAAGACTGCAAATGACAACTATCAGAAACTTTTGGATGAGACGGTAAATAAATAGATTATAAAGTTGATGGGGATCTTTTTTAAGATGCCCATCAATTCTGAATAGCAGCTAATTGTTTATCGGTGGTATTTTCTATACAGACAAGTAAAAGCTAAGGAGGACAGATAAGGTGGCTGGAAGAAATAAGTACAGGGCAAATAACAAAACAGTGACAGGAATAAAACGAAAAGATGCGGTAGGATGGCTTATCATGCTTCCCACTATTATATTATTTGCATTTTTTGTGTGGGAGCCATTGTTAGAAAGCATTCGGCTTTCTCTTTATACGGCAAAAGGAATTCGCCTGGAAAGGTTTGTTGGGTTTGAAAATTATATCAGGGTTTTAAAGCATCCGGATTTTCTTGCTGCCTTTTCTAATACGTTTACATACATATTTTGGTCTCTTGCAATTGGTTTTTTTATACCTATGATTTTGGCGGTTCTTATAACAGAGACAACTCATTTCAAAAGTTTTTTCAGAGTGGGCATATATTTTCCCAATATCATGCCGGGACTGGCTACCGTTCTTATGTGGGGATTCTTTTTCCGCCCTGGAAGTACAGGCGTGTTAAATATTATACTGGGCAAGATTGGTATTGAGCCTCAGGTCTGGCTTACCAATGCGAAATGGACTATTCCCCTTATTGTAATTATTATGACATGGAAAGGTGCGGGTTCTACTGCATTAATTTATATGGCAGGGATCTCCAACATCAATCCTGAATTATATGAAGCGGCTACCATAGATGGTGCAGGTATACTTAGCAGGATACGTTATATTATTTTACCCGGTATTTTCTCTCTGGCAAAGACCCTTCTTATCTTACAAATTATATCCGTGTTCCAGATTATTTACGAACCGCTCGTTATGACAAATGGAGGACCTAATAACGCCAGTATCTCCATCATGCATCTGGTTTACAATTATGCTTTTAGAGATTTTAATTATCCAATGGCAGCTGCTTTGTCTGTTATGATGGGCATTGTATTAATTATATTAAGCGGATTATATTTTAAGATAACTGCTTCTAAAGAAGCTTAGGGGGGGTGATTCCATGTTTTTTGATAATTACAGAAAAAAAGAAGACGGAGCAGTTCGCTTTTATGACCTGCATTCCAAACGTACCAAAATACTACTTATTATAATTTACCTAATATGTCTGGCTGTCATTATAGTGTCTCTCTTTCCGCCTATTTGGGTATTCCTTGCAAGCTTTAAGGATATTAAAGAGTTTCGGAGAAGTGCCACCATATTGCCTTCACAGTTTGATTTTAGCGTATATGCAAAGACCTGGAATGACTTGAAATTCGCCAAGTTTTACATAAATTCTTTTATATCTGTTGCAGGAAGTGTTTTATCTGCGGTTATATTTAACGGATTATTAGCTTATGTACTTGGTGTTATCAAACCCAAGGGACATAAAGTCATATATGGACTTGTTATGTGGAGTTTATTGATTCCGTCAACCACCAGCGTTGTTGCATTGTTCATTAATATTAACAGAATCGGAATCAATCAGTCTTTCTTACCGCTTTGGCTTTCTTTTGGTGCCAATGCATTTTATGTAGTATTATTTAAACAATTTTTTGAGCGGCTGCCAAAGGAATTAGTTGAAGCAGCCAAATTAGACGGTTGCGGTTATTTGAAAACTTTTACTAATATTATTCTTCCGCTGTCAAAGTCCATTGTTATGGTGGTAGTTATATTTGCTGTAAATGCCGCCTGGTCAGATTTCCTCCTGCCCTATCTGGTATTGAACGGCTCAGGAAAGGAAACGGTTATGGTACGGTTGTTTATGTTTCGAACATCCAATGCAACGGACGTAGAAGTATTAAGAGCAGTAGCATTTTCAATAATACCGCCGGTCATATTATTTACTATTTTTCAGAAACAAATAACAGAAGGTGCATCAGCAGGAGCATTAAAGGGGTAGAGCATGGCAAAATCAGCAGATATTTATTATAAAATACATCCATGGAAGATTATAGAAGAAGGCTTTCGCAAAGAGTACGCCATGGTGTCCGAATCCGTATTTTCGTTGGGAAATGAATATATGGGAACCAGAGGAAACTTTGAAGAAGGGTATTCAGGTGACAGCCTTACGGGAAATTATTTTAACGGAATTTACGAAGCCGCAGATTTAGAAAAATCCTCTTATAAAGGAATGATAGATAAAACCGAATTCATTGTTAATTCAGCAAATTGGCTATATACCAGAATCCAGGCAGATAATGAGATTGTTGATTTATACACCTGTAAATTTAAAGATTATGTAAGAATACTGGATTTAAAAAAAGGTATCCTGACCAGATCTTATATATGGGTCTTAGAAAATGGAAAAGAAATAAAACTTGAGTTTGAACGGTTTTTATCCATGAAGGATGCGGAAATAGCCGCCCAAAAAATCACATTAACACCTCTTAATTTTTCGGGTGATATTATTCTTTATTCCGGTATTGACTTTGGGCTGATACATCACATGACCGGTAAGAATATGTGGAATATTGCAGGTTCTACAGCAGATAATGACAGTATCAGTATGCTTGGGGATACCATATCCACAGACCAGTCGGTTCTTGTAAGCTGTCGGTTTCAGGTAGATTGCAGGGAATGGTCTGACATTGAAGAAGAGAAAAAACTGGTAAGAAGATTTGTACTTTCCGGAGAACAAGGCAAGTCCATAGAGTTTATTAAAATCATAAGGAATCTTACCAGAAAAGATATAAAGGAAGAAGAGAAAGAGAATTTTAAAACGAAATGGGGAAAAAACCAAGAAGTTTTACATTCTTTATCTTACCAGAAATTAAGGGAAGATACGATTAACTGGTGGAAGAGAACCTGGCAGGATTCTGATATCGTAATAGAAGGGGATGGATTAAATCAGCAGGGCATTCGGTTTTGTATCTTTCAGATGCATCAGACCTATCACGGCGCGGATAAAGGAACCATTATTGGTGCCAAAGGGTTGACCGGTGAAGCATACAGTGGAAATACCTTTTGGGATACAGAGGCTTATTGCCTGCCCTTTTATATATTTAATAATACAGAGGCTGCAAGGCATCTTCTGGAGTTTCGTTATCTGACACTTGAGGAAGCTATGGAAAGAGCAAAAACCTTGGATTGCAAAGGTGCTTTTTATCCTATTGCTACTATTACGGGAAGAGAGTGCTGTTCCTTATGGCAGCATGCAAGCCTCCAGCTTCAGGCTTCCACAGCCGTTGCATATGGTTTCTGGCATTATGAGAATATTACGGAAGATGAAGAATTTATATTTGAAAATGGGCTTTCTATTCTGATTGAAGTCAGCAGGATGCTTGCTTCCAGAGGTGATTGGAATAAAGATAGGACCCGTTATGGATTTTACGGGGTCATGGGACCGGATGAATTTCAGATGATGGTAAACAATAATTGCTATACCAATTATCTAGGTAAGAAAACAATAGAATATACTCTTTCTGTTTTAAAGCGGTATTCCAATAAAAATCCAGATGGATATGAGAAAATTATTAAGAAACACTGCCTTTTAGCAGAGGAAATAGAGGAATTTCATAATATAGCAAAACATATGTATATTCCTTATCAGGAAGAAACAGGTATCTTTGAACAGCATGAAGGGTATTTTAATCTTCCCCATGTGGATATTGATAAAATACCTATAGAAGAATTTCCTTTGTATCATCATTGGACCTATGACAGGATATACCGAAATGACATGTTAAAACAGCCGGACGTTCTTATGATGATGTTGTTGTATAACAGTGATTTTACAAAAGAGCAGTTAAAAAGCAATTATGAGTATTATGAACCCAGATGTATCCATGAAAGTTCACTTTCACCTTCCGTACACTCCATTCTTGCTTCTCAGCTACAAAAAGAGGAAGAAGCATATAAATTTTTTGGATTTGCAACAAGAATGGATCTTGACAATTATAATCGGAATACAGGAGAAGGATTGCATACCACCTCCATTGCCGCAGCTTGGATGAATATTGTTTATGGTTTCGGAGGAATGAGGTCGGATGGAAAACTGCTTTCCTTTGCTCCATCCCTGCCTAAAGAGTGGGAAGGATATGCTTTCAAAATACATTTTAAAGGAGACATTCTTAGATTCAAGGTTGATAAGGAGAATATAAAAATATCTTCTAAAGCCGGATTAGGAATCCAGATACTGGTCTATGGAAAACCATATATATTAGGACAGGATGAAATTAATATTCCTGTTATCCTCTGAGAAAGGGATGACCTATGATTAATTGGAGTATTGAAGAAAATGGATTTAACAAAGAAAGAGCAACAGGCCTTGGCAATAAATTCTTAACAGGCAACGGTTATATGGGAATCCGGGGGACATTGGAGGAATATAAGAAGGAACAGCTTCCGGCAATAAATCTTTCCGGTATTTACGATCAGGCAGGAGAGGGATGGAGAGAACCGCTGAATGCACCAAACGGACTATTTACCCGTTTGGTGGTAGAAGGCGAGGAATACATTCTTCCGGAGAAAGAATGTGTTTCTCATAATATGTCTTTGGATTACAGACATGGCATATTCCGCCGTCTAACCAGATTTTGCACTGCAAAAGGTGATATAGTACTGGAAACTGAAAGATTTGCCAGTATGAAAGAAAAACATCTGATTTGTCTGAAAGTAAAGGTTACACCTTTCTTTGAGGGAGATTTTGAAATCATCACCGGAATAGATTCTGATGTATGGGATATAAATGGTCCTCATTATGAGCAATTGGATAGTTTTCAAATACAAGATAGTATCTTTGCCTCAGGAATTACCCATGAATGCAGAGAGGAAGTCTTTGTGGGAGAAACCATAGATTCTACCTTTCCTTTTCAGGAGAGGATAGAATATAGCCAAAAGTATGTTATCAGACATCTTAGTGTTAAGGGAAAGCCCGGAAAAGAATATTGCCTGCATAAATACATTTCTGTCTATACAAGCAAGGATATGAAGAATTACAGGGAAAAAGCAATCCGCTTACTATCTGCAGCGAAAGAAAAGGGATTTCAGAAGCTTATAGAAGAGCATATGAAAATCTGGGAAGAAAAGTGGAAGGTTTCAGAGGTTTTTATAGAAGGGGATGATGAAGCTATGGAAGCCTTAAATTATTCCCTTTACCATCTTCACAGCATTGCTCCCAGACATACAAAAAGCCTTTCTATAGCAGCCAGAGGCTTATCCGGGCAGACCTATAAGGGAGCGGTATTTTGGGATACAGAAATGTTTATGCTGGATTTTTTTCTTTTTACAGAACCGGAAGTAGCAAAAACACTGTTAAGATACCGTATTGATACCCTTTCCGGTGCTAAAAAGAAAGCAAAGCATTATGGATATGAAGGGGCCTTTTATGCCTGGGAGAGTCAGGAAGGAGGGTTTGATGCCTGTTCGGACTATAATGTGACGGATGTGTTTACAGGACGTCCAATGAGAACATATTTTAAAGATAAGCAGATCCACATATCAGCAGCTGTCGCTTACGGTATAATGCGTTATGTGGAATATACCGGAAAAGATGATCTGTTGAAGGAAGGCGGCGGGGAAGTTATTATAGAATGCGCCAGATTCTACTACAGTCTTTTGGTTAAACGGGTTAACAAAGAAAACTATGAACTTTGGGATGTTATCGGTCCTGATGAATACCATGAGAGAGTCAATAACAATGCTTATACTAACCGTATGGCTAAATTTACTTTTGATGCTGCTATAAAAATACTGGAAATGGAAGAAGAATTTGAGGCAGAAGCATCAAAGATAGAACCGGATCAAAAAAGAAGAGAGAAGAAAGTACTGCTGGATAACTTCCGGGATGGAGTGAAACATCTCTATATTCCACAACCCAATGATGAGAATGGAGTAATTGAACAGTTTGACGGGTATGAGCAATTGGAAGAAGCTACCGTTTCTGAAATTAAGAGCAGGCTTTTACACGAAAAGGAATATTGGGGAGGTGCCTATGGAGTTGCCTCTCATACAAAGATAATAAAACAGGCAGATGTTATAACCATGCTTAATCTGTTCTCAAATGAATATGACAAAGAAATTCTTTATAAGAATTGGGCCTATTATGAGCCAAGAACGGAACATGGTTCCTCTTTAAGTGCCTGTATGTATTCTATGGTTGCATGCAAATGCAGTATGGCCGATAAAGCATACCCTTTATTTTTAAAATCTGCCAGAGCAGATTTAGAAGAGGGCGGTAAGCAATGGGCAGGCTTGGTATATATCGGAGGTACTCATCCCGCAGCCGCAGGAGGTGCTTATATGACGGCTGTAGAAGGCTTTGGCGGAATTTATATTGAAAACGGAGTATTAAAAGCAAAGCCTGATCTTCCTTCTCACTGGACAAAATTACGCTTTCAGATATTCTACATGGGGGAATTATACCAAGTTACTATAACAAAAAAGGAAGTACATATTGAAAAAATAAAAAGAGAAAGTAATGAGAAAAGTGATACATGATTTGACTTTTGAGTCTCGATAATAATATTTAGCTTCCATTTATTAATATTGAGACTCAAAAAGTACCTCTTATAGTTATTGATACAAAGACTTTACACTTTCCCTTTCCACCAGATGAATGGGAAGAATGACTTCTCTGTTTAGAATGGGTTTATTATCCAGTTTATCCATCATGAAATAGACGGCTAGTTTTCCTTTAAGAGGAGCATCCTGATGGATGGTAGTCAGCTTGGGTGAAGTTAGCCGGCATAGATTGATATCGTCAAATCCTATTACGGAAATATCATCAGGAACTTTTTTTCCTGCTTGTTTTAAACCTGACATAATACCCGCTGCAAGTATATCAGCAGTAGCAAAGACTGCCGTAATATCCTTTCTTAGGGCAAGACTGCTGCCCAGGGCAATGGTGGTATCAATATCTAATTCCTGTTCAAATACAAGGTCTTGCCTAAAAGGAATGGAAGCTTCTTTTAAAGCATCCTTATACCCTTGAAAACGTTCAAATACAACACCTTTCTCCCGTATAGAAGGAGAAGCAAAGGCTATTTTTTCATGACCTTTGTCAATCAGGTATCTGGTAGCAATATAGCCGCCGTCATAATCTTCAAGACCCACGTTGCAAATGTTCGGATGGGATACATAACTATCGATCAGCACTACAGGTATAGTAAGATTACTGAGTGCTTCAAAAAATTCATCCTGAAAAACTCCGGTGCAGAACAGACCGTCAACATTCCAGGTCCGTAAAAAATTCATTAGGTCAGAAGTAGTTTCTACAGTACGAAGCATTAAATAATAGCCATTTTCTCTTAAAGTTTTCTCAATGGCACCGATAAAAGCAGAATGAAAAGGATCTTCTACAATGCTTTCTTTTTTATTTGAAGTAAGGTGGCTGATCATTCCGATTACCTTCGATGAACTAGACACCAGGGAGCGTGCTGACATATTCGGAACATAACCCAACGTATCAATAGCTTCTTTAATACGAGCAATGGTTTCTTCGGATACACGGCCTGTCTTTCCGTGAATTACATTGGAGACAGTAGTACAGCTGACCCCTACGGCCTGTGCAATGTCTTTAATAGTGGTCATTTTCAAGTTCCTTTCTTTTGCAGGTTTTATGTTAAACGTAAGTGTAATTAGTTTATCATAATTGTGCAAAGATGTACAGATGAATTCAATTGCTGCTTCCAGGAATAATGATTCTACAATAAACAAGAGTAACGCAAAGCATAGAATTATAGACAAAAAATCAAAAGAAAAACGAATTAAAAGGAGAATGTAATGATGATAAAAGGAGTAATTTTTGATCTGGACGGAGTACTTGTATCCACGGATGAAATGCACTTTAATGCATGGAAAAAACTAGCTGATGAGCTTGGAATTGATAAATTTACAAAAGAGGATAATAAAAGGCAAAAAGGTGTCAGCAGAATGAATTCACTGGATGTAGTTCTAAGTAAAGGTAACAGAATCTATACGGAAGAGGAAAAAGAAGAACTGGCAGAGCGTAAGAATACATACTACAAAGAACTTTTGGAGGAACTGAATGAGAATGGAATACTGCCTGGAGCTAAAGAATGCCTTAAAATGCTTAGGCAAAAAGGAATTCTTATCGGAATCGGCTCAGTAAGTAAAAATGCACCTCTTATACTGGAAAGAACCGGACTTATTCACTATGTAGATAAAATCAGCTGCGGCTTGGATATAACCAGGTCAAAACCAGATCCCCAGGTGTTTGAAGTTGCAGCGGACAAACTGGGATTAAAATATGAAGAATGCTTAGTGGTTGAAGATTCTTTTGCCGGTGTGGTAGCCGGAAAAGCAGCCCATATGAAAGTATTGGGGATAGGAACTGAATATAAACAGCTTAGAGCAGATTATGAAGCTCCAGGACTTTGGGCAGACATTAATTGGGAAGTTATCTTAGAAGAATAATACGAATCCCTTATTAAAATCCTTCCAAGAAATCACTGTAAAAATCCCTACATTCAAGGGTGCAGGATTCGTTGGTGATTTTATAGGGAATTGGTATAAGAAGTGTGAAAAGAAATTCTAAGTTATTTGAGATGTCGCAAAGGGGCATCATGTTTGGAAGTGTGATCAATTCAGGAGGAAAAGACATATGGAAAAAGGGAAAAAGGTTATGGAGTTTGCTCAGTGGTTTGTAATTTTTGCACTTATTATAATAGCAGTTTTTGCAGGAAAACGCTTAAAAGACAGAACAAAAGAGATAAGCAGGATGTTAAATTATGAAGGCTCTAAATTGGTTCTCTATGAGGGGCCAAAATCTTTACAGGATGCAAAACCGGAAGATCTGTTAAGTGAAAGCGAAAAACAAAGGAATTTTGCTCTATTGCACTGTACGGACACAAAAGTAAAAGTAAACGGATATGATTGTTATGTTTATGATACCAATGTTAATCACAATAGAGTATGGTATCCGGACTATATGCCTCCTCAGTCCAGAACTCCCATTACGTATTTTGATTTTGAAGGTATGGCAAAAATTGAAGTAAGTGTTCCTGCTATGGATTTAAAATCAGTTAAAATAAGCCCACTAAGTTATCATATTATACCGGAAGTGGATTTAGATTCTAAGACAGTCACTTTTACCATAACCAAACCGGACAATTACACCGTCATTTTTAATGATTCACCGGAGCGGGCATTACATATATTCGCCAATACCATCGAAAAGGATGCACCTACAGAAAGTACAGAAAATATAAAATATATTGGCCCAGGTGAATGGAATATTGAAAATATCATACTGGAAGATAACCAGACTTTATATCTGGCAGGTGGTGCTGTAGTTCATGGTATTATCAACGCCAATTATGCAAAAAATATAAAAGTAGAAGGAAGAGGAATACTGGATGGTTCCTCTTTTCAGGGGTGGATGGGCAAAACTGCCTATGTACCGTTAAAATTTGATAATTGTGATGGTGTTACCATAAAAGACATTATTGTATTAAACTCCAATGCCTGGGTATGTTCTGCAAAAAGTTCTGTAAATGGTGTTATAGACGGTATTCGTATTATTTCTTCAAGACCTAACGGAGACGGAATTACACTGCAGTCCTGCAATAATTACCGGATTGAAAACAGTTTCGTAAGAAGCTGGGATGATTCTTTAGTACTTAAAAATTATGAAGGAAGCTCTTCACATATTTCATTTGAAAATATGCAGTTATGGACAGATTTTGCCCAATCTATGGAAATAGGCTATGAAACCAACAAAGGACAGGCAGAAGATGTATCCATATCTGATATTACCTTTAGAAATATTACTGTACTGAATAATTTTCACAAACCGGTTATATCCGTACATAATGCAGATGATGCCATAATAAAAGAGGTAACCTTTCAAAACATAACAGTAGAAAATGCCCAGATGGGTTCCGGAGACGGTGATGAGATGCCTTATTTGATTGATATTCACATACCTAAGACATCCAATTGGACTTCCACCAAAGAAAGAGGAACTATTGATCATATAATCATTGATAATGTAAAAGTATTGTCTGGTAAATTCAGCCCATCAAGGGTGGAAGGATTTGATGAAAACCATAAGATTAGTAATGTATCCATAAGTAATCTTGAAATTCTAAGTGAAAAAATTACAGGTTTTGAACAAGGTAAATTCCAAATTGATCCGGCCACTACGGAAAATATAATTATAAAATAAGGAACAGCCTTTGTCTTGTATGCTAAAAATAAGGAGGATATATGAATGAAAGTAGTACGCCCCATAATCATTGTGATTTTATTGGCAGTTAATATTTATCTTCTTGGCTTTGCACCAGGCAGAGCCAAGGAACCTCCCCGTCAGATGGACGCTGATCAGGTTACAGTTATGCAGTCACCTGACCAGACAGAGGGTATGGAGCATCCCGACTTTAAGAAGAAAGAGTATACTTTGGTATTACCGGAGGGTACTAATATAGCATTAAAAAAGAAAGTGAAAGCCAGCAGCTATGCAGATGTATATACTCCAAAAAAAGTAACAGACGGGAAAGCTACAGGTGTATCCTATTGGGAAGGAAAACCGGATTATCCCAACTATCTTACTGTGGATTTAGAGAGTATACAGACCTTTCACGCCATTCGAATTGCTTTAAATCCAATGGCTATCTGGGGTAAACGAACCCAGACCATTGCTGTCCAAATCAGTGATGACGGTGAGAATTTTACTACTCTTGCAGGTGAGAAGCAATATACCTTTGATCCTGATACAGGGAACGAAGTACAAATACTTTTTGATGATACGCAAGCAAGATACGTGGAACTTGTATTTACAGAGAATTCTGGAGCAGGCGGGGGACAGGTAGCAGAATTCGAAATTTATCAGAAATAAATTAAAAAGGGGTCTAATATTAAGAGTAACATAAGCATTGATAAATAATTTCTATCCCGAAAATAAGAACCTTAGGAAAATATTAATAATTCTTTATGCAAAAATGAATACATTTCATTGCATGTCATGTTACAATATAATGATAAGTATAGGGAAGGGATAGAATATAGATGAATAATAAAGTATTGATAGTAGATGATGAACATGAAATAGCAGATTTAGTAGAAGTATACTTAAAGAATGAAAATTATACTGTTTTTAAGTTTTATTCTGCAAAGGATGCTCTTGCTTGTATTGAAACTACAGAAATCGATCTTGCTATTTTGGATATAATGCTGCCAGATATGAATGGATTCACTCTTTGCCAAAAGATACGTGAGCACCATGCCTATCCTATTATTATGCTGACAGCTAAAGATGATGAAACAGACAAAATAACTGGTTTAACTCTGGGGGCAGATGATTATATTACAAAACCCTTTCGTCCCCTTGAAATGATAGCAAGAGTAAAAGCACAGCTACGACGATACAAAAAGTATAATATGGTACAAAAAGCAGGGATTACGGATTCTATTATTGTCCATTCCGGACTTGTAATGAATATAAAAACCCATGAGTGTTTATTAAACGAGAAAGAACTTATTCTGACTCCCACTGAGTTTGCTATTCTTCAAATTCTTTTGGAGAAAAAAGGTAAAGTGGTGAGTGCTGAAGAATTGTTTCATGAGATTTGGAAGGATGAATATTACAGTAAAAGCAATAATACAATTACCGTACATATTCGACATTTGCGCGAGAAAATGGGCGATACGGTAGAAAATCCTAAGTATATAAAAACAATTTGGGGAGTGGGCTATAAAATTGAAACGTAAAGTGAAAAATAATGCTGATTTCTCGCGGTTAAAAACTAAAATGTTTTTGCAGGCTTTGGGTATGGTGATAATAGCCTTTGTAGTTATAGTAGCAATATATAACTCTATTTGGCGTGGAAAAGGAGGAAATTGGCTGGTTTCGGTACTTCAAAAGTATTTTCCCCTGGGATATTATGAAGCGCTTAATATTTATCGGCAAGTATTTCGTGACAATATTGAGATAATTTGGATTGTATCTGTTTCTATTGTCTTTTTTATACTGTTTAGAATTTCCCTTATAGGATTTACTAAGTATTTTAATGAAATTAATAATGGAATTGATAAATTACTCAAAGATGATGGAAAAGAGATTGTTTTATCAGAAGAGATGTTTGCCATAGAGAAAAAGTTGAACACCGTCCGTCAAACTTTAGAAAAGCGTGCTTTTGAGGCACAACTGGCTGAACAGCGTAAAGATGATTTGGTTATGTATCTTGCTCATGATATTAGAACTCCCCTTACATCTGTTATTGGCTACTTGAGTTTATTGGATGAAGCTCCAGATATGCCGCCAGAGCAGAAAGCAAAATATGTTCATATAACTTTAGATAAAGCAAATCGTTTAGAAAAACTAATAAACGAATTTTTCGAGATTACACGGTATAATCTACAGCATATTATTTTGGAAAAAGAAACTATTGACCTTTATTTTATGTTAGTACAGCTGATAGATGAGTTTTATCCCATATTATCTTCAAAAGGAAACAGGGCTGTAATTCAGGTAGATGAAAGCCTTACCATCTATGGAGATCCTGAAAAGCTGGCTAGGGTATTTAATAATATTATGAAAAATGCGGTGGCCTATAGCTATTCAGATACAGAAATAATTATTTCGGCAGAAAAGAAGGATAATAGTGTGGTTATTACCTTTCAAAACCAAGGACAGACCATTCCCTCTGAAAAACTATCAACCATTTTTGAAAAGTTTTACCGGATGGATGAAGCCCGCACCTCTGTTACAGGCGGTTCTGGATTAGGACTTGCTATAGCAAAAGAAATCGTTACTTTACATGAAGGAACCATTACAGCGCAAAGCAAAGATAATACAGTTACCTTTATAGTTTCACTTCCTTTAACAGATTAAGAAAATATCAATAAAATATTAGGATTTTCTTAAGAATTAAATCATGGAATTTTAAAGTACAAGTGGCTCTGGTTCAGTACAATGATTACTGAACAGGAGCTACTTTTATTTTGTAAAAAGAAAGGTGTGTATTATTTTGGATGAAGAAATAAAAAAACAGTTGATAAGGAAAAGAAAAATGCAGCGTCGTAAAAGAATGATAAAGTTATATGGATTATTTTTTATAGCTACGACACTGTTACTCTTTTTGCTTGTTTTAGTAATAAAAGATTTTCGTTCAATGAATAATGAAGAGCGGCCATTTAAAATCTCAGATATAAGGACAAAGGATTTAGTACTGCCGGATAAAGGTTCTGGTAAACCAATACCTGACATACCGGTTGACTTAGACCATTTAAATAGTCCTAATGTTATTCTTGTAGATTTGAACAGCGAAAAAGTGCTTGTGGAACAAGATAGCAGTGAGCGTATATATCCTGCTTCCTTAACTAAGATTATGACAGCAATCCTTGCAATTGAGAATACACCCGATTTAGAAAAAACATTGATTTTTTCATCGGATCTATTTCAGGATTTGTATTCCCAAAATGCATCACTGGCGGGGTTTCAACCGGGGGAAAAGGTAAAATACAAAGATGCACTTTATGGAATACTTCTTCCTTCCGGAGCAGAATGTTGTTTGGCTTTTGCTGATTCTATTGCCGGTTCAGAAACAGCATTTGTAGAGATGATGAACAAAAAAGCTGCCGAACTTGGAATGAAAAATACTCATTTTCGCAACACCACCGGTCTCCATGATGATGACCATTATTCAACGGTTGAAGACATTTATATACTTCTTCGATATGCATTAAAGAATGAAGTCTTTCGTACTGTATTTACCAGCAGCAGATATAGTACAACCCCCTCAAATTCTCATCCGGGGGGATTTACTTTCCATAGCACTATGTTCAAATACATGGACTCAGCAGAAGTAACCGGAGGTGAAATTCTGGGTGGAAAAACCGGGTATACTGGCCAGGCAGGACTTTGTCTTGCAAGTTTGGCAAGTGTTAATGGGCATGAGTATATATTGGTAACTGCAAATGCAGACGGCACACATCAAACAAAACAATTGCATATTATGGATGCTGTAAATATTTATAATCAGATAGGTGTGGCGGTATCCAACTAATCCGTTAAACAGGTCAAATGGAAATCCAAAATTTATTCTGCATTTCTTTAAGAGTTTTATAAATTGTTGAAACAATATTGCTTTCAAAATCGTCTAATATATAGAGATAAGTTAATAAAATATCAAATTTAAGCTTTCATTTGTCTAGGGGGAATAGAAGTTGATTTATATAAAAGATTTAATTCATCGTTTCAGATTGAGTAAATACCGCTATTTTATTAAAAGTATTATATTTGCGTTCTTAGGGATACTCTGTTTGCTTTGGGGATTTTCCATCATTTATGGTAATATAAATGGCTGTTATATTGCTTTTCCATTTATGGGAATTGTAGTTTGCCTTATATTCGGGTTACGTTCTATGGTTCATAATTGTGAGCAACATGAAGCCTCAAAGGAGATTTGTCCTTACCAAAAGGCATGAAATAATCCACTATAGCAATTATTATTTTATACAAGACACCGCCTTGTGATATTAAGGATGGCGTCTTGTATGTTGCCTGATTTCAAATGATAATTACAGTTCATTTTATTGATTTTATTTAAAAAGCTATATTATCTTTTGCATCCGGATATGTTCAACTGGAGCCTGTTTCATTAAATAAGTATCCCCATATTCATGATAACCTAGTTTCTTATAAAAATCCTTGGCTGTTACCCGGGATTCCAAATGTATCTTTTTAATTCCATGCTGTAATGAGCGTTCTTCCATATTCTCAAGTATCGCCCGTCCGATACCACCTTTCTGCAAATTGGAATCAACACATAAAAAGCGGACTTTAGCAGTTGCTTCGTCTTCAAAAACAAGAACTCCTGTGCCAAGAATTGTTTCTGTATCGAAAACAGCAAGTACAATAGCCTGCTGTTCATAAGATAAATCATCATTATAGATAGAAAGTCCCAGGGGTTTTCGCATAATTTTGTCTCGCAACAGAAGGGTTTGTTCATAGCGTTTTGAACCAAATTCTATTTCTTCTACAGTATACATTATAATCCTCCTTAATTTAAATAATTACGTATTATAGTACACAGAATTGGATAAAGCAAGAATAAATTGCTTTCAGAATACAATGGTTTTTTTAATTCTGGTAAAGTTTATATGTATTAGGTACGTTCATGATATCATTGTTACAATCTAAATCAATGGAATATTTAATGTCATTCGGTAGATTACACCCCCATTTTACTTTATCCGAAGAAATACTACTTTATTTTTTTAAATGTGGTATAATAATAGGATTGAATAAGATGTAAAAGGAGTAAATTAAATGATACAATTATCCAGAATTGGAATTCGAAACATTGCTTCCAGTGATGTGGTTTATGCAAGAGGTCTGCAAGACTATAAAAATAATCATGTAGTCAATGCTACCTGGTCAAATAGCAAAAAGCAATACCGCATTACGGTTAAGGATAATTTTAATTATAATGTAACCATTAAAGTATTCGAAGACGGGTCCTTTGAACATAGCTGTAATTGTTCGGAGCATCTGAAAGAAAACGGTGCATGCAAGCATGTTGTGACTGCACTTCTTTTCGTGCTTAATTATGTAGAGCGGTCTTTATTAAAAGAACCGGATAATCCGGAGGAAAAGAAAATATATCAGATTATCGAATATTTTAGTAATGAAGAAGTAAGTATTGTTCAAGGGGAAACTTATCATATTGAAGTAACCATAACCATACCAAGTCTTCTAAGAGACAGCGAAGGAAATGCATTTGCTTCTATTCGTGTTGGCAGCAGTAAGTTCTATAAAATTCAGTCTATAAAGAAGTTCTTATTGGATTTATATAATAAAGAAAATATTGTGCTTGGAAAAGAATTTAAATTTGTTCATGGCGAGAGTAAATTTGATAAGCAGTCTAATAAAGTACTGGATTATTTTTTAGAAATACTTGAGATTCAAGAAGTTGTAGACAAAATGGCAATTCCAAAATTATTTAACCGGTCACAAGTGATTTTAACCAAGAATATGCTTTTAAGGCTATTAACCATATTGGGAGAAAATAAATTTCAATTGGATCTTTATGGGAAGGAGTACGAGGATGTTATATTTTCAGCTTCCAATCCCCGTATTAAATACAATTTATCCATGATTGAAGATGGAATTATTATGGATTACAGCGGCAATTATCACATTGTCCCCCTTACGGATACCGGGGAACTGCTATATTTTAACGGGTGTATCTATAAACCCAATAAAAGGTTTAAGCATAATTATGTTCCTTTTTTTAATAATTTAGGCGGCAATCGGGATCCCCTGGTATTCAAAGGAGTCCATAAAAATAAATTTCTGGAAGTAGTTCTGCCAAAAATAAGTGAAATTATGGAGTTGGCTGTACCGGAAGAGTTACAGGACCGGTTTATTACTGAGGATTTAGAGCCGATTGTTTACTTAGACAGAGCAAAGAATCATATTCGAGGGGAATTAAAATTCAGGTACGGTGAACATGAGTTTAATGCTTTTGACAATCCTTCTGAGCCTAATTATATTATAGTCAGACAGCCCGGGAAGGAAGATTATTATCTGGAATACCTGGAGAAATTAGGATTTGTACCCAAATCCCATAGTTTTATTATGAGAAATGAAGAAGATATATACCAGTTTTTAACAAACTCCATTCATGATCTGGCAAAGGAATGTGAACTGTACTATTCAGATGATTTTAAAAGGATTAATATTAAATCACCGGGAAGTTTCAAGGCCGGACTTCGTGTAAGCACAGGTGTTGATTTATTAGAAATGGACTTAAATTACGAAGAAGTTCCTAAAGATGAGTTACAGGAACTGTTTAAATCCTACCGGTTAAAGAAAAAGTATTATCGTTTAAAGAACGGCAGCTTTATTAATCTGGAAGATGAGAGTATTAAGAATGTCTGGGATATCTTAAGTAAACTGAATGTATCAGGTAAAGAACTGGATAAGGAAAAAATAGAAGTATCCAAGAATGCTGCCGTATATTTAAATAATGCATTTTCAGAATTAAATCTGGAAGTAGAAAAGAATGCAGATTTTTCTGCTTTGGTTGATAGTATCTTAAATCCTAGTATAACACAATATCTGGTGCCCAATGGAATCCAGGCTACTTTGCGTCCTTATCAGATGACCGGATATAAGTGGCTTAGAACCTTAGCTGCAAATAATCTGGGTGGAATTCTTGCAGATGATATGGGGCTTGGAAAGACGCTGCAATCTATTGTTTATATGGCTTCTATACTTGAGGATTCTGAGAATAAAAATAATGTTAAAGAGCCGGACGCTGATAACAAAGTAAGTAGGGTCAAAAATGCTGTTAAGGAAGAACCGGATCAAGTAAGGTTTTTAATTGTTTGTCCTTCATCACTAATCTATAACTGGCAGGATGAAGTTGATAATTTTGCCCCTCATTTAACAACGGAAGTGATTACCGGTTCACCAAAAGAAAGACAAGAACTGATTGAATCGGACAGGAAAGCAGATATTATCATCACTTCCTATCCATTGATAAGAAGAGATATTGAATTATATGAAAAAATACAATTTCATACCGTATTTATTGATGAGGCCCAGTATATAAAGAATGCCGATTCACTTAATGCAAAATCCGTTAAGCTCATAAGGGCAAAGCATAAATTTGCCCTAACAGGAACGCCAATTGAGAATTCCTTATCTGAATTATGGTCCATCTTTGATTTTATCATGCCAAACTATCTGTTCAGCCATACTAAGTTCATAAATATTTATGAAAAACCTATTATGAAAGAGGAAGAAGACAAATTAAGGGATTTAAACAGACGTATTACACCTTTCATACTAAGAAGAATGAAAAAAGATGTATTGCATGAACTTCCTGATAAAGTAGAAGAAAAGATGCTTACTGACATGGTTGAGGAACAGAAAAAAATATACGTATCCTTTATGGAGAATGTTAAAAGTGAAATCAATACAGAAATCAAAGAAAATGGTTTTGAAAAGAGCAAGATGAAAATACTTGCAGCATTAACCAGACTTCGACAAATATGCTGCCATCCAAGCACTTTTATTGATAACTATACTGGTGGAAGCGGTAAACTGGAATTATTGCTGGAAATTATAACCGATGCCATTGCCAATGGGCACCGAATACTTGTATTTTCCCAATTTACTTCCATGCTTTCGATTATTGAGGCAGAATTGCATAAGGAAAATATCGGATGCTTTTATCTGGCTGGCTCAACAAAAGTACAGGATCGAAATGACTATGTAAAACGTTTTAACCAAGGGGAAGGTGAAGTATTCTTAATCTCTCTAAAAGCTGGAGGAACAGGTCTTAACTTAACCGGTGCAGATACGGTGATCCATTATGATCCATGGTGGAACCCGGCAGTAGAAGACCAGGCTACCGACAGAGCTTACCGTATAGGGCAAATGAAATCCGTTCATGTAATTAAGCTTATTACCAAAGGTACTATTGAAGAAAAAATTTATAAATTGCAAAAGAAGAAGAAAAATTTATCCGATTCTGTCATTCAGTCAAAAGAAGTATTTATCAATACATTAACCCGTGAGGAATTGGAAGAGATATTAGGGTAGGTGAAGTGTGAAAAGAAATTCTAAGTCAGCACAGTACGCAGACTAAGAATTTCTAAGTTTCACACTGGAAGAACTCCAACATGAGAATCCATTGGAATTCTCATATTGAACTTCTTCGTCTATTATTTGAGATGTGGCAAAGCGACATCATGTCGGGATGGTTGAAAGATTTCATTCTTCAAAATGGAAATTCTTCCAAAGTTGAAATCTTTCAACCGGAGATTTGTGCTATGTACAAAGTCTCCAGACGCTGAAAGGAGCATAGTTATAAAGATGTATAAGCAAATAAATTCGAATAGCGTATTCTTTTTCTCTGAAGATATGGAATTAATGTTGGGAGTATTAAACATTTTGGAAGGTGAAGAAAAACATCAATTGTGTACCAAACTATATGGGGAAGAATATATTGGAAAATTAAAGAAAAAGTATCACTTTCTTGTAGAGATAGCTGGAACTTTTAATAAATTTAGTATTAACTGTATACTAGAACATTTATTGAATTATCCGTTGGATAATTTTCATCTTTCAGAATTTAGAGATTATATATTGAATCTGGATACATTAGAATTCTTAGCCCAATGCTTCTACTTTATTGAAAAAGAGGAATTGGAAAAGGCAGTGAAATCAGATGAGGGTCTGGAGAAATTTTATCTGGAACACCATGATTTTTTCTATAGTTTTCTTGGACTTCAATCATTTATAAGGCAAAGAAAAAGATACCTTGAAGAATTTTTTGCATTTTCGGAAGAACTACGTACACCCGGGTTTCAAAGTGAGATGAAAGGGTTGGCAGATAGGATAAAGGAAGATTTATCTAAGCACCAGAAGGCTTTAGTAAAGGAAGAAGCACTGGAATATTCACAAAAAATTATGGGAAAGACCTTTCATAACAGAGGGCCATATTCAAAGTTTTCATTTTCCCCAAGCTTATTACTTCCTTATCGGGCACTTCGTTTCTTCGGGAAAGATCAGATTTTGTTTTATACACTAAGGCCTGCTCCTTTAGAAAATGAAATGATGTTAAAGCAGTTAAAAACCATTGCTGATAGTACAAGGCTTAAAATTATATCCTTACTTAATACAAAGGAACCTCTTCGAGGACTTGATATTGCACAAGAACTATCACTGGCTCCTTCTACTGTTTCTCATCATATGGACCAATTAAAGAATGCAGGTATTGTGAATGAAGAGCAGGAAAAGAACTCAAAATATTATAGCATTAGCAGAAATAATGTTGATGAGCTATTAAAAGTCCTTACTGAGACTTTGGGAAATAAATAATGTTAAATATAGGATATAAGTGTTATCTTTAAGTAACTGTATAATAAAAAATACCCTTCATGGAATATAGTGCTAAGCTATAGCTATGAAGGGCTTTTTTTATCTTGACACCTTAAAGTAATTCGATTATAATGAAATTCGATAAGTAACGAATTAGATAAAAGGGGGTTCCTATGTCAGCTGTAATAGAAGTAAGAGACTTAAAAAGAGAGTACATAACAACAAAAGGATGGGTGAAGCGAAAAAAAGAAATTATTCATGCAGTGAACGGAATTACTTTTGAGGTTCAGGAAGGTGAAATATTTGGTTTATTAGGTCAGAATGGAGCAGGAAAGACAACAACCATTAAGATGTTAATAACATTATTAGCCCCAACCTCAGGTGAATGTAAGGTTTTAGGTTTCCGAACTTTCGGTGAAGAAGATAACATCAGAAAGCGGATTAATTTTATCTTTGGAGGTGAAATGGGAGTATATCGGAGACTTTCTGCCAGGGATAATCTAAAGTATTTTGCTAACTTGTATCACATTGATTTTCCGGTTGCCAGTAAAAGAATAGAAGAAATTCTTGATTTAGTAGGACTATCGGATAAAGCAGATCTGTTAGTTGAAACTTATTCAAAGGGTATGGTACAGCGTTTACAAATTGCCAGAGGGCTTATTAATGATCCTGATATTTTGTTTATGGATGAACCTACGGTAGGATTGGATCCTTTAGGGGCTAGAATGCTTCGGGATATTATTAAAAAGTTGAAGGAAAAGGGAAAAACCGTTTTGCTTACGACTCACTATATGTATGAAGCAGATGAACTTTGTGACAGAATTGCAATTATCAACAAAGGCAAATTAGTAGCTCTTGATACACCAAATAATTTAAAACATATGGTAAATGGTATCAGCTCCATAGAAGTTTTAGTTGGAGAAGCTTCTGAACAGTTAATAAGTGAAATCAAAAATATACGGGGCGTAAAATCGGTTTCTGCTTCAGTTAATGAAAAGGGCAACATAATTTATATAAAACATAAGTCTGATTGTGATATAAGCGGAACATTATTTGATGTATTAAAAAACAAAAAGATAACTTCATTTACCCAGAAAGAAATCACTTTAGAAGATGTATATATTCAGTTAGTGGAAGAAAATTAACTAATATAATTATCTGCTGGAGTGAAGGTAGTAGTGTGGGAAATCAAGATTTTTCACAGGGCAAATTTGTGCTGCCGCTTAAATTTGCGGGTTTGCGGCAGAATGGAGGATTATTATGAAACAATTGATTGTGATATGGGATACTCTGAGGCTGCAGATGAAGAATTCATTTGTACGCCCTATGTATCGCTTTTGTTTAATTGCAGCACCCATTGTACAGACTATACTTTTGTATGAAATGTATAAAAATTCCGGTCAAGATAATTTTACTACATACGTAATGCTTGGTGGAGGACTTATGGGACTTTGGAGTTGCATTTGTTTTTCGTCAGCAGGAGATATAAACAGGGAGAGATCTATGGGAACCCTATCTCTTATATTTGTTACACCTGCTAATTTTAGCACTATAATCTTTGGTAAAGTATTAGGAAATACTGTTTTATCTTTAGGAACCTTAATTATATCTTTTTTAACAGCAAAAATAGTATATCATGCACCGATTATGGTGGTCAGCCCAGGGTTTTTGCTGCTTTCTATTTTTGCAGCAGTTATATGTTTTATAACCATATCCATTTGTTTGGCATATCTGTTAACCCTATCCAGAAAGACACAGCTTTATATGAACTGTATTGAGATACCAGTTATTTTATTGTGTGGATTTGTTTTTCCGGTAGAGATCCTTCCCGTTTGGGTATTACCGATTAGTTATGCCCTATCACCTACATGGGCAGTCAAACTGATTCGTCTTAGTGTTTCAGGAGTAGACAATAGGATGGAGTACTTTACTATACTTGGTATTCTTGGATGCATCACAATGATATATATTGTATTGTCCATATTTCTCTGTCGTACCATAGAAAAACAAGTACGTATGAAAGCAACCCTGGAGGTAAGTTAATATGTTAAGACGATTCTTTTCTCAAGCATGGCTGAGTTTTAAAGGACAACAATCAGCCTTTAGTTTTGAAGAAATTCTTCTGTTTAAAGTATCATATCCATTGATCACTTTAATTTTTTATTGCGTTTTAGCCGGATACAGCTTTCGTAAATCAGATTTGACCCATTGGGTAGTGGGGAATTCTTTTCTGCTTTGCATTAATACTTGTATATTTAGTTTAGGCGGAACCTTTACCGGAGAAAGATATTTTGGACGATTACGATCCATTATTGTAGCACCAGTTCACAAGATAAGTATTATATTACAGAAAGGTTTCTATCCATGTATTGCGGCCGTATTATCCGTTATGCTTGGGTTCTTTATGGGAAGTCTCATATTTGGAGTAGATTTTACCGGCATTAATCCGGGATTATTTTTATTAATCACAATTGTAGCAATGTTTGCAGCTACCGGATTCGGAATGTTGTTGGCTGTACTTGGTTTAATTACAGATGAGATGAATTTTATATTGAATCTATCTTCCTATGTTCTTATGATTTTTTGCGGAGCTAATTTTCCTGTTTCTCAACTTCCATTGGCAGCAAGGCTATTCTCAAAAGTATTGCCACTTACACGCAGCATAGAGGCCGCAAATATGCTATTTGATAAGATTGATTCGGGAAGGCTTACATGGCTTTTAATAGGTGAGATGGGTTTGGGGATTGTATATTGTATAATAGGAACTATTATTGTAAAGTTGGTAGAGAAATCGGCAATAAAGAAAGCTGCATTGGAGGTATTTTAGGATAAAAGGTATATGGTACTGGAAATAGGATGTTCATACTCCTGAGAACATAGTTTTTAAAATTACTGAGTAAAAGTTTGTGGTAGCCATATTTACTAATATATGGTATATTGTAATTGAAGTAATTTAGAAGAGTTCACATAAAATTACAATTTATAATATAAGTGATATCTATTCATACATTTCATTTGCAGTAAAAGGAGATGATACATATGCCAGTAAATCAAACATATAAGGATAATGTAGAAAAACAAAAAATCATACTTGATTGTGACCCCGGTCATGATGATGCGGTAGCCATTATGTTAGCTGGAAGCAGTCCGGCAATAGAAGTGTTGGGGATTACTATTGTAGCAGGAAATCAAACCTTAGAAAAAACAACAATTAATGCATTAAATGTATGCCAGCACTTGGGGCTTGATATACCTGTATTTTCAGGCTGTGACAGACCAATGATAAGGGAACGGAAAATTGCAGATGACATTCATGGAGAAACAGGTTTAGATGGAACTCATTTTGATCCTCTTACAAAAAAGGCAGAGAATAAGCATGCAGTTCAATTTATAATAGACAGGTTAATGGCCTCCGATGGAGATATAACTTTAGTTTCAACAGGGCCATTAACAAACTATGCTATGGCCCTTAGATTGGAGCCTGCAATTACAACTAAAATAAAGCAATTTGTTCTTATGGGTGGCTCCTATCAATTAGGAAATGTAACATCTGCGGCAGAATTTAACATTATAGCCGATGCCGATGCTGCCCATGTTGTATTTACATCAGGAAGAAAGGTCGTAATGATTGGACTGGATGTAACCAGAAAAGTACTTTGTTATCCAAGTATAGTGGAAAGAATGGGAAAGGCGGATAATAAAGCCTCTAAATTATTTGTGGATTTAATGAATTTTTATAATCATTCACAAAAAGAAGTTTTTGGATGGGATGGCGGTCCTTTGCATGATCCGGTAACCATTGCATATTTAATAGACCCATCTGTGGTAACTGCCAAAGCCATGTATACAGAGATAGATATTCGCAGTACACAAAGTTATGGACGTACTAATTGCGATTATTTTGGTTATCTGAAAAAAGAATCTAATAGTTATGTTGGAATAGATATTGATGTAGATAAGTTCTGGAATATTATTGAAGATGGAATAAAAATGTATAAATAAATTCCTCTTGACAAAGGAATACTATTACCATATACTATGAAAAAATAAAGGCTATGAAGAGAAGAGTAATCATATATGAAGCTTACAGAGAACTCCGGTTGATGAGAAGGAGCAGCGGATTTATGATGAAACAAGCCTCGGAGCTGCATACGGATCTTTTTATAAAGTGATGCTATGACGTAAGTTCACGTTACAGAACAGGAGTATGAATAGTACTCTGTAAGGTTAATATGGTGACATATTAATAAAATAGGGTGGTACCGCGAACGAATTCGCCCCTACAATTCAATTTGTAGGAGGTGTTTTTTTTATACTTTTAAACTTCAATTTTTCTAAAAATGATTTGAGTTTTCAAAGGTTCAAAACTTCTCGAATGAGAAAAATGACACAATTAGAGATTTGGTAGCACAATATTAAAGATTTCATAATGGCTTTGAGACTCTAATCATAAAATGATGTTAATTGCGAATTGTTTGAAAAAGATATTCAGAACGAATTTAACTAAGTTGAATACGTTCAAATACCATGCTTTTGGTTATATTTAATTAGTAATTTTGAAGAAAGGTTAGTGAAAATATGAAAAAAGATAGTAAAGTTTTTAATAGCTATATAAGACCGGAATTCCCTAAAAGAGCAGTGGTTACAGCAGGTATGCCTTATGGTAATAAAGAACTTCATTTTGGACATATTGGCGGTGTTTTCATACATGCAGATACATTTGCAAGGTTTTTGCGTGACAGAATTGGAAAGGAGAATGTAATCTTTATATCAGGAACCGATTGTTATGGTTCTCCCATACTGGAAAGCTACCGTAAACTTACAGAAAGTGGTGAATTTAACGGGTCTATTGAAGATTATGTCCGTATGAACCATGATTTGCAAAAAGAAACCTTGGATGGTTATGATATCAGTCTGAATCTTTATGGTGCTTCTGCACTGGATGAAGGTGGAAAGGTACACAGGGAAGTATCTAATGAGGTCTTTGATAAGCTTTATGAAAATGGATATCTAACCAAGATGTCCAATCCACAGTTTTACGATCCTGATTTTCATGTATTTTTAAATGGCAGACAGGTAGAGGGCAGATGTCCCATAGACGGCTGTAATTCTGATAAAGGCTATGCAGATGAGTGTTCTTTAGGGCATCAGTATATGCCAAGTGAGTTAATTGGTCCAAAAAGTACCTTATCCGGTAAGACACCTGAATTAAAGGATGTTGTAAATTGGTATTTTGACTTAGATGATTGTGTGGATATGCTAAAGAAAAGGATGGATTATCTGAAAGCCCACTCCAACACTCGTAAGTATATTATAAATACTATTGAAGAATTTCTAAAGCCCCCTTATATTTATGTGAAGAAAGAATTGTTGGGGGATGAGAGAGAAATGGAAGATTTAAGAGAGTCACTTCCAAAACACAGTATACTATCGGAAGAAAAGAAGGCCTCCGTAACCTTTGTTTTTGAAACGTTAAAAGACAGAGATATTGCAAGAGAGACTTTTACACAGAAAGGAATCCGTTATCGAACAGGGAAAACCTTAGTTCCATTCCGGCTTTCCGGTAACATTTCTTGGGGTGTAAAAGTTCCTGAAAAAGAAGACTTAAAAGATCTGACCTTTTGGGTTTGGCCGGAATCCCTTTGGGCGCCTATATCATTTACAAGAGCTTATCTAAAGGAGAGTGGAAAAGACAGCAGTGAATGGAGCAAATGGTGGAATTCGAATGATTCTGTGGTATACCAGTTTATTGGTGAAGATAATATTTATTTTTATGGAATTGCAGAGATGGCTTTATTTACAGCTCTCGAATATACCAAAGAACAAGTTCCTGATATGAGGGACATACCACTTCCTCACATCATTGCAAACAGACATATTCTGTTTATGGATAAGAAGGCAAGCAGCAGCAGTAATGTAAAACCGCCTATGGCAAAGGATTTGTTGGAGTATTATACCTCTGAACAATTAAGAATGCACTTTTTAAGTCTTGGTTTATCAACCAAAAGTGTCAGCTTCCAGCCACAGGTATATATGCAGGAAGAGGAAAGAAAGGGAGCAGATATGGTATTAAAAGAGGGAAATCTGTTAACAAATGTATTCAATAGATTAATCAGATCCTGTTTTTATACCGCTCAAAGTTATTATGACTCTAAGATTCCTACGGGTACAATCAGCGAAAATATTCTGGAAGAATCCAAGGAAGCGGTTTTAATCTACGAAAAGCATATGTACAATCATGAGTTTCACAGCGTGACTTATGTACTGGATACCTATATCCGCAATATGAATAAATATTGGGTTAATAATATGAGAACGGCTGAAACAACTGACAACGAAGAACTTAGAAAGCAAGTATTATTGGATTCCTTTTATGTTGTAAAAGTTGCAGCCGCTTTGTTCCATCCAATCGCCCCTAATGGATGCGAGATGGTAAGAGAATATCTGAATGTAGATGAAAGAATTTGGAATTGGGATTATATCTTTACTGCTTTGTACGATATTATAGATGACTTTGAGGGGCATAAGCTTAAATTTTTGGAACCTAAGGTGGATTTCTTTAAAAAGCATTCCAGTCAGATTGAACAAGTATAAACAAATTTTTTACAGAAGTATTAATAAAAAAGTCTTGGAATATATATGTTCCAAGACTTTTTTAAATATGAATATTATAAATATGTTTGACCAGATTTTCTAAATTTTGATGGCTATATTGAAATACTTATAGTATACTTTAGATATGACAATTTTGGGGTTATGGCAGATGGAATAAGGATTTGAAATAAATATTAATCAGACATCAAATGATACATTGGAGGAAATATGAAAGAATTTTTTAACAAAGGACAAGTTGTATTATTTCAAGGAGATAGTGTAACCGATTGCGGAAGGGATAGAGAGGATATTACATCTTTATCTTATGGATACCCGGGAATTATTGCAAAGACTTATAATCTATACTTCCCTGATAATGAAGTAACTTTTATTAATAAAGGGATTTCCGGTAATCGAGTAAAGGATGTTCTAAATCGATATGAAAAAGACATAAAAGAGATTCATCCTGATTTTATTTCGATTTTAATAGGAATTAATGATACATGGCGTAAATATGATTCCAATGATCCGACTACGCCGGAAGAATTTGAAGAAACTTATAGAAAGCTTTTAAATCTCATAAAAACAGATCTGCCTGCATGTAAGATTATGATTATAGAACCCTTTGTTCTTAACTCTCTTCCTGATAGAGGGCTATGGAGAGAAGATTTAGATCCTAAAATTCAGGTTGTTAGAAAACTTGCAAAAGAATATGCAGATTACTATGTACCTTTAGATGGGATATTTGCAAAAGTAGAAGTAGAACAGTATTCTTGTGGACAGCTGGCTGCGGACGGTGTTCACCCTAGTCATCTTGGACATGGTATTATTGCACAAGAGTATATAAAAACATTGATTTTTCCCTGAAAGCCCTGTTTTAACGGAGATTCCTGCTTCTTTAATTGAATATCTAAATAATTTTGTATTATGTTTAATTTATTTTGGTGTATATTAGTAATGTATCTCCTTACTTATGTACCCCTTTCACATTTATCTTTTTCGCACTTGCGAGCATAGGGAACAGACTTCATTTTTTATTAGGTGTTCTGAATAGTTCCAAAAACATAGAATCTGAACTCTATTATAATTTTTTCATATAATAGATATTGAAAGACTAAAATAAAAATATGGAGTAATTATATGGAACTAACTGAATTTGCTGCTAATTATCCTGAATTATATGCAATGTTAGATCAAGATATCAGATATTATATAGCAGAAAACAATATGACCGGAGAGGAGTCTCTTAGTGCTTGGGACAATATGGTTGATAATATTGTAAATAATTATGAGCAGGAGAATTATTTTGGATACAATATAGATGAAGTCATACCTCAACAAATACCCTTCGATGGCTTTATGGGTAGGGATCGGGACTTCAGATTCCGCCGCCGTCGCCGTTTTCGTGACTTTAATATAAGAGATATTATCAGACTTTTATTTTTAAGACAATTATTTGACAGAAGACGCCGTTTTTAAATTAAATAAAAGGTTATAATAAAAGACCATCTTTCTGTTATATCTAGATGTTTGAACACTATATACAGAAAGGTGTTCTTTTGTTATTCCATGTCATTGGGGACACATTGGCATAGCTGTGGTTTAATTGTATCGAGATACAATTAAAAGGCGAAGAACCTCGTATGGTGTTGTAAGAGAATCTTCGCCTTTAATGCTTAGTATGAAATTAAAACACTTTCACCATTTTTATGATTTATAAACTATTCATCAAAATGGTTATTATAATATTCCTCAGTAATGCGATCTAAATATAAATCATCCAACTCACCAAATTGTTTTATGACGAGTTCCTTCATTTTTTCTATTTTTTGCATGAATTGGATTTCTTCCGTATCCTTTGGATTCACCAGCTCATTTAAACTTTCTTTTGTTATATTCTGAGATAGCCATAAATTGATTGCATCAGTTACCTGATTTTCTTCACTTATTTGGCCTTTCACTTTATTAGACTTTATTAAAGTAGTAATCCCTATATATAAAAAGATTAAGAATAAACCACCCATAACAATATAAGTCATAGTACCATTAAATATACTTATAAATCCTATAGCATTAATCACAAGTATGAGAATGCCTAAAATAGAGATAACTAAAAAACTGAAAGCGGAAGAGATTAGGTCCTTATATTGTTCTTCCTTTTTTATATAGGTCTGTGTTTTTTCAGGTCTTCTCGGATCTTCATCATAAAAGTCCTGTATTTCTTCTTGATCAAATAAGTATTCTTCCTCTTTCTCCATATCAGATATGTTGAAATCTTCCCTTAAGTGATTTTCTTCCTCAGGGGTAGTAATTTCAGCATCTTCCGGATCATAAATGGGGGAATGTTCGGTATTGCTATTTTCGGGATATTCTTCATTATGTGTTCTATTGTTTTCCCTTTCATTCAATTCAGAAGCCTCATCTGTATCTAAGAGAACATCATGCTCCAAAGTTTCTTTCTCTGGAGAATCCTTTTCTTTAGGAGGATATTCTTCGGAATCTGTTTCCGTAGAATTGTTTTCTACGGAATTTTCTACGGAATTTTCTACAGAATCATTTTCTACAGAATCATTTTCTACAGAATCATTTTCTACAGAATCATTTTCTACAGAATCATTTTTTGCAGAATCATTTTCTACAGAATCATTTTCTACAGAATCATTTTCTACAGAATCATTTTCTATAGAATCATTTTCTACAGAATCATTTTCTACAGAATCGCTTTCCACAGAACTGCTTTCTATAGAATCATTTTCTGAAGAATCGTTTTCAACAGAACTGCTTTCCACAGAACTTGTTTCGGCAGAATCATATTCTGAAGAATCGTTTTCCACAGAACTGCTTTCTACAGAATTGTTTTCTAAAGAATTTTCCACAGAACTTGCTTCGGCAGAATCATATTCTGAAGAATCGTTTTCCGCAGAACTGCATTCCACAGAATCATTGGCTGAAGTTTCCACAGAACTGCTTTCTACAGAATGGTTTTCTGAAGAATTTTCATCAGAACTTGTTTCGGCAGAATCATATTCTGAAGAATTGTTCTCCGCAGAACTGCTTTCTACAGAATCATTTTCTAGTGAATCGTTTTCTACAGAGCTGCTTTCCCTAATGTCACCATCCACAGAATTATTTTCTGTAGTTACATTCTCTGGGGAATCATTCACCTTTGTATCATGTTCCATGGAGTCGGTGCTTTGAATAGCCACCGCCTGTTTACTATGATTTAAAGCATTCTCCGCCTCAACAGTATAAAAAGCCTCGTAAAGTTTTTTGGTTTGCTTTAAATCTGATTCTTTAACTAGAATACTCCATGTTTCACATTCTTCATTATATTCATATACTGCAGAAGCAATATTAGAATAATGAAGAAATTTCACAAACTTATGGGCTTGCGGTTTTTTATCCACTTCTTTAAAGACAACTAATGCAGAAGAATCAAATTCAATTAATTCTGTTTCACAATTGCTGCAAAGTGTTTCATCAACAGTAAATAGCATGTTGCATTTTGGACATTTTGGCATTATCCTCACCCCTATCAGTTTATACTATAAGTTATTCACTAACTTTAAAACAGTGATAAGCTTTTTTACCCTTTTTTACAAGTAAACGTCCTTCGGAATCAAAATCCTTAGGTGTAAAGGCTTTGTCAAATTCAGTTACTTTAACATCATTTACAGTAACCCCGCCTTGTTGAATATTTCTCCTAGCATCAGAGCGTGAAGTTGCCATCTTAGCGTCTACTAATAAAGTTATTAAATCAATTCCTGCATTAAATTGTTCCGGGGAATAAGCAGTGGTAGGAATATCATCAGAAATCATATTACCGCCAAATAATGCTCTGGCTGCATCTTGTGCTTTCTTTGCTTCTTCTTCACCGTGTACGATCTTAGTGATTTCGTAAGCAAGCACTTCTTTTGCGTGATTGATTTCGGCATCTTTTAAAGCACCAAGTCTTCTTACTTCATCCATAGGTAAGAAAGTTAGCAACCCTAGGCATTCTTCAACTTTAACATCTTCAATATTTCTCCAGTATTGATAGAATTCATAAGGTGATGTTTTATTAGGATCTAGCCATACAGCACCTTTCATGGTTTTACCCATCTTAATGCCTTCGCTGGTAGTAAGAAGTTTAAAAGTCAAACCATAAGCCGGTTTTTGTTCTTTTCTACGAATTAAATCAACGCCGCCAAGAATATTAGACCATTGGTCATTACCACCTAATTGTAAGGAGCAGCCATATAATTGATTTAATTTTAAGAAGTCATAAGACTGCATAAGCATATAGTTAAATTCAAAGAAGGTTAAACCTTTCTCCATTCTTTGCTTATAACATTCTGCGGTTAACATTTTATTTACTGAGAAATGAACTCCAACTTCCCTTAAGAAATCAACATAGTTTAAACTCAGCAGCCAGTCAGCATTATTTGCAATAATCGCATTGTCATTATCAAAATTAATGAATCTGGATAATTGTTTGTAGAAGCAATCTGCATTATGCTGTATGGTTTCTTTGGTCATAATATTCCTCATGTCAGATTTTCCGGATGGATCACCGATCATAGTAGTACCGCCGCCAAGTAATGCGATAGGTCTGTGTCCTGCTTTTTGCATATGCATCATAGCCATAACGGTTAAAAAATGTCCTGCTGTTAAACTATCTGCTGTTGCATCAAATCCTATATAAAAAGTTACTTTTTCCTTCCCTAATAAATCTCTGATTTCTTCATGGGTTGTCTGTTCTATAAATCCACGTTCTTGTAAAATATCATAAACATTCGTCGACATTTTATTTCCTCCTTCAATAAATTATTTTCATTATAAATGAAAATAATTTATTTTTCAATGTCATTCCTAAATGAAGCGAATATTCTTGAACAAGTAATGAATATAATAGTATAAAATTAAAATATGAGATATTTTGAAATATTTTAATTTCATATGTGGCTGGTAACCGGTATAGAAAGGAATAGGAGGAGAGTAATGGATCATCAGGAAGATTTTTCAATGCCATCAAGAGCAGAATACATAAAACTCGCAAGAGAAAGCTGTACCAGGAATTTAAATGCTCCAGGTTTGAACAGTAAGAACAATAGTAAAATGAAGGATGATAATAAAGATATAAGATATAATTTTTTAAAAAAGAAAGATACTTCGGATTACTATAACTTTTCCCAGGGAGAATTTGATATTCCCAATAGTACTATGAGGATATTTATAATTAGAGCTATTTGTGCATTCATGCTGTTTCTTACAGTATTTATTATTGATAAGTTAAAAATTGAATTTAAAGGGATTAGTAGTAACTCAATTAAAGAATTGGTATCCTCCAATCAGGGAATGGAAGAAGCTGAAAACTTTTTCGTATCTCTATTTGATAAAGAGAAAGTAAATGAAGATGAGGAAAGTAAAGAAAATAGAAAAAATAACGAAAATAACGAAAATAATGAAAATAAAACTAATAAGGAAAGATGAAAGGAATACAGGCAAAAGATATAATAAATCCTTTAGTAGGAGAGAACCACTGATGTGTTGATGGGTATGGTAAAACAAACGCTAGGAACAGGTGCCTGTTTTATCATGCCCATCTTTTTTATATCAGTTATCTTCATCTTCATTGCCACCGTCATCGTAATAATCAGCTTCTTCCAGATGTGAGCTGACTTCAATACGAACCAAAGAACGGCGTAACAAAACCTGTGTATTTTGGATCTGTAATTCTTCAGCTTCTTCCTGCATGGCCGCTTCGGCTTTCTCACGATCTGCCCGGGCACGTTCAAGATCAATCTCTTCCGGATGCTGAGCAATGGTGCTAAAAATATCCACATTCTTGCTTTCTATCTGGGCGATACCTCCGAATACAGCAAGTTGTTTTTCAACTCCATCATTAAAAATATGGAGAATACCATCACCAAGTACGGCTGAAACCGGTGCATGACCCGGAAGGACACCCAGATCACCATCAACACAACGCATGATAAGCATATCAGCTTTTTCAACGAATTTTACTCCACGGGGAGTAGTTATCTTAAGATTAATTTTTTTTTCATTTGGGAAATTGGTCTGTTGATCTGCCATAATAATCCTCCATTCTGCCTCAAACCCACCAATTTGGCGGCAGTACAAACTTGCTGCTCCCATTGCATGCCGCATCTGCTTGCAGATGTGGCACTGCCACAAATCAGGGTGTGAATTATACATTTTAATAATTCACACTAACCACCTTGCCTTTTCAGAATGCATCAAGTTTGTGTGTTTTTATATTTTTCTACGACTTCATCAATAGTTCCTACATTGAGAAAATAGCCTTCCGGTATATCATCATGGTTTCCTTCTATGATTTCTTTAAAACCACGGATTGTTTCATCTACAGAAACATGTCGCCCGGGGATAGAAGTGAACTTTTCAGCTACATAAAAAGGCTGTGAAAAAAAACGCTGAATCTTTCTGGCTCTGCTGACAATTCGTTTTTCATCTTCAGAAAGTTCATCCATACCAAGAATAGCAACGATATCCTGAAGATCTTTATAACGCTGCAGAATACTCTGAACAGCCCTTGCAACACGATAATGTTCTGAGCCAACGATACTGGCATCCAAGATACGTGATGATGAGTTCAGAGGGTCAACAGCAGGATAGATGCCTTGTTCAACAATGGATCTGGACAAAACCGTTACTGCATCCAGATGAGCAAATGTGGTAGCTGTTGCCGGGTCAGTAAAATCATCTGCAGGAACATAAATTGCCTGTACAGAGGTGATGGAACCGGACTTGGTGGATGTGATGCGCTCCTGTAGCGAACCGATTTCCGTGGCCAGAGTCGGTTGATATCCTACGGCACTTGGTGTACGTCCCAGTAAAGCGGATACTTCTGAACCTGCTTGTACGAAACGGAAAATATTATCAATGAAAAGTAAGACATTTTGCTGCATTTTATCACGGAAATACTCCGCCATAGTCAGCCCTGAAAGAGCCACTCTCATCCTGACTCCCGGCGGTTCATTCATTTGACCGAAAACCAATGCAGTTTTATCGATAACACCGGAATTCTTCATATCGTAATATAAATCATTGCCCTCACGAGTACGTTCACCTACACCTACGAAGACAGAATAACCACCATGTTCCTTGGCGATACTGTCAATAAGCTCCATGATAAGGACAGTTTTTCCTACTCCGGCACCGCCAAACAAACCTATCTTACCGCCTTTGGAGAAAGGACAGAGGAGATCAATAGCTTTGATGCCGGTTTCTAGCATCTCCGGTTTGCTACTTTGCTGGGCAAGACTAGGTGGATCTCTGTGAATGGGTGCACGTTCTTTTACTTCTATAGCCGGCTTGTTATCTATGGGTTCTCCCAGAACATTTAACATACGGCCCAGAACTTCTTCACCTACGGGTACAGTGATCGGAGCTCCCGTGTCTACGGCTTCCATACCCCGGGTCAGTCCGTCTGTGGGATGCATGGAAATACACCGTACGGTATGGTTTCCGAGATGCTGCAAGACCTCTAAAACCACCGTTTCCTCGTGGAAGGGCACTTTTATTGCATTATATAAAGAAGGCACTTGACCATCAAAACGAACATCAATAACTGCCCCTACTATTTGAATAATTTTACCTTTATTTTCAACTTTCATTTCTACCACCTTTATTCAAAACATTTACACTTCCTACAATCTCGCTGAGTTCTTGTGTGATATCTGCCTGTCGTTTTCGGTTATACATATGATTTAACTCTTCAATAAGATCCGAAGCATTCTTTCCGGCTGCATCCATATTGACCATCCGGGCTGCCTGCTCGCTGGTGTGGGATTCCGAATATGCCCGGAATAAGTTCATATGCAAATACAGCGGAACCACATTGTCAATAAATGTGCATATGTCCGGTTCATAGTTCTTATTGCTATAGTCTGTTTCCTTTGCTGGATTTGTAGCCAAAGGAAGCAGTTTTTCCACTATAGGCACAGAGCTTAAGACGGTTTTAAAGTGAGTATAGGCAATAAACACTTCGTCCACCTCTCCGGACAGATAGACATCAATCAGCCATTTTGCAACTTTTTCGCTGCTGTAATACACCTGTGTGTCATTAACGTCAGTAACTGCATGGATAATATTTTTATTTTTCTTTTTAAAATATTCCTTACCTTTGGAACCCACAACGATTAATTTCTCATTTTTCCCCTGTTCCATATGCTCTAAAGCTTTTGCCATAATATTTGCGTTATAGCTGCCGGAGAGCCCTCTGTCGCTGGTTAATACGATATATAAAGAATTCCTAACTTCATGTTCTTTATAGAAAATGTGTGATTTTGCATTGCTGTTATTGCCAAGTTCCTCTGTTATACGTTTTAGTTCATGGTAAATGGGGCGTACCCCATCCAACTGTGCTCTTGCTTTAAGCAGCTTTGTGGAGGCAACCATATCCATGGCCTTAATGATCTGTTCTACAGAACTAATATTTGTTATTCTTTGTTTAATATCTCTCATGGAACTCATATGAATACCTCCTAACTGTAGTCATACTTTTTAACCTCAGAGATTACTGCATTAATATCTTCCTTAAGTTTTTCCGAAACCTTCCCGGTTTTCCTGATTTCTTCTTTTATATAAGCTGCATGTTTATCCACATAATCAATGAAGTCCTTCTGGAATTTACGAATATGCCTGATGTTTATATCTGTCATATGCCTGTTACTTAAGGCGAAAAGAATCAGAACTTGATCTTCAACCGGCATGGGAGCATATTGTGGCTGTTTAAAAATTTCCATAATGCTCTCTCCATAATTCAGGCGATCCAGAGTGTCCCGATTAAGATCGGAGCCAAACTGGGAGAAAGCAGCTAATTCCTTATACTGAGCAAATTCGATTCGAAGTGGACCGGCCATTTCCTTGATTGCAGGAATCTGAGCGGATCCCCCCACCCGTGAAACAGACAAGCCCGGATTAATTGCCGGACGAATGCCGTTGTTAAACAGATCAGCTTCCAAATAAATCTGCCCATCTGTGATAGATATAATATTCGTGGGAATATAGGCGGAAATGTCACCTTCCTGGGTCTCTACAATTGGCAGAGCCGTCAGGGTACCTCCACCGGAGTCTTCACTCATGCATGCTGCACGCTCTAATAATCTTGAGTGTAAGTAAAAAACATCGCCAGGATAGGCTTCACGTCCAGGTGGACGGCGAAGAAGCAGACTAATGGCCCGGTAAGCGGTTGCATGCTTGGACAGATCATCATAGACGATTAGGACATCCTTTCCCTTAAGCATCCATTCTTCAGCGATTGCACAGCCTGCATAGGGAGAAATATACTGCAAAGATGCAGAATCAGCAGCACTGGCCAGAACCACCGTGGTGTAATCCATAGCACCGGTCTGATTCAGAACTTTGATAATACGGGCAACCGTTGATACCTTTTGTCCGATTGCAACGTATACACAATAGACATCTTTTCCTTTCTGATTAATAATTGTATCAATACCAATAGCGGTCTTTCCTGTCTCCCGGTCACCTATGATTAATTCTCTCTGACCTTTTCCGATTGGTACTAGTGCGTCGATGGCTTTAATACCTGTCTGCAGTGGCTGATTTACTTCCCGACGCATAATTACACTTGGTGCAGGGTTCTCTATTTTACGGTAAGCATCTGCCCTAATAGCACCCTTGTCGTCAATGGGTTCGCCAAGGGCATTGACAACACGCCCCAGCAGACCGTCCCCCACCGGTACTTCAGCCATCCTGCCCGTCAATTTAACGGGATCACCTTCTTTGATATCTGCGTCAGAACCCATAACGACAACACCTATACTGTCTTCGTCCAAATTCAGCGCCATACCAAAAGTTCCATTGGGAAATTCCAGAAGTTCGCCGCTCATAGCGCTGTTCAAACCGGTTACTCTTGCAATACCGTCCCCGACCTGTATGACTGCACCGACTTCAGAAAAATCCAGCCTGGATGAGTAAGACTCAATTTGTTGTTTTATCATCTTACTGATTTCATCAGTATTAATTTGCATTCATAACTTCCTCTCTTTAAGCGTTCTCTTCATATTATTAAAACTAGATTTTACTGTACCGTCAAAAATATGACCATCTACCAAAACATAGAATCCACCTATTAATTCAGGATCAACTGTGACACTGATATCAACTGGCATATCAAGCTTCTTTGTTAATACATTGCCAATGGATTCAGTCTGTTCCTTTGTAAGTGGAAAGGCTGCAACAACCTTTGCCTCTGTTTTACCCAGGCGCCTGTTTGCCCGTTCTATATATTCTGTTAATACAGGTATAATCAATGATTCTTGATTCTCATGAATCATTAGATATAAAAATTTTATAAGATGCTCTGAAATATTTCCTGAGAAAGAATCGGTGAAAAGCTGGTGCTTCACAGGAGCTAGTATATGTGGATCCCTAAGGAAAGCTTGCACTTTAGGTTCTCCAAGAGTGTCCCGTAGCAAAACTGCCTGTTCTAAATCCTTTTCCAAGATATTGCCCTTTTCTGAAAGCTCCAAAAGTTTTGTAGCATAATGCTCTTTTAGTCCTGCCATTTTGCACCCTCCATTTGAGCTAATGTTTCATTAAAGATCTTATTCTGGGTCTCCTGGTCAATAGTTTGAGCAATATACTTTTCGGCCATAAGTGAGGCAAGCTCAATAATAGTAAGACGTGTTTCTTCCAGAAGATGTTTCTCATCTGCCAGGACACTTTCTAAAGAGCGCTTTTTAATCTCATCTGCCTCTTGCCTTGCTTCTTCCAGAATTATTTTCCTCTCATTATCAGCCTTAAGACGAGCATCTTCAAGGATCTCGATACGTTCTTTGGATATATCATCTATTTTTCTGTTATACTCAGCCATAAGTTCCTTTGCTTCGGCCATTTTCGCATCGGTATCATCAATCTGGCTTTGAATTCTTTCTGTACGCTTCTGCATAAAATTCTTCAGAGGTTTATACAGAATAAAACCTAATGCAACGGCCAGAATAATCCCATTTAGTAATTGGATACCTATACTGATCAAAGTCTGTGTATCTATAGCGAAAACACGGCCTTTGGGCACAGATTCAGCTAAGAATATTATTTTGTTATACAATTTTTAACGGCCTCCTTTCTCTTGTCTTATAATTCACTATTACCAACATGATGTGGCTTTGCCAATCTTAAATAATAGATAAAGAAGTTTTATCAAGAGAATCCATAGGAATTCTCTTGATGGAGTTCTTCCGAATGGAAGAATAGTCTTCCATTTGTAGAAAGTTTTTTCTTCTCACTTCCCGACATGATGCCGCTTTGCGTCATCTCAAATAATAGATGAAGAAGTTCAAAATGAAATTCCAATGGATTTCATTTTGGAGTTCTTCCGAGTGTGAAGATGCTTTTCCTTCACACTTAACCCAGATAATTAAGTAAAATATCTACCAGTGGATTAGCAAATAGCATGACGATGGCAATCAAAAGGCCATAAATACCGGATGTCTCGGCCATAGCTAAACCGACGAACATTGTACTTCGAATGGAATCAGCAGCTTCAGGCTGTCTGCCTATGGATTCGATGGCCTGGGCGGCAATTTTTGCCTGACCGAATGTGGTGGTCACTCCGTTAAGGAGTGCTAACGCAGCTGCGATGTGTGCTATACCGATGACAAATGCTAATGGATCTTGCATAATAATTTCCTCCAATCTTTTTACATTGAATTTACTGTGATTTACTCCGCTGCACCTCTAATATACATAAGGCTAATAATAACAAATATATAAGTTTGCAAAGCACCAAATATTACATCAAAAAATGTATGTAGCAATGCAGGAATACCAATCTGAACAAATAATGGCGTCAGTGCATAATAAAGGGTCAGAATAATGGTGCCGGAAAGCATGTTACCAAAGAGCCTGAAACTCAGCGAAACCGGCTTAGCTAACTCCCCAATCAAATTCAGTGGGAAAAATATAAAGTTTGGCTCGAAGAAGGTTTTTAAGTATTTACCTTTTTGATGTTTAAAACCCATGAAAATCATGATTACAAAGCTGGCTAAGGCCAGTGCAAAAGTTGTTGCCCAGTCTGCTGTTGGTGCTCTAAGACCAAATACACTGAACAGACAAGAAGAGAGAATAAACACAAAAACCATAAAAAACCAAGGCACTATATCTGAAAATCCTTCCCCTAGAGTGTTGTCTGCAAAGTTATCGAATGTTTCCATAGCTCCTTCTATTAAACTTTGAAAACCTTTCGGAACAATTTTAAAGTTTTTAAGTTTGAAACGTATGATAACTGCAAGCACAATAAGGATCAACATAATAATCCATGTGTTATAAATCGTTTCTGTTATCCAGATTTCAACGCCTGCAATATTTATAACCCAGAGATTATCTATTTCTAAGTTCATAAACTAATCACCTCCTATTCTTAATATTAATCTCATCTTTTCGGAGTGAATTTTAAGCTATAGGCAGCAAGCTGGAAAGCTAATATACCGGCTGCCACTCCCCACAGACTAATCTGCGGAACAAGAGCACCTAAGACCAACACAATACCGGAAAGTAAAAGCCTTAACATGTGCTGGATACTCATATAGTTACCGGCATGCTTTTGTTCCATTTTTACTGCTTTATCCACTGCATGATCCAGAAGAAAGACTTTAATAATACTAACGAAAGAGCCCAAGAAGACTCCCCACATAAAAGGAAGAAAATACAGAGAACGGTAATAGATTACCGAACCCAAAATACATATCAAAGCTATTATTGATATTGAAACAATCATTTTCTTTGCTAAATCAGACAGCTTCATAATACTCCTCTCCATACTAAATTTTTGGTTTGCCATTACTTCTTTTGGGATATATCGAATAAAGATTTGAAAGCCGCTCCCACACCTAAAAGTGAAAAAATAAGCAGAAGCCATGGTTTTGTTCCAAACAGACTATCTAGAAACTTACCTGACAAGACCCCCACCAATACGGATGCCGCCATAGTTACTCCAATCTGAGAGACATAGGCGAAAGCACGTAAAGTTTTACTGACAACGGGATCTTTATCCTTTCTATGCTGTTTACTTAAGGTATCATCCGTCTTTTTCATGGCAATTCACCATAAGAATTTTTAATATAATCTCCGATTTTCTTTAAGCGAAAGAAGATAATGATGTTATCAATTCCGTATGAGATCAGCATGAAACCTATTGAATAGGATATGATCATTTCCGAGAGAACCGGCGAGAACAAAAGCAGGAATCCGAAAGCGGTTCCAAGAACGCCAAATGCCATGATCCAGCACCATAAACCATAACCTTCGGACTTCAAGGAAACGGATCCTACAATACGCATGACGCCGGAGGACATTACCCATACGGCAAAGACAAAAGGAAACATTGCGGCCAACGTTTTGGTTCCGTGGCCAAACAATGCCCAAACAGCAAATAAAGTGGTGAGAATTCCACTTGCCAGCAACCAGCCGGAACGGTGGACTTTTTCTTCGTTGTAAAAAGACACAATTTCAGAGAAACCCGATATCAACATAGAAATACTAATAAAAATAGCCAGTGTAACTAAGTTTTGAAGTGGCGTAAATAGCATGGTAATACCAAGTATCACAATCATGGTGCCAGATAGGAGCATCAGCCACTTCATTGATTTAAATACCTTTTTCAACGTTGTCAACATAAAAACATCCTCACTTTCCGTTGTTATGATTGGGTGTTATTTACCGGCGGCTGTTTCTTTACCCGATAGATATATATATGTTATAATAGGAATATCAACTAAAGTTCAACTGAACAGTTGAGATGTATAAATTTTTAAATGAAGGAGTGATCACCATGTTTAATATACTTGTTGTGGAAGATGACTTTCACACCAGAAAGCTGCTTGGGGATATTTTGCTAGATGAGAATTACATTCCAGTGCTGGCACAAGATGCCCATGAAGCCCTGGGTATTTTAGACCACCAGCATATTGATCTGATGATAACAGACATCATGATGCCGGAAGTGGATGGCTATGACCTGACAGAGATGCTTCGGGATGCGGGATTTGACTTTCCTGTATTAATGATGACAGCAAAAGAAACAATTAAGGATAAGCGCAGAGGATTTCTTGTTGGGGCAGATGATTATATGGTAAAACCTGTTGATGAGGAAGAGATGCTCCTGCGGGTCAAAGCACTTTTACGACGGGCAAAAATTGTGAATGAACGGAAAATCGTCATAGGGAAAGTAACACTGAATTATGATTCGCTGACCATAAGTCGCGAATCGGAACACTTTACACTTCCTCAAAAGGAATTTATGCTTCTATACAAGTTGCTCAGTTATCCGGATACCATTTTCACCAGGATGCAGTTGATGGATGAAATCTGGGGATATGATTCTCAAACGGATGCTCATACTGTAAGCGTCCATGTGGGCAGACTGCGGGAACGCTTTGGCAACTGGCCGGAGTTTACCATTGTGACTGTGAGAGGATTGGGATATAAGGCGGTGAAGAATGATGATGGATAAATGGAAAGATACAAAGAATGTTAATAAGAAAGTTGCAAAGTGGAAGCTTACTACGCTCTTGTTACTTGTCCTCTTTGTATTTGTCATCCTGCTTATCAGTATTGTATTATCGGATGGCATCGCTTATCTTTTTATAAAAGCGAGAATTCTACCTCCTTTAACGGAGAAACGTTTTCCTATGGTCTTAATATTCTTGCTGCTGGTCAGCCTGTTCATAGGCACTGTTTTAGCAATCTTTGCAGGAAGCCATTTTTTGCGCCCTCTTCATGATTTGGTGGCAGCCACAAAGGAGGTTGCAGAAGGAAATTTTAATATTAAGGTACCAGTCAATGGACCCAATGAGATAAACCGTTTGGCGATTAGCTTTAATGAGATGACAACAGAACTTGCAGGCATTGAAAAAATCCACAGTGATTTTATAAGAAATGTTTCACATGAATTCAAAACGCCAATCGTCTCCATCAGTGGCTTTGTAAGACGTCTTAAGAAAAGCACATTGACAGAGCAGCAACGGGAGGAATACTTAGATATCATCATCGCAGAAACTGAGCGTCTGACCAGGATGTCCAGTAATGTCATGCTTTTATCTAATTTGGAAAACACGGAGAATCCTATTGAAAAGTCTGCCTATTATTTAGATGAGCAGATCCGTAAGTCAATCCTTCTTTTAGAGCCTCAATTGGAAAAAAAACGTCTTAATTTGGAGATCAGTCTTAAGACCATGAAGATTACCGCAAATGAAGAAATGATGAATCATGTGTGGATCAACCTTCTGGAGAATGCTGTCAAATTTAGTCCGGAAGGTGCTACCATCCATGTGATACTCAGAACCAAGGGAAACTATGCATATATATCTATATCCGACAAAGGCATTGGCATGGATGAGGAGGTAAAAAAACATATCTTTGACAAATTCTATCAAGGTGATGACTCGAGGGTCACGGAGGGAAATGGACTTGGGCTTTCGTTGGTAAAACGGATTTTACTGCTTTGCGATGGTAAAATAACAGTTGAAAGTGCACCAGGTAAAGGGAGCTGCTTCACTGTTTTTTTACCTATAAACGGATAAGAAGTTACATTGGAAAAGAATACTCCTTCTTATTACAGATGGAGATGAATCGGCTGGAGATGAATTCTATTTGTCTTTTTTAAAAAGATAAGATATAATAAAAACGTAATGAGATAATACCAAGTTCCCTTGGTATTGATATTGAAATAGTATTTACTAACACATTGATTGCATAATGTATTTATGCTAATCAATGTGTTTTTCAAAGATTATATAAATTCCTACATTAAGAAAGGTATGGTACTTTAATGAGAAAATTAGCACTAAACGATGAAATCTTATTAACCATAGAAAAACCCGCCAGATATATAGGTAATGAAATCAATATGGTAAAAAAAGATTTGAATAACATAGATATACGTTTTTGTATGTGCTTCCCGGATGTGTATGAAATCGGTATGTCACATCTGGGAATTCAGATACTTTATGACATGTTTAACCGCCGGGAAGATACTTATTGTGAGAGAGTATATTCCCCTTGGGTTGATTTGGACAAGATTATGAGGGAAAAACAGATTCCTTTATTTGCACTGGAATCTCAGGAACCTATAAAGAACTTTGACTTTTTAGGTTTTACCGTACAATATGAAATGTGTTATACCAACATTTTACAAGTATTAGAATTATCCCAAATTCCCATCTATGCAAAGGACAGAACAGAAGATGATCCCATTGTACTAGGTGGTGGTCCTTGTACTTATAATCCGGAACCAATTGCGGACTTTTTTGATTTCTTCTATATAGGAGAAGGGGAAACTGTTTATAATGAGATTTTGGATCTGTACAAAGAGAATAAGCTTAAAGGCGGCACCAAAAAAGAATTTCTGGAGAAAGCAGCGGAGATTGAAGGTGTTTATGTGCCAGCTTTCTACGATGTGGAATATAACCCAGATAGAACCATAAAATCATTTACAAAGAAAAATGCTCATGGAAAAGATGCCATTAAAAAGCAGGTAGAAATAAGCATGAATGAAACTTATTATCCTAAGAAGCCATTAGTTCCTTATATTAAAGCAACACAGGACCGGGTAGTACTTGAAATCCAAAGAGGCTGCATTCGTGGCTGCCGTTTTTGTCAGGCAGGTATGGTTTACCGTCCTATTCGTGAACGTAATCTTGAATTTTTAAAAGAATATGCTTATGAGATGTTAAAAAATACAGGCCATGAAGAAATTTCGTTAAGTTCATTAAGTTCCAGCGATTACTCTTCATTACAGGAACTGGTTTATTTTTTAATTGATGAGTTTAGTTCCAAAGGTGTTAATATATCGCTGCCATCTTTAAGAATCGACGCCTTTGCATTGGATGTAATGAGTAAAGTTCAGGATGTAAGAAAGAGTAGCTTAACTTTTGCACCAGAGGCAGGCTCACAAAGACTTCGCGATGTTATTAATAAAGGTCTAACAGAAGAATCCATACTAAAAGGTGCTATGGATGCCTTTAACAGCGGTTGGAATCGTGTAAAACTTTATTTTATGTTAGGACTTCCAAGTGAAAATAATGAAGATATTGAAGGGATTGCAGTCCTTTCTGATAAGATTGCCAGAGAATATTATACAATTCCGAAAGATCAAAGAAATGGAAAGGTCAGCATCGTTTCCAGTACTTCTTTCTTCGTTCCTAAGCCATTTACACCATTTCAATGGTCGAGAATGAATACGGCAGAAGAATATCTTGAGAAACAGCATTTCTTAAGAACAAAATTCAATGAGCAATTAAACCGTAAGAGCATCAAATATAATTGGCATGAAGCAGAACTTAGTGTTTTGGAGGGAGTATTTGCAAGAGGAGACAGGAGAATAAGCAAGGTTATTTATGATGCTTATAAAGCCGGATGTCTTTATGATTCCTGGTCAGAACATTTTAAATATGAGCTGTGGGAGAAAGCTTTTGAAGATAATCAAATCGATATGGCGTTCTACACAAGCAGGGAACGGGTAAAAGAAGAAATTCTTCCATGGGATTTTATTGATGCAGGTGTAACGAAAGACTTCTTATGGAGAGAGTATGACCGTGCTATGAATGCAAAGGTAACACCAAACTGTAGAATGGCTTGTACTAACTGCGGTGCTAAAGTATTTGAAGGCGGGGTATGTTTTGAAGAGAGAGGACAAGTATAAGAAAAGAGCACTAAAGCGGGGGAATAGAAGCTAAAGCGCCAGAATCGAGGATATTATGAAGACAAGAATAAAATTTACAAAATCAGGTTCATTAAAATTCGTAGGACACTTGGATGTAATGAGGTATTTCCAGAAGGCATTTCGCCGGGCAGAACTGGAGGTGGAGTATTCCCAGGGATTTAACCCTCACCAGCTTATGTCCTTTGCAGCGCCTTTGGGAGTAGGGCTTACCAGCGATGGGGAATATTTAGATCTTCAGTTGAAAGCTAGTGATGAGCCTGAGGTAATGATAGAAAAGATTAATAAGACCATGGCAGAAGAAATACAGGCAGTTGGTTTTATGGTACTCCCGGAGGACAGTAAGAATGCCATGTCTATTGTGGCGGCGGCTGACTATATGGTTTCCGTGAAAGATGGTTATGAATTCATGGAGATGAAAGAATTTATGAAGAAATTCCAAGAGTTCCATAACCGTGAAAGTATTGTTATTCTTAAAAAATCCAAGAAAAGTGAGAAAGAGGTGGATATTAAACCATCAATTTATCATATTGGATTTGAAAGAGAAGAATTCTGTAAGAATATTGGACAAATTTATGATAAAGATATGAAAAGTGTTGCAGACGAATATGAAAATGGTATCAAGGTCTATATGCAGCTTGCAACAGGAAGCGCCAATAACTTAAAACCGGAATTAGTTATGGAGGCATTTTGTCAGTATACAGGAATAGAATATAATGAATTTGCATTTCAAGTACATCGAATGGAAGTTTACGCAGATTTGGGCACTGAGGAGAATAGAAGATTGATTGCTCTGGACCAAATGAATGATTAATATACTTAGAACTATTATACTATGTAAATGAAAAGAGAATAATTATAAAATACTAATGTTATTTAACCTCATCAGGTAAGCAGGACTTGCCTGTTTCAGCAGGAGTTTAAGCTCCTGCTGAAATGCCACGTAGTGGCAATGAGGTTATGAGCAAGTAGCGTAAGCGGATAAACTTGCCTATGGGCAAGTGGAATATCCGCTTTGACATAACAGTTTAATAAATCAGATGAACACAGAAAAACTGGTATTATAATTATAAATTCATATGTATTTATAAGCTTTTTACATGAAAAAATATATAACAGGAGTCTGCATGAATAAATTAATCATTACAAAGCAAGACAATCAAATAATATCAGCAATTTATGAAGGCAACGATATGGTTCAGGTAAACATTGACCATAGGGAGAGTATAAGCATCCTCGGTAATATTTATATCGGCAAAGTTAAGAATATTGTAAAAAACATTAATGCTGCCTTTGTTGAAATTAGTGGTGGTAAGATGTGCTATCTTTCTTTGGAAGAGAATTTGCATCCCATCTATATAAAGCCTAAGCAAACGGACAAATTAGTGGTTGGAGATGAATTGCTTGTTCAGATTTCCAAGGAAGATATTAAGACGAAAGCTCCCGTAGTTACTACAAATATAAACTTTACCGGCAAATATGTAGTTTTGATTCATGGCAGGTCCATGATTGGCATTTCCTCCAAGATAGAAGATGAGGAAGAACGGAAACGATTAAAAAAAATAATGAAAGGTTTCAAAGAAGATACCTATGGTTTTATTGTCCGAACCAATGCGGTTCACATGAACGAAGAACGTATTCATGAAGAAATCATGTTTTTAAAGAAACAATATGAAGAATTAAAACAATATGGAGTTCATAAAAGTTTATTTTCCTTATTACATCAAACTCCACCGGGATATATTTGTGATATACGGGATGGATATGCAGACCGAATTGATGAAATAGTTACGGATGATCTGGAAATTCATAAGAATATTAAAGAATATCTGGAAAATTATCAAAAAGAGGATTTGGAAAAACTTCAATTATATAAAGATGATATGATTTCACTGAAAAATCTTTACAGTATCAATTCCAAATTGGAAAAGGGTTTAAATGAAAAGGTCTGGTTAAAAAGCGGTGCTACCTTAATTATTCAACCTACAGAAGCATTAACCGTAATTGATGTAAATACTGGCAAAGCCATTAGTGGTAAAAAGAATGTGGAAGACACTTTCTTTAAGGTAAATATGGAGGCGGCCCAGGAAATAGCAAAACAAATACGTTTAAGAAATTTGTCGGGTATCATTATCATCGATTTTATTGATATGAGTAAGCAGGAGTATAAAGTAAAATTAATGAAGGTGTTAGAAGAATTATTCCGGAAGGATCCCGTTAAGACTACTTTGGTGGATATGACTGCTTTAAATCTAGTTGAAGTAACAAGGAAAAAGGTAAGAAAACCATTATACGAGCAGATTTTATAACGGATATAGGATTGAAGTTAAGAAGGAGGGGGAAAATGAAAAAATTAGTATCAATAGTTGCGATTGCTTTATTAGTTTTAACAGGATGTACTTCAAACTTAATGAATTCTATTTACAATAATGAAGAAAAGATAACAAGTGATACAAATAGTTATAATTTAAATGAGGCTGAACAGAAAATAGAGGAACAAAAATTTTCAGGTACCATAGAGTTTGAGGGAATGGATACCATATGGACATTTAACTCCGAAGAGGATACGGAAATTGATATGACTTATTTGTTTAAAGTTTCCAGAGGAAAAGCAAAATTAGTGCTGATTTCACCGGATGAAACATTAACAACACTGATTGAAACTACAAAGAATTCAGATGCAAAAGATTATGCGGTAAATCAAATTCCTATAAAAAAAGGACTGAATAGAATCAAATTGGTTGCAGCTAATAATGCCAAAATAGAATTTGATATTAATATAAACTATGGAACATTTGATGAATTAGGTATGTAATGAGATGTAGGAAAGACTGGGCTTGATGTAATAAAAACAGTAGAGTTTGATATAATAACTTTATGAAATTATGAAAAGCAATCATACATACACAAAAGGACTGATGAGTTATGATAAAAACAAATGCAATGCGATTACTGGATCAAGGAAAGATTGAATATGAATCCATAGAATATGAAGTGGATGAAAATAATTTGGCAGGAGAGCATGTAGCCGATCAAATTGGTGTACCTGCCCAACAAGTTTTCAAAACTTTAGTAGCAAAGGGTGAGAAAAAAGGAATTCTAGTTTTTTGTATACCGGTTAATATGGAATTGAATCTGAAAAAAGCAGCAGCTGTAGTTGGGGATAAGAAAATAGAGATGGTTCATGTAAAAGATTTATTAGGTTTGACCGGATATATAAGGGGCGGTTGTTCCCCAATAGGTATGAAGAAAAAATATCCTACTTATATAGATGAATCGGCTATATTATTTGACACCATAACAGTTAGTGCAGGTATAAAGGGATGCCAGTTGGTAATTCAGCCTGATGATCTTATTAAATTTACAGATGCGGTGGTATGCGATATTGCAGAGTAATCTTAGATAATTTTACGGATTTAAGAGACTCAAATATTTTTAGCCGCAGGAATTTTATTAATTATAAATTTATTGAAAATACATTGACAAATACTACTTACTATGCTAGTATAATTTAGTGTGCCGCACAGCGAGGTCTAAAGTTCTGTTCATTTTTAAAAGTGTCAGACACCATAGTTGGCGAGTAATGATAATAGGAGGTGCCATATGTACGCAATTATAGCAACAGGTGGTAAACAGTACAAAGTAGCCGAAGGCGATATCATTAAAGTAGAAAAGCTTGGTGTAGAAGCTGGTGAAACTGTTACATTTGATCAAGTGCTTGTAGTAAATAACGGAGAATTAGTAGTAGGAAATCCTACAGTTGCTAATGCTAGTGTTACTGCACAGGTTGTTGAAGAAGGCAAGAACAAGAAAATTGTTGTCTACAGATACAAGAGTAAAACCGGATATCACAAGAAAAACGGTCACAGACAGCCATATACTAAGGTAAAGATCGAAAAAATCAATGCATAATACCAAGCTGGTAGAGATATGATTAAAATATCAATGTATAATAATGCAGAGGGTAAGATTATCGGATTTAGATGCTCCGGACATGCCGGGTTTGCTGAAAAGGGACAGGATATTGTATGTTCAGCAGTTTCAGTACTGGTAATCAATACCATGAATTCTATAGAAAGTTTTACTCGTGATACCTTTGAATATAAGGAAAACGAAGAGAGTGGAATGATAGATTTCAAAATTGTTTCAGAACTTAGTAATGAGTCAAGTTTATTACTCAATTCTTTGTTCCTGGGTTTACAAGGAATACAAGAAGAATATGGTCAAGAATATATTAAATTTGTACCGCAGAACATGTGAAAGCAGGTTCTGTGTCAAACTTTCAAGGAGGTGTAGGTTATGTTAAAGATGAACCTTCAGTTTTTCGCTCATAAAAAGGGTGTTGGTTCTACTAAGAACGGTAGAGATTCCGAATCCAAAAGACTAGGCGCGAAAAGAGCAGACGGACAGTTTGTATTAGCTGGAAACATTCTATACAGACAACGTGGAACTAAAATTCATCCAGGTCTTAATGTAGGACGTGGCGGAGATGATACATTATTCGCATTAATAGATGGTGTTCTTCGTTTTGAAAGAAAAGGCAGAGACAAGAAGCAAGCTTCTGTTTATCCTGTAGAATCAAAATAGGTTGAGATGATTTAAAACCCCAAATTCTTGATTAAATCATGAATTTGGGGTTTATTTGTGTAGAAAGGAAACAATAAAACGTGACTTCCTGCATGTTTTTGTTGTATTTTTCATATTTTATGTTTATAATAAAAACATTGAAAATAATGAAGAAAATGTCAGATGAAATTCTGTAATAAGAAACTTAATTTTATAAATACTATACATATTGAAACGAATAAGAGGTGAGATGATGTTTGCAGATAGTGCTAAAATATATATACGTTCCGGTAAAGGCGGCGATGGACATGTAAGTTTTCGAAGAGAAATGTTTGTGGCAGCCGGAGGACCGGATGGTGGCGATGGCGGAAAAGGCGGAGATTTGATTTTTGAAGTTGATGAAGGTCTTAATACCTTGTCCGATTTTAGATTTACCAAAAAATATTGTGCCGGGGATGGTGAGAGCGGCAGTAAACAACGTTGTCATGGTAAGGATGGAGAAGATCTTGTGATCAGAGTTCCGGAAGGCACAGTTATAAAAGATACTGAGACTGGAAAAGTAATTGCAGATATGTCCCATGGCAATAGACGTCAGACCATACTAAAAGGCGGCAGAGGCGGAAAAGGTAATCAGCATTATGCTACGCCCACCATGCAGGTTCCAAAATACGCACAGCCTGGTCAGTCAAGCAGGGAGCTAAACGTAACTCTTGAATTAAAGGTGATTGCAGATGTTGGTTTAGTAGGATTCCCTAATGTAGGTAAATCTACTCTTTTATCCAGAGTTACCAATGCAAGGCCCAAAATTGCCAATTATCATTTTACAACTTTGAATCCGAATTTAGGTGTTGTGGATTTAGAGGGTGCAGATGGATTTGTCATTGCGGATATTCCAGGTTTAATTGAAGGCGCATCGGAAGGTATTGGTCTTGGACATGAATTCTTGAAACATATTGAAAGAACAAAAGTGATCATTCATATGGTGGATGCTGCTTCTACCGAAGGAAGAGACCCTATTGAAGATATTAATACTATCAATGGCGAATTAGCTGCATATAATGAAGAACTGATTAAGAGACCGCAGGTAATAGCAGCCAACAAATTGGATGTTTTATATGGTGAGGAAGAAGAACAAGTAATTCAGAAGCTAAAAGATACTTTTGAACCGCAGGGGATTAAAGTATTTCCTATCTCTGCAGTAAGTGGTAAAGGTATCAAAGAGCTCCTTTATCATGTAAGAGAAATGCTGGATTCCATAGATACTGCACCGGTTGTTTTTGAAAGAGAGTATTTTCCGGAAGAGGATACCTTCTCTAACGAACCATATACCGTGGAAAAGGAAAGTGAGAATGTATTTGTTGTGGAAGGTCCCCGTATTGAGAGAATGTTAGGCTATACGAATCTGGATTCTGAACGTGGATTCGAATTCTTCCAACGTTTCTTAAAGGATAACGGAATTCTTGAAGAATTAGAGAATTTAGGAATTCAAGAAGGTGACACTGTAAGAATGTATGGTTTACAGTTTGATTATTATAAATAAAAGATATGTTGGTAAAATAGAAATACATTTTATAAATAAATTAGAGGAGATTTTATGACAAGTAAACAAAGAGCTTATTTAAAGGGCTTAGCTATGAATATAGATCCCATTTACCAGGTTGGAAAATCCAGTATTACACCAGAGTTAACCATTGGATTAAATGAAGCCTTAGAAGCAAGAGAACTGGTTAAAATCCATGTACTTAAGAATTGTTTAGATGATCCAAAAGAAATTGCTAATATATTAGGTGAAAGAACACATTCTGAGGTTGTACAGGTAATTGGAAAAAAGATTGTACTTTACAGGGAATCTAAGAATAAGAAAAAGATTGAACTTCCTAAGGAAAAGAAAGTAACGAAGTAAAGAACAATTAATTTAGAGACGTGTATAAATAAAACATCTTTAGGATCGTTTCTATGGTTTAGGAGTATATATATGAGTAAGGTGGGAATCATGGGAGGAACTTTTAATCCCATTCATATGGCACATCTTATACTTGCGGAAAGTGCTTATGAACAATTACAGTTGGATAAAATTTTAATAATGCCCTCAAAGAAGCCTCCTCATAAACTTCATGAGCCAATTGTCAGTGATCATCATCGAAAGGAAATGGTGAAGCTGGCAATTGAAGGAAACCCTCATTTTGAATTATCTCTTATGGAGTTAGAACGAGAAGGAATTACTTATACGGCAGATACTTTACGGCAATTAGCCAAGGATTTTCCGGAAAATGAATATTATTTTATCCTGGGATGGGACTCATTACAGCAAATTGAAAAATGGAGAGATCCTGATGTTATATTAAGACTTTCACATATTGTCGCAGCGGGAAGATACCGTTCGCCAAAAGATAAAATAGAGCAACAGGCACATCATCTGGAAGAGATGTATCATGGAAAGATTCATTTACTGGAGATTCCAAACATGGATTTATCTTCTGAAATGTTAAGGGAGCATATAAAGGAAGGGAAATCCATCCGTTATTATGTACCAAACCAGGTAGCTCAATATATACAAGAGCATGGATTATATAAAGATTAGAAATTGGAACATCAAATATCTGGATTCTATAGAAATTAGAATTTATAAAGATTTAAATGTATTTAAAAGATTGTAGGGGAAAGGCTATTAATTATGCAATATGATTTGTTTGGTTTACAACAAGCTATGGCAAAAGTCCAGACAGAGAAAAGATTTTATCATACATTAGGTGTACAGACTACCAGCTTTGCAATGGCTTTAAAACACGGGGCAGATGAAGAAAAAGCTTTGATAGCCGGACTGCTTCATGATAGTGCAAAATGTTTATCCGGTGCAGTATTACTTTCTGAATGTGGTAAGTATGGTTTACCCATCTCAGATACAGAAGAAAACAGTCCATATTTATTACATGGTAAACTGGGAGCATATTATGCAGAAAACAAATATGGTATTACAGATAAAGAAATTCAATCTGCTATAAGCTATCACACAACGGGAAAACCGGATATGAGCTTACTTGAAAAGATTGTTTTTACAGCGGACTATATTGAACCAAGCCGATCTTCTGAAAGAATACCAAATCTCCATGAGATTAGAAGGTTAGCATTTGATAATTTAGATTTTGCGGTATACCAAATATTGGGCAATACATTAAATTATTTAAAAAAAATTCACATGGAAATTGATAGTACTACGGTAGAAGCATATGAATATTATAAAAATATCATCAGATAATATGAGACACATTTGATGTAAAAATACTCCGTTTTAAAAAATAAATATGATTCTAAAATCCGGTTTCATATTATTCTAAAATAAACCTTGAAAGGGGATATTAAATGAACAATACAGCAAAAGAAATGGCTAGGTTAGCATATGAAGCATTAGAAGATAAGAAGGCTGAAGACATTAAAATATTGGAAATAGGTAATATTTCAATAATTGCGGATTATTTTATAATAGCAAACGGTACTAATGCATCACAGGTACAGGCTCTGGTTGATAATGTCCAGGATCTGCTAGGGAAAAATGGTTATAATCCCAAACGTGTGGAAGGCTTACGTACTGCCAGCTGGATTCTATTAGATTATGGCGATGTTGTAATCCATGTATTTTCAAAAGAAGACAGACTATTCTATGATTTGGAAAGAATCTGGAGAGATGGCACATCAGTTAGTAAAGAACAACTAGAAGCATAAGTATGCTCTGTTAAATTTATTTGAATTATAGCTTTCTATGAATTTTCGTAGAAAGCTTTTTTTATTAAAATGTTTCAACCGTACACATGATAAATACATAGTTACTATCAGACATCATTTTTTTAAAAATGAATATTTTTTCTCCTTACATGAAAAACTTAATAAGGATTTGAAATATATAATTATGGAGAAATTAAAATATGTTATTAATAAAAAACGGTAAAGTATTAACTATGGCAGGTAAAATATTGGAACAAGGAGATATATTAATCATTGATAGTAAAATAGCTGCTGTTGAGGAATATATAGATATTGCTTTAAATGAAGACGATTTATTAATAGATGCTAAAGGTCTATGGGTTATGCCAGGTATTATTGATGCTCATTGTCATATTGGCATATCAGAGGAAAAGAAAGGGAAAGAAGGAGAAGATTGCAACGAAGCTACATCTGCAATTACTCCTTATTTAAGATCCTTAGATGCCATAAATACAATGGATCCGGCTTTCCATAATGCTATACAGGCCGGAATTACTTCAGTAATGGTTGGTCCTGGCAGTACCAATATAGTCGGTGGACAATTTACTTTTATGAAGACACATGGGAGAGTTATAGATAATATGATTGTTTTAGCACCTGCAGCTATTAAAGTTTCTTTTGGAGAAAATCCTAAAACAACATTTCAGGAGATGAATCAACCTCCAACCTCAAGAATGACGATTGCTGCTTTGTTGCGAGAAGAGTTATATAATGCAAAACAATATAAGAAAAAGAAAGATTACTCTTTAGAAACCGGAGAGGAGTTTCAGGAAGATTTTAGATTAGAACCTTGGATTCCGGTTTTTGATAAAAAAATACCTTTAAAAGCCCATGTTCATCGAGTGGATGATATTCTTACTGCCATTCGTATTGCTAAAGAATTTGACCTGAATATGACTCTGGATCATTGTACGGAAGGGCATATTATTGCTGAAGAAATCAGGGACAGCGGTTTTTATGCTATTGTGGGTCCTGATTTAGCCTGTAGAAATAAGCTGGAAGCACAAAATGCAGATTTTAAAACAGCTGGGGTATTAAACCGTAAAGGAGTTAAAGTTGCAATAATGACAGATCATCCAGTTACATTAATCCAATACCTGCCTATTTATGCAGGTCTGGCTGCTAAAAAGGGCTTAGGTATTGAAGAGGGATTAAAAGCCATTACCATTAATCCAGCGATTATTTGTAATGTTAGTGATAGAGTAGGAAGTATAGAAGTGGGAAAGGATGCTGACATTGCTATATTTACTGGTAATCCTATGGAGGTATTTACCCATACTGTATATACTATAATTAATGGGGAAATTGTATATAAATACACCGATGATGAAAAAACAGATGAATAGAAAAAATAAAACAGAAGAATAATAACAGATAAATAAAAGAAGTCTCCAGCCTAGGAGACTTCAATCAGATAATTATTATCTACTTGTATCATGGAAATCGTTTCTAGAGTTGGAATTTCTAGTAGTTGTAGTATTAGCGTTTCTAGTATTTACATCTTGAGCGTCGTTTCTAGAGTTGGAATTTCTAGTAGTTGTAGTATTAGCATTTCTAGTATTTACATCCTGAGCATTGTTTCTAGTATTGGCATTTCTAGAGCTAGTTGTAGCATCGTTTCTAGTATTAGCATTTCTTGATTCCATTTTTCATTTCCTCCTGAGAAATAATAAATTAAATGTTACAAGTTTATTATTAACTTTTTCATTTTTAAATATGCAGATAAGTTACCCGAGAAATAAGTTCCATTAGAAATAAGTGAAATGAAATCTGGTAAATGGATATAAAAAATGAATAAAATATTCGTATGATACACATATTATTTTAATACTTCCTAACTACTTATTGAATAGGAAGGCATCTGAATCTAGATTAGTATTTTAAAAACTTCTTTTAGAATTTTAGTGTATAAAAGGTAGTTATTACAAAAAAAGGCCATTACTTTACTAAGTAATAGCCTTATAACTATTTTATGTAAGGATTAATTAAAAACACGGAATAATCCAATAACTTTTCCCAATATATTCACTTCGGGAACTATGATTGGATCCATGGTATCATTCTCAGGCTGTAATCGGTAATAACCTTTTTCTTTATAAAATGTTTTTACCGTAACAGAATCGTCAATCAATGCTACAACAATTTCTCCGTTGGAAGCAGTAGGCTGTTTTTGCACCAGTATTTTGTCCCCATTAAGTATTCCTGCATTAATCATACTTTCCCCTTTTACTTTTAACATAAAAGTTTCTTCATTCGGCATGTATTCGGAAGGAACAGGAAAATACCCCTCAATATTTTCAACAGCAAGTATCGGTTCACCGGCTGTAATTGTACCAACTATTGGAACATTCACAAGTTCCCTTCTTGTTAAATTAAATTCATCATCAATAATCTCAATAGCACGGGGTTTAGAAGGATCACGTCTTATGTAACCGTTTTTCTCAAGTGTCTCAAGGTGTGAATGAACAGAAGATGTAGATTTTAAGTTAACCGCTTCGCAAATCTCACGTACAGCAGGCGGATATCCTTTATTAATAATCTGTGATTTCAAATATTCTAAGATTTCTTTTTGTTTGGCGCTTATCTTACCATAACTCATTCTTATACCTCCAATCGTATAGTTTTTTAACCCGGTAATTCTTTGCAGGAAAAATATTTATCCGGTAAATAATAATATAAATCTTTCGTTTTCGTTCACTATAAAGCTTATTGATTCCAAATAGCTTAATTACGCTAACTTCTTTCCTATTATAGCATATAAAATTTCAAAATGCAAAACTTATGTTCGTAATTTTAAAAAAATCTATTGACAAACAAGTGTTTGGATAATATAATGGGTACAAGAAAAACAAAACATGTGTTCGCAACACTTGTTCGAACAACTTGGTATATGCAGAACTTGAAAACAAGGATAAAGAACATAAAACCAACATATAGAGAAAACGGGAGGCATGAATATGAATCATATGTATCGTACACGTACTATTCAAAGAAGTTCATTTCAAACGAAACTTGCACTTATGTTTGAGAAAAATCCCACCATGATTTTATTAGGTGCATTAATTTTTACCGTAATCCTTCTTTCACTTTTTACTATATCCACTCAAGTAATTGCAGAAAAATCACCAACAAAAGAAAAGCTGGTTACCAGCGTGAGAATTAAAGAGGGAGATTCCCTTTGGAGTATAGCGGAAAGATATATGACAGAAGAATATTCGGACATTTATACATATATTAATGAAATTAAAAGAAGTAACGGACTGACTTCCGATGTCATACACGAAGGGGCATACATTATAGTTCCGTACTATGCCGGAACCATGGAAGTAGCTCAGAATCCATAATAAAATAACATATATATAATAGAATCATATTAAACTGTTTCAAAATAATAAATTATCAATCTGACAGCACAAATCAACAAAGTGAATTTTATACCCGAAGATTTCACCCTTATAACGAGAGAGTACCGGAGCAACTTAAGCCTAAAATAGTATGCATGAAATAAACTGATGTGCATACTTTATATAGGATGGAATGTAATGATTTCGTTATGGAGGGGATTATGAATATTAGTGATTTAATTACTAAATATGAGAGTGATATTTGTTACTTTCAGCAAATGCAAATTTATTCTATGACCACTTATGAAAAAAATTACTATAGTGAACAGATACAGCAAAGAACCAATGCACTTATTGGTGAGCTGGAAGGGATCATGGAACTGGAGGTAAAAAACCTATATTATTCCCCGGAAGGAAATAATTATGGCATTAGACATCTACAAGAAGAAAAAGAACCTATAGAAGAGTATCCATATAAGGTAGGAAATAAATTCATTATTCCGGAACCAAATACGGAAAATCTATTTCATCTTTCAGTAGAACAGGAAAGTGAAGATGGATTCACAATTAGCCCGGAAAATAACAGAGAAATAAACTCGGAATATAATACAGAAGAACTTCCGGAAAAAGAGTTCACATTAGAGGAATTAGCCGAATATAACGGCACCAATGGTAAACCACCATATGTGGCAATTAATGGGATTGTTTATGATATGAGTCATATTAGACCCTGGGCAAGTGGAACCCATTTTGGTTTGTCGGCAGGCAATAATCTAACTGAACAATTTATGGGCTGTCATAGAGGCGCTCAATCCGTCTTAAATAAATTAATTCAAGTAGGAAGATTGGTTGAATAAAGGTAATAAGGTAATGTGTATTACATACAACCGGAGTATTCCATCAAAATTATATAACAGCTGAATTAGCATCCGTTGGTCGTATATACCCCCTCATGTGAATACAGCTGTTATTTTATGTTATTAAGATTACAGCTTCCTATTTGGGCAAGAGTATTTTAATTATTACTTTATTCTTGAATTTTAGAATGGAATTGAGAAATGGTATATTACATTAGGAAGAGTATGTCGAATTAACTCTGTTTATGACAAAATAATTAGACAAGTTTATATTTACTAATAAATGCAAAAATGTTAAATTTTAGGTATATAAAGGAAAGGAGTGAGGAGCCTCAGTAACTTAAATATGATAGGACTGCAGCATGTTAACATTAGTTAGGATAATTACTAACGAACAGGGACAAAGTCCAGAAAGGTCGGAGTTTTTCGCTATGAGAAACAAAAATTTTAAAAGGTTAAGTCTATTGTTAGCAGTGATGTTGTTTAGTTCAATTTTCCGAACAACTACATATGCCGGTCAAGGAACATTTACAAAGGTTACTTATGGAAGCAGGTACTATAAAATCTATGTACCATCAACTTACGATGGTGAAACAGAAGTACCTTTGATGGTAATGCTCCACGGCGGAAGTCAGGATCCTGATCAATTCGCAGTCGGTACCAGAATGAATGAAATTGCAGAAACAGAAAACTTTATTGTACTTTATCCAGATCAACCGGCAACAGCAAATCAAAATAAGTTCTGGAACTGGTTCGAACCGGCACATCAACACAGAGGCAGCGGAGAACCGGCTATCATAGCAGGTATGATAGGCGAAATAAAGAATACATATAATATTAACGATAATATGGTTTATGCAGCAGGTTTATCTGCGGGAGGAGCCATGAGCGTAATCTTAGGTGTTACCTATCCCGATATAATTAAAGGAGTTGGAATTGTCTCCGGACTGGAATATAAAGCTGCAACTAATATGACGGGTGCTTTTATGGCTATGAGCATGGGCGGGCCGGATCCAAATACTCAGGGTACCCTTGCATTTAATGAAATGTCTGGTTATGCAACTAAGCTTATGCCAACAATCGTATTTCATGGAAACAGTGATTATGTAGTTCAAAAAATAAACGGTAATCAGATATTATCCCAATGGGCCCAGGTCAATGATTTGTTAGATGACGGAAGGGATAACAACTCCATTAATGACACACCTAACACTACAGAATCAAAAACCGTGACGGGGGGAAGAAGCTATACTGTCTATAGCTATGAAGACGGTAAAGGAAATCTATTAATGCAAAAATATTTAGTTGACGGAATGGGACATGCTTGGTCAGGGGGAAGTTCTTTAGGTAGTTATACAGACAGTACAGGACCTGATGCAAGTAGAATTATATGGGGTTTTTTATCCGGCAATTCCATTGATGACGGAGAAACGGAAAACCCAGGGGGACCAGGGGGACCGGAAAATCCAGAAGTAGAGGTGGCATATGGAACCGCAACAGAGCATTATGTTGCCGGAAGATTAGATACAAGCGGATACTTACAAATGGGTGCAAAATACGGATATATAGCACGGTTTAACCTGTACAGATTGGTTGGAACAAATGTATGGACGGATGTTAATCCCATAGGGTAGGGAACTGCATTAAGGGAAAAGATTAGGTTAGAAATATTCTTTAAGAAACTAAATAATAAAGAATAACTGCAAAACTGTCATTTTGAGTAAATGAAATTGAATTGAAAGGGCTAAATCGTACTATTAAGATGGCTTCTTAAAGCATAGAATTCAACTTCAATGGCATCCTCAGAATGACAGTTTGTTGTTTTAGGATAAGGTAAATTAATTAATAAGTAAAGTATAATATACTTAATTAAAAATTAATAACTACTACTGTTAATTCTATGGTATAATTAGTTATAATAGTGGGTTATAGGTAATATTACATTTATTATACAAGATACATATGTAAAAAGATATTGATTATAAAGATTATATACATGAGGAGTAAATGTTATGAATATAGCGTATTTTTTAATTACAAAAAGTGAAGTAGCCTATTTATATAATGATTGTACATTACGTCAAGGATTAGAAAAATTACACCAACATGGATATGCAGCAATACCCGTATTATCCAAAGGTAATAAATATATAGGAACTGTAAGTGAGGGTGATTTTCTATGGCATATATTAAATCAGGATAATCAGGATTTAAATTCCCCATGTATGAAAAGTTTGGAGAATATGAAAATAAAAGACATACTAAAGCCAGACAAAAATCCTCCGGTAAGAATAACAGCCAGAATGGAAGAACTGATGATTCGAGCAATGGATCAGAATTTCGTACCGGTTATCGACGATAGGAATTATTTTATAGGAATTGTAACAAGAAGGGATATAATGAAATACTTTTGTGAAAAATCAGAAGTAAGTACAAAGCTAAGTCTTAGTGAAAGTATCTAAAATATAAAATTAGGATAATTTATGATTGTAACACTATGGAATAAACATTAGATTATTTAGGGATATAATCTGCTTATAGGAAGAAGTGGAGGATATATGCTTACAGTAGAACAGTTAAAGGCAGCAGGAGCAATATATTTGGAGCATATACAGGAGGGGTTTGAGAAATATAACTATAAAATAGTTACCTGGAATCAGGAAGAGGCCTGTGAACATATCAGAGAACTTTGGCTATTAAATGATCCGGAGCATTCTTTTGCTGATTTTTATTATTACAAATTAAACAATGAAGCAAAGAAAAAAGTAGATTCTATGTTTAATGAAGAGGAAATGAATTATATAAAAGGTATTTCTAATCCCTTAGAAGAAGTCATATTCCCGTTGGATGAAATATTAATAAATATTCTGGTTAAACTAAACTATTCTGAAATGTTATTCTCTACTTTTTATTTTACTAAGGAACCCTGTACCCTGTGGGGAAATTATCATGGAGAATATGTTGTCTTTCAACCTAAATAAAGATAATAGTGTGAGTGCATTATTCAGATATACGAAAACGAAATGAAGAGTGTAAGTTTACTTACGAATTCCTAATAGAAGTATTTTAAAAATTGAATTCTTTAAAGGAGTATGATTTATGGGATGCTTAGGTAATATAATATGGTTTATTTTTGGAGGATTTATTAGCGGGTTAACGTGGCTGATTGCAGGTTGTATATGGTGCATCACTATTGTAGGAATACCCATTGGTGTTCAATGTTTTAAATTTGCAGGATTAAGTTTTTTTCCCTTTGGGAAAGAAATACGATATGGAGGTGGAGCAGGCTCTGTGTTATTAAATATCTTATGGCTTCTCTTTCCGGGAATACCTCTTGTAATTGAATCTGCTGTATTTGGTGCTTTTTTATGCATTACTGTTATAGGGATTCCTTTTGGATTACAACATTTTAAAATAGCCAAGCTGGCTTTGATGCCTTTTGGTGCTACGATAGAATAGCAGTTATTAAGCTGCTTTTTTATTTTATTAGAAACTTTTTTTGTTTTAATAAAGAGCCATATCAATATTCTGGTAATTTGTAAAACTATATGGTAAAATACATTAGGGCTTAATAAATGGTTAACTATGGAAAAGTGTTAAGCAAACTTCAAGGCAGTAGTAAAATAAAAAACAGCATGAAAAAGGAGTTTTTAACATGAGACAAAATGATATAGGAAAAATTATATTTACACTTCGTAAGCATTATAATATCTCCCAAGAAATGTTATGCAGCGGTTTATGTTCCGATGCAACTTTATCAAGAATAGAATTAGGAGAGAGAATTCCTGATAAGTTCTTACTGGATGCCCTTCTTCAAAGGCTTGGAAAATCTCCGGATAAGTTAGAAACCATATTGTCAGAGAGAGATTATTTTCTATTTGAAAAAAGACAAGCTATTGAAAAAGCCATTTTTGAACATAATTTTGAATTAGCTAAGGAAGAACTTATACTTTATGAGGAGCAAAAAGAATGTGAAGAAAAACTTCATCAACAATACATATATAAAATAAAGTCAGTGCTTTCTGATGAATTAGAACATGACACTAAGGAGAGTATTAAATACTTATTGGAGGCAATAAATATGACGTTGCCTTCCTTTAATATTGAGAATATCCTAGAATATTTATTGAGTATTGAAGAAATTTACCTTTTACTTATGCTTGCTCAGGCATATTCCAATACGGAAGAAGAAGGACAGGCATTGCAATTATTGCATAATGTTATTGATTACCTTGATCAAAAGTATTCGGATGAGGAAGAAAAGGTAAAGGTATATCCCAAAGCAGTATACTTATTATCAAAATTATTATTGCAAGATGAGAAATATGATGAGTTAGTAACCTTATGCTTAAAAACCATAGATTTAATTGTATCTAATGGCGTAATTAACTGCCTGTCTGAGTTGCTGCAACTTTGCATTATCGGTTTAAGGCATCAGAATAATCAGGAACTTTTAAAACGAATAACATGCCAGTTTGACAGTTTAAATGAAATTTATAAGGAATACAATTTTGCAACCTCCAATGATACTTCTACCTTATTATTAGAAAATACACAAAGTGAGTTATATTTGGTAAACGAATTTATTAAGAATTGCCGTATTGCCAATGGGTTATCTCAAGAAACCTTAAGCGGGAATATCTGTTCACCGGAGACTTTATCTCGTATTGAATCCGGTAAAAGAGCACCCAGTATAAAGAATTTTCAATCCTTAACAACACGTATGGGTATAAATAAAGATTTGTATAATATCTTTATATCAACAGAGAATTTTGAAATTTTTGAAAAGAAGAGAGAAATTACTAAACTAATAAATCTCCACCATTTTGAAGAAGCTGAAATAATATTTAATAAATTAGCAAAGGAATTAGAAGATAACGTTCCAGAAAACATACAATTTTTATTACAATACCGTACCTTGATAGCTTACGGAATGAAAAAAATAACTGATGATGAAGCATTAGATGGATTTGAAAAAGCTTTAAAATATACAATGAAAAATTATGGAATTGCTTCAATTAGAAACATCTATTTATCAAGAGACCAAGTACTACTGATTAATCAAATTGCTATAACTTATAATAAGTTAGGACTTAAGAAAAAAGCTATAAATTTATTGCAAGATATTATATATAATTATGAGCATAGTAAAGTAGATGAAAAGTATCATTCTGTTGGGATTTTACTTGTTATGTCAAATTTGGCAACATGGTTAGAAGAAAATGGTGAACCAGAACAAGGAAAGTTAATATGTGATAAAGCTATCCATCTATCTTTCCGATGCAGACGAGGAAATATGTTAGCTTCTTTTTTAAGTGAAAAAGCATGTTGTTTAGAGAAGATTGATAAAGCTAATAAAAATGAAAACAATAAAAAAGCCCGAATAAAATATTTTAATCAGGCTTTTTATATTAGTGATTTAATGAAAAATTTTAAATTAAGAGATACGATACAAAAATACTATAATAGGAATTATAATGCATATGAATGTTTGTATTAATTAATAATTAGTCCAATTATCATAACCAATGCCCAAAGTAGTAATAGGAGTATTATTTTGTGCAATTGGAGCAACTTTAGCAGTAACAACTAATGTAAGCATTAATAATGTAGCAACTACTTTAATTTTAGATTTTAAATTTTTCATAATAAATCTCTCCTTTTATTTTTTATTTTTTTCGTTCTTAGTTTATGTAAATTGTTTTGTCTAATTAAGATATATGATAATGGATGTTTGACTTATTAACCATGACGTTTTTGGAGAATTTATAAAAATCTCTAAAAACGTCATGGCATTTTCTTTTTATACAACTTATAATAGTATATGACATCGGACAAATTTTGTAATGGAATAATTTCGGAGAATAATTGGGAAAATTAATCAATTATTTCAAATAATTAATTATTATGAAAATGAATATACAAAAAATATTAAAAATTCATATACAAATAAAAGATATTTCTAAAAAGGTATTTCAACTATTGATATAATTTGTTAGAATTACTAAAGATAGGTTAAGTGAGGTTGTTATGTTGGGAGATATACAAAAGAAAAATCAAAAAGCGAATATGAACAGTCTGGATGTTCATAGGATAGGAGTGAGTTTGCTTATGTACGATGTTTATAATATAACAGATCTTAAGACAGATCTTAATTATGCAATAGATAACGAAGAGTTTTATTTATGCTATCAACCGTTAATTAATACAAAGACAAATAAGATGATCGGTATGGAAGCATTACTGAGATGGAATCATCCTCATAGAGGTACCATAAGTCCGAAAGAGTTCGTTCCTTTAGCTGAAGAAACCATGCATATTATACCAATTGGTGAGTGGGTTGTGAGACAAGCCTGCAGTCAATTAAAATCCTGGCATGACATGGGGTATAAAAATTATTTTATATCTGTGAATGTTTCAGTCATTCAGCTTCAACAAAAAGGTTTTGCAAGAATGGTTTTAAATACTCTTGAAGAAACCGGATTAACACCGGAATACCTTCAGCTTGAGATAACAGAAACGGTACATATGGAGTATAATAGCGTAATCTCTAAGAATTTAATGAGATTAAAAAGACAAGGTATTAAGTTTTCTATTGATGATTTTGGAACCGGTTATAATTCTTTAAATTATCTACAAAGTATAGAAGTTGATAATCTTAAGATAGATAAATCTTTCATTGAGGACTTTAAATCAAAAGTTAATCAATCCATCATTGAGATGATTATTTTGTTAGGACATAAGATTAATGCAGCTATAATAGCAGAAGGTGTTGAAACAAAGGAACAATATGATTTCCTAAAACAACAGGAGTGTGATATCGTTCAGGGATATTACGTAAGTGAACCAATATTACCGGAGAAAATGACTGAATTATTTGATAGATTGTAGTGAGTGTCCTCCTATAAGAATAGGCAGTTTCTATCGCTGCCTATTTCTTTCCAAAACAATATGCTGTCTATTAAATATAAAGTTATTATACTTATATAATATGAAGGGGAAGTTATTTTATATATTTTTACTCTTAAGAGGCTGTCTTTATGGGCAGCCTCTTAGATTTCAACCAATGCAGGAGAAGAAATAAAATTATATTAATTGAAAGAGTTCCAAAATGTTCCCTGTTTATCTACAATCTTATTTAACTTCTCAAAAGGTATTACGAATTCAGGAAATCCGGCTGCATATGGAGCTATATCATAAGGATAAAAGTATATAACAAGACCTTCTTTGGTTAGATAAAAGTTATGGTCTTCTAATATGGTTTTAAAGCTATCCGGGAAAAGCATAGAACTTTCATTTGTTTCTTCTTTGGCAATCATTTCTTTAATGATATGGTTTATCGTGGTTATATAATCACTATCTTTTATAAACAAGTCTTTTAAAGTATAGAATTCACCAGTCTTGATGTTGCAATAATAGTAATTCTTAATAGGCATTCCGTGTGCTGCACCAAATGGATAATCATAGCCTATTTGCTTAATAACAAGTAATTGATTTTCTAGTTCGGCGGTAAAACTATCTTCAACAGACAGTTGATCTTCTGCGGTAATACTTTTTCTATGGCTTATAAAAAGTTCATTCAATTTATTATTAATCTTTTTTTCAGTCTCTTTTGACTTCAATCCTACCACTACAGGATAATATACGGAAACATATTTACTAGGTTTATATTTCACTTCTTTTACATTAACATCTGATGTTAAGTTGTATTCATTACTATTATGCCATAATATGATGCCCTTTTTTTTCATATATAGTAAATCTCTATCAATCTCAGCTTTTACAATATCACCAAGGAGGGTAAGGGTTCCTCGTCCTTCTAGCTTTGGAAAGCTAGCCACTTCTTTGCCAGAGGTATCAATGAAATAAGTATATTTATCATCTGTAACGGATGCATAACCATTATTAAAATCACTTAAATCATAAAGGTTAAAATCAGTAAGCTGTTCCCCTTTTATATTCAATAGAGCAGATGGACTATAAGAGGATGGCAGATAAGAATCCTCTTGATTTTCTTTTATTTCAAATATATCATTTCCTACATATCTAACTATATATGGGTTACTTTTAGGCTCAAGTATATCTTCGCCCTTATAGTTAATGACACCATAATCTCCGGTATCAGGGTCAGAATAGATGATATAACCATCCTGAATATCAATTATATCCTGATACCTTGAATCAATAGGATAGCTTTCCAGAATATTTCCAGATTTGTCAATTATGCTACTTTTCCCCTCGGAATATACGAAAGCTTGATTATCAGAATTAAAATTATCTGCAAATTCATAGAAATTTGAATCTGCAATTGCATTACCATTTGTGTCAATATAGCCGTATAATAGTTTGTCTGTTATTTTATTTATAATCGCGGCACCATTTTGAAAAGTTCCTATGCTGGAATCGCTTTTATATATTACATTACCTGTTGTATCAATCACTTTATAGGTGTCCGTAGTATTCACAACAGCCAATCCTTCTGAAAAATTGGTTGCACAATCATATACCGGTTGGATTACAAAATCACCTTTTTCGTTGACATAGCCGTATTTTCTAATATTATTTTCTGTTATAAATACCGGATAAAGGGTATTATTCATACTTTTATTATCAGATGTTTTGATTGAATTTGTTGCTTCTCCATTTGCCGGGGGTGTTTCTTCCCTCGTAGGAGACGGGGTGCTTATTCCTTGTTCTTTTTCCTGATTTGTATTTGATCCGGTGGGTTGTTCTGTCTTTTTTCCACATGCGGTTAATGTAAGGATGGACAAGGAAAACAATAGAATTTTTAGTGCTTTTTTCATGGTTACCTCCTGAAGATAAATTAATATACATAATTCTACTAATACTGACATCAAATCAGAGGTTTAATCTTATTTGTGTTCTTTCTATTTGTATTATTATTATAAAAAATTATACCAATAGAGAGCCTTTTTTACAAATTAAGATTGTGTGACAATATTGTTACATTATGACATACAATGACAAACGATTTATGTTGCAGAATTCATACTTTTGGAATATACTATCTCATTGTGATAATTAAATTAGGGGAATTTATTTGTTATGTAAAGCGGAGGATAGGTTAAATAAACAGTGTTTTTAACCAGAATTTGTGCTTAGGACACAAATTACCTTCGTTATTCAAAGGCGCTAAAGCGCTAGAATCGAGGATTCTATGGTAAATCTTATGAAGAAGTGGTATTATCCGGATGGTAAGAGTGATAATACAATAGAAAACAATAGGAGTTATTTTTTGGACAATCTTAAATTTATCTTAATAACTCTTGTAGTTGTGGGCCATTTTAGTTTTAAATTATGTGATATAAAGATTATTGATAAGCTGGTTTATTTTATTTATATTTTTCATATGCCCTGTTTTATATTTACCAATGGCTTACTTGCCAAAAATATGAATGCAGGTGGAAGACTTAGGATAGATAAAATTTTATCCATATTCACAATGTACTTAATTTTTAAGATGGGAAATGCAATTATAAAGTTTATTTTTTCAGGTTATTTTGCTTTAGAATTATTGCATGATTCTTCTGCTCCCTGGTATCTCATATCCCTATGTATCTGGTACCTATTTATTCCTGTAATGGAGCGTATAAAACCCAGATATTTCATTTCGGGAACTGTGCTAATTGGATTGGCTGCAGGATATTTTAATAGTATTAAATTTGAATTTTCTTTATCCAGGGTATTAGTATTCTTTCCGTTTTTCGCAATAGGATTTTATTTATCTAAAGAAAAATTAGAAGAATTCTTGAACAAACCTTTAAGGGTTTTAGCACTGGCTTTCCTTATAGCAGAATTCATCTGTATTGTAGTATTCTGGAAAGAATTAAGTGCAGTTTATAGTATCCTATTTGGAGGAACACCATATTCAGAGGGCCTTCGCAATTTAGCACCTTATGGAATACTGTTTCGTAGTTTATGGTATGTAGCAGCCTTGCTTACATCTGCAGCAACAATGCTTCTTGTCCCCAGATGCAAACTGTTTTTCTCAGAACTTGGCAGCCGTACCCTTCCAATATACATGACCCATGTCTGGATTCGGAATATATTAAATTATGTTGGGTTTTTTGTTATGATTAAAGAAGGACCGGCATATCTTGATATTCTTGTAATACTTGGAAGTGTGGGACTTACATTTTTACTTGCAAATAAGTGGCTCAAAAAGTTGTTTGATCTATTGATGATGCCAAAATTGTACAGGAGGATATTTTATGAAAGGAACCAATTGTGAGTATTGTATGAATTATGTACATGATGATGAGTACAATTGTTACATATGTGATGTCAGTTTAGATGAAGACGAAATGGTAAGGTTTTTAAGTGATTCTTATCATGACTGCCCCCATTTTCAGTTTAATGATGAATATAAAATTGTTAGAAAACAGATGTAAGATAAACTTTTTATTGACATTTGATTTTTATCATGCTATTATGGATGCATATTTTGAAATGAAAGGTTGTGCATGTTTGTTAATTGCATCAAATTATGGAATTTAAGTAACTGAATGTAGCAAGACAGGTGTGGCAGATAACTGCTGACAGTTTTATTTTTGTACCTTTTAAGTATGTAGCTTAAGGTCTGTTTTTTGTGCCTGTTTTGATTCCGTAATAGATGTAGCACATACACAATTATGATTAGGATAATACCTATAGGACTGTGATGCTATGGTCTTATAGGTTTTTTTGTTGTAAAGGAGAACAAACATGAATCATTCATTTCAAATTTTAGAGTTTCATAAGATATTAAATAAATTAGAAGAATACGCTTATACAGAGAAAGCAAAAGAAGAAATAAGAAATTTAGAACCATTTATGGCAGAAAGAGATGTATTGGCAAAACAGAGAGAAACTACAGAAGCCAGAATCATTTTGGATAAGATAGGGAATCCTCCTCTGGTATCCTTGTCAGGAGTTGAAGAACTATTGGTGATTGCAGAGAAGGAGGGATGCCTTGCTGCAGAACAATTAGAATATATTGCCATAACCTTAACTGCAGTGAGAAGATTGAAAGATTTCTTATGCCGCTGTAAGGTACTTGAACTTAGCCTGCCATATTATGAAGTAGAATTAGATTCTCTAGATGAATTAAGAGAAGAATTGAATAATAAAATAAGAAATAACAGGGTAGATGATTACGCCAGTAAGTTATTAAAAGATCTTCGCAGTGATATTGAAAGATTGGATAACAAGATGCGTATGAAGGCAGAGTCCATTCTTAAGGCTAATAAAGACAGTTTATCAGATCAATTTATTACAATTCGTAACGGACGTATATGTCTTCCGGTAAAAAAAGATTGTAAGTTTAAAATAAATGGAAGTGTTATTGATAAATCATCTACAGGAGCAACCCTATTTATAGAACCAACAGCAGTTGCCAGTTTGAATGAGGAATTGCAGGAGTTAAAGATTGAGGAAGAGAACGAAGAACGAAGAATTCTATATACCCTCACATCCATGGTTGCAGAGAAGATAGAGGTGTTTTTACAAAATACCGGAATCATGGAGAAGCTGGATTATATATTTGCAAAAGGAAGGCTAAGTGTTGAGCTGGATGGCAAAGCTCCACACATTAATACAGATAGAATCATAAAAATTGTAAATGGAAAACATCCATTAATGGATAAAGATATCTGTGTACCATTAAACTTCAACCTTGGGGGCAATACCAATGGAGTTATTATTACCGGGCCAAATACAGGGGGAAAAACAGTTGCAATCAAAACAGTGGGATTACATTGCCTGATGGCTCAATGTGGACTTCACATTCCATGTGATGAAGGGGATATTTGTTTGAATAGCCAGGTGCTTTGTGATATTGGTGACGGACAAAATATTTCTGAGAATTTGTCAACTTTTTCAGCTCATATTACTAACGTGTTAGATATTCTGAAGAAAGCCGGTAGAGATAGTCTTGTTATTATGGATGAATTGGGTTCTGGCACCGATCCAACAGAGGGTATGGGTATCGCAATTGCAATATTGGAGGAATTAAGAAAGTCCAATTGTCTTTTCCTTGTCACCACTCATTATCCTGAAGTTAAGAATTATGGTGAAAAAACAGAAAATATTCTAAATGCGCGAATGACCTTTGACCGGGAAACATTAAAACCATTATACCAACTTGAAATTGGAAAAGCCGGTGAAAGTTGTGCCCTATATATAGCAAAACGTCTTGGCATGCCTGGTGGAATGCTTCGAAGAGCAAGTATGGCTGCTTATGGTAAAGAAGAATTGGAATTTCTGGACTTATCGAAAGAAGATGAGGTACAACGGGAATCTGCACCAATTATTTATAAGGTAAAAGAAAAAAAGAATCAACAAAATATCACAGAAAAGTTTAACTTAGGTGACAGTGTAATGGTTTTACCTGATAAAAGAATTGGGATTGTTTGTGAGAGGGTTAATGATAAAGGTGTTCTGAGGGTTCAATTACCGGATAAAAAGATTTGGATTAACCATAAACGTGTAAAATTGCATGTAGCTGCTAAAGAGTTATATCCAGAGGATTATGATTTCTCTATTATTTTTGATACGGTAGAGAATCGCAAGGCAAGACACAGTATGGAAAGAAAATATTGTGGTGACCTGGAAATAAAATATGAAGATTAAATATTAAATCAATATGGAAACAAAGAAGTTAGGTACATTGTTCATTTAAAAATAAATTTCCATTAACATCTTTGGAATTTTATGTTGTACTTTTCTATATGAATGTTATATAATTCTAATTATTACGTAAGGAATATTGGAGGATAAAAATGGATTTCATAGAAATTATTAAAGCATTAGTTTTAGGTATAGTTGAGGGAATTACAGAATGGCTGCCTATCAGCAGTACAGGACATTTGATATTATTTGAGAATTTATTAACGTTAAATGTTAGCGCTGAATTTATGGAAATGATGAGAGTAGTAATTCAGCTAGGTGCTATAATGGCTGTTGTAATACTTTATTTTAACAAACTTAATCCTTTTTCTCCTAAGAAATCGATGCAGGAAAAGAAAGATACTATGAGTATTTGGTTTAAAGTAATTGTTGGTGTTCTTCCGGCAGGTATTTTAGGTGTGCTATTTGATGACTGGTTTGATGCGCATTTTTATAATGATGTAACAGTGGCGATAACATTAATTCTATATGGTGTTCTTTTTATTATCATCGAGAATCGAAACAAGGGGAAAAGGACTCAAATTAACAGTTTTCAAGATTTGTCATACAAAACTGCATTATACATTGGACTATTCCAAGTTTTAGCGCTAATTCCAGGTACTTCACGTTCTGGTGCAACAATTCTTGGAGCAATTATTCTTGGAGCCTCACGTTATATAGCTGCTGAATATTCCTTCTTTTTAGCCATTCCGGTAATGTTTGGTGCAAGTGCTTTAAAATTACTCAAGTTTGGTTTTAACTTTACAGGAACAGAATTGGCGATACTGCTGACAGGTATGATCTCAGCATTTGTTGTGTCAATTATTGCAATTAAGTTTCTTCTTAAATACATTAAAAATAACGATTTTAAAGCTTTTGGCTGGTATCGTATTGTACTAGGTGTAATAGTAATCGGATTTTTTATTATATTTAAATAGTCATTCATAGCCTCTTTTTTGGTAATTATTTATCAAATAGGAGGCTATAATATTATAGGCATATAATGAATAGGGTTATAATAGGAAGTTTGGTAAGGTGTTACTGATAACGAAGAGTTAAAATAGGAAGGTGATACGTTGAAACTAAGAGATGCTATTCGTACTATGAAATTTAAAGATAAGAATAAGAACCATCATAAGCTATATACAACTTGGGGAGAGCATTTGGATCCTGATCATGTTCTGGAGGAGTATCCGAGGCCCCAGCTGAAAAGAGATAATTATACCATCTTAAACGGTTATTGGGATTATTGCATTACTAAAGATTCTGCCATGCCTGAACATTACGATTGTAAAATATTAGTACCCTTTTCACCTGAAAGTATGCTATCTGAAGTTAATAAGCAATTAATGCCGGAAGAATTCCTGTGGTATAAAAGAAAGATAACGATTGATACGTTACCTGATAATAAAAGGTGCATTTTGCATTTTGGAGCAGTGGATCAATTCTGTGAAGTATATTTTAATAACAAAAAGGTTAAAGAACATATGGGGGGCTATCTTCCATTTTCTATTGATCTTACCGAGGAAATTGAAAAGGGTGAAAATATTCTTATTCTAAAGGTAGCTGATGATAGCGATACCTCTTATCACAGCAGAGGAAAACAGAAATTAGACCGGGGAGGTATGTTTTATACTGCTCAAAGTGGAATTTGGCAGACTGTTTGGATGGAATGGGTTCCAAAGATATATATTGAATCAATAAAGATTACGCCCCTGGTGCTGCAAAGTGCAGTAGAAGTAAATATACTGATAAATAATAGCAATACTTTAGATTTACATAAAAAGGATGATAATTCTTCCAATAGAAATTCTGATAGTATGATTTCTGGAGAGATAGAGTGCATAGAGTTTCACATTGATGTTTATGCCAAAGGAACTTTAATAATATCTGAGTCCAGTGAATATCCAAATGTAGTTATTCCTATGAGCAACTTTGAATATTGGAGCCCGGAGAATCCTTTCTTATATGATGTGGTTATTACAGCAGGGGAAGACCGGGTTGAGACCTATTTTGCAATGAGGATAATAGAGATAAAGATGGATAGTGAAGGCATCCCCAGAATCTATCTTAACCATAAGCCATATTTTCAAAATGGTATTTTAGATCAGGGATACTGGCCTGATGGCTTATATACTGCCCCTAGTGATGAAGCACTTATTTTTGATATTCTAAAAACAAAAGAACTGGGCTTTAACATGATACGTAAACACATTAAGATAGAACCTCTTCGCTGGTATTACCACTGTGACCGCTTAGGTATTCTTGTGTGGCAGGATATGGTTAATGGTGGAGAAAAATACAATGAATTAATAGTTGGCTATCTTCCCACTTTATTCCCCAGTTCTGCTAAGCTGCTAAAAGATAAGCATTACCGGTTATTTGGAAGGAAAAATGAAGAAGGACGAAAGGAATGGTTGAAAGAATGTGAAGATACAGTAAACCATCTATACAATTCTCCATCTATTGTAGTTTGGGTTCCATTTAACGAAGCCTGGGGACAATTTGATGCAAAAAAAATATATGCCAGATTGAAAGAAATGGATAAAACCAGACTTGTTGACCATGCAAGCGGTTGGTATGATCAGAAATGCGGAGATTTTAAAAGTATACATAATTATTTTCATAAACTAAAAATAAAAAGTGAAAAACGGCCCACTGTATTATCCGAATTCGGTGGCTTTGCCTGTTATATTAAAGAACATTCTTATTCCTGGAAAATCTACGGATACCGCATCTATATGAATGAGGAAGATTTAAATAAGGATTTTCAAAAGATGTTTGCACAGGATATTGCAGAACTTAAGAAGAAAGGATTATGTGCTGCAGTATATACACAACTTTCTGATGTGGAGGATGAGGTAAACGGATTATTCACTTATGACCGTAAAATATGTAAAGTAAAGCCTTTAATGAATATTATTAGATAAATTATGATATTTAATTTGATTAATTGTAATTTTCCATATGTATATGAAGATTTTTCAAGATAAAAAAAATACGAAAAACATATTCGACATAATGCTTTATAATACGCCATAATATAACACAAAACTATAATAGCATCATATAATATTAATAGTCTTATTAAGATTATACACGTTAATTATAGATGGAGGTGTAAACATGGCTGTATATATAATACACAGGTCAAAAGAGCCGGAAGAATATGAAGAAATGGAAAAATATGAAGAGCCGGAGGAACATGAAGAAGCAGAAGAATATAGGGAAGTGGAAGAAAATAAAGAAATAGAAAAAAATAAAGAAATAGAAGAAAATAATAAATCAGAAGAATATGCAGCTCAGGGAGAATATACAGAACTGGGACGGCATGAAAAACCGGAAAAAATTAAAGTTGATCCAACGGATCCTACTACCATACCCAAATTCGTGGATCCAATGCCAATACCAGATGTAGCAGAGCCTGTTAACCAATATGATTCATCAAAGAAACAGGAGTTGTTTTATAATATTACAATGCGGCAAGGTAAGCATAGATTTCATAGGTATTTTCCGCTAACAAACATTTGGGGATACAATGGAACTTATCCTGGTCCAACCTTTGAGGTTGAAAAGGATGTACCAATTAAAGTAAAATGGGAAAATAAATTACCAACGAAACACATCCTTCCGGTAGACCATACTCTTCATGGAACTATGGATACTCCGGATGTAAGAACAGTAGTGCATCTTCACGGTGCTAATGTTGCTTCTGACAGTGACGGGCATCCGGATGCATGGTTTTCAAGAGATAATAAATATGTAGGACATAAATACACCCGGGAAGTATACGAATATACCAATCATCAAGCTGGAGGTATCTTGTGGTATCATGATCATGCAGTAGGAATAACCAGATTAAATGTATACGCAGGATTAGTCGGCTTTTACTTTATAAGAGATTTTTTAGAGAGAAGATTAAATCTGCCGAAAGGTCCTTACGAAATACCAATTATGATTCAGGATAAATCATTTAATAAGGATGGATCATTATTCTATCCGGATAATGCAACACCGCCTGTTGATAATCCCATTCCGTCAATACCTCCTGTTTTCTTTGGAAATACTGTAGTGGTAAATGGTAAACTTTGGCCATACCTAGAAGTCGAACCCCGTAAATATAGATTTCGGATGTTGAATGGCTCCAATGCAAGGGCTTATGAACTTAAATTAAGTAATGGAGCTAAATTCCATCAGATTGGTACTGAATTAGGATTACTGCATCATCCTGTTGATATTGATTCCTTTATTCTGGAACCGGCTGAAAGGATAGATTTAATAGTAGACTTTTCACAATATAAAGGCCAGGAGATTATCTTAGAAAACATTGCTCAAGGTCCACCTAGTCCAGGCATGGAAAATATAATGAAATTTAAAGTAGGCAAAAGATTATCTTGCCCGGACACAAGTACGATTCCCACAGAACTGATGCCTGTTCATAAAATGGATCCCAAGCTAGCAGTCAAAGAGAGAACAATGCAGTTAGTTGAAACAACAGATCATTATGGAAGAGCACAGCATTTACTGAACGGTAAAATGTGGGATGCACCGGTTACTGAAACACCTAAATTAGATACCATTGAAATATGGCATTTTGTAAATAATTTTGCTTTTCCTCATCCAATGCATGTTCATTTGGTGCATTTTGAGATATTGGGAAGAAAGGTGTTTACACCAAATGATTTTGATGAACATGGAAACTATAAATTTGATTTAAACAGTTTAACTCCTCCCCTTAGTTATGAAACAGGGCCGAAAGACGTGGTAAGAGCAGAACCGGGGCAAGTAACATCAGTTATTATGCACTTTAAGGAACATGTTGGAGATTATGTATGGCATTGCCACATTCTAGAACATGAAGATAATGATATGATGAGGCCAATTTTAATTGAAAATAAATAATCACCAGAAGATAAGGAATCCAAACAGATAAAAATTAAAAAGTGATAAGATAGAGAAAAAAATAAGTAATAAATTAAAATATTTTATTAAAATTAAAACAGATGAAAAGATAATGGTTAGAATTAAGTATAAAAATAACTATTGGAAACTGTCATTCTTAAGAAATAAATTCAACAAAGTTGAATTTATACTTAGAATGACAGTTTTTTTACCTTTTTGTAACTTATTGAATTGCAATTATGTATTAAAAGAGGATCGTTATTTTAATGAAGGGGATAATAGGATGCACTAATATAAAAATTAGAATTACTCAGCTTTTCTTACATCATATAATAAATTCACTCATATATTAAATCAAGGACTTTAACCAGAGGTAATTATGCAGATACATATTGTTCAACCAGGGGAAACAGCTGAATCCATAGCAAATTTATATGGACTTCCTGTAGAAAGATTAATTATAGAAAATGCTATAATATATCCCAATAATTTAGTAGTTGGTGATACCATTGTTATATTATATCCTGAGATAACCTATACCGTTCAAGAAGGTGACACGTTAGCAGGTATTGCAGAAGCATATGGTGTAACTGTAATGGATCTATTAAGAAATAACCCTTATCTTTCAGATAGGGAATATTTAACACCTGGAGAGACCATCATTATTCAGTACGCAGATCCCAAAATAAAAAAAATTGCTGTTAATGGATATGCGTATCCTTTTATTGAAAATTCCATTCTTAGAAAAACCTTACCTTTTCTAACTTACCTAAATATCTACAGTTACGCTGCTACACCAGAGGGTAATTTAATTAATATAAACGATACTGAGGTTATTCGGACAGCTAAAGAATACGGGGTAGCACCTATTATGTTAATAACATTTCCAGAAAGTGAAAATAGGGAAAATGATATTACACATAGAATACTTACTAATAAAGAGGTTCAAAGTCGTTATGTTAATGATGTTTTACACTTTTTAAATACAAAAGGATATTATGGGGTGAATTTTGATATAGTATATATTTTTCCGGAGGATCGGCAATTATATATAGAATTTATGGTAAATTTTGTTAGTGTTATCAGAGAGCAAGGATATCAGGTGTTCAATACATATGGTGCTAGTACATTTGAACTATTAACAGGTATTGCATACTCTGAACTTCAATATGCAAACATAAGTGATTATGTAGACTTTACTATTCTTTTGCCTTACGAATTGGGGTTTTCTATTGGAATCCCTCTTAGCACTATAACTTTTAACACAGTTCAGCAGTTTATTGATATTGCTATTACACTAATACCACCTGAAAAGTTACAAATAGGTTTATCTACAATTGGGTATATATGGGAGCTTCCTTTTCTGGAATGCATTAGCAGAGGTAATGCCATATCTAATACTGCAGCTGTAGAATTAGCCCGGGAAAATAATGTACCAATTGAATATGATGTGTCAACAGAATCTGCTTATTTTATATTTATACAAGGTAATGAAGAATTCTTTGTACAATTTAAAGATGCACGTACTATAAATGCCTATGTTCAAGAAGTTGCAAAAACCGGATTAGGTGGTATAGCTGTTTGGAATGTTATGAATTTTTTCAATGACCTATGGTTGATTGTTAATTCTCAATTTGAAATAGATAAAGTTATAATGTAAAAGAAACATTACAAAGCTGTCATTATAAAACTTTTAGAAACAGAATCTTAATTGTGAAGGCAGGATTCTTCGGCTAAAAGCTTTCAGAATGACAGTTGTTTTTTGCAACAAACATTAGGTTATTTCTCTTACATTTTGGTTAAATTTATGATAGACTAGGTTGTAAAGGATACATAACTGCTGAATTAAGATTCTATAATATAATACATATAATAGTATATAATTTTTGTATACCGTATTTAATATTTAAATAAGTACATATTTAAGGAGATTACTGATGAAAGAAGTTAATTTTGGAATTATAGGTTGCGGAAATGTAACTGAGGTAAAGAGCGGTCCTGCTTTTCAAAAGATTGAAGGGGCAAATCTATTAACAGTTATGAGACGTAATGAGGAAAAATTAATAGATTATGCCAAGAGGCATAATGTGCCCAAATATACAACGGACTATTTAGAGTTATTAAAAGATAAAGATATTGATGCTGTATATATTGCAACCCCTCCTAATATGCATCATTTTTATACCCTGGAAGCTGCAAAATATGGTAAGGCAGTTTATGTTGAAAAGCCAATGGCTATGACAGTAGCGGAATGTGAAGAAATGATTCAAGTTTGTAAGGATAATAATGTACCGTTGTTTGTGGCTTATTATAGAAGAGGACAAGATAGATTTAATAAAGTAAAAGAGCTAATAGAATCCAAGGATATTGGTGAAGTAAGATCTTTTCAATATTTCTATACTTCCGGTATTCCAAAAACAGATCCTAACCGCTCATGGCTTCTAAGTAAAGAGGTGGCAGGCGGGGGATTATTATATGATATAGGCTCTCATATGATTGATACTATGATTTATTTGTTTGGGGAGGTTAAGCAGGCAACAGGAATATCCTGCAATCAAAGTAAAGCATTAAATGTAAATGATGTTACTTCCGGTATAATCCAGTTTAAAAACAATATTCAAGGAAGTATACAGCTTTCTTTTAACGGAAATGAAAAACGGGATGAATTAACCATAATTGGAAGTAAAGGCTCAATAAAGTTATCCATTATGTCATATGATAATTTATCTGTAATAAAAGAAGATAAATCATATGAAATCGAATTTCCACAACCGGAGCATGTCCAGCTGCCCCTAATAAAAAGAGTGGTGAATACTTTATTGGGGAAGGATAATTATGACACCAGCGGGGTATATGGACTTAGAACCCAAGAAATATTAGAGACATTTGAAAATAGTACAACAATCAAATATTAATGAAAATAAATATTAAGAACTAAATTGTGGGTGTATTAGATAAAATATGAAGGTATATGATATGTTAAAGTAAAAATGGATTATAAGATAAAGATTACTAATAGGATGAGAAATAGGTGAATGGGAAAATATGAAGATTGAGAAAATGAGTGACTTTTTTACTGCCCGTGTGGACGGATATGATGATCATATGCTGAATAATGTAGAAGGGTGTAAAGACGGTTATATTAAGATGGCTGAATTGCTGCCCCCGGATATGGTTCAATTATTAGATTTAGGCTGCGGTACCGGATTAGAGATTGATGAGATATTTAAAAGATTTCCTTTTGTTAATGTTACTGGTATCGACCTGACCAAAGCAATGCTTGATCAATTAAAACGAAAACATCCGGATAAAAATATGGTGCTGATAAATGAAAGCTATTTTGATTATGATTTCGGAACTTCTCTATATGATGCAGCCGTTTCTTTTCAAACAATGCATCATTTTTCACATGATGATAAAATTAAACTGTATTCAAAGATTCTGGCTGCCTTAAAAGAGGATGGCCAATACATAGAATGCGATTATATGTTGGAAAAGCAGGAGGATGAAGACTTTTATTTTAGTGAAAATAAGAGACTTCGTAAAGAATATGGCATTAAGGATGGGGAGTTCTATCATTATGATACTCCATGTACAATTTCTAATCAAATTGATTTGCTTTTAAAAGCCGGGTTTCAGAATGTGGAAATGAAATGGAGAGAAGGGAATACTACATTACTAGTTGCTAAAAAATATTAGATGGAACCGAAAAAACAATCTTAATGATGAAAGCCTATATCTTACTTTGCATAGTAATTTAAGATATAGGCTTTCATCATTAAATTGTTTTTTGGATAAGCTTTTAATAAAGTTATTAATAACATTTAATTCGTCATATATAAAAACTGCCAATTAAAGTCATACCTTAATCAAGACAAAATGTACTATTTATTATTCAGTAAATTATAATATTTTTCTTCATTCATATCCCATCGAGAAGGTAAGCCAATTATATTACCTATTAATGTCCCACAGAATGCAGGTAAAAAAGATATCGTTAGTTTATTAAAGCCACTACCAGTGACTACTAAATATATTATAGAAGTTACGAAAATGATGATACTAGTAATTATAAGGTTGTATAATATATACATTAGTTTACCTTTTTTTCTATTCTTTTCCCAATTTATAATGAATTTTTCGTCATCTGTATAAAATATTCTTGATATTTTGCTTGATTTTATCTTATTTGATTTAATTAAATACTTAAATAAAAGGCGTGTAACAAGATATATAATAAGAAAAATAGCCAATATTTTTAGTACCCCCATATTGAAACCTAACTCTTTGGTCACAGCAATACCTCCCCAGGTTATTTATACTATATGATAAAATACCATTGTAAATATAATTTATTATACCACATATTGGTTTATTATGTTTGACTTTGAAGTAAGCTTCCAAAGATATCTTTATTATTTTTAAGTTTTTGTTCTCTCCAATGACTGTATTTTTGCCATTCTACAACTCTATTCTTTTCTTTTATAGCAAGAAGAGTGTCCTACTACTCCCACCTCAATTATTTCGATTTCTACTTGTGTAAATTAATGGGTGATATTTGATATATAGTATCTAAAAATATTTTTTTTACAGTATATCTAAGATTTTTTCACTATCGGGATCAATGGGCTTTTGTTACACTAAAATTACAATAACAAAGGGGGATTTAAAATGAAAAAAATTTTAAAAGCAAAAACAAGAGCAGTTGCTGTTGTGTTGGCTTGTACATTAGTCCTGGGCATGTCAGGATGTAAAGCCAAAGATGACAGTAAAAGTGTGGTGAGTGACAAAATCAGTTATACCCTTACAGAAGAAGCAAATCAAGAAATTGAATTACCAAATTCACCTATATCTTCATTTTGGTTTCCGGCAGAACTTCTGACGTGGAATTCGGAAGAAGATACTGATTTTGCCTACAATGTAAGCACAGTACCCTTACAGGAACGTGTTGAAAAAGATAAGTTGAGTACAATTAATAGCACTCAGAATAAAGATACAAAGGTAATGAACAGCAGTACAAGTGGAAATGCACCACATGGAAAAAGCAAGTTTTCAGCCAATACATTTTCTCACTGGCAATACATAGACACGTTGGTTTATTGGGGAGGATCTGCCGGAGAAGGGATTATTGTACCACCAAGTCCTGATGTAACGGATGCAGCTCATAAAAACGGTGTTCCGGTTCTTGGCACAATATTTTTCCCAATGCTTGAACATGGTGGTAAAATAGAATGGTTAAATGATTTTCTTAAAAAAGATGCCGCCGGTAATTTCCCAATGGCTGATAAACTAATTGAAGTTGCAGATAAATACGGATTTGACGGATGGTTTATAAATCAGGAAACACAGGACTCCTTAACTAAGGATCATGCAGTACTGATGCAGGAGTTCATAAAGCAATGCAAGGAAAAGGCACCGGAAGGCTTCCAGATTGTATGGTATGATTCTATGACAAAGAACGGAGAAATGAACTGGCAGAATGCATTGACTCAGGAAAATGACATCTTTATGATTGATTCTGCGAAGAATAAAGTTGCAGATAGTATGTTCTTAAATTTCTGGTGGGGAAGGGATGAACTTAAAAATTCCAGAGAAAGAGCAGAACAGCTTGGTATTGATCCTTATGAACTATATGCTGGGGTTGATATTCAGGCAAACGGTGTTATGACACCTGTGGAGTGGAAGAATTTTGAGAATGGCTCTCCATCTGTCACATATACATCACTGGGACTGTATTGTCCAAGTTGGTCATATTTTGCGGCAGAAACCATAGATGCTTATGACAAAAACGAAAGTCGTTTATGGGTTAACGAACATGGAAATCCTGCTATTGATACTAAGGTAAGCGGAAGTACATGGAAAGGTATTTCTACATATGTAGTTGAGCGCAGTGTTGTTAAAAAAGCACCTTTTGTAACTAATTTTAGTATGGGTAATGGATACAGCTTCTTTATTGATGGCGAAAAGGTTTCAAACCGTGACTGGAATAACCGGAGTATGGCTGATGTAATGCCCACATACCGCTGGATCATGGATTCTGAAGGCAATAATGATCTAAAGGTTTATACAGACTATGCAAATGCATACTATGGGGGAAATTCCTTCCGCTTCTATGGTAATATGGATGCTAATAAAAAGACAGAAATTAAATTATTTGCATCGGATTTAGCTATTGAAAAGTCCATGACAGTTTCCACGGCATTAAAGGCTTCCCATAAAACCATAGCTAATCTGGTATTAACGATGGATGATGGGTCAACTAAAGTTGTGAAAGGGGATAAAGCAGTATCCACGGACTGGACAGTAGTAGGATTTGATGTTTCTAAATTAGCAGGAAAAACAGTACGTAATATTTCTTTATCAATTGCAGCAAAGGAGAAAGCTTCCGGTTATGAGCTTTTCTTAGGAAACCTGTCAATTTTAAATGGAGCCTTAGAAATTACAGATGTAACATCTGCCAAGGTAGAGGGATGTGTTTTTGACGAAGAAAATATGTACGCCGGTGTTCGTCTATCCTATGAGCCATCGGGTACAGAAAATATTAAGAACTATGAAATATACAGAATAAACCAAGATAACAGTAAATCTTTATTATCAGTTACAACGAATCCTTGCAGCTATATTGACCGTCTTGAAAGAAGCGGAGAATCCTTAACTACTACATTTGAAGTGGTTGCAGTGAATTATGAAGGGGTTCGGGGTAAAGGTGCTACAATTTCAATAGAATGGAAAGATAACAGTATACCTAGAGCAGACTTTAAAGCATCTATAACATTGATTCCTGAGGGCGGTTCTGTAACCTTTGAAAGTATAAGTACCCAGAATACAGAAGGTCTTTTATGGGAGTTTGAAGGAGCTGATGTAACAACAAGTGAAGAGGCTTCTCCTACCGTTATCTACCAGAAGGAAGGTACATATAAAGTGTCATTGACTGCTAAAAATGCCAAAGGTGAAGATAAAAAGGAAATAGAAGGTTTCATAACTGTAAGTAATAAGGCAAAAGATGGTCTTGTGAACCTGGCATTAAATCAGAATACAGAAGCCTCTGCTTATGTAAATGAAAATGAAGCGCCTACCTTTGCTGTAGATGGAGATTATTCTAAGAAATGGTGTGCTACCGGAAATCCGCCTCATACCCTTACTATTGATCTGGGAGAGGTAAAAACTATCAGTCAGATAGCAATTGCCCATGCTGAAAAAGGAAATGAAAGTCCGGATATGAATACACAGAAATACAAATTTGAAGTAAGTACTGACGGCAATGAATTTACGGAGATTGTAAATATAACAAAGAATAAAGAAGGCATGACACTGGATACATTTAAGGCTGTTGATGGCAGATATGTACGTTTGGTTGTAGTAAAACCTACACAGGGTGGTGATACTGCCGCAAGAATTTATGAAGTAGAAGTATATGGAATAAACAAGTAAGGAGTAAAGCTAATTATGAAGCAGTCAGTAGATGAATCCCTGGAAGCCCTTATCCGGGAGGTTAAAGATAAGTTAAGCGGTCACCGGGAAATAGCCCAGGTATTTGATAAATGCTATCGTAATACTATACAGAAAACGGCGGAAAGACTTGAAGATGGAACAACATACGTAATAACCGGAGATATACCGGCAATGTGGCTTAGGGATTCAACTGCCCAAATGCGTCCATATCTTATTCCGGCTGCAGGTAATGAGGAAATGGCTGATATAATAGAGGGATTGATAAAGAGGCAGGTTGCTTGTATACATATTGACCCTTATGCCAATGCATTTAACCGGGAGGCCAACGGTGCCTGCTGGGAACAGGATGAAACCTTAAGAAATGACTGGGTATGGGAACGTAAATATGAAATTGACTCTTTATGTTATCCGGTTCAATTGATGTATTTATTCTGGAAAGTAACAAACCGGACGGAGTTTTTTGATTTTAATATAAAGAAAGCACTTGAAAAAATCATACAGGTGTTTCGTATAGAACAAGATCACGAAGAAAAATCGGAGTATAGTTTTATGCGGAAGAATACATTCTTTATGGATACTCTGTCAAGGGGAGGGAAAGGGGCTTTGGTTAAACCGGGTATCGGTTTGACCTGGTCCGGATTCCGGCCAAGTGACGATGCCTGCACATATGGCTATCTAATTCCATCGAATATGTTTGCTGTAGTGATTCTTGGTTATATAGAAGAAATTGCAGAGGTGATTTATAAGGATACTGTTTTAATGCAGGAAGCAGCAGAATTAAGAAGAGAAATCAAAACAGGTGTCGAGACCTTTGGAATTACAGCAAAAGAAGGGTACGGAGATGTTTATGCTTATGAAGTAGATGGTTTTGGACAATTTAATCTTATGGATGATGCCAATGTACCAAACCTTCTTTCTATGGAGTACTTAGGATATCAACCGGAAAGAAAAGAAGTTGCAGAGAATACCAGAAAGCTTATCTTAAGTGAAGCAAATCCCTATTATTATAAGGGTAGTAAAGCTGCCGGAATTGGAAGCAGTCATACACCGGTAGGTTACATATGGCATATTTCACTTGCAATGGAGGGGCTTACAACAAAGGATAAGAACAAAAAGTTAATTATTCTTAAAAAAATGGTGGAAACGGATGGAGATACCGGATTCATGCATGAGAGTTTTAATCCCGATAACCCAAAGGAATATACAAGAGAATGGTTTTCATGGGCCAATGCATTATTTTGTGAGCTTGTTCTGGAATATTGCGGATATACCATATGTAATTACTAATCTCTCATTAATACCTTACTAAAATACCTTGTATAGCCCATATATCTAAGGCTGTAAACACGTTTTAATTTCTGCAAGGATTTTTCAGAGGTTATAATTTATTTCAATAAAAAGGAGATATAATATGTTTTTGACAGATAGAAAATTAGAAAGCCGTATTCAGGAATTAGCAGAATATAGATACCGTGAAATACAACCTCTTAAAGAGTTTTTCATGAAAGAAGATACTCAGAGTGTGGTTAATCCTAAAGTACCGGATAATTTTGACAATTGGGATACTATATGTGTGGGTGATAAATGGTCCGGAAGAGACTTGTATCTTTGGATGCACAAGGATATTATAATACCTGAAAAGTGGAAAGATAAACGGGTTGTAGGTATATTTGATTATGGCAATACAGGAGCAGGTAATAATTCAGGATTTGAGTCCATGTGTTACATAAACGGTAAGCCATATCAGGGGGTTGATGTTAACCATAAGGAAGTATTTATTAAACCGGAACTTATAGGCTCCAGTATTAACCTGACTTTCCGCTTGTGGTCCGGTCTTGAGGGGGGCGGAGTGCCTAGTCCCCAGGAACATTGTATAAATCGGGCAGATTTAGCATGGCTTGATGAGGAAGTGGATAATTTCTACTACATGGGAATGATGATTGTAGATACATTAAAGAATCTGGAGGATGGCAATCCGGTTAAGTATGACTTAAGAAATGCACTGGATGCCGCATGTAAGTGTATTGACTGGTCATATCCTGGAAGTGAGGAATTTTATGATTCTCTCCATCAGGCAAATGAAGTTTTAAACAATAAAGTGGAGGCAATGGAGAAAAATTCGGAAGTAAACATAAAGTGTGTTGGCCATACACATATTGATGTTGCCTGGTTATGGAGGCTAAAACATACCAGAGAAAAAGCATCCCGTTCTTTTTCAACAGTTTTACGCCTTATGGAACTATATCCGGAATATATATTTTTACAGACACAGCCCCAGCTTTACGAATACATAAAAGAAGATTTTCCTGAGATTTATAGCGAGATAAGGAAAAAGATAGAAGAAGGCAGATGGGAATGCGATGGAGGTATGTGGGTTGAAGCTGATTGCAATTTAACCAGTGGTGAATCCCTTACCAGACAAATACTTATTGGAAGTAAGTTCATTAAAGATGAATTTGGAAAAGATGTAGAGTATTTATGGCTTCCGGACGTATTTGGCTATTCATGGGCATTGCCTCAGATTCTTAAAAAATCTGGCATTGACATGTTTATGACAACAAAAATAAGTTGGAATCAATATAACCGTATGCCCCATGATACCTTTAAATGGAAAGGAATAGACGGCAGTGAAGTGATAACTCATTTTATTACCACACCGGATCCCTGGAGTGAACCGGGTTCCTGGTTCTATACTTATAATGGCAAACTTACGCCCAAAACAGTAAAGGGTACTTGGGAAGCCTACAGTGAAAAAGAACTGAATAAAGAACTGCTAATATCCTATGGGTTTGGTGATGGAGGCGGCGGAGTCAACAGGGACAATCTGGAACAGAGAAGATGTATCGATAAGATTCCCGGACTCCCTAACCTGAAAACTTCCACAGCTAAGGAGTACTTTAGAAATCTGAAAGAAACAGTTAGAAATTCTGAACAGTTTGTAAATACCTGGGACGGAGAACTTTATCTGGAATATCATAGAGGTACTTATACCAGCCATGGCCACAATAAGCGTATGAATCGAAAGATGGAGCTTCTTTATCGAAGAGCAGAGTGGATGGCTGTAATGAAGGGAATACTTACCGGATCTTTGCAGAATGCAAAGCAGGAGGAACTGACAAAGGGTTGGAAACATATTCTTACCAACCAGTTCCATGATATAATACCAGGTTCCTCAATTCATGAAGTGTATGAAGATTCCAGGAAAGATTATGAATACATCGAAAAGATTGGAATAGAAGTAGAGAATGACTTCCTGGATTATACAACCCTGAAAGAAGACAATAAATACAGTGTTATAAACAGCTCAGCATGGACTGTAAGCGGAATAGTTAAAATCCCTAATACAGGGGATGGAATCTATAAAGATGAACATGGAAATATTCTTGAAACACAGTTTGAAAAGGATAGTTCTTATGTATTTTTAAAGAAAGTACCATCTATGGGTGTGGCAACAATTGTATTTGAACCGGGAAATAAGGATGAAACAAATTTAAGTTTCAAAATAGAGGAAAGAAATATTGAGACACCATTCTATTCTATTTCTTTGAATGACTGGGGACAGATTACAGGTTTGTATGATAAGACTTTTGAACGTGAAGTTCTTCCCGAGGGAGAAAGAGCAAATGTCCTACAGATGTTTGAAGATAAACCCTTGGGAAATGATGCATGGGATATTGATATATTCTATCAGCAGAAAATGCGTGAAGTAAAGGAACTTGTTGAATTTAAAGTTACAGAATGTGGAAATCTGCGTATGGTAATACATATGGAATGGAAATATATGAATTCTTACATTTCTCAGAATATGATTCTATATTCCAAAAACAGACGCATTGATTTTGAAACAACAGTGGATTACCATGAAACCCATCAGCTGCTTAAAGCTGCATTTCCGGTGGATATCCGTTCAACATATGCTACCTATGATATTCAGTATGGCAATGTAAGACGTCCAAACCATTGGAATACAAGCTGGGATCAGGCAAGGTTTGAAACGGTGGCACACCGTTTTGCAGATCTGTCAGAGAGGAATTATGGGGTAAGTTTATTAAATGATTGTAAATATGGTCATGACATTAAAGATAATGTTATGAGAATCAGCCTTATTAAAGCTGCCAACCATCCGGATCATTTACAGGATCAGGGAGAACATGTCTTTACCTACGCACTTTTGCCTCATGGAGGTGATTTTATTGAGGGAAGGACAGTACAGGAAGCATTTCTTTTAAATGAGCCTATGCAAGTGGTAAAGGGACAGCTAAGGCTGGAAGCTGAGAGTTTCTTAACCCTGGATAATGACCAGATTGAAGTAGATGCAGTTAAGAAATCAGAAGACGGCAAATATATTGTGATTCGTTTCCATGAATTTGCAGGATCAAGGCAAACTGTTAATATGAAGCTGGGATTTCAGTTCAAATCCTTTGTGGAAGGAGATTTAAGAGAGCGTCCCACTGGGGAAAAGAAGGGTGCAGAAGATTTAACATTTGAAGTAAAGCCTTATGAGATAAAAACAATTTTAATAGAGTTGTAATATAAATCCCAAAATAAACCTTACACAAAAATCAGGGCAAAAATCACTATTTCCAAGATTTTTACCTGATTTTTGAAGGGTTTATAATCAGATTAGTATAAGAAAAGAGGTGGGTAAAATTGTTGAATGAATTGTTTAGCGGAGAGAGAATTTTTGGTTTTTGTGAAAAAGTATGCTACTTCTTTATAGTAAATACTTTGTTCTGGCTGTCAAATATACCGTTAATCTGTTTCTTTGTTTTTGTTGATATAAAGCATATCCCAACTTACCTTCCTTTATTTATGATATCCCTGCTGCCGGTACCCCCTGCTTTTTCTGCAGTATTGTATTGTATGGGAAGACAGTTAAGAGGGACAGAGGTTCGGGCCTTTAAGGATTATAAAAAAGGATACCGGGCAGATTTTTTATTAAAACTAAAGCTTGGTGCAGTACAGTTATTTGCTATATTCGTTCTTTGGACCAATACAAAGTATTTGTCAGAATATGGACTGGGTGTTGTTTCTATGCTGTTCTTTGTTGCTTTCATATTCACAATAGTATTAACCCCTAATTTATATTTATTTGCATCAAGGTATGATATGAAGCTTTTAGATATAGTCAGGGTTGCAGTAATAATAACAGTGACCCGCCCTGTTTGTACACTTGGGTATATAGCAGCATTTTGCTTTATGCTGATGCTATTTGAGCTTAGTGCAGGAACAACAGTTTTATTTATGATAAGCGGTTATGGCTTCCTGATAGCTTTTATGAGCCGGCCAATTTTAAAGTTTTTAGAAAAGAGTCAGTGACACTGGCTCTTTCTGTGCTATAATTTGATGGGAAATATTAAAATATTGGGGGAAATTTTATGCATAAGAAAAAATCAAAACAATTGTACTATAAAATATTTTTTACTTATACTGCCATTTTAGTTTTTACAGTAGGGGTACTTATGGTTTATTTTATTTCCTCCAATAAAGCAAGAATATTTGAGACGAACCTTGATTATATGAAGATGCTCAGTGAAGAGGCTGTATCTTATATGGAGGAGTGCTCAAATGATGTAGGCTACATAAAAGGTGATCTTTACCAACTTCCTGTTATTTCAGAGGATCTATTGAACTATCTTAGATATGATGAAGAGACCTACCAAGTTAAACGTCTTGAGAAATATATAGCTTCCACTACTTTAAAATACAATGGATTTGAAAGCTTTATTATAAAAAACATGGAAACCTATTCTAATATCCTGCAAATTGATCTTATATCTTACTTAAGACTTGAAAGTACATCATGTTACTCAGACGGAATAAAGAACAGGACAACACTTCCTAAGAACAAGATAGATCAGATTAGAGATGGTGACCTGGCAGGAAGAGGGAGATTTTCTTTTTTGAAAGAATTGAGAGATCCGGATACTATGGAAAGTGTAGGATGCATGATTGTAATCTTTAAGGCAGATGTTTTTGATAAATTGCAGAACTATTACTCCAAGGCAGAGCTGGCAGTATATAATATGGAAGGAACTGCAGTATATAATTCCTTAGATGATTACTCCGAAAAAGAAGTAATCAATCTTGAAAAAGACAATGAATATTCTATAAAAAAGACGGTGAAAGATTATGTAATTTACACATTTATTGATAAAAATCAGGCAAGGCAGCTTCCAATGTCATTACTTCTTACTATTTTTGGGGTAGGTGTAACTATGGTTATCATTGGAGAGATGTGCATTAATATATACCTGCAAAAATTAACAGGACGATTGAATTATATACTGGATGGAATGAATAAAATTACAACCGGAGATTTGTCGGTACGTTTGGAAGTTGATAATAATGGAGATGAGCTGGATTTAATTTCGAAAAATTTCAATGACATGTGTGTCAAGCTTGACAGGTACATTCAAAGGAGTTATCTGGCTGAAATTGAGCAAAAGAATGCAGAACTTGAAGCGCTGCAGGATCAGATTAATCCCCACTTTTTGTACAATACCCTGGAATCCATTCGTATGAAAGCTATCTGTAATGGTGATAAGGACGTTGCAAAAATGCTTTATAGTATGGCGGTGATTTTTCGAAGCCAATTAAAGGAATCCGATGTTATTACGGTAATTCAGGAAATCCATTATTGTAAAAAGTATTTGGAATTGTTTGAATTCCGTTATCAGGGAAAGTTTACTTCCACTGTTATATGTCCGGAGGAATATATGAATTATCCTATAATCAAATTTATATTGCAGCCAGTGATCGAGAATTACTTTGTACATGGAATACGTGGGGAAAGTGAAGGAAATGAAATATGTATTCTTGTAGAGAGTGATGAAGATGCATTGATTATAAATGTAATTGATAACGGCAGAGGTATGAGTGATGAGGAAATAGAGGCAAAAAATAAGGAGTTAATGGAGAATAAAAGAGAGACTAAAAAGAGCATTGGTTTGATTAATGTAAACGGAAGGCTAAAAGCAGTTTATGGTGAAGAATATGGAGTTTTGTTAAAATCTAGTGATAGCGGCGGAATGCATATAATTTTAAGAGTTGGAATGGGCGAGGAAAATGGGAATGAAAAAAGTAATGTTAATTGAGGATGAAGAACTGATATTAGAGGGACTTACCAATATTCTGGATTGGAAGGAACTGAATATGGAAGTAGTACATAAAGCACATAATGGGGAGGAAGCTCTTAGATACTGGAAATTACAGCCCGTTGATATTGTAATAACAGATATTGAGATGCCTGTTATGGGAGGCCTTGAATTATTACATGAAATCAGGAACATTGACAAACGGGTACGTTTTATTATCTTAACCGGGTATGATGAATTTGAATATGCAAGGAAAGCCATTCATCTGGATGTGGAAGACTATATTCTAAAACCTATTGACGAAGAAAAATTGGAGTTAACTTTAAGAAGAGCATATGATAAGTTGAATGAAATTGACCGGAAAAAAGCAGTTAATATTGATGATGAGGCAGGATGGCTTTGTTTTTTAAGAGGTTCATTAGAAAAGGAAGAAGAAGAGAAATACCTGGAAATACTTCCAAAGATAGCTGTCGGACAGTCTGTATATGGCGGGGTAATGAAAATTGAAATAGAAAGTCTGCAAACCGTAAAAATATCCGATTTGTTAGTTGAACTTCAAAAAGAGAAGAATCTCCGGGTTATTTATCTGTCTTCCGACAGCTTGTTCATACTCCTGTATACTACCGATAGGGATGAAAATGAGGTATATAAATTCTTTCTTTCTCTGCAAAATAAGATTGAAAGTACATATGATGTATTTACCTTTATTAGCCTGGCAAGTCCTTTTAATGATTACAAATTCTTACCGGCATGTTACCGGGAGATTATGAAGCTGCAAAAATATCAGGTCATAGAAGGTTACGGAAGTTGTGTAGCTCCAGGAACAATTAAAAATCGTAAATCTGAGGATATATCAATTGATGATAGTACTTTAAGAAAAATGATTTTTAAAAAAGACAAAGAAGCTGCTTTAAGCTATATTGAAGATTTATTTATTAACAATGTTAAGAAGAATTCAGCAGTTGAGGATATTTTTCAGATGGCATTGCAGATAGCAATGATTTTGCAGAATATAAAGTCGGAATATAACTTAAATGATCGCAAGAACATGCAGAATCTCATAGAAATCATTGATAGAATCTACCATGCAGAGGATCTGTTCACATTAAAGACTATTTTCATCGGTGAGATTATACAGATAATAGATTACCTCCATGAGGATGATTCACAGTATACGCCTGTTATAAAACAGATTATGGCAGAAGTAGAAAAGAAATATAAAGAGGACATGAATCTGAAAATGTTGTCCTATAAGTACAATATGAATGCCTCCTATCTTGGACAGATATTTCAAAAGGAAGTAGGCTGTTCTTTTGCACAGTATCTTAGCAATAAGAAGAATGGAGATGCAAAAGATCTGATATTGAATACTAACATGAAGATTAATGATATTGCAAAGGAAGTAGGATATCAGGATACCAGTTATTTTTACAGAAAGTTTAAGAAGTGTTACGGAGTATCCCCTGCATCCCTGCGGGAAATGAAAAAATACTAGATTATTAACTTCCCTAGAATATGTACAGGAAAACTAAAAGTTTTCAACTATCTATGCTTATGGGTTTTTTGTATAATATGCATATAAGGTCAATTAACTAGCTAGCAGTTATTGATTTTAGGAAAGGGAGGTTGGAAATTGGGTTCACGAAATACAAATGTACAGAAAGGAAAATTTCTAAATCGGCTGAAAGCAAATAAAGAACTGTTGATCTTAAGCATACCGGGAGGTATATGGTTTCTTCTGTTTGCTTATTTACCTTTATTTGGTGTGGTCATTGCATTTAAGAAGTTTCGCTTTTCTGGTAGTTTTTTGACTAGTCTGATAAAAAGTGAATTTGTTGGATTTGATAATTTTAAATTTTTGTTTAGCAGCGGAGATGCATGGATTATTGTCAGAAACACAGTTTTATATAATGTTGTTTTTATCATTTTAGGTATTGTGCTTCCTGTCATAGTTGCACTGCTGTTAAATGAGATTCATAACAAGGGAATGGCTAAGATTTATCAAAGTTCGCTGTTTCTACCTTATTTCCTTTCTTGGGTAGTAGTAAGTTATTGCTTATTTGCTTTTTTAAATCCGGAAAAAGGCTATTTTAATACGGTTTTGCAGCATTTTGGAGCTGACCCGGTTTCCTGGTACAGCGAGAAGAAATATTGGCCCTTTATTATTATATTTATGAGCCAGTGGAAGGGAATCGGATATAATACAGTGGTATATCTGGCTTCCATATGTGGAATCGACAGAACTTATTATGAAGCTGCGGTACTTGATGGAGCATCCAAATGGCAGCAGGTAAAATACATAACTATGCCGATGCTGAAACCGGTTATTACAATTTTATTGATTATGTCAGTAGGCGGAATTTTTAGAGCGGATTTTGGATTGTTTTACCATCTTCCAAAAGACAACGGACCATTATATCCGGTGACAAATGTATTGGATACTTATATATACAGGGCGCTAAAGACCAATGGTGAAATCGGAATGAGTTCGGCAGCAGCATTGTTTCAGTCTACGGTAGGATTTGTTATGATTATGTTTGCCAATAAAATAGTCTCAAAAGTTGACAGCGACAATGCATTGTTTTAGGAAGGGGATAAGGAAATGCACAAAAAAGGAAAGACGGTTGTTTCAGAAAAAGAAATAGCGAAACGTGAAAAAAAACAATCGAAGTTCAATAGAATTAAGAAGCCTGCCAATTTCTTGTTTAACGTGATTTTAGGAATCTTATCTCTGCTTAGTATTATTCCGTTCTTATTTGTTATTATTATTTCATTTACAGATGAAAATGTACTGGTTAAAAATGGTTATCGTTTTATCCCTGAGAAAGTCAGTTTATATGCCTACGAGTACATAGTAAAAGCAGGGGAGAACATTATACGAAGCTATGGTGTCACAATATTAGTTACAGTAGTAGGTACCTGCCTTGGATTATTTCTAATCGGTACTTACGCCTATGCACTATCAAGAAGGACCTATGCATTTCGGAAGTTTTTCACGAAGGTAATAACCATTCCAATGTTGTTTAGCGGTGGTATGATTGCCAATTATTTAATTATGACAAAAGTTCTCATGCTGAAGGAAAGTGTTTGGGCTTTGATACTTCCCCTTGCAATGAACTCCTTTAATGTTATTGTTTTACGTACCTTTTTTAAAACAAGTATACCGGATGCAGTAGTTGAATCGGCTAAAATAGACGGTGCATCTGAGTGGCGTTTGTTTTTTCAGATTGTAGTACCTATGGCTTTGCCTGGACTTGCTACAATTGGTTTGTTTTTAACATTAGGGTACTGGAACGACTGGTTTAATGCAATGATGTACATTGATAGTAAAAAGTGGGTACCATTGCAGTATCTGCTTATCCAGATTGAGAGTTCCATTGACTGGCTGGCAAGCAATAAGTCAATGATGGGAGTAGATGGTGTTGTAATTGCGCTTAATTTGCCAAAAGAAACTATAAAGATGGCAATTGTTACTATATCCACATTGCCGATTATTTTTGCTTATCCGTTTTTCCAAAGATATTTTGTAAATGGCCTGACAGTTGGAGCGGTTAAGGAGTAATGAAAGGAATAGAATTAGATTATATACGGTATGCATGGAGGAGAAGGTTGGAAGAAAATAAAACAAAGAAAGGATGCCACAAACCATTCTTTCAACTTGATTTTTGTGGCAATATCACATAAGTACTACATAGTAAACAGATGTGATATGCAATGGGTGGAAAAATGAAACTTAAGAAGATGGTTATGTTAGGATTGGTTGCTGCTATGACAGTTGGCAGTTTATCTGCTTGTAAAGCTAAGGAAACAGCAACAAGTAAAAACGATAATGAAGTAGTTGAACTGACCTGGTATCAGATTGGGGATCGTCAAAAAGATGCAGATATGGTTATTGAGGAAGTAAATAAGTATACGGCGGAAAAAATAGGGGTTAAGCTTAATGTGATCAATGTTGGATGGGGTGATTATAATCAGAAGATGCAGGTTGTAATCAATACCGGAGATAAATGGGATTTATGTTTTACCTGTTCTTGGGCAAATGATTATCTTCAGAATTCGCAAAAAGGTGCTTTTCTTGAATTAGATGACTTGCTTAAAAAAGAGGGCAAGGAAATGTATGATATAATCGATCAACGCTTTTGGAATGCAGCAAAAGTAGGCGGAGTAACCTATGCAGTTCCAAGTGAAAAAGAAATTGGCAGCTGCCCGATGTGAGTATTTACAAAAGAGTATGTTGATAAATATAATATTCCTTATCAGGATATTCATAATCTTGAAGATTTAGAGCCATGGCTTCAGTTAATTAAGGAAAAAGAACCTGACGTTGTACCTTTTTATCTCACAAAGGATTATTCTGCTCCTACTTATATGGATAAGATTCAGGATCCTGTTGGTATCGAATATGAAGATGATACTTTAACAGTAAAGAATGTTTTTGAGACAGAAAAGATGAAATCTACTTTACAAACAATGAGAAAATATTATTTAGCAGGTTATATTAACAGAGATGCAGCAACAGCATCAGATGATAAGTCTGTGAAAAGGTTTGTAACAAAAGGCGACGGTCAGCCATATGCAGAACTTATCTGGGGAAAAGATTTAGGATATGAAGTAGTAACATCACCAATCATGGATACACAAGTTACAAACGTATCTGCACGTGGAGCAATGACTGCTATTAATAAGAATTCCGAACATCCGGAAAAAGCAATGGCCCTATTAAACCTGATCAACACCGATGAATATTTAAGAAACCTATTAAATTACGGTATTGAAGGTGTTCATTATGAAAAAGAGAATGCTACTGATGAAGAAGTTGAGGCATGTAAAGGTAAAGATTATATTTATGATGTAAAACTTAAATATAATGAAGAAAAGAGAAAAGATTATTCTGTTCCTTACTGGGTACAAGGTGGTTTATTTAACACTTATGTAATGGTAAACGAACCTTTGGATAAATGGGCTGTTTTTAAAGAGTTTAATGATGCTTCAAAAGAAGCACCTTCCTTTGGATTTGACTTCAATTTAGATCCTGTAAGTACACAGGTAGCAGGATTTAGAAATGTATTGGATGAGTTTGGTAAGTCCTTATATACCGGAAGTGTTGACCCTGATGAATATCTGCCCCAGCTTAACAAGAAGTTAGAAGCTACAGGTATCCAGGATGTTATTGATGAAATGCAAAGACAGATTGATGAGTGGAAGAAAACCAAATAAATAACTTAAGAGGGGCTGTTGCAATGCAATTGCAGCACCCCTTTTAAAAACTAAGGACCAAGAATATAGGAGGGCTGTATTTATGTTACATCAAAACTTAAATTCAAACTGGAAAATGAGAAAAGCAGGAGAACTTCAGTGGAGCCCTGCTATAGTTCCCGGCAGCGTGTATACGGATTTATTAAGAAACGGAAGTATGGATGATCCATTTTGGAAAGATAATGAAAATGCTGCATTGGAATTAATGGAATATGATTATGAATATGAGAGTAGATTTGATGCCGGGGCAGCTTTTTTTGAGATGGATAAAGTTTTTCTTTGTTTTGAAGGTATTGACACTATAGCGGATATATATCTTAACGGGAAGAGTATAGGAAATACCTATAATATGCATCGCATATGGAGATTTGATGTAACCGGGAAATTACAGGATACAGGAAATATACTTAAGGTAATATTGCATTCACCAACCCAATATATACAAGAGGCTTTTAAAAAATGCAGGACACTTGGCTCTGAAGATGCAATGGATGGTTTTGTACATATCAGGAAGGCTCACTGTATGTTTGGATGGGATTGGGGCGCACACCTGCCTGATGCAGGAATTTTCAGGGAAGTTTCCCTGCTGGGAATTGAAAAAGCAAGGATTGAAAGTGTGTATATAAAACAGGAGCATAAGAGAGATACCGTTATACTTAATTTTGAACCGGAGATAGAATACTGTAAGATGTATGATAAGGTCCATTATGAATACAAAGTTGAGGTTGAAAATCCATTAGGGGTAACTGCTGTTTATAAGGGCTCACCGGATAAAATCACAATTACAGATCCAATGCTTTGGTGGCCAAATGGTTATGGAAAACAGTATCTTTATAATATAAAGTTCACTTTATATGCAGATGAAAAAGAAATAAGTACATGGGAAAGAACCATTGGTCTGCGAACTATGACAATGAAAATTGAAAAGGATCAATGGGGAGAAAGCTTTGCCCATGAGGTAAATGGAATTACCATCTTTGCAATGGGTGCAGATTATATTCCGGAAGACCATTTAATCGGGCGTACAACAAAAGAACGTACCAGACGCCTTCTTGAAGATGCTAAACATGCAAACTTTAATGCGGTTCGTGTATGGGGCGGAGGATATTATCCGGAAGATTGGTTCTTTGATCTATGCGATGAACTTGGGCTAATTGTTTGGCAGGATTTTATGTTTGCCTGTGCAGTTTATGAATTGACAAAAGATTTTAAAGCTAATATCAGACAGGAGTTTATCGACAATATTAAAAGAATACGTCATCATGCCTCTCTAGGATTATGGTGCGGAAATAATGAAATGGAACAGTTTGTAGGTGAGAATCATCACTGGGTAACAAAGCATTCAGAAGTCCGTGATTATTTAATCATGTACGAAGAACTGATTCCGGACATTTTAAGTGAGCATGACCCCCAGACATTTTACTGGCCTGCAAGTCCCTCTTCGGGAGGTTCCTTTGATAAGCCAAATGATCCTGACCGGGGAGATGTGCATTACTGGGAAGTATGGCATGGAAACAAGCCTTTTTCTGAATACCGGCAATATTTCTTCAGGTATGCATCTGAATTTGGATTTCAGTCTTTTCCCTGTAAGAAGACCATTGAGACATTTACGGATGATCCTGCGGATCACAATATATTCTCTTATATTATGGAAAAACATCAGAGGAATTATGGTGCAAACGGGAAGATTATGAATTATCTGCAACAGACGTATCTTTATCCTACAAGCTTTGATATATTCCTCTATGCTTCACAATTATTACAGGCTGAGGCAATCCGCTATGGAGTGGAGCATTTCAGGAGGAACCGGGGCCGTTGCATGGGAGCTATTTATTGGCAGTTAAACGACTGCTGGCCGGTTATTTCATGGTCCTCCATTGACTATACAGGAAGATGGAAGGCTTTGCATTATTATGCAAAACGCTTTTTTGCACCTCTAATGCTCAGTTGTCAGGAAGAGGGTATGATGTCCCAGAAGGCAGATATGAACCGTGAACATTTTGAATTTGAAAAATCCATCTGGCTTAGTGTGGCAAATGAAAGCCGTAAGGATGAGAATTTAAAAGTTCATTTTGCTGTGAGAAATGTTGATGCAGAAATAATATATGAGGAGATCAGTGAAGTATTTGTACCTGCCTTATCCAGCATATGGTTAGATAAAAAAATGCTTCCTGATATTGATATCTTCAATGAATATGTAAGTTATTCTCTTTATTCAAATGAAAATATGGTTTCCGACGGTACCGTTATATTTTCATATCCAAAATATTTTAAATATAAGGATCCAAAGTTAAGCTATTCTGTGTCAGGTAATGAAATTATTATAAAGGCACAGGCTTATGCAAAGAGTGTGGAGGTTCAAAATGATGCAGAAGATCTTGTTTTATCTGATAATTATTTTGATATGAATGCAGGAGAAAAGCGTCTGACTGTTTTACGTGGTAATGTAACCGATCTTCGTTTACGCAGTGTTTTTGATATTAAGTAATAAAAGTTAAGAAAAGAGCTGAATATTTATATTTTCGGCTCTTTTTCTGTATTAAACTTGCCTAAAGGTTGAAGTGTACATCAAGTTTAACCACCTTATTAGTATAAGGTGATTGAAGAATGCTTATACAATTCGCCTGTTCTTTTTGTCGTATATTGCAACGGTTACAATTGAAACAAGAACAAGCACAGCATTTGCGGTAATTGTTCCCGCCCAAGTCATAGGCAGAATACTAAAGGTGGAGCTTGCCGCATTAAACATGGTGTGGGATAATACGCACATAAACACAGTGCCTTTACCTGATATTTTGTAGATTGCCCCGTAGAAAAACCGAAACGCAATGAGTTGAACTGCAAACATCCAAAAGTCAATGAGGCCCTCATAGTGAACCGTACCTGGAATAAAGAAGAGAGGGATATGCCATAAAATCCAAATGATGCCGGCAGAAACGGAAGATAAAACAAAACCATATTTCTTGTAAAGCCCAGGCTGTAAAATGTATGTCCATCCAGCTTCCTCCAAACCACCGATAATAAGATTGCCAGGCAGGGAAAGGAAGAACATATAAAATGGTAGTGCCATTTCGTTGGGGCCTGAAACTGCAAGATGTATCAAAAAATACAGTGCAAGTCCTGCAACAACGAACAAATAAAGAGATATGTTATTTTTGACGTAAAAAACAGTTTTCAACCATTCCTTAAGATCTGCTATTTTGTTATTTTTCTTCAGAACGATATATGAAGCAATAGCGGGGGACAAAATATAGATTGTAAAAGGAATATTCATCCCTAAGTTCTGTAATGATTCTTGAACCGAAGAGTGAACCGAAAATCCCAATTGCCCAAGAGCAATCAAAGCCCCTGACATAAGATAGGCTATGAAAAATGTCACCATCGTAAAATGTACTATGATTTTTTTGTCTGTCATGATTTCTTCACCTCACGTTTTGAAGTATACATTATTTCTACATTCGCCATATATACTACCATTGTGAACATACAATAAATCCATTTTACCACATAAATCCAGCCATGTCACTTGCGTTTTCTCTTCCCATTCTGCCTGTTCTAGAAAAGCAGCAGCAATTACTCTGTACGGCTACCCTTACTGCCCATAGACCGTTAGCCTGTGTAATCCTCTTGTAAACTGTACTTTAACTAAATTTAAATATCATTACATACAATAAAATGATGAGTGCAAATTATAAAGTTATATATTATAATTATTAGGAAAATAATGTCCGGAGTTCATGATATAGGCACAGAACGGATAAACTATTCCAGGGTAACGAGATAATCTGCATATAAGATTCGCCTTACTGATTTAAAGCCAGTAAGGCGTATTTTTTATGTGTAAATTAATTTATAAATTCATCCGTAGACAAGTGCTGTAGGAACGCTTAATAGTAATTTTCAAAGGAATAATTATTACAAATTAACAAAAACTATCATGAAATTACAGATTTTCAGTATAAATTAGTCATAATGGGAAACATTGTTTCATAATGGTGTATAAAAATTGACTATAAAATTTCAGGATAGTATACTCAACTTATGAATGGAGTAAAAACAATGAAAAGTGTACTAGTACGTTTACAGGAATATTCAGGTCATGCTAGTGGAGCTGAAAAAGGTGTGATTCATTTTCTATTAAAAAATTCGGAAAAAGGTGTAAATCTTAATATACACCAACTTGCGGAAACAACTTATACATCATCTTCTACAATCATAAGATTATGTCGTAAGCTAGGTTTTCAAGGGTATAAAGACTTTCATAAATCACTAATTTATGAAATGGCTTTACGAAAAGCTACCAGTCGTGAAAAGGGAAAAGAAATTAGTAGAGAAGATTCCCTGGAAACTATTGTGGACAAAGTAACTTATAAGAATATTGCCTCTCTGGAGAATACCAGAAAATTAATAGATACTAATATATTACAGGACTGTGTTGACTTAATATACAGTGCCAACACAATATGTCTATTTGGAATGGGGTCATCCCTTTTAGTTGCAAAGGATGCTTATCTTAAATTCTTAAGAATGAACAAGCCTTGCTTAATCAATGAAGATTGGCATGCTCAGTTGCTTCAGGCAAGAAACATTAAGAAAGAAGATGTAGCCATTGTAATCAGTTATTCTGGCTTAACTGAAGAAGTGTTAAAATGTGCTTCTACCGTAAAACAAAAAGGAACACCAATCATTGCTATTACACGTTTTGAAGATTCACCTCTGTCCAGAATGGCAGATTATAATTTAAGTGTTGCTGCTACTGAATTCATATTTCGAAGCGGAGCAATGTCTTCAAGGATAGCACAACTAAATATTATTGATATACTTTATACGGGATTTTTAAATAAGCAATTTGAATCAAGTCTCGCACAGTTTGAGAATACACACATAGATAAGCCTAACAAAAGCACGACTCAAGATGAACATAATAAAAATTAGACTAAAATCAGAATCGAGGAGGAATGGCAGTTGCTAGATTTGACAAAACTGACAACAGAAACACGAAATGAAAAAACAATGAATTTAGATAGTATGACCCCATTAGAAATTGCAACCATAATGAATGAAGAAGATAATAAGGTAGTGGCTGCAGTCCATGAAGTATTACCCCAAGTTGCTACTGTAATTGAATGGTGTACGGATTCTTTAAGAAAAGGCGGCAGAATTATATACATGGGTGCAGGAACAAGTGGAAGGTTAGGTTTGTTAGATGCAGTGGAATGTCCACCAACCTTTGGAACCTCACCGGATACTGTAGTAGGATTGATTGCAGGTGGTAACGACGCATTCATTAAAGCGGTGGAAGGTGCTGAAGATAGCGAAACTCTTGGAAAAGAAGATCTGGTTACATTAAATCTTAATAGGAATGATGTTGTAATAGGAATAGCTGCCAGTGGGCGTACTCCTTACGTAATATCAGGATTAATATATGCAAGAGAGATTGGATGTAAAACAGCAGTATTGGCTTGTAATAAGAATTCAGAGGTGTCGAAATATTCAGACATTGCAATTGAACCAATACCAGGACCGGAAGTATTAACAGGTTCTACCCGTTTGAAATCAGGCACTGCACAGAAGATGATACTTAATATGATATCCACTGGAAGTATGGTTGGGATAGGAAAAGTCTATCAGAACTTAATGGTGGACGTTATGCAGACCAATGAGAAGTTAAACTCTCGTGCTGTAAATATTATTATTGCAGCTACAGGATGCAATCATGAACTAGCGAAGGATATGTTAGAAATGGCTGATGGAAGTGTTAAGTTAGCAATCACCATGATCTTGTTACAATGTACAAAAGACCAGGCGATTGAAAGATTAGACCACTCTAATGGACATATTCGTCATGCTTTAAAAGGCAGCAAATAGTTTATGAAAATCTTTCGAAAGTTGAAAGAAAAGCATCTCCACACTTGGAAGAACTCCAACATGAGAATACATTGGAATTCTCATATTGAACTTCTTCGTTTATTATTTTAGATGTGGCAAAGCGGCATCGGGTTTGAAAGTGAGATAATATTCACATAAAACATATTAGGAGGAGGAAATATATATGACAAATTTAGAATTAGCAAAAAAACTTGTTGAACTTGTTGGTGGTAAAGAAAATGTTGATAAAGCCACAAACTGTATGACAAGGCTACGTTTAACAGTTAAGAATGCCGACCTTGTAAAAGGAGAGGAAATCAAGAACACAGAGGGTGTTATGGGCTATATTGTGGATGGTAATTCTCTTCAGATTGTATTAGGGCCAGGTAAAGCCAAAAAAGTTGCTGATATTTGTACTGATGAATTAGGGCTTCCGAAGGTAAAAATGGTAACTGAAGATTGGAAAGAAAATAAGACTGCAATGAAGGATGTACAAAAGCAAAGTCCATTTAAAAAGGCAATTAGGACAATTGCAGACATTTTCATTCCATTAATTCCGGCGATTATTGCAGCAGGTCTGTTCAATGGTCTTGCCAGTTTAATCAGCACCCTGCAAGGTCAAGGAGTACTAAGTACAGAAGGATTCTGGCAGGTAGTACAGCTATTATTTGCTCTGATCGGCGGCGGATTCTTAGGTTACTTTGCAATTTATACCGGTATTAATTCTGCAAAACAGTTTGGTGCAACAGAAGCACTAGGCGGTATGATTGGTGCAATCTCTATCGGAAGTAATATTGTTGCCATATCTACAATATTTGGCCTGTACAATGAAGAAGTTCCGCTAAGTTCTATTCTTACAACAGGTAAAGGCGGTATTATAGGTGTTATCGTAGGAGTATGGATTCTATCAAAAGTAGAAAAATTTGTTAGAAAACATGTTCCAGATGTATTAGACTTAATTGTTACACCTTTTGTATCATTATTAATTACAGCAATCTTATTTATATTTATTATTATGCCATTAGCAGGTTTTGCATCAGATGGATTAGTAGCAGCACTTAGTGTAATTATTAATTCTTCTAACCCTGTTGTTAGTGTAATTAGCGGTTATATATTATCAGCAGTCTTTCTTCCAATGGTTTTACTTGGATTGCATCATGGATTAATACCAATCTATGCGATTCAATTAGAAACTTTAGGCGGTGTTACATTATTCCCTGTTTTAGCAATGGCAGGAGCTGGTCAGGTTGGTGCGTCATTAGCAATCTATCTAAAAGCAAAACGTATTGGAAACAAGCGTATACAAAAAGTAATTGCTGGTGCCCTTCCAGCAGGATTCCTTGGAGTAGGTGAGCCTTTAATCTACGGTGTAACTCTACCTATGTTTAAACCATTTATTACTGCAGGTCTAGGTGCAGGATTTGGTGGAGCATTTGTAATGTTAACACATGTTATGGCAAGTTCCTGGGGCCCATCCGGATTAGTAGCTATTCCAATTATGAAACCGGAAAGCATGCTTAACTTCTTCTTAGGCTTACTGATATCCTATATAGCAGGTTTTATAATAACTTACTTTGTAATTAAAGATAAGGAAGTTGCAAATGTTTAATACAATCGGATATTCTGTATATTTATCAACTTTTGAAGAACAAAAAGCAAAATTGGAGTCCATATTTAAAGAAGGTAATTATATTTTTACTTCCCTGCATATGAGTGAAGAATATGATACTACCTATATTCAAAGAGTCAAAGAGATGTGTTCTTTTTTAACCACCTGTGGATATAAGATAATTGCAGATGTCTCAAGAAATACTTTGAAAGTGTTTAAAACGGATTCCCTTATAGATTTAGCAAAGCTGTTAGGTATATCTATACTAAGAATTGATTACGGATTCTCAGAGGATGAAATATTTGAGTTGGCGAAAGAATTTCCTATATGTATTAATGCTTCAACGGTTAATTCTGATTTTATAGATACACTGGCATCACATTCCTTTAATGTATATGCAATGCATAATTTTTATCCAAGACCGGAAACAGGATTGGATATAGAACAATTTCAACTTAGAAATGATACATTGAAGAGTAAGGGATTTAAAGTTCTTGCATTCATTCCCGGAGATGAAGTTAAAAGAGGCCCGATACATGAAGGCTTACCGACGTTGGAGTCTCATAGAAATGCATCTCCCTACTCAGCATTTATTGATCTGTTATCCTATGGTGTTGATGGTATTTTTATTGGTGATGGATTAATCAGTCAATTTCAGGCGGATATGATATCACAGTATTTGGAATCTGATATTTATGCTATACCGGCGATATTTGAGGAAGAATATGAATATCTGTTTAATCAAGTATTTACCATAAGAGCAGATTCACCTCGCTGGTTGAAACGTTTACAGGAATCAAGAGAATATGCCTGCAAGGGAGCAGAGATTTTACCGGAACATTGCAGGGAAAGAATACCTGGCTCCATAACCATTGACAATTATCGCTACCAAAGATATTCCGGTGAGATTCAAATTATTGTAGAATCACTTCCGGCAGATGAGAGAGTAAATGTTATTGGTCAGGTGCCTAAAGAATATCATCTTTTGTTAAATCATATTGTGAATGGTTCTAAGATAAGATTTGTGAAACTTTAGAACTATAATTTAGTAGGACGCTTTGCCTGAAGTTTGTTGGAAATCAGAAAGTGCTCATTAAAGCTTTCATAATGACTCAATTTATATGTTCAAGGATAACAGGGTGTATATTATAAATTTTGCTACCTTACCCTGTCGGCCGGATTACGCAAAATTTATAATATACACCCTGTTATCCTAATTTAGTTTAAGAGAGTCATTACGAAAGCTCAATGAGTACTTTCTGAGTTTAATTTATGTTGTGAAGCAAAGCTGTTTATGAAATAATTTTAATTTTCATCAATCAAGTTCAAATATATTAATTATACTTAAGGAAATAAATTCTCTGTCAGACAATAACTATTATTCTTTCCATACAAAAGGTTCTCATCTCATATTATCTGTTTTAATACCTTTAAAAAATTCTATATCTATGTACATAAGTATTAAATATCTATTCAAAAAGAATTAAAAGCCTTTTCGAAACCTCCAAAGTTCAATTTATACATTGAGGTAAAGTTGTGTTTTGAAACTTATAACAATTCATTTAGTATACCCATTATATAGCAACATAAAATAATATCATGAATTAGTATGTACATTTTATTTATCCTAAGATATATACTAGTTTGTAAAATAATCGGTAGTAGCAGCTTTGCTGACAACATAAATTGAACTCAGAAAGTGCTTAATAAGCTTTCGTAATGACTCTCATAAAACTTTAAATTAGGATAACAGGGTGTATAGGATTAATTTTGCGTAATCCGGCCGACAGGGTAAGGTAGCAAAATTAATCCTATACACCCTGTTATCCTTGAACAATATAAATGGAGTCATTATAAAGCTTAATAAAGCACTTTCTGAGTTTTCAACAAACTACAGAGCAAAGCGCCTCTATTGGGGGCACTTAGGATATTCCGTACATAACAACCGGTAAGCCGGTTCGTCTTCTTCGATGGTAGGGAAGCGGCCTATTTCTTCATAAAAACGGTTATCCGTAGTATCATCATTGCACATAGACACTTCTCCAATTAGTACATCACCGGTTCCCGGTTTTATATCAAAATCATGATACTGGTGAGGCCAAAGAGTAATACTTTCACCGGGCTTTAATTCCACACCGGTTCCTGCTTTTACATAATAAGAACGGCCGTCAGAATTAACTAGAACATCGGAATCGTCAAAGGTACCATCTCCTTTATCATTGTAAAGATGAATAATTAAAGTTCCGCCGCCCCGATTAATAATATCCTCGCTTTTATTCCAATGGAAATGCATAGGGGAATGTTGGCCTTCTTTTAACATTAACAATTTTTCTGCATATACTTTTTTGTATTTTGGATTATTTTGATTGCCGTTTCGAAGAGTGATCAGTGCAAAACCTACTTTTTCAAAATCTCCCAAACCATAGTCTGTAATGTCCCAACCCAGCATGTTGTCACGAATCTCATCGTATTCTTCATTCTTATTTTTCCATTCTTCTGGAGTCCAGTTGCAGAATGGGGGCAGCTCAAATCCGTGTTTCTTTATTAAACTTTCCATTTCTTTAATTGCTTTATTTACTTCTGAACGTTTCATTGTAACCTCGATTCTGGCACTTTAGCGCCTTTGGATAACGAAAGTAATATGTACGCCGGCACAAATTGCCGTTTGAAAAAACATTGTTTTTTCAACCTAATACCTCCGTTTATTTATAGTTTACTTATATTATATAAACCTATAAAAATGTACGCATTTACTTACAAACGATGTACAAAATTAAATGTTTGGTTTATGTCTTTTAATATATTCGGAAGGACTATAGGTATTGTACCGTTTAAATACAACGGAAAAGTAGCTGCTGGTATTAAAACCCAATTCCATAGCAACATGGGTAATATCCATTCCTTTTTCTAATAGAAGTTTAGAGGCCTCGATTTTTTGGAAGTTAATAAAGTTTCTTGGGGATACCCCCATTTGAGCTTTGAACTTTTGCTTATATTGTGAAGTAGATAAATTGCATAGCTTTGCCAGCGTATCCAAGGGTAATTCTTCTTTTAGATGAGTTAAAATATAATTTACGGATGATTCCATATCCATTGAAAGTTTTGTTTTAGGCAGAGTATTACATTCCAATAATTTTTGTATAAAAACAGTCAGATAAGAAGCGGATAAAAATGTATTTTTGGAATGAAAACTTGCATCAAAGGATTTTTTTAGTAAAAGAAGCATTTCCTTTGAGTTGGCGTTTAATAAATGCTGTTCTAAGTGTAATAAATGATTCACCAATGTGTTAGAAGCTGCTCTATTTAAAAATAAAAGATTCTTTGGATTGGTGATATCTAACTGAAACCAATATATTTCTCCTACAGACATGGGAGTTAGATTTGTACTATGTACTTCGTCAGGAAACGTGATAAAAACATCACCGCCACGTAATTTATAATCCTTTTCTCCTACGTGGAACGTAATTACTCCATCGGATACATAAGTGATCTCAAAACAATTTTTATGATAATGATTGGGTAAGGGAGAAACAGCAGTAGTCATGGTGTGTTTTCCAAACATTTTCAGCCCAGGAATCTTAAGTTCCGCATTGGTCAATACATTACGATTGGCAGAGTAAACAGGTACATCGATTAAGTGAATGGCTTCTTCCATAAATACCTCCTATATTAAAACAAAGTACTGAAATATACAGTAGTTGAAAAGAACATGGAAAGTGAAATAAAATATTAATTTTGTACAGTGGCTATAAAGAATAGCAATACAATTTAAATAATATTATAATGTAGATAATAAGAAGTCAATGAAATTAACGAATAAATTTAAAAAGTATTCTGAAGGAGGAAAATGACAATGGATGTAATTAGTATGGGAGAAATGTTAATTGATTTTACGCCCGGAAAAGAGAAGAACAGTTATATTAAAAATCCCGGTGGAGCCCCTGCAAATGCAGCTGTTAGTATAGCAAGAAACGGTTTAAAGGTGGGGTTTTTAGGAAAACTTGGAGAGGATGATTTCGGAAGATTTTTAAGGGAAACGTTGGAAGAGGATGGAGTAACCTATTTATGTGAGGGTCTGACAAAGGAAGCGGTAACTACATTAGCCTTTGTAACCCTTTATGAAAATGGAGAACGATCTTTTACTTTTGCAAGAAAACCAGGTGCAGATATGATGCTTTACGAGTGGGATGTGAAAGAAGAAGATATCGCAAAGTGCCGCTTATTTCATGCCGGATCCTTTAGCTTATCAGAGAATCCCAGCAGAGATGCCGTAAAATATGCTATGAAAATGGCACATGAACAGGGAAAACTGGTTAGTTTTGATGTGAACTACCGTGACATGGTATGGGAAAGTAAAGAAGCAGCAAAAAATGAAGTAGATAAAGTTCTTCCCTATATTGATTTGCTAAAAATTTCTGATGAAGAGTTGTATTTTGTAGGTGGAGAAGAAAACATATTCAGATTAATGGACGAATACGATATTACTGTAGTGATTGAAACCTTGGGTGCAAAAGGTGCAAAGTATTTCTTCCGTAAAGAAATAGGAAAGGTTGAAGGCAGAAGGGTACATGCAGTAGATGCAACAGGTGCTGGAGATGCTTTCTTTGGTGGTTTCCTTTCAAAACTATTATTGGAGGATGTAAACAAGAAACAGGATTTAACGAAAGATATTATTGAAGCTGCATTAAAGTATGGAAACATATCCGGTTCTTTGTGCGTACAGAAAATGGGTGGAATTCCTGCCCTTCCAACTAGAGAGGAAATTGAGAAAGTATGGAATATGTAATAGAAAACAGTAAATTAAAAGTTAGTATCTCAACAAAAGGAGCACAAATGAAATCCATCCGGAATCAAGCCGGAAAAGAGTTCTTATGGCAGGGCAGTAAAAATACATGGGAAGAAAGTGCACCAAATTTATTTCCTTATGTTGGAAGACTGACTAAGGAAACTTATATGTTCCATGGTAAGGAATATCATATGGGGATTCATGGGTTTGCCATGTTGAAAGAATTTACAATATTAGAACAAAAAGAGGATTGCATTACTTTTACACTGGAAGATGATGAGGAAACAAGAATACAATATCCATTTTCCTTTCAATTCTGTGTAACATATAGATTACAGGAGAATGAAATTATTATTACTTATGAAGTACATAACAAAGGCAAGAAAACTATGTATTTCGGCCTGGGGGGACATCCTGGATTTAATGTGCCAATGAAGGATAACTTAAATTTTGAAGATTATGTGATAGAATTTGAAGATCAGACAGAACCCATACAGATTGGAATGTCAGAAGACTGCTTTGTTACAGAGAATAATAGAAAATTCCTTCTTGAAGAAGGGAAATATCTACACTTAAAGCATGATTTATTTGATAATGATGCAATCATTTTAAAAGACATGGGAAAAAAAGTTACTTTAAGATCTGAAAAAGGTAAAGAAGAAATTACTATGCTTTTTTCAAACATGAAATACCTGGGTATTTGGCATTGGCCGAAAACAATAGTAGATTACATCTGTATTGAGCCATGGACTTCTTTACCGTCGAGAAAGGGCATTGTAGAAGAACTAACCACCCAGAAAGATTTAATAAAGCTGGAAGCAAAAAGAAAATACATTAATAGGTTTTCTATCAGGATATGCTCATGATTACATTTCATGAGCATATCCTGATTTAGAGTTAAAAGAGAGTTAGAGTATCCTAAATAAAAATAAAAAATCAATTAAAAAAAACTTAAATTATTGTACTTTAGTTGTATACTCTCCGATTATAGATTAGAATCATTACAAAAGCACCGGTAGGAGATTTATAAAATGCAAAAGAGACAGAAAAAGTACAGCGTTCCAAAAGTACTTAATAAAGTATGTAATTTCAATCAGAATTATTATAAGCAGGGGAGCATAAAACAAAAAATGAAGAAACTGATACCGATATTACTGATTGTACTAATGGTTTACATTATAATTGGGGCCGTTTTTCCATTCATTAATCAGCCGGTTATAAGCAAAGAAACGAAATACAGCATCTACAAAAGTCAATATACTGGTGATGGTATCACAAGTGAGCGAGCTTATATATTGTCGGATAATGGAGAAGCTTTGGAAGAGAGAATACGAATGATAGCACAGGCGGAGAAAAGAATTATTCTATCTACCTTTGAATTTCGTACGGATGAAAGCGGAAAGAAAATATTAGCAGCTTTGCTTTCTGCAGCAGAAAGAGGGGTTCAGATTCAGCTTCTGGTGGATGGAGTTTCTGAGTTTACAAATGTGAAAGGTAATGAATACTTTTATGCACTATCAGACTTACAGAATACAGAGATACGAATCTATAATCCGGTATCACTTTTACGTCCTTGGTCACTTATGGGGCGTCTCCATGATAAATATTTAATTGCAGACGATAATTTATATATTCTTGGAGGCCGTAATACTTATGATTATTTCCTTGGTAACCAAGAGGGATATAAAAATTATGATTGGGATGTGCTGGTATATAATAAAGAAACAGTTCAGGGAGAATCCATGAAGCAACTACTTGCTTATTTCACAGGTATATGGAATCTGCCTGAATGTAAAAAATTTAATAACAATATTAAAATCTGGAAGAAAGATTCTGTAAAGCAGGCAACAGAAGAGTTAATAACAATATATAAAAATATGCAGCAAGAGTATCCGGAATGGTTTCAAACGATTGACTATTATGGGAAAACAGAGCCGGTAAATAATATTCAGCTAATATCTAATCCTACAACCCCTTATGCAAAAGAACCCATTGTATTTTATAAGATAACCCAGTTGATGCAGAATGCAAAGGAGGAAGTCATTTTTCATACGCCCTATATTATCTGCAATGACTGGATGCTGGGGGAAATAACCAAAGTCAGCAAAGCGGTTCCTAAAGTAACTATGCTGACAAATTCTGTTGCGAATAATGGTAATCCTTTCGGAGCAATGGATTATCAGAATAATAAAGGAAAGATATTAGATACAGGAATACAAATCCTGGAATATGATGGAGGGATATCTTATCATGGAAAATGCTTTGTTATAGACCATAATTTGTCTGCTATTGGCTCTTTTAACTGGGATATGAGAAGTACATATATAGATACTGAACTTATGCTGGTAATTGATAGTGAGGCAATCAACAAAAATTTAAGGGAAGCTATGGGTGTATATGAAGAAAAATCTTTGATAGTAACCGGTAAAGATGATTATATTATCCCGGATGGAATGGTTCCTCAAAAAATCAGTGCAAAAAGGGAAAACAGAATAAGAATATTAAAGATTTTTGGAAAAGCATTTCGGTTTTTAATGTAAAAAAGAAACAAAGTTTTAAAGCAATTAAACAAGTATAAGTGATTTATGAAATCATTTCAGCTAAAGAATAAGAAGAAGCAGAGAGGACCCAATATGAATATCAGTAAAAAAGAACTTTTATCTATACCAAATTGCATGAGCTATTTTAGGATATTGTTGATACCCTTATTTTGTATTACCTATATAGGAGCAAATTCCAAGAAGGATTATTATATGGCAGCTGGAATAATAATAATTTCGGGTGTAACAGATTTTTTAGATGGTAAAATAGCCAGAAAATTTCAAATGATTACGGAATTCGGAAAATTTATAGACCCTGTAGCAGATAAGATGACACATGGTGCAATAGCCTTATGCCTTACTTTACGATATGGCTATATGAAATATCTTTTTATTGTTATGGCTTTAAAAGAAGGATTTATGCTAATTATGGGAGTAGTAAATCTAAGACACGGGAAAAAGCTGGATGGTGCAAAGATGTATGGAAAAATATGTACAACAAGTTTATTTATTGTATTAGCTATATTAGTCTTTTTTCCCGGGATACCGGAAACTACAGCGAATGTTTTGATATTTGTTGAAATAATAATGATGCTAGTAACATGGGCACTTTATATTCCGGTATTTTATAAAATGAGACAGACTTGGGCTAAATGAACTCTTAACTAAGTGTTTTTTACTTGTAGTATATGGAAACGTCATTTTATGCAGGAGAAATATGTATTAGATATTGATTTAAAAGGTTTTATAAAAAAGTCATGCTTTCTACATGTCAGTCTTTTCTCCCGCATAATTTGACTATTCTGTTAATCTATAGTATGCTTATGAAAACAACTCCTAATATCATCTACGGTAGTGGGGGACCCAATGGTAGGGGTGAATCTTTAATTTAAGAAGGGCGGCTTGGAAGCCCTAACCCGTCAGCTAACCTCATAGGAGTCACCAAGCGTATGACGAATCTCAATTTGAGTGAGTATATGCGCTTTTTTCATGGTTAAAACAAACTGAACAAGAAGGGAGGTCAAACCGTTTAATTGTCAGAATATATGAAATGCGCTAAGTAACGTCATAAGGTTTAATATTATGATGGAGGATTTGTAAGTGGATTTGCTATTAAAAATCAGCATTGTGTTACTAGTTGGCATTATCGGAGGAAAGGTGGCTGGAATCTTTAAGCTTCCTAATGTCTCCGGTTATTTAGTGGCAGGGTTGTTTCTTGGACCCTCTTTTTTTAAGTTTATTGGTGGGGATGATCTAAACACTTTTTCTGTAATTAATGAATTGGCACTGGCTGCAATTGCTTTTAATATTGGTAGTGAATTTGTAATTAAAGATATGTTAAAACTAGGTAAATCTATTGTTGTTATAACCCTTATGGAAGTAATTGGAGCGATTTTTATTGTATTCTCGGTTATGTATTATCTATTTAATCAACCATTTGCATTTAGTATCGTAATCGCGTCTATGTCAGCTGCCACAGCACCTGCGGCTACACTCCTGGTAATGAGACAGTATAAAGCACATGGACCATTAACTAAAACTATATTACCAGTGGTTGCTTTAGATGATGTGTTTGGAATTATGGCTTTTGGTATTGCCATGTCTTTAGCTAAAATTTCAATTGGAAAACAGCAGTATTCTGTCTTACAGATGTTTAGCGAACCAATCATCGAAATCAGTGGATCCTTGCTATTAGGATTGATTCTTGGAGGGTTACTTGTAATTATTGCAAAAAAATCTACAGGTCGTGATAATTTGCAGGCAATTACCTTAGTAACTATTGGTATTGCTACAGGGCTTTCAAAAATACTAGGACTTTCTTCTCTTTTAGCCTGTATCATGATGGGTACTATTTTGGTGAATTACTTACATAAATCAAAAAGAGTATTTGATTCTATCAATGATTTTATAACACCAGTTTATATTTTATTTTTCACCTTAGCAGGGGCTAGTCTGAATTTAAGTACTTTTAAAACGGTAGGGCTTATGGGAATAGCTTATGTATTTGCAAGAGCTGGTGGGAAGATGCTTGGAGCTTTTCTTGGAGGAAAAAGTGTAAAAGCCGATCCTATGATTACCAAGAACTTAGGACTGGCATTACTTCCACAAGGTGGCATCTCTATAGGACTTATTGTTTTGGTTAGACAGCAGCTGCCGGAATATGCCGTTACTATAAGTACGATCATTATGTTCAGTGTACTGATATATGAAGTATCCGGACCAGTATTTGCTAAGATAGCGATTCAAAGAGCAGGTGAAATAGATGGATTGGATAAAATAAAAGAAAATCAGAAAAAAGCGAAAAATAATTCAAAGAACGTTAAATTATCTTCTAATTCGGACTATATGAACGTCCAAAATATAGAATAATGGAGGCATAATATATGTACGTGTTATTTGTGGTATTAAATGCAATCGATTATCTGGATGATATTCTATCTGGATTTGTTGAAGTAGGAGTAAGTGGTGCTACAATTTTAGATAGTCAAGGTATGGGAAGTTCTATTGTGAATAATCAAAATAAGAACATTCCGTTATTCGGTGCTTTACGTATGCTATTAGAAGATTCCCATCCATATAGTAAAACTATATTTACTGTATTAGAGAATGAAGAATTGGTTGAAAAAACCGTTGCAGTTGTTCAAGAAGTGGTGGGCGATATTTCAAATACCGGGGTTGGATTTATGTTTACAGTGCCAATCGGTAAAACCTATCAAATGGGGCAGTAGGTTATTGGCTATATAAATACAAAGGCATCAGGATGAAAAAATCCGGATGCCTTTACTATTCAGTTAGGATGAAAACTTGTACTATTGTTTCGATTATCTAATCGTGAAACCTTTTTACCCCCTTATTCAGTGTTTGAGATGACTCCAAGGTTCAGTAGCTTTTGGCCTACTTATGATATTTTCCTGTACATTCTACGATATCAATCTCAATCACAGCAGTGCCCTTAATCATGTTATCAGGAAGCTCTTTCCCGACAAATTGTGGTGTGTACTTCTCAACCAGTTTATTCAACACTTCACGTTTATAATCCAAGTCCTTAAGCAGTGAAGCGTTTCCAATAATCACAACACTATTGTACTCAGCCTCAGTGTCACAGGCATTTTCTATATTGTCAGTCAAAAGACCAAACAATTCATCGACTTCAAAGCATACTTTAGAATTTCGATTTACATTATCTATTTTTTGTCCCTTTGGAAGGCCATGCATATATATTTTATTATTGTAGTAAACAAAATGCATAGCAATGACATAGGGATAACCATTCTCATTGATGGTAGCGAATCGTCCGGTATCTGCACGATGAAGTAACCCGTCAATCTGCTCTGTTGTTAATTGAAACTTCCTCATTCTGTATTGCATTACTTTTCCTCCTAATGTAAATTTGACTTTATTTAATGTATATACGTACTGGATATACAATCAGGCATATTATATCACATAAGTGTATCTGTAAAAAGATACACTTATGTGATATAATATAGGGTACACTTTATTATAAGGATGGTAATAATTCTATGATTTATATTCAAGAAAATTCAAATGAGCCAATATACCTTCAGATCTATCGCCAGATCAAAGAAGATATTGAACAAGGAAATATTGTACATGAAGAACGACTTCCAGGTATTCGCACACTAGCCAAAACCTTGGGTGTTGCGGTTAATACTGTCATTCGGGCTTATGCCCAGCTAGCTGTGGAGGGATATGCTGAGGCAAGACATGGTTCCGGATTTTTCGTTCTAGACAACTCCAATAAAGACACGGAGAGGAATTATATATCACAGAATATAAGCCCTATATCTGTTGAAGGATCAGATTTAAAGCAGCCTGTAAGTCTATATGATTTTCAGTACGGAGGACTTTCTTATGAGCAATTTCCTTTTAAGTTATGGCGAAAATATACCTCTCAAATTCTCTTATCATCACAAAAAGATTTGGTTAATCAATATCCGGATAAACAGGGTGATCTGCTGTTAAGGCAAGAGATTAAAAAATATCTGCACAGAGCAAGGGGGATGGTTTGTTGTGAGGAACAAATTGTCATCGGCTCTGGACTACATTATTCGTTAGATATTTTGTGCAAGATTTTGCATAAGGAAAACAATAGGATTGCCATGGAAGAACCCGGTTACAATGGGGCAAGGGATGTATTTATTAACAACAATTATAATTTGTATCCGATTCCGGCTAATAAAGACGGACTTACCCTCTCGTCCATTTATCGTTCTGGTGCATGTGCTGCCTATGTAACACCTTCACATCAATTTCCTTACGGAACTGTTATGCCAATCTATCAACGTAAAGAGCTCCTTAATTGGGCAATAGCTAACGATGCCTATATCATTGAGGATGATTATGACAGTGAACTAAGATACGATGCAAATCCAGTTCCAGCCCTTCATTCTCTGGACATGGACGACCGTACTATCTATATCGGAACTTTTTCAAAGTCCCTTTCTCCTTCCATGCGGGTGAACTATATGGTGTTGCCAGTACGGTTGCTCACAAGATATTATAGTCTATTCCATACCTACAATTCTCCTGTATCTTGGTTGACCCAACGTGTTCTAGCGGCATATATGAGGGATGGATACTATGAGCGCCATGTTCGAAAAATGTGCCTCAACTACAAAAGACGGCATGATGTATTAGTACAGGAAGCAACGAAAATGTTTGGCAGAAAAGTAGTCTTATATGGTCGTGGAGCGGGGTTGCATTTTATTTTGGAGTTCCCAGGTGGTGAAGAACAGGAGTGGCTTATTAAACAGGCAGAAAAAGTTGGCGTGAAAGTATATCCCATGATTCCATTCTGGAATGACAGGAACGCTTGTCCCCAAAATGTTATATTTGTAGGATACAGCTTGCTGGATGAACAACAGATACGAAAAGGCATTGCATTGCTACAATCTGCATGGTTCAGTGCATTACCATAGAAAACTCAATTAATCATACAAGATTGTTTAAAAATATTTCCCTGTAGAATTTAAGATACTATTGTATATATTATTGTGGTATAATAAGGAAACTTAAATTATTTAATAATAATTTTATTATCATAATGAGAATTCATATTGAAAGAAAATAAATATGATTACAATATATTTTTGGAGGGGTTCATGATTAAGCTAACTGATATACTTAACAAACAATACAATATAAATTCTACTAGTATTACCCCTCAAACAGGCGGCTGGTCGGCCCTTGCATATAAAGTATCCGATGGTGTGAAGGACTATTTTCTAAAAGTCTATGAAAAAAGAAGAGCTTCTACACCAAAACTTACAGCACTAATTGATACCTATGTACCAATCACCCTGTGGCTGAATGAGAATACGGACATGAAAGGAAAACTCCCTGTTCCACTGCTAACCCAAGATGGTAAGCCTAAGTGTGAAGACGACAATGGAATTTATCTGCTTTACGAATATATTGATGGCAAAACCGTAGGTAGTAGTGAATTGACGGAGAAGCAGGTGCAACAGATTGCAAAAATAATTGCAACTCTTCATTCATATAGCGTTGAAATACCTATTGATACAACGGGCATCAGGGAAGATTTTAGCCTGCCATTTCTGGATCAGCTAAAAGAAATATTACATAAAGAATATGCCAGTCTCCCTGTGGATTTAAAGGAATCGCTTGAGCCATATATAAAACCCCTTAAACAATCTTTTGACAGAGTAGAAAGGCTAGCTATTGCTCTAAGACAAAGTAATCCTAAAATGGTTCTATGCCATACAGATATTCATAATTGGAACTTAATGCAGTGGCATGAGCAGATAGTTTTAATTGACTGGGAAGGCTTGAAATTGGCTCCTGTAGAAGCTGATCTCATGTTTTTTATAGATAAGCCATATTATGATGCATTTATAAACATATACCTAAAAATGCACACAGATTTTGTTATTAATACGGATACATTACTATTCTATCGTATTAGGCGAAAACTAGAAGACATATGGGAATTTATTGAACAGCTTTTATATGACAATCAAGAGGATCAGGAAAGAAATGAAACTATAAGATATCTTAAAAGTGAACTGAAGGATTTAGCGTTTGGAAGGATTATATGAGAACAGAACAGGAAACGATGAATTAATGCTTTCAATAGCCAAGGAGAATGACTAGGATTTGATGGTTTCTGATATAGAGGTCCAAAAGGTTTCGAATGAATTTAAAAGAGAACCATGATTATCAAAGCAAAGTTGGGAAATTATGTCTGGCGGTTGAAAGGAATATAAATTATGTTTGGTAGGTGTCACAAAAGAAGTTTAGAAAAGGAAACTAATACATATAAAATTGAAGAGTTAATGACTTATCCGATAAAAGAAAGTTGTTAAAAAAGAATGATGCAAGGTTAAAATAAACCAAATAAATACAAGTATTCGCTCCTGTAGGCGAATGAACAAGGTTACAGGAAATTTATATAATAAGGGGTACTTAGCATGAAGAAAATTGATGAATATTTTGACGAAGAGGCATTGCTACACGATGATAAATTTATTAAAGAAATGGGAATGGCTTTATTTTACGATGAAATAGAAAATCAAATCAACAAATGCTCTCAAAAGAGTGAAATTCTAGTAATTGGCTGTGGGACAGGTCTTGAATTGGAACGTATAAAGTTTGCATGTAATGTGACAGCATTAGATATATCTCATGTTATGCTAGAACAATTGCTAAAAAAGAATTTTTACCCAGAGATGAACTTACAAGCAATTTGTATGTCTGTTTTGGATTTTGATTTCGGCAAGAATAAGTTTGATATTATCCTCACATGCTTTACACTTCATCATTTCAATGAAGAACAGAAAGTAAAATTGTATTCGGCAATTCATGGGTCTTTGAAAAGCAGTGGAGTATTTATAAACGGTGATACCATAGCACAAAGCACGAAAGAACAAGTAACTCGAATGAAAGAGGCAAATACAATTTACAGGCAGCAAAATGCCCCTTTTTCCTCTTTACATATTGATGTACCCTTGACTAAAGAAAACGAAGTAGCACTATTAAGCAATGCAGGTTTTCATCATACTTTAATAGAAAAAGAGTGGACAAATACCGTATTATTCAGATGCTTGTTATGATCATTCGCTTCTATAGTTAATTAAAATAAAATTACAGGAATTTTAGAAAAAGGATGTGTAATAAATAGGATTGTTTGTTTACTGTAAGCCAAACAGGAAAATATTATTCCAATGCCAATGATGCTCTATATGCAAAAGGTCAAAAAGATGATTGTTTCCACGAACATAATTTAATCATAGAGAAAATCAAATAGCACTTATAATGGGATGTGGTCATGCAGGTATTGTAAATATTATGGAAAAAGCGGAACCATATCATCCAAAACTATGCGTTAATGAAAAATACTGAATACAAGAAAACTCCTTTAGGTGATTTTGGAGCCTGGAAATGAAATTTTTGAAATAGCCTTAAGGTACAAACCGAAACACTGTAAATAAAGGGAAGGCATTATGGATATAAGAAAAGAAATAAAGAATATCGACTGGAGTCAATATGAGACCGCTTACGGAAATGCAGATCAAGACATTCCGGAATATTTGAACCAATCAAAGTATATTCCTAAAGTTTCCAGATTGTTATTGGATTTATTTTCAGAAAATAAAGAATGGGCCATGAAAGCAACACATTATTTATGGTGTGGTTTATGCCATCAGCATGCATTTGTATCCTCTGCAGCGCTTCCAGCCTATGATTTTCTTATTTATGGGCTTATGAATCTTGAAGATAATTTGAAGATTGAAATCTTAGACATACTGCTAGGTTTTTCTATTTGTACAGCCGGAGTAAATCTGTCTGATTCATGGCAGGGAAAATTAAGAAGTAAGTTAAAAGAGGATATGGGTTATTTTCAAAAATTGGCATTAAATACAAATGAAGAAATTTTATCTTTTGCTGAAAGTATTATTGAATATTTAGAGTAGATAGAATTTTACAAATAATAAGCTTTTGCTTTTGTAGGGAAAAATGAACCAAGGATACAGGTAATTTAAATGGATTAGTTAAAGGAAATTGAAAAGGAGACTATATGAAAGGTGCAATTCTTGAAAAAGGAGAAGAATATTATACTTACTTGGGCAAGATTTTCGGTACAATAAACAATGTACAGCAAGAATATAATTGGTTAATAACAGACTGTGAGTGTTGTTCACAGACGATTGCTTTTGAGAAGCAAATATTTCAATATAAGAATTATGGTTGGTTAAGTGGTGAAGAATTAACCGCTATGATAAGAGATGAAGATTTCCAATGGGTTTGGGCTGTATTATCAGGATTTGATAAAAATATTACTTTAGAAGAAGTATTAAAATATAACTTACCTTATGCAGATGGTTACAAAGGTTTTTGGGAAAATCCCATATCCATGCAGCACCCGCTTGCCAGTATTGAAATCGTAGCATGGGATAGCAGCTGTACTTTATTCATCAGCAAAGATGATAAAATCACAGAGGATTTTAGGAGGGGTTTCCCATTAAGCAGGGATTTATCAATGTATAATAAAAATAATGGGATATTTGATGAAACAGAAGAATTAAATAACTGGTTATCAAAAAATAAATAGATTAAGAATATAAAGAGAACATAATTGTATACAACATGTATAGATGGTTGACCGGGGACAAGCCGAAGGTATTTTATATTTGGTATAAAGGGTTTAAACAAAAGAGCCTGAAATTTTGATGGCAGTCTGACGGAGCTGCATCTTAGGAAGGAAAAAGTAAATGGATAATCAAAATGAAGTTTTTCAACAGGATTTAAGTAAAGAGGAACGTCCCGGTGCGGTCTTTATGATACAGCTATTGATGAGAGAACCAGTGGTGCTGCCGGAGAAAGAACATATGATAGAGGTCATGGCAAGGCATCTTTCCGAAGTGGAGTGCTTCTGGCATGACGAAAAAGGTGCGGGCTTTGAGGCAAAAAAGTATCTGGCCCAGTTTAAGGATGCAACTCTTCCTCCGCAGTTGATGATTACACAATGCTCGTCATTTGATGAAAAAAATATCGATGGGTTTCAGAAAAGCCAGATGTGGAATTGCATGGATGAGCGGAATAGTATATTTGAAGAATGCCGGTATCAGGTCTTGGCTACGGATATGCTGGCAGCAACACTTTCTATCAAAGACAGAGCGGAACTGGATATGGATTTTATGGAAGCTTTGGTGGAACTTTATCCTCAGTGCGAGGCAGTCTATTTTCACACTTCAGGAAAGATGTTCCCTATTGATCAGATTCGAAATCATCAGATTCCCAGGGAAAACCGTTTCATACACTTTGCAGTGAATGCCCGTTTTTTTAATATTCAGGGTACAAATGATATGATCGTGGATACTGTTGGCATGAGTACGTTGCTTCTGCCGGATGTACAGTACCATTTTCATGATATGGATCCCAACTGGGTTGTGAATCATGCCTACAATGTTGCTTCTTACATTTTGAAAAACGAAAACTCTATAAAAGATGGTGATACCATAGACGGCATCGTGAATGGGCAGTTTGATCCTAATGTGCAATGGAAATGTCATTGTGAAGATGCCTTGATCCAGCCATCCAGACCGGTTTTTGATGTTTGCATGAGCGAACATGCTTCCGGTAATCGAAAATGAGATGGACAGAATAATGGAGAGAAATATGTACATATAACCGATGGGGAAAGAAATAGGTACTTTAACAGCTAACCATGGTATGGAAATGGGAAGCTAAGAATAAATTAACTTCCCATTATACTCAATCTGTGAATTTTTCTGTATTCCAATGGTGTGACTTTCATTAAATCCTTGAAAGCAACCGTGAATTTGCTCTGACTCTCATAACCGACGGAGGCAGAAATATCTGCAATACTTTGTTCTGTCTCACAAAGCAGTACTGCTGCCTTTCGTATTCGATATTCCTTCATAAAGGCTGCCAGGGATTGTCCATATAAGGCTTTAAAATGTTTTTTTAGTGCAGTAGCGCTGATACAATATTCTCTGGCCAGCTCTTCAATGGTAAAACGGTGGGAGAGCTGCTCAGTAATATGCTTTTGAATTTGCTTTACAACCTCGACTTGCTGTCTTTCATATATGCGCACTTGCTTTTCACTTGCAGGATCAAAATAGTAAAGGTATAGCAGTAATTCCATTATTTTCAGCCGGTAATAAGCCCCTCTGATTTCCTCTGGAACAGAGTACATTCCTGAAAAAATATGTTTAATCTGCTCTTTGGATTGTATCATAAAGCATTCGTCATGAAGGAAAAAACCCTCCAGGGTTTTGCAGATGTTACCCGGCATACCAGGCAAGAGGTTTTCCCATTGAACTGGTGCTGCATCCAGATCAATAGTGATCACAAGACCTTGATAATACCCTAACGGAAGTTCAATACTGTTGCAGTGGTTTTGAAGGTGCCTGAGAAAGATATCGCCTTCACCAACGTATTGTAAGCAGCCATCCTTCATTCGGTATTCAACCCGTCCTGCCCAGCAATGATTGATTTCTACGGCATTCCCTGCTTTTACTATGGCAGGTGTATATCGATAAGAAGATATGTCCAACTTTACAACCTCAATACCCGGAAATACGGGATATACTGATGCAGTGCCATCTCCATCTGGAAGTTTGAGTTTATAAGTAGCATAGCTATCCTTTTCTTCTAATAGAATTCCCTCATCAAAATGTGATAATGTATTTAATTTCATTTTAACCATCCGCCTTTATCTTTTATCGTAAAATATTGATTCATTTTATAATCAGTTAATTCTGTCATTCTTATTTTTTCATTAAGAATATTATATTGAAAGTCTCATCAGATTATGTCAGCAATTGGATATAATCTTACTACTAAATCCCATGTTTCAAAGCAACTTGCTGCACTGGTACTTTTCACCCACTATGCCATCACGCTCTTATTATATCATTGGAAGCTCTGGATTGCTTCATCTTTTTCACTTTTAAAGGGTTTATTTTTATCAGGAGGCTCCCTGATTTAGTAAACATTTAAGAGTATCCCTTTTCATTCTCAGTAAAATAATACTTATCATATTTGTTCCAAATAGACAGAGTTTTCGCCCTATTGGTTTTCTTTCCTTGCATCTGTTGACATTGTACTTCTTAATGAATATACTAAAGATAACAATTAAACAATTGCTTGATTGTTATATTGATAAAATTATTAGACGCTGAAAGGAGCACATATTATGAAAAAAGTAATTAAACTACAGGATCTAGATTGCGCAAATTGCGCTTCTAAAATCGAAAACGCAATATCCAAAATGGAGGGTGTAACCAGTGTCAAAGTAAACTTCATGGGGCAGAAAATGACATTAGAGGCTCCTGATGAAAAGTTTGACGAGGTTTTGGCTCAGGCAAAAAAAACAGCTAATAAAATCGAGTCGGGTCTTGTATTTTTAGACTAATTATTGAATCGGTGCGGCTGTCTACATTGGGCCGCTGCCGTTTTTAAAAAAAGGAGGAAAATCCTCCTAATTTAATTATTGAAAATTAAAGCTTTTATAGAAGGAGGATTACGTTTATGACTAAGAAAGAAAAGCGGCTACTGATACGAATTTTAATTGCGGGGGCAATCTTTTTTCTAGCAGTACCGATTCATTATAGAGAACATATTTACAAAGCTCTCGGCTGGGGGTTCCTGCAATCGCCTATTATTAGTTATATTGAGTTTCCGGCTTTTCTCATCGCCTACCTTATTATCGGAGGTGAGATTGTTAGAAAAGCACTTAAGAATATCAGCAAAGGGCAGATTTTTGATGAAAACTTCCTGATGAGTGTTGCCACAATAGGGGCATTTTGCCTTGGAGAATACGCGGAAGGTGTAGCAGTAATGCTGTTTTATCAGGTAGGGGAGCTGTTCCAGTCTTATGCAGTGTCCCGTTCACGCCGCTCCATTGCAGAGCTTATGGATATTCGCCCTGACTATGCGAATGTTTTGCGGAACGGAGAACTGGTTCAAGTGGATCCGGAAGAGGTGGCTATTGGAGATACGATTGTGGTGAAACCGGGAGAACGCATACCACTGGACGGCGTTGTTACAGACGGCCGCTCTGCTCTGGATACTTCGGCTCTTACCGGAGAGTCTGTTCCTCGTGATGTGAATACCGGTGATGAGGTTATCAGCGGATGTATCAATCAGACTGGTAAGTTAATCATCAAAGTTTCGAAAGAGTTTGGAGAATCCACTGTCTCAAAAATTTTAGAACTGGTTGAGAATGCTTCCGATAAAAAGAGTAAAAGTGAAAACTTTATTACCAGGTTTGCACGTTACTATACACCATTTGTAGTTTTTGCTGCGGTTGCACTTTCTATTATTCCGCCTCTTGTTACCGGCCAATCATTTTTGATTTGGATAGAACGCGCGCTTACATTCCTTGTAATTTCATGCCCATGTGCCTTGGTTATTTCGGTGCCTCTCAGCTTCTTTGGGGGAATTGGGGGCGCATCCAAATGCGGCGTTTTGGTAAAAGGCAGCAACTACCTGGAATTACTTGCTGATACTGAAACCGTTGTATTTGATAAAACTGGTACACTTACAAAAGGTAATTTTGTTGTAAGTGAAGTTCGTGCTCTTAATATGAGTAAAGAGGAACTTATAGAAATTGCAGCTCATGCAGAGGATTATTCCAGCCACCCTATTGCGGCAAGTATCAGGAAAGCTTATGGCAAAACTGTTGATTCTTCATTGATAAAAGATATTGAGGAAATTGCCGGCCATGGTGTGAAGGCCGTGATTAATGATAGGGTAGTGCTTGCAGGTAATGCAAAACTTATGAAACTGAAAGGAATCTCATATGAAGAGACATCTTCTGTTGGTACAGTTGTTCACATTGCTATTGATGGAGCCTATGCCGGATATATTGTTATTGCCGATGAAATAAAGGCGGATTCCCGTCAGGCTATCCTTGACCTTAAAGCGGCAGGGGTCAAACAGACCGTTATGCTTACAGGTGATGCCGATGCTGTGGGGAAAAAGGTAGCTGCCCAGCTGAATTTAGATAAAACATATACAGAGCTGTTACCTGCCGATAAGGTAGACCAGCTTGAAAAACTGATGAAGCAAAAGAGTGAGAAAGCAATGTTGGCCTTTGTTGGCGATGGTATCAATGATGCTCCCGTTTTGGCACGGGCTGATGTGGGAATAGCCATGGGCGGGCTTGGTTCAGATGCAGCCATTGAAGCAGCGGACGTTGTAATTATGACAGACGAACCTTCTAAGATTGCCACAGTAATGAAAATAAGCAGAAAAACCCTGCGCATTGTAAAGCAGAATATTGTTTTTGCTTTGTTTGTAAAGGGAGTAGTATTGGTCCTTGGAGCTGTCGGACTTGCTAATATGTGGGGAGCGGTATTTGCAGATGTAGGTGTTTCAATTATTGCTATATTAAACGCTATCCGAGCATTGAATGTAACAAAATATAGTCAGTCTCACTAGTAGTAACGGATATAATTATCCTATTATTTTCCCAGGGTCTGTTAACAGCTCTTGAAATGGCGGCTTACCCTTATGATATAAATGTGCTATTCGCAGTTGATTGCGAATAGCACATTTTCATTTAACAATTCATATGGTCGGCAATCCCCTTGTTTGGGCAGGCCATTTGAAAAAAATTATCTATCATTTGATGGGTAAGACGAGCGGTCTCCGTATCGGCTAATGTGTAGTAAACTTCCTTGCCGTCACGCCTGCTGGAAATGAGACCACTAAGCTTTAAAGACTTTAAGTGATGAGATACGGCCGCAGTACTCATACCAATTGCTGCTGCAATATTGATACCACATTCTTCACAGTGGCATAGAAGCCACAGAATACGAAGTCTGGTGCCATCGCAAAGCTGCTGAAAAACAGCAGATGCATCTGAAAAATAATTTTCCTCAGGCATTTTTTCAAGTATCATTTCAATATTTTGACCATGGTTGTGAGGTAAGCATTTTTTATCCATACAGATACCACCTTTCAAATTAAACAAATACTTAATTGTTTAATTATATTCCGGCGCTATAAATTTGTCAATTCCCTGCCACAGAAGAGAGAAGGAATAAATGACGCAAAAGAACACATCTGCTGTTGATTTATCTTTGATTGTACCGCGTAAAGGCACTCGGTGATGAAACAGGGCTTGGTATCTTATGGATACTGACAACCAGTGAAATGTGTATCGGGATTTAGCCCAATATATGAACATATCAAAGGCTGCTGTTTCCCATCAGCTTAGAGAACTATGAATGGTAAACCAAGTCAAGAGTCCTTTACATTTTACACCTTAAACAGAAATGGTTTTTATATTGCCATAATACAGCTAAAGTGATATTAAATTCATATTATAAGTTGACTAAATATCAACTATATGTAATAATAGGTGAAACGATTGTAAAGGAGGATGTTTATTTGGATAATGACATTCTAAATCTAGAACAGGCAATGGAGCTTTTTGGTGTTAGTGAACGAACCATGATTAAGTTGTTGCGGGAAGAACGGATTCCGGCAAGAAAGATAGGCCGTGAGTGGAGATTTAGTAAAACAGCGTTACTAAATTGGTTGGGAACTGGAGTTTCAACTGACTATTTGAATCAGACGGAGTTATTTAGAGTAGCAACCGACACAAAGGCAGATGTCCCGGAAGTTTTATCCCAGATAGGAGAGGCGGTAGAGAAATTAAAAGATAATGGTACAAATATACGTGAATTATTGCCGGAGCTGGAAGAAGATATTATTCTGCCTGCTGATGCAACCTTACGGGTGAGCTATAAACGTCAACGAGAAGTTGAAAAATTAACCTTTAAGATTTTTTGGCCAATCAGAAATTGATTTTGGAGAAAGAGGTATATTGTGGAGCAGAAATCTAAAAAGAAGTTTGTCGTTTCAAATATTGTTTTATTAGGACTGGTTAGTTTTTTTACAGACATAAGTACGGAAATGGTTTATCCGATATTACCAATGTATTTAACTTCTGTCATGGGGGCCTCGCCTGCAATTATAGGGTTAATTGAGGGCGTTGCCGAGAGTTTGGCCAGCATATTAAAACTTTTTTCGGGGATGATTGCGGATAAATATAATAACAAAAAGCAGTTAGCTTTTACAGGATATATAGCATCATTTTTCAATAAGGTTATTATATTGCTAGCTACTTCATGGACCGGAGTTTTAGCTGCACGCATTGTGGACCGCTTTGGGAAAGGAATACGGACAGCACCCAGAGATGCACTGGTTGCTGAATCTGCTGAAAATGGCGGTTTCGGCAAAGCATATGGATTACATAAAGCCTTTGACATGATGGGAGCATCTATTGGCATATTGCTTGCTTTTTTTCTAATGGTATCTTCTGATGAAAGCAGCTTCCGGAACATCTTTATTATCTCAATGATTCCGGCCTTAGTAGGGCCTCTTTGCGTAATTTTGGTAAAAGGAGGAAAAAAGCAAAGCGTCCCTAAAAAACTGGATTTTAAATGGAAATCCTTAGATATTCGTTTAAAAACATTTTTAATCATCATTTTAATTTTTACCCTTGGAAATTCATCCAATTCATTTATTCTGCTCCGTGCATATAACGCAGGTTTTTCCGAGCGCAAGGCCATATTGTTGTATTTTGTTTTTAATATTGTGGCTTCGGTATTATCTTACCCTATCGGAAAACTGTCGGACAAAATCGGGCGTAAATATACCCTGTGTGTGGGTTATTTCTTATATGCAATAGTATATCTTGGAATTGGTCTGCTAAGTTCAAAATCCGCCTACTGGGTGCTGTTTGCCTTATATGGCGTGTATACGGCACTTACAGCAGGGGGAGAAAGGGCGTTAATTGCAGAAATCGCCCCGTCCCATTTGAAAAGCAGCGCCTTGGGACTTCATTCCGCAATCGTGGGTATAGGGCTGTTGCCGGCTTCCCTTATCGCCGGCTTTTTGTGGGATGCCGTGGGGCAGGCAGCCCCGTTTGTGCTAGGAGGATGTCTGGCTTTATTTGCAAGTATTGCTGTTTTCTTTGTGTTAAATATGAAGCCGGCTTTTTCAGAATAACATTATCCTATTCGTCAAAAGGCGCGGCTTACCCGCCTTTTGACAATAGAAATTGTTTCCCTATACTTATTTAGAAATTTATGGTATAGTTGTCTTGTCAATTCTGTTGCTTTTCGTATTACTATAGTGGTCGTTAAGTTTATTGGCGGACGATTAAATATTATAAAATTTAAAATTTTGAGGGTGAAATGAAAATTAAAAAAATATTTAAACAAATTAGAAATAACTATGTGATTGAACAGGTGAAAAAAATTAATATTCCTGATTTTGAAGCAGATAAGACCATACGATATCATATAGTTTTTTCGGGAAGAGTACAACATGTTGGTTTTCGTTTGGAAATTGAACAGTTAGCATTAAGAATGAAATTAACCGGATGGATAAGGAATCTGGAGAACGGAAATGTAGAGATGGAAATTCAAGGAATGAAAAATAAGATAGGCTTCCTTTTAGACTTTATGAATTCGTTAAAACGGATCAAAATAAATAAAATGGATAAAGACATAAAAGCCCTTTTAAACCAAGAACAGGAATTTAGAATATTATAATGATTTGGATTAATATTCTTCTCCCACAATGATATTAGCTGGGCAATGTAAATTATAGCATCTTTGTGCAGATACTATATGAATAAGCGATATGAATAGATTCAGTAATGTGCTGCTAAGTTCTGCTGACATAACAGGCCTAACAATTTCTCCAGCTATCTGGTAGCGGCCTGCATATAATGCTTGTACAAAGCTGCAAAACGATGGGAATAGGAGGTTACCCAGGGTTTTCTCTTCCCGCAGAAATGGAGGATTGCTGTGTTCTGTATTACCCAATCCAGATTATAAACTCCACCGCTTCTAATCAGGTAATTGGAATAATACCTGGCGTCATAGTTCCATATGGCATCGTCTACCGGCAGCGTTTGAAACCCATATAAGAAATTAAAAACATCTTGATCAGGGAGCAAAAGTTCAGCTTCGTGTTCACTGACGCACTGAAATATTTCATCCCGCTTTACAATTGCCCTGGCCTTTGTTAAATCCATTAGCATAACGCCAGAATTATAATAGTCATGTTCGGTTCCCAGTCTTACCCGGTTGATTCCGTTTATCATATCCGTAATTCCGGTATGGGACGCGGCAGCAAAGGCGCAGCCGTTAAGCTCCACATTCCATAAAGGGCGGAGGGGATTAATCACAAGAATATCCGGGTCAAGATAAAGAATCTTTTCTATAGACATAGGCAGCAGATGGGGGGCCAACAAGCGGTAATACATTTCCTGTGGGTATCGCTTAGAAATTGGGGCATTTTGGAATATTTCACGGTCTACCTTTAGTGGAGTTAGGGATACGCAATGTAAATTACAGTACTCCACCAGCGTCTGCAAGTCCTTCTGCGGAATCCCGCTATGTAGCAGCCAGACCTGTATAGTTTCCCTTGGATTGTTAGAAAGCAGTGATTTTAGCATGGTTTGAAACGGTTTAATATAGTTTTTATCAAAGGTTACTAGCAGATTGATTCTGTCATTTTTCATATCCTTCTCCTTTATTGGTAATACTGTAATATTCCATGCTTTCAACAACAGGAAGTCATTAATGGTGGCAATAATAACGGAAATACAGGTGAAACAGGGCAAACAAAATTGCCGGATACTACCTTATTCCAGTGGGGACTTTTAACAGAATTGTTGGAAAGCTATACAATTGCCAGTAATACGGTTAATACGGCTGAAATTTCACAGGATGTAATCTCAACTGCCTTTATTGAATCAGTAACCTTAACCCAGATTTTAGGTAATTCCAGCCAGAAAGAAGTATACACGATTAAGGCAAATTCCCCTATAAGCAAAACAACTATAACGGAAGAAGGAAATATCCTAAAACTACTTATAAATAATGCGTACATAAATACCGCAGCATATAACCTATCCGGTATATTGGCAGGAGAATTCAGCGGAGTTTACCATGCTATTGAAAATAACAGTGAATTAAGCTTTAAACTATCCAGTACAGATATCAAATATGCAATCGATTTATCAGAAGATAAATATACCATGACTGTAACACTATACCCTAATTATGTAAATACCATAGCAGCAGGAAGAAAAAATGGTGAAGAGTTTGTGGCAATAACAGCCATGGAGGATATTTCAGTTACCCTGACTGAAAGCGGTAACTATTTGATGTTACAGCTTCCCTTTACAGTAAATGGAGTGGGAAATAATAATACGGAATCCTCTTCTTTGGAAGGAGTGAAGGCAGTAAGCGTTACCGGCATCAATGATTATACTACCAACATTACTATCGAAAAGTCGGAAGCTTACACCTACAGGGTAGACCGAAACAAAAATACATATACCGTGTTTTTAACAAAATCCTTCGATTCTGGAAATAGCGGAGAGACAGAAACAAATACAGAAAATGCCCTGCAGTTCAAATTACCGGAAGGCGTTACCTTCAGTGATATTACCACAGAAGACAGATACCGTTATTATCAGAATAAAATAGCTATTTTACTGCCCGGAGACCAGACACAGTTTTATGATGAAAACCCGGTTACCGTATCTGCAGGGGTGGTACAGGATGTTACCGTTTCTTATGTGGGCAACCAAACGGAAATTGTAATAGTAACCTCAAAGCTTCAAGGTTTTAAGCTTTCCGAGACAAATAATGGAGTAAGCGTTAAGCTTGGTGACCCAAGAGATATATACCAAAACATCGTACTTTTGGATCCGGGTCACGGCGGTAATGCAGCAGGTGCTACCCGTACTTTAAAGGGTGTGAAAATTATGGAAAAAGACTTAAATCAGCAGATACTTTATAATCTTGCAAAAGAATATTTTAATGCTCCTGATTCACCGGTTAAAGTATACTATACAAGATACGGGGATGAAGTCAGATATTCCAATACAACCACGGAAAACTATGATAGGGCGGCACAGGCAAAGAGGATAGGAGCTGATTTATATGTAAGCCTTCATATGAATTCCAATACAAAAACATCCCCTGTGGGAACAGAGGTTTATTATAACTCAAAGAACAATAAAGCCAATGGAAGTGGTCTTACCAGTAAAAGACTGGGTGAAATGCTGCAGACAGCATTGGTACAGAACCTTGGAACGGTAAACAGAGGAGTAAAGGACAAATCTCTTATTGTAACCAGAGAAAATTCTGTACCTGCCGTACTGATTGAATTGGGCTTTATGTCAAATCCACAGGAGCTGGCTTTATTAAATGACCCTGTTTTCCAGGAAAAAGCAGCAAAGACCATATACGACACCATTTGTCAGGTATTTGAAGAATATCCAACAGGCAGGTAATCTGTAAAAGACTGTCTGAAGATGCTTAGAAGCATATAGAGTAAGAGGGATATTCTTTAAAAAACAAGTTAATACTAAGAATTTTATACTACAATAATGAGTAAGAATAAAGAAATGGTTTACTGTATTTTCGAATATAGTAGACCATTTTTAAAATTAAGGATCTGAAAAATATTATTCCTTTTTTGTATATCGTCAAACGGCACCCCCTTTAGTAACTTGTGAAAATAACCTTGCAGGAGACAGGTGGAATCTATATAATGGAAAATAGGCGATATAATAGTTAAGGTATTTTATTTAAATAAGTAATTGTTAATACGACTATTGAGCAGCTAAAGAAAGATATAGACAGAAATTTATATTTGGAGGTGTAGATGGGTATTTTTAATATATTTAGCAAAAAAGAGGATATATCCGAATTGGGAAAATATGCTTTTGAAATGCAGATTGACGATATCTTTTCCCTCATTCCCACAGGTGTGGTTTTAGTGGGCATAATAAGGAAAGGTAAAATACATACCAATTCTGATATAATGATAATTGATAAAAATGGGAAAATATTACATAAGAAAATTGTATCAGCAATGGAGCAATTCTACAAACCTGTATCTTTTGCTAAGAAAGGGCAAGCAGTTGCTATTAAACTTGATAATATTACAAAGGAAGAAATTAATATAGGAAATTACATTGTAATCGAATAGTATGTGAAACTTTTAGAATCAATACCACAGATTTCTGCTGCCGCAGAAGCGGGTAGGTTTACAAGTCGGTATAATGCTCAAGAAACAGCCCAATATGGCACCGGTTGAGTTGAAGAGCTGTCTGGACTGCTGTTCAACTGAGAGTGCTAGGTTAATTATCACGTACAAAAATTGAGTAAAGAATAAGAATTTTCCAATGTTTTATGGTTCGGATATTTATATAGCCCAACAAAAAATTCAGATAGACTTTGGAAATACAAAGAAGAAAGAAGGATATTACTATGAGTAAATGGTTTACCATCGATCATCTTGATAATGATTCCTATATCATTAGTGAATACCGTCATTGGGAAGAAACCCATTGCTATCTCCTAAACGGAACAGAGCGAAGTCTGCTAATTGATACGGGACTTGGCATTTGCAACATATATGATGAAGTAAAAAAATTGACGAATAAGCCAGTTACGGCTATTGCCACGCACATTCATTGGGATCATATCGGTGGGCACAAGTACTTTTCAGACTTTTATGCCCATGAAGCGGAACTTGAATGGCTAAATGGTGGATTTCCCCTTTCCATGGAAACAATCCGAGAGATGGTTATTGATCGTTGTGATATACCAGAAGGTTTTGATGTCAAGACTTATGAATTCTTTCAGGGTATGCCCACCAGTTTCTTGAAGGATGGAGATATGATTGACCTTGGTGGAAGAAGTATTCAGGTATTCCATACACCCGGTCATTCGCCGGGGCATATGTGCTTTTTTGAGCCCAGTTGCGGACATCTTTTTACTGGTGATTTGGTTTATAAAGACACGTTGTTTGCTTACTATCCCTCTACAGACCCTGGGGCCTATCTTGCTTCTCTTGAAAAGATCGCGGTACTTCCAGTAAAGCGTGTATTTCCAGCACATCATACACTGAATATTCAGCCAGAGATTCTTTTGCGTATGCGTGATGCTTTCCGACAACTCAAAATAGAGGGCAAGCTGCACCACGGCAGTGGAACTTTTAATTACGGAGATTGGGCGGTCTGGCTGTAATGCTAATTTCAATGTGTGCTAAAGTCCGCAGATGGGAGGCATTTGCAATAGGCTGGAAAGAAAATACTGATGTAAATTTGGAGGGTATATTTTTGGGAAAAAAGTAGAGTTGAGTTAATAGAATGGATATTGACTGTTTTTAGAGGGCCGAGGAGATGGAATAGATGCTCAATATATTATATGTAAAAACGACAGTAGAATCTGAAATATAATAATAAAATAAGAATTCATTCATTGACTTTACTGTGTCGATTAACATATAATATTACTATATTTTGGTAAAACCAACATGACCTATTGTTTATACTTGTAGCACTTGATTCTGGAGGGAACTATAATATGTTTATTAATTGTAAAAGCAGAAAGAAACCAAAAAGCTTCTCATTAATTCTATGTCTATTCCTGCTATGCCTGCTTTCTGGATGTGGGTTAAGGAAAGCTGCCAACCAGGCCGATGGTAACCAAATTACTTTGTCACCAGAACCCACCAATACTATGGGAGTTTCCGACAGAACGGAGGAAGCTGATACAAATAATAAGGTAGTAACGATAGAGCCTTCTGACACCTCTAATGCTACTGAGGATCCTAAGATCGAAGATTTTTCAGAAATGGATAAATATTTTAAAGATTATACTTTTGATGTTTCCTATGACGAAAAATTAGCATTTTATCAACGAACTTTTAGCATTCAAGGTGCATTTGACTTAAATAGAGATGGAGAAGCAGACAGGATAAATGCTGTATTAAAAGCTAACTATGAGGAGGGCTCCTATATAGAGGTAAATGGTATAAAAGTTACATTAGATCCATTCAATCCATCCGGTGAAATACAGATTATTGACTTGGATAGCAAGGATAGCTATGTGGAAGTAGCTATATTTGATGAAGGGCCAAGTGGGGATCCTAATTTTAAATTCTTTCAATATGATGGGAAAGAACTTTATTCTTTAGGATCAATCGATAGATATGCATTGATGGATGGGCAGGGAAAATTCATTTCATGGTTCCATTTAACAAATTATTTTAAGCCGCAGTTCTTTTCTGCATGGGGAGAATTTAAGAACAAAGAATATGTTATAACTAATCATGATGTAGAACAATACATAGGGAAAACCTATGAAGTTGATGGCAGTGGCTATTTTGTACCCTTAGATAAAAATCCTGAGAATTTTTTTGATCATACGGTATGGGATTTGGAAACCCTGAGGGAATTTAAGGAAACGAAGATAAAACTACTTGATATCCATATTGAACCGGAGGATCGGACTCTGAACTGGTTCTATGTTGAACTGCCGGACGGTGAGAGAGGGTTGCTGTATTTTTGGATTGGAGATTGAATCCAGGCAAAATAGTTTAGCTATTTATGATAAAATGATTCTTTCTAAAGTACAGCAGGATGGAAACAAGCATATTTAATTTGCTGGAGGGGGATTAATATGATTCAAGAACCAGGCAGAGAAGTTATTAAATCTATGTTAGGAAATGATGCATTTTTACTTTATGATGAGATTTACAATTACATTAGCGATAATTATAATATGGACAAAGTATGGGATAACGGTGGTAAATATGGTAAATATGTAATAAGGTTTCAGAAAAGTAAAAAAACACTTTGCACTTTGTATATAAGAGATAATCAGTTGGGGGTATGGATAATATTTGGCAGGGATGAAAGAGATAAGTTTGATAAAAAAAGAGATATTTTTTGTGAAGATATAGCAAATATTTATGATGCCACAGAAGTTTATCATGATGGTAAATGGTTAATGTTAGATTTAAGTAATGATTATTATATAGATGATATTAAACAAATGCTTTTAATTAAGAAAAAACCAAATATAAAATTAACTATGTGTGGATATTGCTGTGAAATGTGTAAAGCATATGCTCCTAATATTAGAAAAAACGATGAACGAAATGAATTGGCTAATATGTGGAAAAAGTACTATAACTTAGATATTCCTCCTGAAAGTATATATTGTGACGGTTGCAGATGTACAAATAAAAATGCAAGAAGAGTTGATAATAATTGTCCAGTAAGAGTTTGTGTAATGAATAAAGGAATAGAAGACTGTTCGGAATGTGTAAGCTATCCTTGTAATACTTTTATGGAAAGAAAAGGCCTATCTTACGAAGAAGCAGAAAATGAACAAAAGGAGCTGTTCAATCCGAAGGAATATCAGGATTATATGCTAGCTTATGATAATAAATCAAGATTAGACAGAAAATTGAAATAACTTCTAAGTAATGATTTTTCTAAAAACACGTCTTTAATGGCGTGTTTTTTAGTAAAGAAATAAGATGTACTTGTAAGCGGATACCTTAATTCAGTATTTTATGCACTTATGGCATGATTCCTTATGTGTATTTCATTACTGTTTGTTGCCTTAGTATTATCAAAAACAGAAAAAACACAAAGATGAATTCGTAGATTATTTCAGTGTGCTTCATTAGCAGTTCCGAGTTGAAATGTAATAATAAAATAAGAATTCATTCATTGACTTTACCCCGCAGATTAACATATAATAAAATTCATATCGCGGTTTCATTTTCAATTATTTTAAGCTACAATTTTTTCTCCATGGGGAGAATTTAAGAACAATCGATAAATGTTTTATGAATATAAGGGGACAAGTAAGTTATTCTTAGAATCACAATGGGTCAGCCATATGAACTTTCAGAATAGGTTAAACAAGAATTAGATTGCTAGAGCGTACAAGAAGGACGGTCATGTCTGTAGGTAGGCTCTTTTTATTTTACAATGCGATTCCTGCCTCTTATCCTTTGCTTTAATTTTTAAATTATAAGAATAAGAAATGTTAGTGAGCAAAAACATACAATATAAATTTACTACATGTATGTATACGGTTTAAAAATGAGTGTCCATAAAAAAGATGCGTTAGAATTAAGGATATATGAGAATGATGAAAAAAATGTACTCATAAAAATTGGGATACATTTTTACAACTCTATAACAAAACACTGATAATATTGTTCTATAAGGAGGTGAATCAATTTGGCATCTATTTTAATCGTCGAAGACGAAGAGGCAATCAATGATCTGGTTAAAAGGAATCTACATCTTGTAGGACATCACTGTACTTCAGTTTTCGATGGAAAATCTGCTGTTTCCGAAATACAGTGTCAATCTTACGATCTTATGATTTTAGATATCATGCTGCCGGGTCTTGATGGGTTTGAGGTGATAAAGCACGGGAAGGAAACGCCTACGATCTTCCTGACGGCGAAAAACAGCCTGCCGGATCGAATAAAGGGCTTCTCATTGGGGGCAGATGATTACCTGACAAAACCTTTCGAAATGCTGGAGTTGCTGGCCCGTGTGGAAGTGGTACTCAGAAGGACTCAGAAAAGCAGAAGCTGTTTTGAAGCGGGAGATGTAAAAATCGATTTTGACAGCCATCAGGTATATCATAAGGGACAGCTTGTGGAGTGTACCCCAAAAGAATATGAATTATTGGAGGTTCTGGTAAACAACCGTAATATCGCTCTCTCCAGAGAAAGGCTGCTGGAGCTTGTATGGGGTTATGATTTTGAGGGAGATACTCGTACCGTGGATGTACACATACAAAAATTAAGAAAAAAATTGGGTTGGATAGATATGATAAAAACCGTCTATAAGCTGGGTTACCGCCTGGAGGTGAGCAGATGAAACAACGTACCTTTTTAACAACCCTTGCACTTTTTCTTTTCTTCTTTAACTTTGGAATTTTTATTATTTCAGTAGCAATGTATAAGGACGCTGTAAAACACGCGGAAGAAAAAAGCCTGGGGGAACACTATTTTATCGTATCAGGCCTTATTAAAGATTTTCTTGCCATGGAAAGCCGGGGAATTAATATAGAAGGATCTCTAAGTTCTCTGCTCCATCCATACAACTATCTTTCCACTGATAAAAAGATTGGACTTGTCCTTTATAGAAACAATCAGATTGTTTATTCAAATCAGGACACATTTGAACTGCAGCGTTATTTATTGGATCCGCCGAAAGATGGAACCCGTGTGGCAATGGTACAGAAAATAGACAAAATGACTTATGCCATCGTCTCCGGAAAGCTTCCAGCTCCGTATAACTCCTACTCATTGGTCTATATTTATGATACGACAGAAGTCATAAGCTCTTGGAGCTATCTAAAAAACATGCTGTTCCTCGCGGGATTCATTCTTTCTGTTTTACTTGCTTTTGGACTTCTTATAATACTTAACCGGATATTTAAGCCGCTTATGCAGATTTCCCAGACCTCAAAAGATATCGCTAACGGTGCATATGAAACCAGGCTTCCAGTCTACGGACATGATGAACTCTCTGAAATGGCACAAAGTTTTAATCATATGGCAGAGGAGATCCAACATCAGATGTCAGAGCTTATTGAAACTGCGAATAAAAAGCAGCAGTTTATTGATAACTTTGCCCATGAGCTTCGGACGCCGCTCACAGCCATCTACGGATACGCGGAATACATGCAAAAGGCCGTTTTATCGGAGGACGACAGGCTATCAGCATTAAATTACATCATGTCCGAAAGCCGCCGCCTGCAGATGATTGCATTTCAGCTTATGGAACTGGCAAATTTGCAAAATAATCAGATTACCTGTGAAGAGCGAAAGGTATCCAGCCTATTTGAGGCGGTAAGGCAAACCTTGTATGGCAAGCTTGAAGGAAAAGAAATACATATAGAATTCAGCAGTGAAATAGAGACGATTTGCGGAGATGCCTGTCTGCTGGAAAGTTTGTTTATAAATTTAATTGATAATGCAATTAAAGCATGTCAAAGAGGCGGGCGGATCTTTGTATATGCCACCAATGAAGCCGGCAAAAAAACCGTAAGCATACGAGACAACGGAAAAGGCATGTCACCCGAAGTTCTCTCCCAAATCATGGACCCCTTCTTCCGTGAAGAAAAATCACGAAACAGAAGCGATGGCGGTGCAGGTCTGGGACTTGCCATATGTAAACAAATTGCATTACGCCATGGTGCAGAGCTTAGCTTTAACAGTTGTCCTGGCGAAGGAACAACAGCAAAAATAACTTTTACAACTTAATAATAACTCGATTACAATTCTATAATTTAAGCCTCTTATACTACCTATTGTGATCACAAATAAATCAATAAGGAGAGCTTTATATGAAAAAAACAGAAGGAAAACATTTTAAAAAATCATTTTTAGCTGCCGCAATGCTTATTGGTGCCAGCACAATGATATTCCAGGGATTTACACAAGCAGCCGCTATGACGGAAAATAAAAAAACAAATATGGTTCCTACAAGCTACATGAATTACACAGATTATTCATCCAAAACAGCACAGAACAACTTACCGGAAGGTTACAAAAAGGCAAATTATACAGTTGGGATAATAGACCTTCCCTATTACAAAAATCAAACACCTACCGAAAAGGATATGTCAAAAGAAGCAGCTGCAGAACTTACAGCACAATATCTATGGCAGGTGTATGGCGCGAATCTGGAGGGTATGACCATCGAAATGGGTTATAATGCACCAACTGATAATACTCCCCGCCCAATGTGGACTGCCGATGTGGAGATGAAAGATCAAGGCTACATTGATGGGTATCGTATTGATGGTTATGTAGTGTGGATTGATTCTATTACCGGAGAACTTTATAATATCGGTTTAGAGAGGACACTGAAAGAAAAGGTTCCTGCTGCCCCTGATTCATCCCTTAACAAAAAGGAATATGAGGCGGTGGCAAAAGAACTGGCTGAAAAATATAATATCGTCCACAGCCCTATTCAATCAATACAATGCACTGGACAGGGAGCCAACTTTTCAACAAATACTATCGGCACTTACGGTGACCCGGTAATCAGCTTTGAAGTTCACGGTGAGAACGGAGAAGTCGCACTTATGTCAATTTCCAGATATGACAAAGTATTGTGCGGTGTAGTATATAATGGACAATATAAATATGATTTACTAGGAATTGAAAAACTGGAAGAAGAAATAAGAGAAAAATATAATGAAGAAAAATATAACGAGCCAGCCTCCGCTGATAACAAAGTACCTACTTTAAAGGGTGGACAGTAAAGATTCGTAAAATTGTCAGATGAAAATCCAAAGGCATCGGGATGAAAAAGTCCTGGTGCCTTTGCTTAAATAAAAACAATCTAATTTCGTTACAAACAAAAAAATATCTTCCGTTCTGTTTATTTTCGCTTGTTTGTGTCTTTCGTTCTTAAAGGCATCCCGGTAAATAAAACAACCGCTGTTAAGATTGCAATATTCATTCATCGGAAATTTTTATACATATTTTTAGTCTTATTAAGTTATTTAATCACCTAAACAAAATAGATTTACTTAATGTGATATCCTGTAACAATTCATATAGTATTAACATAAACTGATATTACAATTAACCTTTTATAGGGAGTATTAACCATGATCTCAAGCATTAATTTTATAAAACAATCCCTAGGTTTACATTTGTTTTTTGCAAGGATTATGAAAGAACACTCATTTTTTCTTGAAGCGGGGTTTACGCCGAGGGATACAAGCTTTACTCAGCATGCAGACGCTTTTCGCAGGGAATTTGATGAGATTCTAGGAGAGGCTATTTCTCTTTCAAACGGTGTTGTTAATCCTGGGGTTCTTGAATCTGGTGAAGTAATAACACCGTTTACTTTGGATGCAGAAATGGCAACCACATATTTTACAGGGGTACAGATACCAACTCAACTGACGGAGGCAGAAGCAGGTCTAGAGGGTGGTGGCATAAGAACTGTTAGCCCTATGCTTGAACAACATGTATACGAGCTTAACCAAAGAGCAATAGATGCAACTGCTGCGTTAATACAGTTTAAAACTAATATTTTATCTAATGTTTTAAACTGCGAAATGTTTACATTTAATTATCCTTTGTTGATCCTACACATAACTCGTGAGGCAGAATTATATCTTCTACAGCTTAGAAGACTTCAAAATGATGAAGATATATGTCTGGAAAGAGAAGCCTACGAACTAGAATTTTTCTGGAACAGGCAAATGGCAGAACATGCTAAGTTTATTCGGGGATTGCTTGATCCGACAGAGGACAATTTGATCGATCAAGCTAATAATTTTGGAAAAGAGTTTGATCAATTAACAGCAGAGGCAAAGGCGGCAATGGATGACACCGCTCCATGTTCTAAAGTTACAGACGAAAGTTTAAGGGCTACTATGGATTTACGGAATTTCAAAGCGCAAGGCACACAGGGTATACTTGCATGTGAAGTAAAATCAATCATTATTCCGCTGCTTGGTGATCATGTCTTACGTGAGGCGAATCATTATATTCGGTTGCTTAAAATGTTTGAAAGAAGTTAATAAACTGGTGACCGATACACTGCTGAAAAATAAGTACAATTAAAGAATACATCTAATTTAAAGGATACTGATTGTACAACAATGCTAGAAAACAGAATATAAATAATAAACCTGCTGGCAGTTTGCCGACAGGTTTATTTTATACCTTTTTCAGGAGCCTATTAATATCGAGAGAAAATACAGCGATGGTAGTTTTTTAGAAATATGATTTTCCCCAAGGACCCAACTAAGTTCAAGCGACACCAGAACAAAAAGCATAGCATGGATTTTTTGTTTCACTCACGAATTCAGCAGGCTAAAGCCTAAATTAGTCAAGACCACCAGCTTAGCTGGTGGCTTGATTTGCCCCTATAAGGGGCTTTTACCTGCTTGCGTCTAAAGACGCACTGAATAGTTCGCCAGCCGCACTATTTTCTCGGGCAAACCCTAAAGGGCTTTATTTTTTGCCCTTTTGTACTGGCTCACCCGTAAACGGGTCTATATACTCTTTCAATGATATCTGGTCATATTGCAAATCTTCCTGTATTTGATTTTGTATATATTCTTGTATTTTCTTTGCATTTTTTCCTACTGTATCTACATAATATCCTCTGCACCAAAAATTTCTGTTTCCATATTTGTATTTCAGATTGGAATGCCT
>NZ_FOWD01000067.1 GCF_900115365.1 Anaerocolumna aminovalerica
AGTCTCTTTAAAATTATCTAGTACAATGTAAAATTCTGGTTCGGAACCTTCTGAAATTTTTGATTCCAAAAGAGTTACGTTTAAGCACCTTTATTTTGTTATTAAATCCTTCTGTTGGTCCATTTGTGAGCCCATATTTAAACGCATTCAATATCTCTTTTGACCAATTTCGATATGTAGATGCACATTTCTCAAATTCGGTAATACCCGATGATTCGGCTGTTTTTATCCAACTAAAGAAATCTTTTCTTTGTTCTGAATACTTTGTATTCTGACAGATATCATAGAATTCCTTTTTATTAAAGAATTTGCCATATGTCGCAATGAACGGATTGAGGGTGTTTATAAGATAGGAACGCATGGTTAATTCCTGCCAACACATACAAGCCAGAAGACGAGCGAACAAAAAGTGGTAAATATGATAGATACAAGAAAGAAGATGATGAAGAATAAATGAGAGGAGAAGATACATTGAAGCTTGATATATCAAAACTATTGAATATTTCGGCAAGGGTTTCATGGGCGATAACTGTAGCCTGTGTGTTTATATTATTTTTTCCAGGTGATTGGCTCCCCTTTCAAATAGATACTTTTAGAGAGCAATATAGCTTATGGATTTTTATAGTTATGTCTGTCTCTATTTCACTCTGTTTGTCACATGCATCGAAATGCATTTGGAAAAAGATAAATCAAGCGTGGGATAAAAAGAAAACGTAGGATACATATAAATACATACTTAAAAATTTATCTAAAAGTGAAAAAGCACTCATCAAAAAATATTACGATAAAAGAGAAACCGCAATTTTAGTTGATTCGCGAAATCCTACGATCAAGAAATTAGAAACATTTCGAGTAATATCAAAAGCGGCAGGAACAAGTTTAGGAAGCGTTTCGGGTTTTCCAGGATTTATTCGGCCGTGGGTATTTGAATTGATAGATAAGCATCCAGAGTTTCTCAACATAGAGGAAGATGGCAAAGAACGATAAATTGAGATGGGATGAATATAGATATAGGGCATGCACAGCAAGACAAACTACAAACAGTTTCCCTAAGTGATTTCCTGAAGGAAATTTGGATATTGGCAAGCTGCTATCCCTTTGAGGTGAGTATTACGGATGATTCTGAAAATGGTGTATTTTGAAAATCTCGAAAATTTAGTATTTTAGAATGGGATTTGTTGATAATAGAACATGGTACATAGGGGAGGAAGATTATGGTTTCCATTTTTTGTCATATTGTCAAAAGGACAGTTGTTATGCCGACGAAATTGATTTATATTTTAGGAATACAAATATTAATATAAAAAGGGATATAAGAGAAATAAGTAGTTGGAAAAGTATACGTGGATATATGAAAACTATTCGGAATATGGAATATGCAATATTAATCATTACGGAAAATTATTTAAAGTCCTTTAATTGTATGTATGAAGTAATGGAACTGATGAAAGAAAAGGATTATCATAATAAGATTTTTCCGGTTTTATATGCAACTGATATTTATAAACCGGCGGGAAAGATTGTGTATATTAAATATTGGAATAACGAATACTGCTTTTTAAAACGTCAAATAAGGCAGCTTAAAATGGAAAATGCTATTTCTGTTATTAATAATTTGAAAGAAATTCAAAGTATACAGTCCTCTATAGATGAGTTTTTAAATTTAGTAACCGACATGAATAATCCAGATGTAAAAGATGTGAATAAAGAAATAGAAAAAAGTTTAAGACTTCAGAATATTTTGATAGAGCAAAATGAAAAAGAGTTAAACTCAGGTATTATTGCTATTGCTAATCCGGCGGGTGGGGTAGGAAAGTCCACAGTTGCAGGTGGACTAGCATATGCACTAAGAAAAGCACTGAATAAAAAGGTACTTTGTATAAGTTTGGGTTCTTTGGATAATGCACAATATTTTTTAGGCCTACATGAAGTCAATGAAGATAATGTTTCTGTATATGAACAAATTTATGTTCATGAAACGCCATGCGGAGTGGATTTTATCTATAAAAAAGAAATGGAACAGTTCCGTTTGGCACAAGAACAGCAATATGGGAAATCAGATTGGGAGAGGATATTAAGCGAGATAATTAATCAGAAAATATATGACTACATAATTATTGACTGTGGTAGGGGAACTGATGGATTAAACCAAAAGGAGATTCTTAATTTTGTAAAAAATATTATTATTCCATTGGGTGATAATGTTTGGTCTCCTAATGGAATTGAGGATGTAGCCAATATTTTAAAAAGAAAAAAAGACAGGAAAAATATTTGGTTGCTTAATTCCATTGGACTTTTTGTTGGAAAATCAAAAATTCAAGATGACTTGCAACGGTTATATATCAAAACTAAAAATATGATTCAGAAAGAGAATATAAGGGTAAATGAGTTTTCGACGATAATTCCTAAATCCAACAAAATGGCAGAAGTAACTTGGGAAAAAGGTATTTTAATTGAATCACCTCAAATAAAACAAATAAAACAGGCTTATATTGATTTAGCAAAAGAGGTAGAAGAAAATAATAGAGCAAATTGAATTATCTGAGATACATTACTTAGGCAATTGACATCTAATAATATCTAGGAACTGTATCAAATGTTTTCAGATTATTAGTTTTGCAGCAAATAAAAGTCAGAAAAGAAAATATTAGCATGGAAAGTTAGACATTAAAGTTATATTGACTCTTATCATGAACCATCAGAGCTAAAATATGATCAAAATCTGTTTCAGAGAAATGACATGATAATCGAACAAAATGCCAGTCAGATTTCTGCATCCTATAAAAATGAAAAATTACGATTAATATACTATTGGGCAAAATGTAATGGATATCATGAAATATGGACACCGGGAAAGAAGGGATATACGATTGAAAAAGTATAACAAACTGGTAAGGGATAAAATACCTGAAATAGTTGAGCAGGACGGAAGAAAAGCTGTTTATCATGTACTGTCAGAGGATTGTTGAACTTGATAAAAAGCTGAGTGAAGAAGTAAAATGAATATAATAAAGATAAAAATTTGGAAGAAATGGCAGATGTACTAGAAGTCTTATATTCTATATGTAAGGCACGAGGTTATACCATTAAAGAATTAGAAGCGAAACGGAAAAAAACAGATGCAAGAGGTGGTTTTAAGAGAAGATATTTCTGGAGTATGTTGATGATCATACTTTTACTCAATCCAGCCAATTATCTGATATCAAAGCATTGAAAAATGAAGTCAGATACCAGAACAGGTAAAAGAAATACTCACGATAACGTATATTGCTTAACGTGGATTTACTACAATCTAAGATTATAGTGTACACTGTGATCATGTGAGAATTCTTCAAAAAGGAATATGTTTAAAATGTAGCAGAGATGTTATAAGATTTATATAGAAGATGAGAATTAAGCATAATCAATAGTTAGTCGTAATTTGATTTCTATCATAAGTGATTTGAATATTCGGTGTATCTATTTTATAGTGAAATTGGACAATTTGCCCATGGAGTAAAAAGGGCACTTGTATTAATGGCACTGTTTCTTATAATAATTTGTTTAGAATCAGTTTACAAAAATATGTTATAATAAAACCGAGGTGATGAGCATGGTTCATATTCTTGTTGTAGAGGATGACAAAAATACGAGAAGATTCATGAAAGCAGTGTTAGAAGAAGAACAGTATATTGTATTTACAGCTTCCAATGGAGTGGAAGCTTTGGATATTTTAGATACAACTCATATAGATTTAATCGTGTTAGATATTATGATGCCAAAGATGGATGGCTATGAATTAACAGAGATTTTGCGTAGCGTACAAAATGAACTTCCTATATTAATGGTTTCGGCGAAACAACTTCCTGCTGATCGAAAAAAAGGATTTCAGGTGGGAACCGATGATTTTATGACAAAACCAGTGGATGCAGAGGAAATGGTACTACGGATTAAAGCCCTGTTACGTCGTGCTAAAATTACTAGTGAACGAAAAATAATGATTGGAAATGTAGTACTTGATGAAGACTCACTATCTGTAACACGGGAGGGAGAAACACAAGTGCTTCCACAAAAAGAGTTCCAGCTTCTATTCAAATTATTATCTTATCCGGGTAAGATATTTACAAGGATTCAGCTTATGGATGAAATCTGGGGGACAGAAAGTGACTCAGGTTGGGAAACTGTAACCGTACACGTTGGTAGGTTACGGAGGAGATTTGAGGGTTGGCCTGAATTTCAAATTGAGTCGGTAAGGGGGTTAGGGTATAAGGCGGTGAAGTTAGTATGATAAAGTTAATAAGAAAACATAAGAAGCTGAAAAATCCACCACCAGTGATATTGACTTTAGTATTTGCTATTTTGGTTTTTGGGATATTGGTGATTACTATGTTAATTGTAGGTATTTTTGTGGTAGTGTTAAATAAACTACAATTTATTGATAGCCTTAATGCACCAAATATTTGGATCCCAACTATTTGGTTTGCATCTGCTAGTACATTGACCGGGACTGTAGTTGCTATTATTTTTAGCCGTATACCCTTAAAGCCAATCAATACAATCATTCATGGCATGAATCAATTAGCCAATGGAAAGTATCAAACACGAATAGATTTAGGACATATATCCCTTGCCAAGGGCATATCCAATAGTTTTAATACACTTGCAGAAGAACTGGAAAATACAGAGATGCTTCGTTCTGATTTTGTTAATAATTTTTCCCATGAATTTAAAACACCGATTGTGTCAATCTGCGGTTTTGCCAAGTTATTACAAAGGGATACCATTTCGAAAGAAAAGCAAAAAGAGTATTTAAATATTATTGTGGAGGAATCTACCAGACTTTCTGAGATGGCAACCAATGTACTTAATTTGACCAAAGTTGAGTATCAAAGCATTTTAACGGATATTTCGAAATTTAATCTTTCGGAGCAATTGCGAAATAGTGTATTAATGTTGGAGAATAAATGGATGCAAAAAGGAATCTCAATTACTGTAGAATTTAATGAGTATTATATTGAAGCATGTGAAGAATTATTAAAGCAAGTTTGGATTAATATTTTGGATAATTCCATTAAGTTTTCTCCAAATCATAGTGAGATTGAGATTGAATTGAAAGAAGAACAGGAATTGTTTATGGTATCCATCATTAACCATGGGCCAGAGATGAGTCAGGAGGAAATTAACCGTATTTATGATAAATTCTGGCAAGGGGATACCTCTCATGCATCGGAAGGTACGGGAATCGGTTTGTCCATTGCAAAACGAATTGTAGAACTTCATAAAGGGAAAATTGATGTATATAGCTCAAAGGAGCAAACGAAATTTACTGTTATTTTACCCAATAGAGTGTTATAATTTATTGATTAGAGTGATTGTTTTGGACAGTTGCTCTTTTTTTATGTCCTGATATAAATTCATGTTTAGTTTAGATTCAGTTTCTCTTTATGGGATATGATACCCCTGCTTACAGAAAGGGGAATCTTATGATTAAATTATTTAAAAATTTAACAAAAAAAGAATGGTCCTTTATAGGAATCAGTCTTGTGTTTATTATAGCACAGGTATGGCTGGATCTAAAATTACCAGATTATATGAGTGAAATTACAATGTTGGTACAGACCGAAGGCAGCACAATGGCTGAAATCTTAATTGCAGGAGGAAAGATGTTACTATGTGCATTGGGAAGTCTTGTTGGTTCTGTCATTGTTGCTGCATTAGCTGCAAAAGTTGCTTCCAATTTTGGTGCCAGACTAAGAGGGCATCTGTTTGATAAGGTACAGTCCTTTACCATGGAAGAAATCAATAGATTTTCTACATCCAGTTTGATCACAAGATCCACCAACGATATTACACAAGTGCAAATGGTTGTTGTAATGGGCTTACAAGCTATGATCAAAGCACCTATTCTGGCAGTATGGGCAATTATGAAAATTCATGGAAAGAGCTGGCAATGGACATTGACAACAGCACTTGCGGTATTGTTCCTGGTAGTAATTGTTGGTTGTTGTGTAATTTTAGCAATGCCTAAGTTCAAGCAACTTCAAAATTTAACGGATGATCTGAACCGGGTAACCAGAGAGAATCTTACTGGTCTTCGGGTTGTTCGTGCATATAATGCAGAAGAATATCAAGGCCGTAAATTTGAAAAGGCAAATACAGAGTTAACCGGAGCAAATTTATATGCCAACCGTGTAATGGCTATAATGCTGCCAAGTATTCAGTTAATAATGAGCGGTTTATCCTTGGCAATTTATTGGGTGGGAGCGATTTTGATTCAAGAAGCTGGCATGATGGAGAAAATGACGTTGTTTTCAGATATGGTAGTTTTCTCCTCTTATGCAATGCAAGTAGTTATGGCATTTATGATGCTGATTATGATTTTTATAATGTTACCTCGTGCTTCTGTTTCCGGGAAACGTATTCTGGAAGTATTAGATACAGAACCAACAATAGTAGACGGGCAGATTACATCTTCAAAAACAAAATGTAAAGGTGAAGTGGAATTCAAAAACGTAGGTTTTAAGTATCCAGACGCAGAGGATTATGTAATACGTAATGTAAGTTTCACTGCAAAAAAGGGGGAAACGGTGGCGTTTATCGGTTCCACCGGATGTGGTAAAAGTACGGTAGTGAATTTAATACCACGTTTTTATGATGTAACCGAAGGGGAAGTTTTAGTAGACGGAATTAATGTTAAGGAATATAGCCAATACGCACTTCGTAATAAAATCGGGTATGTATCCCAAAAAGCAACGTTATTTGGAGGAACTATCAGATCTAATGTTGCTTTTGGAGATAATGGGAAGGATGGATTTCTTGCCACTGATATTATAGAGGCAGTTAATACTGCCCAGGCAGCTGAATTTGTAGAAGCAAAAGAAGATAGCTATGATAGCTTTGTAGCACAAGGAGGTGCTAATTTATCTGGTGGACAAAAACAAAGAGTTTCCATTGCCCGAGCCATTTGTAGACATCCGGAAATCTTTATTTTTGATGATTCCTTCTCAGCACTGGATTATAAGACAGACCGTAAATTACGTGATGCACTAAAACTTGAGTGCCCAGATGCTACCAAACTGGTTGTAGCACAACGCATTGGAACCGTTCGTGATGCAGACAAGATTGTAGTACTTGATGAAGGAGGGGTAGTGGGAATTGGTACACATGAACAATTAATGAAAACATGTGAGGTGTATCAACAAATTGCGTTTTCACAATTATCGAAGGAGGAGTTAGCGTGAGTCAAAAGGAAGAATTTAAATTAGGGCAATCTAATCATAAAAAACAAATGGGACCACCGGGATCAGGTATGGGCGGCGGTGGTGAGAAAGCCAAACAATTTAAAACAACATGGGTAAAGTTAATTCAATATTGTAAAAAATATTGGCCAGCTATAGTAATTGCATTAATTTGTGTAGTTATGGGTACTGTGTTAACCCTAGTTGGTCCTGACAAATTATCAGAACTTACGGACCTGATTACAAAAGGAATTGTGACTGGAATTGATTTAGATGGTGTTGCCAGAATTGGTCTGACATTGGTTGTATTTTACGGACTTAGCTTTCTGTTGTCATTAATACAAGGTATGGTGATGGCTACTATTACACAAAAAGTATCGAAGCAGTTACGTGGAGATATTTCTGTTAAGATTAATCGTTTGCCCATGTGGTTCTATAATAAGACTACAACAGGAGATGTGCTATCCCGTGTAACTAATGACGTGGATACCATTGGACAGTCTCTGAATCAAAGTGTGGGGACATTAGTTTCTGCAATTACTTTATTACTTGGATCGTTAATTATGATGTTAAAGACCAATGTAATCATGACAATAACAGCAATTGCTGCAACTTTTATTGGATTTGTATTGATGATGCTTATAATGGGAAAATCACAAAAATATTTTGTACGTCAGCAACAGCATCTGGGTGAAATCAATGGACATATTGAAGAAATCTATGCTGGACATACCATTGTAAAAGCTTATAATGGTGAAGCGAAAGCAAGAAAGACATTTGCTTATTTAAATAATGAACTTCGAGAAAGTAATTTTATGGCCCAATGTTTATCAGGGTTAATGATGCCTCTGATGTCCTTTATTGGTAACTTCGGTTATGTGGCAGTTTGTGTAGTTGGTGCCGTTCTTGTAATGAATAAAACCATTTCCTTTGGAGTGATCGTAGCCTTTATATTATATGTAAGATATTTTACACAACCATTAAGTCAGCTTGCACAAGCTGCCCAGTCTTTACAATCGGCGGCAGCAGCAGGAGAGCGTGTGTTTGAATTCCTTGAAGGGGAAGAAATGGAAGATGAGTCGACAAAGACAAGAAAGCTTGAAAAGGTACAAGGCAAGGTTGATTTTGAACATGTACATTTTGGTTATGAAGGGTCAGATAAAACAATTATTAATGATTTCTCGGTTTCCGCCAAGCCAGGTCAGAAAGTTGCAATTGTTGGCCCAACTGGAGCAGGGAAAACTACCATTGTAAATCTTTTAATGCGTTTCCATGAAATACAAAGTGGTACAATTAAGATTGATAATATTCCAATTCATCAGCTATCACGTGAGGATGTTCATGAACAATTTTGTATGGTACTTCAAGATACCTGGGTTTTTGAAGGAACGGTACGTGAAAATCTGGTATATTCTACAGAAAATGTTTCTGAGCAAAGGTTAGAAGATGCATGTAAAGCAGTTGGGCTGCATCATTTTATACGTACCCTTCCACATGGGTATGATACGGTGTTAAATGATCAGGTGAATCTATCGGCAGGACAAAAACAACAACTTACAATAGCGAGAGCCATGATTGCAGACCGGCCAATGTTAATTCTTGATGAAGCTACAAGTTCTGTAGATACTCGTACAGAGTTAATTATTCAAAATGCCATGGATGAGTTAATGAAAGGACGTACATCATTTATCATTGCCCATAGGCTGTCAACAATTAAAAATGCGGATTTGATTCTAGTTATGAAAGATGGGGATATCATAGAGAGCGGAAGCCATAAGGAATTAATGGAACAAGGCGGATTCTATGCAGAACTGTATAATAGTCAATTTGATGCGGCTTAAATAGGAGGACAGATTATAATGTTACAAATTAAAAAAATATCGAAACAATATATAACTGGTGATTTGGTGCAAACAGCACTTAATAAAGTAAATTTAAACTTTCGTGATAACGAGTTTGTTGCCATTCTTGGCCCAAGCGGATCAGGAAAAACAACATTATTAAACATCATAGGTGGTCTGGATCATTATGATTCCGGTGATTTGATAATTAATAACATATCCACACAAAAATACAAAGACAGAGACTGGGACTCATACCGCAATCATACAATCGGATTTGTGTTCCAAAGTTACAACTTAATTCCTCATCAGACTATCTTATCTAATGTGGAATTGGCACTTACCATATCGGGAATTTCCAAGAGGGAACGTAAGGATCGGGCCAAGGAAGCTCTTGAGAAAGTTGGCCTTGGGACACAGCTTCATAAAAAACCAAGCCAACTTTCTGGTGGACAAATGCAGCGTGTTGCCATCGCAAGAGCCTTGGTAAATAATCCGGATATTTTATTAGCGGATGAGCCAACCGGGGCATTGGATACAGAAACCAGTATTCAAGTTATGGATTTACTTAAAGAGGTAGCAAAAGACCGTCTTGTAATCATGGTAACCCATAACCCGGAACTTGCAGAAGAGTATGCTACTCGAATTGTAAAATTAAAGGATGGGAATATTGTGGGAGATACGAAACCATTTCATGTCAATCCAGAAAGTACTCCCAAGGCAGTGCACAAAAATATGGGAAAAACCTCGATGAAGATTAAAACATCGTTATCTTTAAGCTTCAACAATTTACGGGCCAAAAAAGGGAGAACGTTCCTAACAGCTTTTGCCGGGTCTATTGGTATTATAGGGATTGCCTTGATTTTATCGTTTTCTAATGGGGTGAATGAGTATATAGAAAACATTCAAAGAGATACTATGGCTTCCTATCCCATAACAATTGAAGCCCAGTCTATAGATTTGAGCAGCATTATGGGCGAAGAGATGATGGGAGGCCGTATAAAAAAAGAAGTCTCACATGATTTAGACTCCGTTTATTCCAATAGTAGTTCTTTAGAGATGGTGAATCGGTTAACATCTAGTTTTACAGAGAATAATCTGACGGAATTTAAAAAGTATTTGGATGATGAAAATAATAAAATTAGAGAGCAACTTGGTAAAAATGGTGTAAAATATTCATACGATGTGGCATTTGATGTATATGCAAAGAATGCGGATGATACAATAATCGACACCAATACCAATGCGTTTTCACTAAAACCTGAAACTTCAAGTACATCTGGTGCTCTAGGACAGTTTCAAGATAGTATGAGGAGTATGGTACCTGCTGGAGGTATGGGTTCTTCCCAGACCTTTGGTGAAATGCTTCCGGGAACAGAAGGTGATTTGGTAAGCAGCGTGGTGAAGGATAGTTATGATTTACTATACGGAGCATGGCCTCAAAATTATGATGAGGTAGTACTGGTATTAGATCAAAACAATGAAATTCCAACAACAGCACTTTATGCCCTTGGCCTTATTCCAACGGAACAATATGATGCAATTATGAAAAGTATGGAAACAGGAGAAGAGTTTGAAGTGGAGACCTTTCATTATAGTTACGATGAAATCTGTCAGCAAGAATTTTATCTCATACCGGCGTGTGACTATTATGTGAAAAATGAAGATGGAACGTTCCACAGTGTAAAAGGTGATAAACTAAAACTGGAAACCTTGTTAAAGGATGCAATCACATTACATGTTACAGGTGTCATTCGTCCAATGGAAGAAGCAAAGAATGCCAATATAACCAGTGCCATTGGATATACCAATGCATTAACGGATTATATCATTGACTATGCCAATAATAGTGAGGTTGTAGCCGCACAGTTGGCAAATAAAGAAGTGAATGTTTTAAACGGTATGGAATTTGCACCTGAGGAAGATGCTGCACGTGTTGCAGATGCCAGGAATTACATTGAAAAATTGGGTGTTTCAGATAAGGCTAAATTATGGAGCGAACTTGCTGCTAAGATGTATGCCAATAATCCGGAGCAATTACAAGGAATTGCAAGTTTAGGAGAAGTACAATTAGCTGCTATGGCAGATGAGTATTTTTCATCAGCAGATGATGAAGTGTTTTTGATGCTATATGATAATTATATTTCGGTGGGAAGTTATGACAGTAATATGAGTGCATTTGGTTTTGTTAGTTTAGACGCTCCTTCTTCAATTAGTATCTATGCAGACACTTTTGAAGCAAAGGAAGCCATTGGAGATTTTATAACTGAGTATAATTCTTCAGTGGAAGAAGCATATCAAATTACCTATACAGATTTCGTTGCTATAATGACGTCCTCCATAACAACCATTATTAATGTGATTTCATATGTTTTAATTGCATTCGTGGCAGTATCGTTGATTGTTTCTTCTATTATGATTGGTATTATTACCTATATTTCTGTTTTGGAACGCACAAAGGAAATTGGTATTCTACGTGCCATTGGAGCATCAAAACACAATATTTCACAGGTGTTCAATGCAGAAACAGGAATCGTAGGATTATTATCCGGTACACTGGGGGTTGGAATATCCTGCTTAATTTTAATTCCATGTAATGCACTTCTTCGTTCCCTTTTAGGTTCTGCGGAGGTAAATGCAACATTACCAGCGATTAGCGCAGTTATTCTTATAGCATTAAGTGTAATCCTTACATTAATTGGAGGTTTTATTCCTGCGAAAAAAGCGGCTAGAAAAGATCTGGTTTCAGCACTTAGAAGTGAATAATAATTATTCACAAGGCAAAGTCGAGATGAAAGCTCGGCTTTGTCATACAATAATAAAAGAACCTTTGTTTTCGGCATATTACCCTGATTTTTATATAAATGGATTGCGGAGAAATAGTTGTTTAAGAAGACTTAAACATATGATATGATATACTATATATGTAAAAAATAGCGTTTCATTTTTGAAACTATTCTTATGTCAAGTCCAGTATAAGTTTATGAGTTGTTTGCGAATATAAAAGTCGAAGAGATGGTGAATATTTTTGTAGATTATCTTATAGAGGATGATAAAGACCAATTCAGAGACTAAGAAAATCATCCAAGTTACTTTTTTAACCTCATCAGGGAAGTCCCCCATTCTGAATCGGAGGGTAAGGACTAGCCTGTTTTGGCAGGAGTTAGGGCTCCTGTTAAAATACCACGTAGTGGCAATGAGGTTATGAGCAAGTAACGTAAGGGGATTAAAAATATCACCTTTGACCTTGGTACTTTTGGCGGTGTTGGGGTTAAGGAAGGTAGGAGAAGAACAAGGTGGGATAATGCTTTTTACTTTTGTAGCACCACTTCCGAAGACTGTAGAAAGACCAACTATTAAAAGTCAATAGGTAAGTGAAAAAGTTTTTGAATATCAGATGTAAATTTATGCATAACAAAAAGACCTGTTTTCACAAGCCTAAAATCATATGAGATTAGTTTTTATTGTCTGATTTCATATGGTGTATTGTTTTTTAAGACTGCATGAATGGTATGGCATAGTTTTCTGGCAACTGCTCCGACAGCTACTTTGTGATGCTTACCCTCTGCTCGTTTTTGTTGATAGTAGGTAGAAAATACAGGGTCATAGTAGGAAGCAATAAAGGCAGCTTG
>NZ_FOWD01000006.1 GCF_900115365.1 Anaerocolumna aminovalerica
TGGATAAAAACAGCCGAATCATCGGGTATTACCGAATTTGAGAAATGTGCATCTACATATCGAAATTGGTCAAAAGAGATATTGAATGCGTTTAAATATGGGCTCACAAATGGACCAACAGAAGGATTTAATAACAAAATAAAGGTGCTTAAACGTAACTCATTTGGAATCAAAAATTTCAGAAGGTTCCGAACCAGAATTTTACATTGTACTAGATAATTTTAAAGAGACTGACACGGAGGTTTATTTCGTGTACCCAAAAACAGATAATTATAAGTAGAATATCAAAAAGGCTCTAATACCAGTTGTAAAGTGGGTTCCAAGGGAACCCACCCCAAAACTTGACAAAGAGCCCCTTTTTTATCATTTATTTGAATAAGTGTATGGTGCCTTCATCATTCATTTTCTTTAAGATAGTTACAATAATCGGAAACATAAATAATCCTATTATTCCAAGCAGCTGGACTCCTACGAACATACAGATTAATGTTACTACCGGATGGAGGCCAATTTGCTGTCCCACTACTCTTGGTTCTAAAGCCTGCCTTACTGCGGTTATAATCAGATACATGATTAACATTCCCACACCGATTTTGGTATTTCCCAGTACGAACCCTATAATTGACCATGGTATTAAGATGGCTCCGGTTCCTAATATAGGCATTATATCTACAATCGCAACAACAACACCTAGTAAGATTGCATTAGGTATACTTAAAATAGAAAATCCTAAGGATAATTCCACAAAAGTTATTGTTATTAGAGTAGCATATGCTTTAATAAATTTAATTAATGTTCCTACAATATTTTCCTTTATCCGAACTACCATGTTACGCTTTTCATCAGATAACTGTCTTAATACAAAGTCAACAATCTTGTGAAAGTCAATAGTAAAGAAGAATGAAGATACAATTGTAAAAATTAAGTTAATAATCATGGAGGGAATTTGAGTTGCTACTTTGGTAACTGCTCCAATTACCGATTCCGACGTGGACTTTATGTAGCCAAAAATGGCATCATTAATGGTATCCAATCGTTCTTCTAAGAATGGTTCTATATTAGGGAACCTGGTTAGAAGATCATTATTGACTGAATTTAATGCCGGTTCTAATTTTTCCGCATATAATCCAGGCAGTTTAGAAAATAGTTCAATAATAAAGGATACTACTTTTGCTCCAACCATTATTGCCAGTAATACAATAATGCTATAAAAAACAAGCAGAATGAATATGGAAACAAAGGAACGTTGTATATGTGTTTTCTTTGATATTGAATCAATGGATTTGCGTAAAATTGCCGCAACCAGCATACCAATAACAAAAGGCATTAAAAGAGGCAGTAAATATTTAAAGCCTATAAAGATAATCCCCAGTGTCACTGCTATGAAAAGAAAATGTATCAGAAACGCTTTTTGTTTTTCTAAATTCATTCTGTGCTCCTCCTTTGTTAACGAAGACCTCTTAAAAATAATTCAAATTTCTTCAGTTCATCCTTTTTACCAACAACTACTACTTTATCGTCTTCTCTAAGAACATAATCCGGAGTGATTTCAGTAATGGTATCTCCTTCTCGTTCAATAGCAATAATATTTAGTTTATATTTTTGACGTAAATTTGCCTCTAATACAGTTTGGCCTGCTATTTTATTAGTTAATTTTACTTCTGATATATTGATATCACCTTTTAACTCAATTGAATCCACCGTACTGGATGATATCAGTCTGTTAGCAAGACGAATTGCCATATCATTTTCAGGATAAATGACCTCAGCACCGATTTTCTCTAAAATCAAACCTTGCTCATAGCTAAAAGCTTTTGCTATTACTCTTGGCACTCCCATACTAATAACATTTAGAGTGGTTAAAATACTAACGTCAACCTTCTCACCAATACATACTATGACAGTACCACAGTTTTGTATTCCAGCATCCTCTAAACTTTCTTTATCCAATGGGCCTACTACAAAGGCATTCTCTGTAATATTTCTTATTTGTTTAATTTTACTTTCATTATTGTCAATTACCAGTACTTCTTTTCCTGCATCTGCTAAAGTTTTTGCAAGTGCAAATCCAAATCTTCCAAGACCGATAATACCAAATTCTATAATTGCTTTATGCTGTAACATTGCATATCCTCCTTAAGGTCTTTATTTCTGCTGCTAAAATAAATATTTGCAGCCTGCTTATAAAAGCTATAGGTTTATCCGATTGTTATACTTTCTTCTGAATAAGTTACACTTGACAATGGTTTAAAGATCCATATAGTTGCTATGGTTAAAGGTCCTAAGCGCCCAATAAACATGGTAAATATAATGATCAGTTTACTTATTACACTTAAATCAGGTGTAATTCCCGTTGACAGACCAACGGTACCAAATGCAGATACCACTTCAAAAAGTATTTGAATAAATGTATACTGCGGCTCCAGAATACTGATAATAAAGGAATCAATACATACTAAAACAACAGATAAAAAAGTAAGTATAAATGCTCTATAAATAATCTCATTTGGCATCTTTCTCTTAAAAGCGGTACAATGTTTATTAGTTGCCACACTTATTGTACTCCTTATTAACGCAAAAAATGTAGTTGTTTTGATACCGCCACCGGTTGATGCCGGAGATGCACCGATGAACATTAATATAATTAAGGCAAATAAGCCAGCATTTGTAAAATCACCAACCGGGTAGGTACTAAAACCGGCTGTTCTTGCAGAGGTACTAAAGAAAAATGCACCTAGCCAGGTAATATCTTCTGTTAGCTTCATTGTTAAAGTACCAATAATTAACAATGCTGCTGTCATGGTAATTACAACTTTTGAATGTAACGTAAATTTCTTGAAATTTCTCTTATGTATGATCTCTTTAATTACAAAAAAACCTAATCCGCCAAAAATAATTAAACCACATGTAGTTAGGTTTAATAAGACGTTGTTTTGATATGGTATTAAGTTACGTAAACCTCCCAAAATATCAAAACCAGAGTTATTAAAAGCAGCTACAGAATGGAATAAACTGATTCCCAAAGCTTTTAGAGGCGGATAATCCTTGGAAAATACAATAAAGCTTAGGATTGTTCCGATTGTCTCAAAAAATAAGGTAACATAAAGTATGGATTTAACCAGCTTTACTATACCTTTCATGGAATCCAGATTGTAAGCTTCCTTAACCAGTATACGATCTTTAAAGCTTACTTTTTTTCCGGCAAGTATAATTATGCCGACTCCCACTGAAGTAACACCTAAACCGCCGATTTGAATCAACATTCCTAAAACTGTTTGTCCAAATACGTTAAAGTGATCTGCCGTATCAATAGCAATTAACCCCGTAACACAAACTGCACTTGTTGAGGTAAATAATGCATCAATAAATGCCACTTCTGCTCCTTCATTCTGTGAGATAGGGAGGTATAATATTAAGGCTCCCAATAATATCACCGTCATAAATCCAATAGTAATAAATCTTCCCGGACTCATTTTCTTAAAAACAGCCATATTTCCTTCTTTCTGCAATGTACAATATTGCTTACTATGAAATGTACTACTGCATAATAACACAATTAAATTATAATATCAATATGGTAAAATGTTAAATTTATCTCTAGAAAATATTGATGATAATTTCCTAATAAACTTAAAGAAAATGGCCATTAATTTGGTAATGGCCATTTTGTAAAAAACAATTTAAGCGGTATTATGAAAGCTCAAATGCACCGGTATAAAGTTGATGATATTTTCCTTTTTTCTCAATAAGTTCTTTATGGCTTCCTCTTTCAATTACTCTTCCTTGTTCTAATACCATGATCACATCAGAATTTTTAACCGTAGATAATCTGTGGGCAATAACGAATACCGTTCTTCCCTCCATCAGCTTATCCATACCTTCCTGTACGATTTTTTCTGTTCTTGTATCAATACTGGAGGTAGCTTCATCCAATATTAGAACCGGCGGATCTGCTATGGCCGCTCTGGCAATGGCAAGGAGCTGTCTTTGTCCCTGTGACAGGTTCCCCCCGTCACCAGTGATCATAGTTTGATAGCCCTCAGGCAAATGCCTTATAAACATATCTGCATTGGCTAATTTAGCTGCTGCAACCACTTCTTCCTCAGTTGCATCAAGTTTACCGTACCGTATATTATCTGCAACGGTTCCGGTAAACAGGTGTGTATCCTGCAATACGATACCAAGGGATTTTCTTAAATCTGCTTTTTTAATTTTATTTATATTGATATCATCATACTTAATTTTACCGTCCTGAATATCATAAAAACGGTTTATTAAGTTAGTTATGGTTGTTTTACCGGCTCCGGTGGCACCAACAAAGGCAATCTTCTGCCCTTGTTTTGCATATAAAGAAATATTGTGTAACACTGTTTTTTCTTCTGAATATCCAAAATCTACATTATCAAAAACTACTTCTCCAAGCATTTGCTTATAGGATACCCTTCCATCATTATGAGGATGCTTCCATGCCCATACTCCCGTACGTTCCGGCACTTCTTTAATCTCACCGTTGTCCTGTATTTTCGCATTTACTAACTTTACATATCCGTCGTCTGTTTCCGGTTCTTCATCCATCAGAATAAAGATTCGTTCAGCACCTGCTAAAGCCATAATAACCGCATTAATCTGATTGGAGATTTGTCCAACCGTACCGTTTAAGTTTCGTGACAATTGTAAAAAGGCTGCAATTCCTCCAAGGGTAAAACCACTTACATCATTAATGGCCAACAGTGAACCAACCACAGCCACCAGCACGAAATTCAAATAACCGATATTACCTAATATAGGCATTAAGGAATTGGCAAATTTATTTGCATGGTACGCACTCTGTCTAAGATTATTATTTAACTGTACAAATCTCTCCTTGGATTCTTCTTCATAATTAAATACTTTAACTACTTTTTGCCCCTCCATCATTTCTTCAATATATCCATTGAGAATACCCAGGTTCTTTTGCTGTTCCATAAAATGTTTCCCGCTTTTTCCTGCTACTTTTTTAGTAACCATTGTCATTAAAATAATCATTAGAATTTCTACAATAGTTAAAGGTATATTCATTACAATCATGGAAACAAATACACTGATTATAGTAATAATAGAAGCAAGCAGCTGAGGCAGACTCTGGCTGATCATCTCCCTTAAGGTATCTGTATCATTGGTATATAAACTCATGATATTGCCATGTGCATGGGTATCAAAGAACTTAATAGGCAGTGTCTGCATATGGGTGAACATATCATCTCTTATTTTCTTTAAAGTACCCTGGGATACTTTCATCATCATTCTGTTGTATATATAGGTAAATAGCACACCGCTGTAATAGATAAATGCAAGAGTCAGTATACCTTTTAGTAATGGTACAAAGCTGGTTTCTGTTTTATTTAGTAATGGAGTAATATAGTCATCAAATAATACTCTAAGAAATAAAATACCGCTTAAATTAGCAAGAGAACTTAATACAATTGCTATAACTACAAAGAATAAATAAAACTTGTATTCTTTTAATATAATATTTAGCAGTCGTTTGGTGGTTATTAGAGGGTTGGTTTTTGCAATTTTCATTTCCCCTGCTTTATCTGAAATAGCTGCTTTCCTATTCTTCATCCGTGTCAGCCCCCTTTACCTGCGATTCAAATACTTCTTTATAAATATCGTTGTTCTTTAATAATTCTTCGTGGGTTCCAAAACCATGGACTCTGCCGTCATCCAGTACTATAATCTTATCTGCCTCCTGAACAGATGAAATACGCTGAGCAATTATAATCTTGGTTGTATTCGGAATGGACTCTTTTAATGCTTTTTGTATTAAAGCATCTGTTTTTGTATCTACTGCACTGGTGGAATCATCCATAATTAAAATCTTGGGTTTCTTAAGTAAAGCTCTGGCAATGGTAAGTCTTTGTTTCTGTCCTCCGGATACATTGGTACCACCCTGCTCAATATAGGTGTCGTATTTTTGCGGAAATGTATCAATGAACTCACTGGCCTGTGCTAATTTACAGGCTTCTATAATTTCTTCCTCAGAAGCATATTTATTTCCCCATCTTAGATTCTCTTTGATAGTACCGGAGAATAGGACATTTTTTTGAAGCACCATAGAAACCTGATCCCTTAATGTTTTAAGGTCATAGTCTCTTACGTCCACACCGCCAATCTTTACAGAACCCCCTGTTACATCGTAAAGTCTTGGTATCAATTGCACCAAGGTAGTTTTCGCACTACCGGTACCGCCGATAATTCCAATGGTTTCTCCTGAACGGATAGTTAAATTAACATTTTCTAAGTTTAAATTATCTTCCTTGCCTGCATAACTAAAATTCACATGTTCAAAAACAATGGAACCATCTTTTACTTCATATACCGGATTTTCTCTATTGGTTAAATCACTTTTCTCAACCAATACTTCCCCGATTCTTTCCATAGCGGGTCTGGCTATAATCATCATAACAAATATCATGGACAGCATCATTAAGCTATTTAGAATTATAGAAGAATAAGTAAATAAAGTCATAAGTTGACCGGTAGTCATGGTATCTGATACAATTTGCTTTGCACCCAGCCAGGACAGAAGAAGAACGGTGGTATACATAGCAAATTGCATAACCGGTGCATTCAGTATTACGTAATTTAATGCCTTTAAAAAGTATTGGTATATAACTTCAGATGCTTTTTTAAATTTCTTTACTTCATGCTCTTCTCTTACATAGGCTTTTACAAAACGAATGCCTGTTAAGTTTTCCTGTACACTGGCATTTAAAATATCATATTTTTCAAAAACCTTTACAAAATTGGGGTGAGCATGCATGATTATTGAATATAATGCAAAACCAAGAAAAGCAATGGTACCCAAGAATATAAGAGCCGCTTGACGGCTTATATAAAAACTCATAATCATAGCTGCAACTAACATGATAGGCGCTCTCACCGCTACCCGGATTATCATTTGGAAGGCATTCTGAACATTGGTAACATCAGTGGTTAATCTTGTTATTAAACCTGATGTAGAGTATTTGTCCATATTGGCAAATGAAAATTCCTGAATGTTATAATAGATGCCTTTTCTTAGATTTCCCGCAAAACCGGAGGAAGCCCTTGCTGCATACCTGCCGGACAGTACACCAAAAATTAAAGCCAACATAGAGACTCCTACCATAATAAGCCCGCTTTTATAGACATACTCCATGTCCCCCATTCCTACACCAATATCAATCATATTCGCCATTAAGTAGGGGATGATAATATCTGCAATTACTTCTAGAATAATAAATACTGGCGATAATATGGCAGCTTTTTTATATTCTCCTACATATCCTGCTATTTTTTTTATCATGTAACTATCTCCTTTAAATTACTCACTAATTTCTTAACTAAATGAATCATCTACGGTTTTTGCTAATTTATCCAGTAATTCCATCAGAATACTCTCTTCCTCCTTGGTTAACCCACTGGATAATAAGTTTTCCATATCAATTAATTCCTTATGAACTGCATCATAAAGTTCATTGCCTTTATCCATAAGAAGGATTTTTTTGCACCGGCCATCTTCCTCCGCACTGATACGTTTTAGAATTCCTCGGCTTTCCATTAAGTTTAGTACACTTGTTACAGACGAGCCCCTTATATTAAATCTTTCCTCAATATCTTTTTGAAAGATATCACCTTTGGGAGATTCCCTATATACAAAACTTATGATTCTTCCCTGAATGATCGATAAACCATATTGGGAAAAGTTCTTTCCTAATACTCTGTCAATTTTACGTGACAAATGAATAATTTTTTGCCCAATATATTCTTGTTTCAATTCCCGACCTCACTTTTTCAATAAAATTAATTAGACTTCTAACTAATTATAGATATGAAGAATATAAAAGTCAATATGAATGCTGGTATGATTTTTTGTTTTTTTCATATGATTTTATAGGTATTATGAATGTAAATAAATTACTATCCGATTTTAATAGAAGTATATTTATATACTATTTTTTTGATTTGAGGAATTTCCTAATAATTAAAAAAGAGACTGTAAAAACAATTAACAGCCTCTTCCTTATGTTATAAAAGAATTATTCACCCATATTTTCATTCTGGGCAGTCAAAACACTTTGTGCCAGTAGCATTGCACCATATTTCAGAGCATCATCGTCTGTAGCAAAGTCAGCATAATGCCAGGGAGCACTGCCCCCTTCTTTTCCTACTCCAAGCCAATAAAAAAAAGTAGGAACATATTCAGAATAAACTGCAAAATCTTCAGAACCAAGACAAGGTTTTGTACTTACTACTGCTGTTTCTCCCATAGCTTGTACTGCTGCTTTGTAAGCTAACTGGTACATAGCTTCAGAATTACTCAAAAGGGGAACCCCGCCGGATTCATAAGTAACTTTAGCTTTACAGTTGTAAGCACTTGCGGTATTCGTAACAATCTCTTCCAATCTTTTCTTAGCCAATTCATGTCCTTTCTTAGATAAGGCACGAATGGATCCGGTCATATGAAGCTGGTCAACTATCAGATTCTCCGGAGTTCCTCCATGTATGGAACAAATAGATACTACTGCTGAATCCAAAGGGTCCATATTACGGCTTACAATAGTTTGAAGGGCACTAATGATACCTGCACCGCATACAATTGGGTCAATGGTTTGATGAGGCATACCCCCATGACCACCTTTTCCGGTTATTTGGACTGAAAAGTTATCCTTGGCTGCCATAAGGCTTCCCTTCTTCACCGCAACTTTTCCCGTTACAATCTCAGGACGGTTATGAAGTCCAAATAAATAATCCATTTTTACTTTTTCAAATAAACCATGTTCTATTAATGCAGCCGCTCCGGAGGTAGTTTCCTCTCCAGGCTGGAATATGAATACCACATCCCCGGTAAGTTCCTCCTTATTGTCTGTTAATAATTTGGCGGCACCCAGTAAAGAAGTTGTGTGGAAGTCGTGTCCGCAGGCATGCATAAGTCCTTTAATCAAAGACTTTGCCTCAACTTCAGCTGTTTCCACACATTTTATTCCATCAATATCCGCCCGTAGTCCTACAACCAATCCTTTTTTACCAGTTTTTAAAATTCCTACCACACCTGTATCCATTCCCAGGTCAATTACTTCAATTCCCAGTGCAATAAGTTTTTCTTTTATGAATTTGGTTGTTTCGTACTCCTCCATGGAAGTCTCAGGATGCTGATGCAAATAGGTCTTTATCTGCTTTAATTCCTTTTCTTCCGATTCTGTAATATATAACATGATATCCTCCAAAAATATAAGATTTCATTATCTCCTTTTTAATTCCCTGTAGAAACGCTCTGTAACCGGCAGTCCTATACCATACTTTTTACCTTCCTCCAATAAATAACCGCTAAAGGTATCCAGTTCGTTTAGCCTGCCTGCATCCATATCTCTTCTAAGGGAGCTGGTTGCATCTTCTGTCTGTATATATAGCAAATGTCTCAATTGTTCTTCTTCCATATTATCGGGGATAGAAACACCTTTTGTCCTGCCCACCAGACAAGCCTCGGCTAATAATTCCTTATATTCTTCCACTTTTTTCGGATCATTTCTTAATTCGCCGGTGGTAGCACTGTAATATGCAGTCAGCACATTATATGCACAGTTAAGGACATATTTCTTCCATATGACAGCCTGGATATCCTCTTCCATTACACACTCTACTCCTGCCCCTTGTATTATCGCATGTACATCTTTAATTGCTTTTTGTTCTTCTATATCCGGTGTATTAAGGCCAATATGAACGGAAGCATACTTGCCTTTTTGGGTAATGGTATAGTCCTCATTACTTCCAGAGACAATATATATCAAAGCATCTAACACAATACCTTTTCCCAAATATTTTCTAACCCTTTCCCCAGGATTAGTGCCGTTCATAATGGGTATAATAACGGTTTTTTCTCCAACCATAGGTGCAATCTGGTTGCAAACTTGTTCTAAGGAGTAATTCTTCACACTGATAATAATATAATCCATAATGCCAAAATCTTCTGCCTTATCAGATATTTTCTCCGGTCTCACCGTAAAATTTCCAATGTATTCACTTTCAATAGAAATCCCTTTTTTAAGGAGTGCATCTTTTCTGTCACCTCTGGCATAAAACATAACATGGGGATATTGTCTTGCTAAAGTTCCGCCAAGAAAGCCACCTACACCCCCAAGACCCACAATACATATCTTTTTATCTTTTATTAATGTATAGTTCTCTTTTATAATTCCATCTGTATTTATTTCTCCGGACATACTTTCTCTACCTCCCTTTTTCTGCTCCATATCTTTAGCTCACAGCTTAAATATTTTATTTGTTTTTATTTAATGTTTTTAAAACTTTACATATGGAATCAATTTCTTCATCGGATAAATTAGAAATATCATCCAGCCTATTTTTAATTGATGTAATAGTTTCTTCTTTAAAATCCTTCTTTTCAAGCTTTAAGAAGTAACTGGTTATGGTACTGGTGATAGAACCAATTAAACCAATACCAAAAATCATCAAAACTGCTGCGATCAGTCTTCCTAAATTAGTGCCTGGTGATAAATCACCATATCCCACTGTGGTTGCAGTTACGAATGCCCACCATAATGAATCCGCAATGGACATATGCTCTGTATACATAATTCCTACCGCTCCAAACAGAATAGCCAATACTGTAAAAAAAAGCATAGTCTTTAATCCATTGGTGTTTAGGAATATTTTAACCTTTCGAAATGCTTTTCTGGGAAATGCCCCAATTATGCTTAGCTTAAACAGTTTTGTCAGTCTGGTAATCCGAAGGATTCTTAATGTAGAGCTATACGGAAAGATTGCAATTAAGTTAAATATATTTTCAATAAAAAATACTTTTTTATCTTTAGCTAATATAAATCTTACAAAGTAATCTGCCGTCAAAATAATTAAGATACCCTGGTCTAACCACTTTTGCCACAAGGTTAAGCCCATATTAATATCAATTACTGCTAAAACGGTACCCATTAACGCCAGAACACAAATGCAATATTCATATATGAGTATATTTCTTTTTTTCTTTTTCTTCTTATTTCTTTCTTTAATAACCTCATCCTTATTCTTAGATGCTGTATTCATTGTTATTACATCCCCAATTCAACATAATAGATGAAAGGTTGATGCTATCTGCATCAACCTATGTTTGTATTATACAGCCAATTTTTTGCTTGTCAAGAAAAGCATTACTGTCCTAAAAAACTAATTTATATTGCTTTTTAATGGAAGCCATTTTAGTACATCCTGTATCTTTTCATCCCAGTATTTCCACTGATGATCTCCAGCCGATTCTTCATAGGTCAAATCAAAGCCTAAGTTCTCTAAATGTTCTTTCATGGCACGATTACCATTATATAAGAAGTCCTCCGTGCCGCACCACATATATAGTTTGGGAAGTGGTTTACCGGACTCTTTTAATTTAGTTGCTAAAGTAAATAAATCATTATCACTGCCTATTACCTTATCCAAAGGTCCAAATACATTTTCAAAGAAGTCTTTATTGGAAGTATCTATATTCGCTAAATCACTGCTATCTAAAGCACCGGATAGGGAAGCCGCCCCAAAAAAACGGTCAGAACATCCCAGTGCCAGCTTGAAAGCACCATAGCCGCCCATGGAAAGACCGGCTACAAAATTATCTTCTCTCTTTTCTGACATTCCTGGAAAGAATTCATGACAAATGGCTGGAAGCTCCTGAGAGATAAAAGTCCAATACTTATGACCATGATACATATCTGTATACCATCCCAGATGTGTAGTCGGCATTACTACTGCTATACCCATGTTATCTACGTAACGTTCAATAGAAGACCTTCTTATCCATGATGTATTGTTGCCTCCCATACCGTGTAGAAGATAAAGGGTTGGATACTTATCATTTCCACTTTTTACATTAGTATCCATATATTTATCAACCTTTTGTGGTAAAATAACATCCATCTGCATACACATTCCAATTACATTAGAGTAGAAATCAACCTGTAATAAAGCCATATCCATACCTCACTATTCTTTTTATTTTTATTTACTTTCTTTATTATACAATAATTACTCTCTTATCACTTCAATAAGGATTCACATAATGATAATACACTCATATGGACTTCCTTTGTTTATTTTATTCTAAATAAATCAAAAATGCAATGAAATACAATTTTTAAATTAACACTTCCACTATATACCGACAACCTTAAACTGACATTAAAAAAAGGAGTCTTATGACTCCTGATTTCAATAACTATTCCCTACCCTTTTTCTTACCTGGCCTCATTCTCTAATAACATGTCCAATACTTTTTCTTTTACCTGGTCCATTTCTATATCCAAGCAGACTGATAATTCCGAATACAATAACTTTTCAGCCTGTTCCAGATATTTTTTATCTGTAATGGATATGTTTTTTCCTGCTTTACTTTTTTCATTTTTCTCTAACAGTAATGTAAGAATAATTTCTGCTATTTCAAAAGGATCTCCCTCTTTTAAGATTTTAGTATATGCTTTTTCCCTCTGTTTTCTGTCGGTTATCAAGTTCACGTTACCATTCATGATTACATTAAATATATTTTCCGCTTCCTCCAAAGGCATGATTTCCCTCATCTTAACCTTTTTGTTATTAATAGGAGTCATGATTCTGGTCTTGTCTTCATTTATAGGACGCATTATATAGAACAATTTTGTTTCATTCTCTATGGTTTTTTCCACAATATCATCTATGAAACATGCTCCATAATTAGAGTACATAATGTAGTCACCTTGTCTAAACATTCTTTCACCTCCAAAACGTCAACCAAGTTGACAATATAATCATAACATATTTTTAATCTTTCGTCAACCCAGTTGACATTACCCCCTATTCCGTGTATATTAGTGCAGAGGTGATTTGTATATGGAAAATGAAAGATATGACTATGGTTTATTAGACAATATAAGTGATAAATATCTTCAGCTAAGAAAGGCCATCGAAGAGATGTGGAATAGTGCTTATAATATTGCCATTACCAATTCAGAATGGCAAATTTTATCGCTGATATATGGAAAAAAGCCTGCCATTGCGGAAATAACCAAAAAGGTTGATATAAGCAGGCAGGCCACACATAAAAATATTAAGTTGTTACATTCAAAAGGACTCATTGCCATTCATAATGTTGAAAATAACAATAAAAAAAAATATCTGGAATTAACCCCTTTTGGTGAAGCATGTTATATGGATAGTAAATTAATGAAAGAATCCATTGAAAAGGAGATTATTACTAAAATCGGACCTGAAAATGCAGAGATTTTAAAAAATATACTTCAAATGGATTGGAATTAAGTGGGCTGTAATTCGTTGATTTTTTCTTTATCTCCCTCTAGTTCGTCGGTTAAAGACAAGTTATCAATATAGATTTCTTTTGCCAGTCGGCATGCCTTTATGGCATCTTCCAAAGTATCCGCAGATATTAAGAAACCGCTATTATGGCAGAAATGTAAAGTTCCTATGCCACTGATATCCTTTAGTTCCTCATCCCTTTTCCCCCTCCAGCTCTCTGGAAAGGATATCTTTAATTCATTGGTATCCCGGTCAATAGGAACTCCCTGCCCGGTATACCCTCCTCTATCAGAAGGTGCTATGACAAATTCCATATCCGTTCCAATAATAAATCTTTTCCAAGGTACTCCTACTGAAAGTACTGCTATTTTATCCTCTGCATGTTCCAAAGCTTCATTTACAACCACTTCTGCTCTTTCCACACTCTCTATCCGCAAGAACTTCTTCTCTATAATGGTCTTTGCAAAGTTAACAGCTTCCTTAAAACATGTATCAGGATCTTCTTTCGAATCCCAAACCGGATTAAATAAAGATATTACTTCGGATATTTCATTCCTGCTGCCTGTGTTATCGGATAAATCCAAGTGTTGGACAAAAGATTCGTCAAACTTTTCAGCTTCTTCTTCCTTTAAAATTAATGTACCGAATTTTTTCCACAGTAATCCAAAAGCTGCATATGGATTTCCGTTTTCTCGAACCGGGGCTCCTTGCTGATGGTGGTCAAATTCCCCGCCTCCAATGTCAAAGATAATACCCTCATACTCTTCCGGCACTTCAAAACCACGTTCTATTGTTATATTGGGATTTAAATACGTTAACAACGCAGCGCAAAAAACATCGTCTGCATGAAATTTGCCGCTATGGGTAAAGGCCTTATCCGGCACTTTTTGTGATATTTCCATTCTACTATGTCCTTTCATTATCTGAAATCTTAAAAAGTGGTAAAACTTTAATATTAATATTAAAATTTTTATTGAATTATTGTTTACAAAGTGTTATAATCTTATTCGGTTCACTAATTGCTGACAATATTAGGCCGAACATATAATATCATAACATAACCAATCAAGTTATGAAATTAATATAAGCAGTCGTGGCGGAATTGGCATACGCGCTAGACTAAGGATCTAGTCCATATTGCTTGGGTACGGGTTCAAGTCCCGTCGACTGCATTTACTAATTGAAACATGTATATTGGGACTTGAACTGTTCAACTGTCCCGTCAACTGCATTATACAATAAAGTGGGAAACCTTTTACAATAGGGGTTTCCCATTTTTTATTGTTATATATGGGAGTAAAAGAAAACAATCAACAAAACCTTATTTATCTTAAACAAACTTGTGCTTGAGTATTTAATATAACAATACTATAATTAGTAAGAAAAGGAAAAAGCAATAGATTCTTAATTCATTATGAGAGGTGTACTTATGATAAATAAATTAACGAAGAAAATAATTATTGGGTTAATCAGTATCGTATTACTTGGATGTAGTTTACATCCCGTAGCAGTAACAGCTGCTACATCAGGGAAAGATTTGACATGGACAAAGGTAACAAAAGAATCCGAAAGCAGTAATTTATATGATATTGCCTATAACAAAGACAACGTTTATATTACTGTAGGAGATGATGGGGCTGTCATCAGATCAACCAATGGAAGAAACTGGTCCAACATACGTTTGCAGACAGTAGATAATTTAAAAGCCATAACAACCAATGGAAAAGATTTTGTAGCAGTAGGCAGCAATGGAGCTATTATAAAATCAAAAGATGGTATAACATGGACAAAGGGCAGCATTAGTTTTAGTAAGGAGCTTACCTATGAAAAAATTACAGGTAAAATGAGAAGTTATATAGAGAAGGATTACAAAGTTAATTGGGGTGCTCTTCCAAAACAATCACAAATCGAATTAAGAGATGTGCTTTGGGATGGTAAGCAATATGTGGCCATTGGTCATTGGGAAGTGCAGACTGGAAACTTAAAGCAAGGCAGTTATTCTACAAATGCACAGGTACGCTTATATAGCGATTTTATCATAACTTCAAAAGATGGGAGAACCTGGGAAGCTAAATATATCGATATTCCAGACATAGAAAAAATCATTTATACAGGAGCAAAATACGTAACCACCTCTGGAGAAAAAATCGCCTTTTCACAAGATTTAAAAAAGTGGAAAGTTACAGCACCAGACGTAAGAGGTGATATTTCAGATATTATTTTTGAGAATGGAAAATATATGATAATCGGCTGGGATGGAAGCCTGAATTCTATAGCTGGAACTATCCATACTTCAACAAACGGGATTGATTGGAAAGAAGTCATTAATAAGGAGAACATAGGCTCTCTCACTCATACCATAGATGATACTTATAAGAAATATGGAAAAGCAAATGGATTTTCAAATCTAAGTATGAAAAGTGTATTATGGGATGGCAGCCAATATGTAATAGCCGGATATAAAGGTATGGTATTAACCTCAAAAAGCGGGACAAATTGGAAGAAGCTAAATCAATTGTGGGATGTTACAGTAGTGCCTCTTGGATATAGTGATAGTACAGCAGCAAAAGCAAACATCCAAAAAATAATTTTTGATGGCAAACAATATATTCAGGTCGGTAATAATGGAACCATACTTGTATCTGAAAATTTAGAGAAGGGCATTGTTGCCCGTGCCCGTCCCTCAGTGGACTATGATAATATTGTTTACGACGGGAAAAACAGATACATTGCTTCCGGAAACGAAGGAGGACTATGGGAATCCAGCAATGGATATAACTGGAGCAAGGTATCTCTGGGAAGTGGTGACGAAGAACTATCCTGGGAAGGCGTTGCAGCTTATAACGGTACTATAATAGCTGTCTGCCGTGAAAAGACTGGATTGGTAGGTTACGGAGATTGCTTTTATTATTATTCAGATAAACCCGGTAGTTGGTCAAAAATGAGCTTTCCAGATAATTTTATGTACACATATGGAGCGAAATACCTGCAAGGTAAATTTCATCTATTTACCAGAAATGGCCTGATTACTTCAAAAGACGGGAAAATTGGAGCGGATACACTTTAAAGAACACTATGCTAAAAGATATTATTTATAACAACAAAATATATGTTGGACGAAAAGCAATAAATGATAGAGATATCAGTGCTGATACATTATATACTTCCACTGACTATAAAAAATGGTCTCGAGTATGGGTTGAAAAAGACGGTAAGAAATATTATCTGTCAGCAGCAAATGTTGTATGGAATGGTAAGCAATTTGTGACCATTGGAGGGAAACTCCATAAAAATAGTATATTTAGTGATGAAACGGTGGTTGCCTTATCAAGTGATGGTATCAAGTGGGAAATTAAAGAGACCGAGGATGATTTCGAATATGGGATATATGGAAACAAAACCTATATTGCTTTTGATTATTTTGGGGATATCTATACTTCCACAAACGGGATTCATTATAATAAAAGTACCAAAGTGACCAGCCAGTCATTGAGGACTGCATTATGGGACGGAAAGAAATTTTTAGTTGCCGGTGAAATGGGAGTTATTCTATCCTCTACAAAAGATAAGAATGCAGTGCTGCCAAAACAAGATAAATGGCAGGGTGATAATTACCCTTATTCCATAGTATATTGATGTTATAATGCAATAAAACAATACTCACTAAGATTCTATAGTTTACTATGGAATCTAGTGAGTATTTGCATTTATATGGTATATTTAGGTGCATATGAAATGTCTTCAACGAAAATGCGAATCTATTCGCTGTTGCGTTATTAAAATTACTCTAGAATAACAGTAATATTGCTTATTTTACCCTCTCTTACCTTCTCTGCCAATTCCCCGGAAAGAGCATTATTATGAACTGCCTTTCCACAATCCTCCAGTAGGATTTTTACTGCCTTAACTCCATTTTTACCATAGGTATCTCTTCGTTTCTCATTCCTGTATTTTACTGTACATCCGGATAATAAGGTAAAGGAAGTTTCATTCTTCTCATCAAACATCCAGCCAGGTAATTTAGGCTCAAAATGTAACTTTAATTCTCCATTGTCATAAGTAAATATCCTTCCGCCCATAAACATTCGGATCCACATAGATATCATCTCTGTGGTAGAACCGCTAAGACGGGCTACAAAGCCCCTTCCATGCACCTTGGGATCCGGATTCTCGCTGGAAGCTAAGAAAGAGGAATTCTCCAATATACTTCTTCCATACACTTCCGGTGAAAGAAATGGAATTAATGTGGTTTGCATTTCTTTATAAAACTGTTCATATAATCCTGCTTTCATCATGGAGAGCAGGTATTTGTATTCCATATGTAAAAATATACTTTCTCTCTCCAGCCATCCCGGGGTAAAGGCACGTATTCTGCCGTTTTCCATGGATAACTGCTCAATAGGGACAGAGGTTTTATACATTTTTAACTTTCTATCATATAATTCACTGTTCTTAATATTGGAGCATAATCCGGCAGCCGTTTCTTCATCTTCTATAGTACTAAGCATTTTGGTGGGCCCTTCCAGAAAAGAGGGTAAGGGCTGTACCGTAAATTTCTTTACGATGGCTTTTGGCAGTCCATAGTGGCTGATAACCGGATTGCCTTCCTTGTCAACCACCTGATCAAAGTCTGAAACTTGATATGTAAAATAGGTTGGCACAATACCATTTCCATAATGGACTGCTTTCTTAATTCCATCCTCTATTTTTTCGGCAAAGTTACAGAAGATGCTGTATATCTCCCAGGTGTTTATTATACGATTTGTTCCACTTAATTCAAATCTTGTGTTCTCGCGATATTCTTCCCTAATTGCTGCAACTCTGTCCCAATAGGTAAAATCATCCCAATTTTCTTCCCTTGCAGATTTTAATGTCTCTGAAACCTTTATTAAGCAGTCACCTATTTCCATAGGAATTATAATTTCGCTGCTGCCTCTTACCACATTACAAATAAATTGAATCATACGCTTTAATTCAAAAGTTTCCGCCATTCCGCTTCCGAATAGTCCGGGAAGTCCATTCATGGCATCATTCCAACCCGGTTTGCCCCCTTCCATCTCAACTCCCATACCATATGGATCCAGAGTAGAAAACTTATTTAATGCCAATGAAATAAGTTTTACCATCAAAGATGTTTCTACGTATTCACCTGATTTGGTCTTTAACCAGTTGGAACCTTCCTTCTGAAAACCAGGTCTGTTTAATTTTTCTTCATCATGTACAAGAGCTCCATATTGCCTTACACCATTTTTACTGATAACATATTTCTCACTCCGTGGCAATACTCTTGCGGGGCTGTCATAGAAGCGGTAACTGATGTCCTGAAATAATAATTCCTGTTCTTTGTCGGGAAATATACTTAAATAGTTTTCTATCAAGTCCATATTATAATCCCAATGATCACTCCAGTATCCTTCCCCGAATCCTGCTTCCATGTTCTGGTTACAACATGCCAGAATCTCTGTTAATAATTCATCTTCACTGCCCTTAATAGCAATGTTGTACCGGGCAATACAATTAGCTATCTGTCCAGGAGTAAAATTCCTGTCAATTACTTTTTGCAGTTTTACACTTTCTCTTCCTGCCATCTCTTGTAATAGTTCCTTTACTTTCTCATTGCAATCTCTTTTAACTGTAAATGTGGAGGGTCTTACTTCCAGCGGATTGTAACCATCAATTTGTATCAATTGAAAGAAAGTCTTAATATTAAAGTCTCCTACATCTTTATTAAAGAATAAATCATTTCTGCGGTTCTGATTCACATCCCTGAAGTTTCCGTTACCTTGTGAATAATATTCACCGGCAATGGAAAAGAAGTTATAATCTCTTTCCGGATCTCCATGTTTACGACTAAAAAGATGCACTACCGATTTATTCTTATCTTTACCAAAGACAAACGGGTATCCTCCCCGTAGAAAGTTGTCCAGATAGCATTGTTCTATATATTGATCAAATACAGGATTGGAAGTATGGGTTTTCACATCTTTTGTTAAGTCATCCACTATCTCGTCAGCAAGATGTTCTATTCTGTCTTTGTATTCCTCTTTGCTGAACTCTTCTAATTTTTCGTTTACCTGTCCGGGAGAACCTGCATAACCAATAAAACTTGTTATCTCTTGTGTTTTAAGGGGCTGCAATTTCATTTTCAGTGGTGTAAAGCCACAGGGCACTTTGTTTACATAATATTGTGGCAGATTCATTAATTTATCTATATCATGCTCCATAAAACCTACTGGATTTACCAGTGACGTATCATAGCTAAATACTGTATCGGGATCATAAATTATAGGAATGACCTGCCCATTTATCACAGAAGCGTAGAAGTATCCTCCATGAATCTCAGTAACCTCCGCCGAATCATCACTGGAAGCACCCATAGTATAATAAGGTACATGATTTTCTGTATTTTTAACTTCCGTCCAGCTCTTTAGCAGATTGGACATTTCCTTAAAGGCTCCGTTATGTATGCCGTAAGGAATTATTTTAGGCATTCCATCCAGCAGTTCCATATCTTTTTCCTGCTTATCCCTATTCTTTATCTCAACTTTTCTTACTAAAGCCCCTATCCTTTCTTTTGGTAATATAAAATACTTTACAGTGATATGTAATCCTATATCTTTATTTATTTCTTCAATTTTAATACTATTTCTGCGTATATACAGATTACGTTCTATTTGCTTTCCCATTGTCCGAAATGGTTCGTAATACTTACCATCCAGCTTTATAAAGGTTCGAAATCCCTTTAAAGGTGTATTTTCATAGGCGGTATTAGCAGGATTAAATTCCATAATTGCATTATCTTTATTATGAATTCCAAAACTATTAATTCCTTGACCGCGGTTGGTGTAAAATACCCATAGAGGAATTCCCTTTACACCTGCCAGACCTGATAAAAAGCTGGAAAACGGCGGCAGCTTATCATAATTCTTTATAACATAGGTATTACTTTGCAAACTATAATTTTTCATATTTCCCCTCCATTTTGCAATACATTTACAGAAATGATACTGCTTTTCTATATTTTCACTTTACAGGACTCCCTGATTATCAGTTCGGGAGACAAACTGGAAATAATTCCTTCCGTAGGCTCATCATTCTCCACCAACCGCATTAATTCCAAAGCACTTCTGCTGCCAAGCTCCGTCACCGGACTGTGAATGGTAGTTAATGGGGGAGAATAATAAGATGCTAATGTATTATCATCAAATCCCACTATGCTTACCTGATCCGGAACTTTCACTCCGGCTTCTGTCAATGCACGGATACAGCCCCAGGCCATTTCATCATTACCACAAAAAAATGCATCGGGCATCTTTATACCTTTCATTAATAATACTCTCATCTCACTGTAAGCAATGGCTTCTTCAAAATAGCCTCTCAGGATTATGTCTTCGTCCAAGGGCAACTGATATTTATTCATAACATTACAGAAAGACTGATATCTTTTACAATCATCGGAATTATCAATGCCATGAATATATCCGATTCGGCGGTGCCCTTGTTTTATCAGATATTCCGTTGCTAAAGCTGCTCCTTTTCCATTGTCAATCAGTATACTGGACATATGGTCTCCGGAGATTTCTCTGTCAATAAAGACAATTGGCATCTTTGACTTGGCTATCCGATGGATATATTCATCAGACAAATATTCATTAAAGACAATAGCTCCCTGTACACCGGAAGAAATGATCATTCCATAGATTTCTTCGCTGGTATTCCCATTGCTTACATAGATATTCAGCATATATCCCTTTCTCATAAATTGTAAATGAATGGACTGCATCAGCATTTTGTAGAAATCACCCTGCACACTGGGTAAAAACAAGCCCAGGGTATTTTTCTTATTGGATTTTAGAAATTTAGCATTCATATTAGGCACATATTTCAGCTTTTCAACTGCATCTATTACCTTTTGGCGCGTTTCCGGTGCCACCACGTCTACATTGTTTAATACATTTGATACTGTTGATATAGCCACGCCGGATTCTTTTGCCACATCTTTAATCGTTATCATAATACCTCTCCGTTCTTTATAAGCAGATTCATCGCATTAAATTAAGCCAAATGGCAAATAGTGAAAGAACTAACAAATTTTTGCTATAATTGCATTATAAATGATGATATTTATAAGTGCAATAATAAAAACGTTTTTATTACATATTATATAGTCAAAATATACATATTATATCTAATTTATATAGATATGATTGTATTTTATTTTAAGCTGGCTTGTTTTTTTAACTAATGCAAAGAAATTTTCGCCTTATAACCTCCTATTTGTTTTCATTAATTTATAAAACGTTTTTATATTGGTTTAACCTTTATTTCCTCCAAAGCCATACTTACTAAAATATGTATAAATACAGCTGGGAATTAAAAGTAAAGACTCTCCCAATAAGGAGTTCTAATTACTGAAAAATTCACAGTACTGCCTCAGCAAAGATTTTTTGTGTTCATTTATTCTATTAAACGAACATCTTTTAAAGATTCACTTATAATAATAAATAGCATATTTTTTGGGTGTTTACATGGGAAAGAAATTATATCCGACTATGTTACGTTACCATTACAATCAAATATCAGGCCAGCCTTTTCAAGAATTTCCTTATGAAATAGATATAATAGCTGTGGATTTATATGTTCCCTGGGCATTAGACTTAAGCCCAGATGGAAACATCTATTTTACAGAGCGGGATGGAAATGTTAGAAAAATTCAAAATGGCATGCCTCTTGATCAACCTCTTATTACCCTCCCACCTCCTTTTTCAAGTCAGGGAGAAGGGGGGTTAATGGGTATTGCACTGGATCCTGATTTTTCACAAAATCATTATCTGTACATTATGTATACCTATATAGAAAGCAATGAAATATTTAACCGGGTAGCTCGTTTAGTTGAAGAAAATAATAAAGCAACTCTTAATCAGGTCATTCTGGATAGAATTCCGGGAGGACGAATTCATAATGGGGGAAGAATAAAGATTGGTCCGGATCAAAGATTGTATATAACTACAGGAGATGTAGGAAACCCTTCATTAGCCCAAGATTTATCAAGTTTGGCAGGCAAAATTCTCCGTATTAATTTAGACGGCAGCATTCCGGAAGATAATCCTTTTATAGATTCTCCTATATATAGTTATGGGCATAGAAATCCCCAAGGTCTAACCTGGAGCGATAAAGGTATATTATATAGTACAGAACATGGGGAAACTGCTCATGATGAAGTAAACATTATTTTTCCCGGAGCCAATTACGGATGGCCGCTGGTGGAAGGGTATGATGTATTAAGTGATTTACAGATACAAAGACCGCTTATCCAAAGCGGAGATGTAACATGGGCACCTTCCGGGATTGCTTATATTAATCAAGGACCTTGGGCAGGAAAATTGCTTATTGCATGCCTTCGGGGCGAACAGCTGCTCCTCCTGTCTCTGGATGAAAACGGAACCTCGGTAACAGCAGTAGAACCATTGCTGGAAAATGAGTATGGGCGTTTACGTGAAGTTGTACAATGGATAGATGGTTCTGTTTATGTTACTACCAGTAATATGGATGGCAGAGGAATTCTTCGTCCGGGTGATGATAAAATCTTGTGTTTTACTCCAAAACTGTAAAGCTAATGATAGATGTGGAGCTTATACACCCCTTGACATCATCTTTTCCAATGTTATAATTAAATAACTCGATAAAAGACAACAGTGTAAAAGGAAAAAACTATGAGAATAAAATTTGAGGATTTACTAACTAAGTTTGAAAAGCTTTTAATAAGCAGAGGTTTTTCACAGGAAAATGCACATAAAGCTGCTACCGTATTTGCACAGTCAAGTGCTGATGGTATTTACTCACATGGAGTAAATCGTTTTCCACGAGTAATCTCCTACTTAGATAAAGGATTGATTCAGCCTAATGCTTTATGCGAAAAAGTCTCCTCCTTTGGTTCATTTGAACGTTGGGACGGAAAACTAGGATTAGGGCCTTTAAATGCTTCCATTTGTATGGACAGAGCTTGTGAGTTAGCAACGGAAAATGGCATTGGTATCGTAGCTCTTAGCAATACCAACCATTGGATGAGAGGCGGCAGTTATGGATGGCAGGCTGCTAACAATGGTTGTATCGGCATATGTTGGACCAACACCACTCCAAATATGCCTGCTTGGGGAGGAAAAGATCCTAGGATAGGTAATAATCCATTTATTATCGCTATTCCAAGGTCCAATGGAGCCCATATTGTTTTAGACTGTGCCATGTCACAATTTGCCTACGGCAAGATTGAAGAAGCCAGAATGAAAGGAGAAAAACTTCCTGTACCAGGGGGATATGATACGATGGGTAATATGACTGCCGATCCTGCCGAAATTGAGAAAACAGGCCGGGTACTTCCTATGGGTTACTGGAAAGGTTCCGGTATGTCTATCCTATTAGATTTGGCCGCTGCTGTTCTATCCGGTGGTAATTCTTGTACCGAGATAGGAAAAAAATACGAAGAAGAGATTGCTATATCTCAAATTATGATTGCAATTGATCCAAGTAAAATGGATACCAAAGAAATTTCTGATTCCATAATTAATACAGTAATTGAGGACATCAAGCAATCAGAACCTATTAATGAAGGCGGTAAAATTTTCTATCCAGGGGAAAGAGAATATTTGACAAGACAAGATAATATGGAAAATGGTATCCCTGTATTAGATGAAGTTTGGGAAAAGATAAATGCATTGGAAAAATAATGAGAATAAGAATTTAAACTTAAATTATAAAGCAGTTATATTTGACATGGACGGTACCATGTTTGATACCGAATACCTGGCTTCCTTAGCATGGAAAAGGGCTGGTGAAGAACTTAATTATTCAATTACGGAAGATATACTTTCTCAAGTCCGGGGAAGAAATATAACAGATGCTATTCGAATATTTTCAGAGATTTTTGGAACTGACCAAGTCTATAAAAATGCCAAAGTTTTAAGAGACGGATATGTTGCCGATATGATAAAGCAAAATGGTATTCCCATTAAAAAAGGGCTTTTCGAACTTCTAGCGTTTTTAAGAGAGACCAATACAAAAATGGCAGTTGCAACTTCTTCGTACTGCGAGAGAGCCAAAAAGTATTTAATAGACGCCGGTGTCTATGATTACTTTGAGGCACATATCTATGGTGACATGGTAACCGAAAGTAAGCCAAATCCGGAGATATTTTTAATGGCAGCCCGTCAGCTTAATGTAAAAGCAGGGGAGTGTCTGGTATTGGAAGACAGTAAGTCTGGAATAAGGGCAGGTAAAAATGCTGGAATGTATCCTATTCTAATTCCTGATTTAACCCCTCCGGATAAGGAAATGACAGAAAATGCTTCTCTGATTTGTAAAGACCTAATGGAAGTATTAGAGGTTTTAAAAAACTCTATTCAGCAATAATTCATACTAAAAACACAATTCAAGCCACCAACTTATAATCTGACCCAAAAGTTAAATTATAGTTGGTGGCTTATTCTTATATTAATTCAATAAAATCTGCAATTTATAATCGGACACTTCAGTCCTATATAAATTGCAGATTCTTCATATAAGAATATATTATAGGCTTATTTAGAATCTTCAGCCAGCAGCCACTCCTATTTTTTAATTAGCTTCCTTTGGCAAGAATCGAAGGCATCTCTCATTGAGGGATTATTAATCAATCTGCCCCGATAATCGAACCTTGAACCATGACAAGGACAATCCCATGTAAGTTCATTTTGGTTCCACTCTAAGCTGCATCCAAGATGAGGGCATTTGGTTGTTACAAAAAAATATCTATTTTCTTTATCTCTATATACACCGTATTTCTTTCCATTATAATTGATGATACCTGCTTGATTAGGCTGTATATCTTCCAATTTGTCCTGTGGTATTCTCAGGCGCTCCGATAATTGGCTTTTTGCAATGATACCTGTATCTTTTAATAACACTTTACTGCCGGAGAACATCAGCCTTCTTGGATAGAATACCTTTTCATCTTCATTTTTCTTTTTAAGAATCATATCACTAATAATACGGGCAGCTGCCATAGAGCTAGTCATACCCCATTTATTAAATCCGGTAGCAATGTAAATATTAGGTGTTTTTGCGGAGTACCTGCCAATATAAGGTATACCGTCCGGTGTAATACAGTCCTGATTCGACCATTTATACTGGATACTAGCATCCGGATACCACTTTCTCGCAGCCGTTTCTATCTTTTCGTAAGCATCAAGTGGATTACTATCTCCTGTTCTATGATATCCTCCTCCAAGTATAAGATAATCTTTGTAAGTTCGAAAGCTGAAACCATATTTATCTTCGTCTAAATACATTCCCTTCCATGTATTATCCTCTTTTTTCCACCCTTGTAGTGCAGTCACATAACTTCTTTCCTGATGAAGTCTTAAAAAATAATATCCGGGAGTATTTATAAAGGGATAATGGGTTGCAATTACAATGGACTTTGCTTTTATATTTCCCTGTTCCGTTATAATAAGACCGTTCTTTTTTAATTCTATAATATTTGTATTCTCATAAATAGTAAGTTCCTTCGCTACTCCCTCCAAAAACCTTATTGGGTGAAATTGGGCCTGATTCTCTAACCGGATTGCCGCCTTTACCTGAAATGGTAAAGTAGTTTCTTTGGTATAAAGAGCTGGCAGCCCAATTCTTTTTGCCGCTTCTACTTCTCTTCTTATTTTTTCTTCCCCTTTTAAAGAATATATATAATTGGGTAAGATTTCGTAATCACAATCAATGTGAAGACGGCTGGATATTTCTTCGAATTTTTGAATAGCTATTTGATTTGCCCTTACATATTCTCTGGCTCTTTCTTCACCCTTATATCTTAATAATTTTTGAAATATGAGTCCATGTTGGGATGTTATTTTTGCCGTAGTATTCTTGGTTATTCCACATCCAACTTGGTCTTTTTCTATTACAACAACAGATATTCCTTGTTCCTGTAACATGTATGCAGTTAAAATGCCTGCCAGTCCGGCACCTATAACTGCTACCTCTGTGTTAATATCACCCTTTAGCGAACTTGAAGGGGCTATATTCCTATCTGCTGCACTTTCCTCTTCCTCCTTAGAAAACTTCGGCTCTTTTTCCTCTTTTTCTTGAAGGTCATTGCTCTCCTTTGTGTTCCTGTATTCCTTCTGTATCCATATAGATTCGCCCTTTTCTTTTCCGCTATTATGAGAAACGCTTTTTGCTTTCCATAAAGTATCCATCTCATTCACCTCTAGGTTATATTTCCCATATGTGGCATGGAATATTCACACAGTAAATTTATAGCCTTAAAGTTGTAATATATTTAATGTAGTTACCAGCTAATATTAATAAATTAAAATACCTTGTTCATACTGAACCAACTGACACTAAAGGGAGAAATAGCTATTATCATAGATGTTCATTTAAAGTTTTTATATTACATATTCAGAATGTCATATTTCTTAGATTACAAATCTACCCAAATATTTTATTCATAATCAAATATAAATCCATCTAAATATTTCCCCTTTATATAACTTATATTTCACAATTAGATATTTATCTAATTAATTGCTTGACATTAGATATTCGTTTTTATATAATTGAATTACAATATATACCAATAGGGGGATTTTTATATGGATATGAAATTATTTAAACGCAAAAATTTTTCTCTCTTAATGGCAGGCAAATTCATATCACTGCTGGGAAGCAATATGCTTCAATTTGCCTTGTCCTTATATGTTCTTGCAGTAACGGGATCTGCTGCTATCTTTGCATCCATGTTATCCATATTAATTATTCCAAGACTTCTGCTTTCACCAATAGCCGGAGTATTTGGGGACTGGTTTGACAGAAGAAAAATTATCATTATACTTGATTTAGCAAATGCTGTTATTATTGGAATGTATGCTATCCTTATGATTATAAATGGCAGCATTAGCGTTGCACTACTTTATTTATTTGTAGTACTTTTAGAAACTACTGAGATATTTTTTCATTCCTCCATGTCAGCAATCCTGCCAAGCATTGTTTCCAAGGATGAATTAATAGATGCGAATTCAACTAACTCCTTAATTATGAACATAGGACAGCTGCTGGCTCCAGTCATAGCTTCTATTATCTATGCTGCCTTCGGATTAAGGATCATACTGATTGTAAGTTCCATAAGTTTCTTATTGTCGGCACTAAGTAAAATCTTCTTACATTTTCCTGCCACAAATAAAATGCCGGAAAAAATTACTATAAAAAACTTTAAAAGTGATTTAATGGAAGGCTTTCGGGTTATAAAAGATAATAAAATTATATCTTCTATCATGGGAATTGGAACAATTATTAACTTTTCCGTAAGCCCCCTGTTTGCTATCGGTGTCATTTATATCATAAAAGAGGTTTTAAAAAGTACCGATTTTCAATTCGGTTTATTTCAGTCAATATTTTCCTTATCTATGATTGTATCACCCCTTTTGTTCTCCGGTTATATAAAAAAGAATAAAATAGGAAAGTTATGTTTTAACAGTTTCATGGTAACTGCTCTTTTAATCTTCCTCATGGCATTTGTTCCAGCACCTTTTGTCTTAAATTTGTTTGATACAAATATAGTTCCTTTTATCCTTTTGCTTGTCATATCTTTTGTTATTGGTATGTTTGCTACCGTTGTTAATATTGTTCTAGGAACATTGTTCAATCAAGTGGTTCCTTTGGAATTAATGGGAAGAACATCTACCGTTTTTAATCTACTTGTAACCGTGTTTATTCCAATTGGACAGATGCTTTTTGGTTATCTTTATGATATAATATCTCCAAGTTATGTAATTTTGTTAAATGGTATTATTATTGTTCTTGCTTTAATAAAATACAGATCAATACTTATAGAAATAGATAACCAAGATGATAATAAGACAACAGAACAGGAAGAAGTACAATCAATTCAAGTTGAAGAGGAGGAGCAACCTGAGTTGTTATATATCCTGCCAGGAGATGAAACCAATGAAATTTAATTTTTTTCCAAAAGAAAGTAAAATAAATGACTTTCTTGAATTTCCAAGATTATTATTTGAAAGTCAGTCAGACTTAAAAGACCTTGAAGATGATTTAAAAGAAATTAATTCAGATGAATATATAGAATTTATAAAACGTGCAAGACTGCAACTACAGCCATATGAAAAAGAAATTGCACTGTTTTATCCGAAGGAGTCATCAGATTTCTATACATTTTCTGATTTCATGACTAAAGCAAACCCTTTTTTTGGCTATGAAAGCATAGAAAGTTACCTTGATTTTTTATTGTCAATGAATGAACATCAAATTAAAAAAAGCATTCTTTATACTTTATTATTAATGCAAGATATAAGCGGCGAAACTATATCTGACATTGAGAATATAAGCACCGACAGCCAGCAAATTATGTCATACATTAAAGATTTGCGCATAGACGCCGGTGCTAAGTGGAATTTGTTTTTGATTATTGAAGAACCCGTCAAATATATGAATAAGTTTGTTGATTTGATGCGGCAGTTGCTGCCTTTGTTCAATAAGATATATTCTTCTTATGAAGAAAAAATCATAACCTATGGAAGATATTTGGAAGACTTCTTAAACAAAAATGGAAAAAAAGGATTAGCAGACAAGACTTATTCTATTTTTGACCCAGATATTATTGAAAATGAAACAAAAGAATATTTGGTATCCGTAATTAATCCTTACACCCTTACTATTGTAACCTCTACCCTTCCTCAATATTTCATTTGGGGCCTGAATGTGGAGGAAATCTTTAAATCTATAAAGGAGAAAAAAGAAAACAAGCTAAATGACCGAATTCAAATCTTTAAGAATCTTGGAGATAAAACACGGTATGAGGTATTAAAACTGATTGCTTCCGGAGAATACTCTAATAAGAAAATTGCTGCCGCTCTTGATGTATCCGGTGCAACCATTTCCTACCACTTAAACGCATTATTTACTGCTAAGATTATCAGGATGGAGAAAAATAACAACCGTATTGAATATGTAATAGATAAAGACTTATTAATGGAAGCCATCGAAGATTTAAAAAAAGATTTAGAGGGTTAATCTGAAATTTATGAAATATTGAATTATTAACAAATAAATTGGAAAACTGTCGTTCAAAGCCTATTAAGAGATGACTCTCTATAATGGTAGATTCTTCTCCTGGGGGCTAGAATGACAGTTTCCAGTTTCTTTTTTTACAAGTTTCTAATTTACAGTTCCATATTTTACGATGATTCTTTTTCTTTGCTTTTTTAATTCTAATTTTAAAAAATTCTACTACTCTAAGTCATCAAAATCAAAAGCAGCCGCTTTGGTATAATTGGTTACTTTCGCTTCAAAAAAGTCTGTTTTCGTACTATTTAAGTTGGAGAATCCTTCAATCCAGGCCATTGGATTCTCTGTTATTTCAGGATATAGCTCCTCTAATCCAATTGCCCTTAATCTTAAGTTTCCTAAATACTTAATATATTTATCGATTAACTCATTGTTCATCCCCAATATCTCATTATTGGTAACATATTGTCCCCATGCGATTTCATGCTCTACACCGGTACCCATCATTTCCCTGATTTCCTCTAGCATCTCTTTTGTAAATAACTGTGGGTTTTCATTTCTAAGTTCTTTCAATATATTCTGAAATAGAACCAGATGGGTAATTTCATCTCTATTGATATATTTAAAAATAGTACTTGTAGCAGTCATCTTACCCTGTCTGGCTAAGGTATAGAAGAAACTAAAGCCGGAGTAAAAATAAATTCCTTCTAATATGTAGTTGGCAACTACTGCCCTAAGAAAATTCTCTGTACTTGGTTCTTCATTGAACCTCTGATATATGTTGGCAATGTACTGATTTCTTCTTAGAAGATACTTATCTTCCCTCCATTCATCATAAATTTTATCCCTTGTAACAGGGTTTGTTACGGTATCCAGAATATAGGAATAACTCTGGGCATGAATCTCCTCCTGAAAAGCCTGTATATTAAGAAGGGAAGAGACCTCCGGAGCCGTTATATATCTTGATAAATTCGGCAGGTTTTCACTTTGAACGGAATCAAGGAAATTTAAAAAGGAAATTATCTTATCAAAAGCATTTCTTTCTCCATTGGTCAATAACGGGAATTGCTTAATATCTTCATTCAAAGATATTTCTTCCGGTATCCAGAAATTATTTAACATGGTTCTGTAAAATAGATTAGCCCAATCATACTTGATCCGGTTCCATTCTCTTAAATTAGTTGTATTTCCATTGATTAATGATTCTGTACCCCGTAATCCCTGTTCATTAAAAATCTTTTTCTTATTCATTTTTACACCCTTTGTATATCACATCTGTAAACAGGTGTAATACTCTGCCTGCAGATACGATACTGCCATAAAAAATCAAGTTGAAAGAATAATTTTGCGGCAGCCTTCCTTCTATATATTTTCTTTCAACCTTCCAGTCACAATGCTTGTGTTTTCCAACAAACGGAGAATTCCAATATAGGAAATTCCAAATATAGTCTTACGAAACTCATCTATTATTTCATTCAGCTGGAGCAGCTTGTACACTCATCCATTTCAAGTGACTGGTTTCTAACATAATAGATAGTTTTAACACCATTCTTCCAAGATTCTATATATAGGTTCAATATATCCTTTGCACTTAAATTTGGCGTAATATAAAGGTTAAAGGATTGTGCCTGATCAATGTGCCTTTGACGAATACCGCAGGCTTTTATGCTATAAATCTGATTAATATAATGTGCTTCTTTATAAAGCCAGAAATTTTTCTCACTTAGGTCTGGTGCCGCCTTGGGCGTAAAACTGCCTTTCTTTTCCTCAATAAAAAATTTCTGAAAGATTGGGTCAATTCCTGCTGAGGTTCCTGCAATATTAGAAGTACTTCCTGTAGGAGCAACTGCCATAATATAACCGTTTCTTAACCCATATTTCTTTACCTCTTCTTTTAATTTCAGCCAACGGGGAGAATTGTAACCTCGTCTCTCGAAATATTTACCCGATTGCCATTCAGAACCTTCAAACTCCGGATAAGCACCCTTTTCCTTAGCAAGTTCCATAGAGGCTTTAATTGCTTCATATGCTATTTCTTCAAATAAAAGGTCAGCCTCCTTAAAATGTGCTTCGCTCTCCCATGTTATTCCCCTGTTTACAAGATAATGATGATACCCGCTGGTTCCCAAGCCGATTGCTCTGTATTTATCACTGGTAATTTTCGCTTCCGCCACCGGTGATTGATTTAAAGTTATTACATTGTCTAACATACGAATCTGAAGTGGAACGGTTTCTTTCAATTCATCTATATGAACGCGCCCAAGATTAATGGAATTCAAATTACATGTTACCATATCACCAGACTTTACCCTTGTTACTACATGACTTTCATTTGGATCCCCTACAATGCTTTCCTCAATTAGAATGGACTCACTTACATTTTGGGCAATCTCATGACAAAGGTTGGAGGCATAAACCATTCCGGCATGTTTGTTGGGGTTGGCCTGATTTACAGTATCCCTGAAGAAAATAAACGGAGTTCCAGTTTCAACTGCACTTTTCATGATCTTTTTCATAATATCTAAGGCTGTTACTGTAATGCGTTCCAGATTTTGATTATTTTCACAGGCAAGATAATGTGCTGTAAATGCTTTGTTGTCTTTATCATCATAAAAGTTTTCCAGGTAAAATCCCATTTCTTTGTATACCTGATATGGATCAAATAAAGACCAGCTTCCTCTTTCCTCCAATCTTTCCATAAATAGATCGGGAATACTTAAAGCTGGGAAAATGTCATGAGCTTTTCTTCTATCGTCCCCATTATTGGTCCTTAGTTCCATAAATTCATAAAGATCTCTATGCCATATGTCCAGTGTAATGGAGGCTCCTCCCTTTCTTCTGCCAAGCTGATCTACCGCTACAGCAGTGTCATTATATAAACGAACCCATGGAATTACTCCACCGGAAGCATTTTTATACCCTCTTATTTCACTATTTAGTGCCCTGATTTTTCCTAGATAGATACCTAATGCACCACCATGTTTGGATACATTTGCAAACTTACTATTTACATCATAAATAGACCACAGATTATCTCCCACTACAGAAATAAAGCAGCTGCTTAATTGATGATATGGAGTGCCTGCGCTGGCAAGGGTTGGTGTGGCTACTGTCATCTTAAGTAAACTAAGCAGATCATAAAACTTTTTGGCATACTCCATCTTTCTGCTGCCTTCCGGTATGGCAAGATGCATTGCAATGGCCAGAAAACGTTCCTGAGGCAACTCCAGAACTTCCTTATTAAAACCTTTAATTAAATATCTGTCAGCCAATAGCTTTAAACCCTCATAATTAAAAAGCAGATCTCTTTCCGGCTTTATATAAGCACCTAATTCCTTTATCTCTTCTTCCTTATATTCCGTTATTAAATATTCCCCGTAATATTTTTGTTCCACCAGCTTATGTACTAATGCAGAAAAATCTCCATAGCCAAAATAATCATATCCTCTATTAATTGCAGCCTCTTTATACAAATCAGACATTAATAATCTTGCCGCTGCATATTGCCAGTTAATATTTGTGGTTTTTACCATATTGCCGTGGGCATCTTTTGTAGTCTGAATCATCTTTTCAATAGCTGTCTGAATAAGGACTTTTTGTATTTCCTTTGTGCTCATACCATCCCTAAACTGGATGTTGGAGTCCATTTCAAGTTCAATTGGATCGCAGCCGTTCAGACCCTCACATGCAAAAGCTACCATTTTCTTTGTTTTTTCAACGTAAAGAGGTTCATAACTACCATTCCTCTTTTTTATTTTTATTTCCATGACACCCTTCCTTTCTCTCTTTAATTAATCATTAAAGAATTTCAATCCGCCAAACGTCTACACTTTTAGTTAAAAAGAAAAAGCCTCATAGTCAGAATGCAACTATAAGGCTTAAATTATATCTATATTTATTATGAATACTAGGTACAAAATAAAACTCATTTACATGAGCTTACCCTAATAAATATAGCATGTCCTGTCCTCACAGAATTGCTATTCTACAAACTTAGGCAGGTATTCTGACTTATACTTCAACATACATTCTCGCCTTCCCAGATATTCCAGTGGCTGATTTTAAATCCAGAAAATGTACTCTGTAAATACAGCAATGGGATTGTGCAGGATTCTCACCTGTCTTCCCTATTAATTCCACAACCCAAGGAATCGCCACAAGGCTTATCCTAAGGGATTGGAAACCTAAATTCTTGGTCATTATTAAAATATACTATTCATATTTGATTATTATAATATATAAATATTATCATTGCAAGGAAAATGCTCCTGGTATTATATTTAAAAATTCCAAACCTTACACTTGACATAACCGAAAAAAGTAGTACAATAATTACGTTACTATTATTTGCAGTCGTGGCGGAATTGGCATACGCGCTAGATTCAGGTTCTAGTGGTCGCAAGACCGTGAGGGTTCAAGTCCCTTCGACTGCATGACATAACAACACTGAACATACCGTAGATAGGAGTAACCGAAAGGTTACTCTATTTTTATTGCACTCTCCTGAAATGGTGGTATAATTTAACATATATTTAATCACTTATAAGAAATAAGGAAATTTCTTATAAGCATTTTTAGAAATTTTTCTTCCAATGACACAGCTATTCAAAGGTGGCTGTTCGTATACAAATGAGTAACATCCATAATGAATAATAGGAGGATGCAGTAAGAATGAAAAGAGCTAAGGTTATAATGATTCTGTTAATATCAGCTTTGCTTTTTAGCGCATGTAACGGCGGAGGAAAATCATCAAAATCAGCAGAAAAAATGCCTGATGATTTTGGATTTGTTTGTACTTATAATTTTATAGAAGTTGACACTTTTAATTCCACAATAAAAAATACATTTAGTTTTGACGCAGGAGACCCAGATTCAGTAACAGACTTCTCTTTTTCTGACGAGCACCTACAGGAGATTTATGAAGCCTTTATAAAATATGACATCCAGAACCTGCCTGAAGAAATCGACCCGGATAAGGGGTATATGGCCATACCTCCATCACATTATGAACTACTATATACCACGGATGGGGAAACCAAAAACATATCCTGTGGTACAGGTGCTTATATTGACCAAAAGGGAATATCAAAAAATAACAATAAATTTTTAAAATTCATGGAGGTAGTATGGAATTGCGTTGATGAAACTGATTATGAACCTCTTCCAGCCGGTCCAGGAATAGAATAAATAAAGATTAAACTACCATAATTTTAAATCAATCGTTATTGGTGGTTCTTCTCATAATTTAAAAAGATCCGCTGTTCATTACAGAACAGCGGTTTTTTCAGGGCTTATCAAAGCACTCCTGTTTTATTCTTTTTCCAGCACACCAAAACAAATTTGTATTGGTGTGTCGGAAGCATGGTAGGAATAAGTATATTTACTGGTCTTTTCTAAATACTTTTCTGCATTCTCCGGTGTGTCAAAGTTTTTACTGTCATAAGATGGTACCACCGGTGTGATCCAGGACATATCCGGCTCCAACTCCAGTAGCACAAAGTCCTTGCCAAACTGAGCCTCTGGATTTTCAGCAAGATAATCCTTGAGAACAACAGGCAAATCAAAATCCAAAACGATTGTTGCATCTTGTATGTTTTCCACACTATAAACAGGGCTGATAATCCGGTATGCTTCACCAAATAAATAACTGATTGGTTCTTCTGGGGGAGCAGCCGCTGTCAGCACATAGTTTTCATCTACTGCAGATTCTTCATTCTGATAAATATAGCATTCAGCACCCTCTCCCTGGCTGGGCAGAACCGACGGCCTGCTGAAATCGTGGCCTCCCCCTTTTCTAAGATTGTCAAGTAAAATCCCAGGATTCTCTATTATATATTCCGTATTTAATGCCCCTAATGCATCCACAGGTAAAGAAGGCGGTACAACAAGAACCGACAGGAACATATTTTCATTTTTGTATCTCAAACTTGTGACATACTCATCAAATGCCTCATAGTTTTTGCTGTAATCAGCAACGCTGTCAGGCCGGATGGTCACATAAAAGTTTGGTTTACTATCCCAAGATTCGTATTGAAATACAGTACGAAAGCGGCCTTCATGCTTAAGCAAAAAATCTTGTAAATCACCGTTCCACTTTTCATGAAAAGCCCATTTGAGACTATCCCACAACTCTTCTTTACTAGCATCATTAATTAGGTTTACCTCTACAAGATAATTATCCGACAGGGGGTTATCTGCAAAAGCAAGTTTCATTGCCTCTGCAACTTCCGGATATTCTTTCGTGTCTAAACAGTCAAACTTTTTAGATTTGTTTCCCTCTGTAAAGACATTCATACGTATGTAGTAACCTTCCGTAGTTTTGGCGTAATAACCTTGTGAATATCCCTTCTTTTTAAACCAGCGAACCCACTCAAAAGCAGGGGTGCTGCCGTATTTTTCCTGAATATACTCTGTCATAATCCCTTCAGCTTGCTTTTTAGAATACCCTCTGTTTCCACATTGTGTAAGAAATATCAAAACCACTAACAACAATAAAACTAAACCATAATGAATTTTCCGCATTAAATTCCTTCTTTCGTATTCTTTTTGTTCCTCCGCGTGTTTCATGGACTTATGGGAAAAGGCGGTTTTGCTGCTACATTAAAATAGGTGCAAGTGAGAGTATATCCATTATCTTTTCGTCATTTTCACCATGCAATTAAGGAGTTTAATCAATAATACCATACAGAAATAACATTTGTGAATATACTAAAAATAATTTTTCAAATTCTCTTACTAATATGCTTATGTTGAAAGCAATCCTAAAAACGGCACAGTTGAAGTTCCGGTAAAAGAAGTTTGGGAAAGACTTTGTAAAAGGATAAAAATTTTGTGATATGTTCTTATATAAAAGAAAACACCTATGTTTTTACTCCCCATAGGTGCATTTTTTAAAATATTATTCAAATTGGGACTGATACAACTTATAGTAGAACCCTTTCCTCTCCATCAATTCTTTATGCTTTCCCTGCTCCACTACTTTCCCCTCATTCACTACTAATATGGTATCGGCACCTTGAATGGTGGATAGACGGTGGGCAATAACGAAGCAAGTTTTATTTTCCATAAGTTTAACCATTGCTCTTTGTATCTTTACTTCCGTTCTTGTATCTACATTAGAAGTTGCCTCATCCAGGATCAACATTTTGGCATCCAGCAGCATGGCCCTGGCAATAGTAAGCAGCTGTTTCTGCCCCTTTGATATATTAAAGCCATCCTCACTGATTATGGTATGATACCCTTCAGGAAGACGTTTAATAAAAGAATGAATTCCTGCCATTTGGGCCGCCTTAACTACTTCTTCCATGGTGGCATTTTCTTTACCGTAAGCTATATTATCAAAGATAGTTCCCCGAAATAGCCAGGTATCCTGTAATACCATGGCAAAAGACTTTCGAAGGCTTTTTCTTGTCAGGTCTCTTGTTTCATTTTCATCAATCAGAATCTTTCCATCCCATATATCATAAAAACGCATAAGAAGATTTATAACCGTAGTTTTTCCAGCTCCCGTAGGTCCTACAATGGCTGTCAAACTACCAGGTTTTGCTGTGAGATTTAGTTTTTCAAAGATAACCTTCTCGGGTATATAACCAAAGGTAACATCTTTCAAATCCACTTCTCCCTCTACTTTTTCTAATTCTTTCGCTCCCTCCTTATCCAACACTTCCGGTGCTTCATCCATAAGCTTAAATACTCTCTCTGCAGCAGCTGCCGCAGACTGAAGTTCACTGATAATATTGGCTGTTTCACTAATAGGGCCGGAGAACTTACGGCTGTATTGTATAAAAGAAGATATATTACCAAGTGACATATTTCCCTTAAGATAAAATATTGCACCAACCACAGTAATAAAAGATAAGGAAATATTATTAATAAAGTTAACTGTCGGTCCCATGGTACTGCCGTAAAATTCAGCTTGATAATATGCTTCTGTAGTTTCCTCATTTATAGCATCAAAACCTTCCATAACAGCATCTTCGGAAGCATAAGCTTCTATGGTCTTTAATCCGGATACCATTTCCTCTGTAAAGCCATTCAGCTCTCCTAATTTAGCCGAGCGCTTTCGGAAAAGGGGACGTACCTTTTTGGACATAAACCTGGTATATAACAGAGATAGAGGTATGGTAATCAACATTACCCATACCAGCACCGGCGATATAATTAACATCATAATAAAAGAGCCTATTACAATCATTATACTGGCAACTATTTGTACAATGTCTGTAGAAAGGGAAGTATTAATGGTATCAATATCGTAAGATATTCTACTGATAATATCTCCCGCCTGATTCCTGTCAAAATATCCAATTGGTAATTCTATCAATTTGGTAAATACATCTTCTCTCATCTTATAGATAATTTTTTGGCTTAAATGAATCATCAATATGGAACGCAGATATGCAAAGAAAGAGGAAATAATGTAAAACCCAATCATCCATCCTGCAAAATATAAAACCTTATTTATAGCTACCCTTCCTTTGCCCAGCTCAATGGCATCAATTGCATAACCGGATAACATAGGTCCTAAGAGGGCAAACACATTGCCGGCAAGAGTTAAGATAATTGCCAGGGCTAATAACCATTTATAATGATATATATAAGGCCAGAGACGTTTTAAAACATATTTGGTATCCCTTGGTCTATCATTTTTTGTGCTGACTCCCCTTTTTGACGGTCCTGGATTTACAGCCATGTTTATTCCCACCTTTCTTACATCATTTGTGAATGATAGATTTCCTGATATACCTCACAGGTTTCTAACAAGGTTTCATGTGTTCCATAGCCAGCCATCTTCCCCTCCTCAACCACAAGAATATGATCCAGTTTCATAATGGAACTGATTCTCTGGGCAATAATAATGCTGGTTGTATCATGATACTGTTCTCTGATTGCTTTTCGAAGCAGTGAATCTGTTTTATAATCCAATGCACTGGAGGAATCATCTAAAATTAATATCTCCGGATTTCCGGCTAATGCTCTTGCAATCAATAATCTTTGTTTTTGACCGCCACTTAAATTACTTCCCTTAATGGACAATTTAAAGTCAAGTTTTCCCTCCAGTTCCTGAATAAAAGAGTCAGCCTGAGCATGTGTAAGAGCAGTCTTTACCTGTTCCCTGGACAGATTTCTTCCCAGCTTTATGTTTTCATAGATGGTGTCTGCAAATAATACATCATTTTGAAAGGCTACACCAAACTTTTTACGAAGTTCCTGCTTGTTATAGTTTCTTACATCTCTTCCATTTATAAGAATACTTCCCTCCGAAACGTCATAAAAGCGCATTAACAGGTTAATCAATGTAGTTTTTCCGGAACCGGTTGAGCCTATGATACCAAGGGTCTCTCCCCGTTTTAGGGCAAAGCTGATGTCTTCTATACAAGGTTCTCTCGTATAAGTGAAAGATACCCCACGAAATTCAATATGATACTCTGTCTGAACCGGCTCTATATTCATTTCCTTTAAGTCATCTTCTATAACTAACACTTCCTCTATACGGGCTGCGGAAGCACTGGCCTTAGAGTAGATTACAAATATTCTGGTGATACCAATAACGCCATTTAGCATTAGTGTAAAATAAGATAAGAAAGCAACTATCTTACCCGGTTCTGAACTACCGCTGTTTACCCGGTAAGCGCCGATAACAATCACCAGGGTAAGTCCTAAATTCAAAAGCAGATTCATTATGGGGTCAGTAACAGCCATAGTAATACCAGCTTTCAATTCTTTGTTGACAACCTCCCTGTTCACCTTTTTAAAACGTTCTTTTTCATAGGGAGTTTTAGATAATGCTTTAATCACACGAATACCGCTGATATTCTCTCTTACTACCCGTACCAAACGGTCTGCGGAGGATTGTACCTGAATATAAAGAGGAATGCCTTTTTTGGATATGTAGAATACAACTAAAATAAGAAAGGGAAAAATACCCGCAAGAACTAATGTCAATACAGGTTCTAAGGTACTGGTGATCACGATTCCTCCAAGTAGTAAAATAGGTGATCTCACTCCAAGCCTCTGCATCATACTAATCATACTGTGAATATTATAAGTATCCGTTGTTAATCTGGATCCTAAAGAAGGTATTGTAAAATAATCGATTTGAGCACCGGATAAGCTTTGAATTTTTTTATACAGATCATGTCTTAAAGTTTTTACGGTATCTTTAGCTACTTTGGAAGCATTGCGGTTTGCTTTGATATTAAAGGTTCTTGCCCCAACAGAAAGCAGTATCATAACAACTCCCCATAGCAAAATATAAGAAATTTTCTTAAACGGAATTACTTCGTCTATAATATATGCTAGCACCCATGGAAGTCCTAGATCCAAAAATGTTCCAATAACTTTAATAAAAAGCCCATATAACATAGAATTCCTATAGGGTTTTAAATATGCAATCACTTTGTTCAAAGCAAAAACCTCCCAGACCTGGCTTTTCACCAATTTAATTTTTCGAAACCTACATTAAAACTTAAAGCAGTGAGATTTTAAAAACTCTTATTTACAATGAACCTTAATAAAATACCATAATTATTCTATCATTGGTAAAAGTAACCGTCAAGTTTAGCAAGCCAGAGCTCTGTTATATTATCTGATCCTATATACAGGTATTCCTGTACGAATCACGCCGAAGCTCAAGGAACTGTATGGACGGGGACTGTATGCAGTTCACTATTTTCTTATAGATATATATTGACACATTAAGCATAAATAGTATAATATGGTATTGATATCATTTTGATATCTCTTTAATATTTAATACTATTTAAAACTATAGTGGTATTAAATATTAGTTCATACAAGAAAGGGGTCTTAAATATGTCAAACAACTATAAAAATTTAGAAAACTCAATGAATTACGAAGAGATTCATTTAAAGGCGAAAAGCGGACTATCCGCACTGATAGTAAACAGTTTACTGATACTGTTAGGAATTGCAGGATTCATCTATGGTATCGTTCTGTTATCCAATGGCGGTGGAAATGTGTTTCTTGGAGCATTACTTATGACTGGAGGAATTCTTTATTCCTTTATAATTGGCCCTGTTTTATATGCCGGACTAAAAGTACTAAAGCCAAATGAAGCTCTTGTCTTAACTTTATTCGGTAAATATCACGGAACACTAAGGGGCGAAGGCTTCTTCTTCGTAAATCCATTCTGTGTTGCCGTAAATCCTGCTTCCAAAACCGCATCCTCCGGTTCCTTTGGCTCAGCAAATGATGCAGCAGCAAAAGATAAAATCTCTGTTAATATTTCCACAGTACAATTTACAAGCAAGAAAATATCCTTAAAAGCAATGACTCTAAATAACGAAAAGCAAAAGATCAATGATCAGCTAGGGAATCCAATTATAATTGGAGTAGTCGTAATATGGAAGATTGTAAATACAGCAAAAGCAGTCTTTAATGTAGACAATTACAATGAATTCTTATCCATACAAACGGATTCTGCTCTTCGGGATATCGTTCGCTTATATCCTTATGATTCTTTTGATAATGACGAAGAAAAATCCTTAAGAGGAAGCAGCTTGGAAGTTGCTGAAAGATTAAAAGAAGAAATTCAGTCCAGAGTCAACATTGCAGGACTTGAAATTGCAGAAGCAAGAATCACAAATCTGTCCTATGCACCTGAGATTGCATCTGCAATGTTGCAGAAACAGCAGGCATCTGCCATTGTTGCTGCAAGACAATTAATTGTGGAAGGTGCCGTAGGTATGGTGGATATGGCATTAGAACAGTTAAATCAAAAGCATATTGTAGATTTGGATGAGGAACGTAAGGCTGCCATGGTTAGTAATTTACTGGTTGTACTTTGCGGAAATAAAGATCCTCAGCCCGTAGTAAACAGCGGTTCCTTGTATTAGATAATATAAATATTGCAACAATATCAAAAAGACAGGAATAAAAGATAATCGTAAAAAATAAATGCTTTGTACAATATATGAAGATTGGGATGATGATAAATGGAAAATAAAGAAAAGGATAAGGAAAAAAAGCAGCTCTTATTACGATTATCATCTTCCTTATGGCAGGAATTAGCCGCTTGGGCGGAGGATGATTTTCGTTCCATTAACGGGCAGATTGAGTACTTATTAAATGAATGCGTAAAACAACGCAAAAAAAATAAAAAAGATTAAATAATAATCCCTGTTCCTCTATTCGGAACAGGGATTATTTACACGTTATGCCTTAATAAATACTTTTCGTCTTTTACTTTTTATTAGCTAAGTATTCATCTAACTGACGCTGTACTTCTGCTACATATTCATCAATACCTGCATCTTTTAATTTTTTAATTGCCTTTGGATATTCCGTTTCAAAATCTACAAAACCGGAACGGACAGCAGCTAAATCTTTACCAGCTACTTCTCTAAGGGCAGTTTCTATTTCTTTTACATTCTCATTATTAAAACGGAAACCTAAAGAATCTGATACAATAGCTTCATTATCCCATTTTGTATAACTATCAATGTTTTCCTGTTCTACATCCGGAGCAAATAATTGATAATTTTGATTTCTGAACATCCATTCATAGAAGAACTCATTTGAGGAAATCTTATTAATTCTTCCATCAACAATTTCGTAATCTCTTCCTTCAACCCCATATAATGCGAATAAATAATTTTCTTGTGAAGAATAAAGCCAATTAATGAACTTCATTGCCCCTTCCGGATTAGGTGCAGTTACAGGGATACATAATACCTCTCCCCCTGTTGATGTAATATAACGGGGCTTTTCCGGTGCCAGAAGGTAACTTTTTAATTTGGCATCCGGAGCATTGGCTTTAACAGTATTAATGATTTCCATTTCCTTACCTAAAGAGCCCTCTACCCATAGATATAAGCCGGTCTGCATGCGGGAGTCTCTTTCATTGTATTTGATTGTTAAATCCTCCGTATACAATCCTTCATCATACATACTTTGGTTATACTTAGAAAGTTTCTGAAATGCTTCTGTCTCAAAATAACTATATGCCTTTTTCGTATCTTCACCAAATACCACTAAGTCTTCTGCAGCAATCCAGTTATATTGCTCCTCTGTAAAGTATCTGGTTAAAGGCTTAAAGATTACGTCAGCTGGCCCTTTCATTTCAGGAAATTGTTCCTTAACCTTTTTTGCAAATTCTTTTAAATCCTCAGCAGTTTTGATTTCTGTCATTCCAACTGCTTCTAATATATCCTGACGGACACATACTAATTGGAACATAGCAGAGGATGGTGCATAGGCAGATGGAATACCATATATTTTACCGTCAATGGTTGCACCTTGAAGCTGTTGTTCCGGTAAAACCTTAAGCATATCTTTTCCATATTCATTAATCAAATCATCCAATGCCATACTTTGTTTCTTATTTACCATTGCTGCAAGATCAGGAAGTCCATCCCAATAAAGGTCTATTGGTTCATTAGCAGCTAACATAATATCTTTTTGCTCCCAATACTGAGCCCAAGGCACAAAGGTAACTTCAACCTTTAACCCAAGATCTGCTGCCATCTTTTCAGCGAATTCATTTTTAAGGAATTCAGACATCCTGTCACTTGTTTCTCCGGGATATAAAATAGTAAGAGTTTCCAGGTCTCCTTTTGCATTTCCCCCTTTTTTGCCACAGCCTGCTAACAGCGAAGCCGCTAACATCATTACTGCTAATAAAATAAGTAATTTTTTTAATTTCATAAAAATATCCTCCTTTATATTTTTTATAAAATGCCTTTGCGGCATAATACACAAGGTTATTCCTTCACGGCCCCTGTCATAACACCATGAACAAAGTACTTTTGAACAAAGGGGTATAGAAAGATGATAGGTCCTATGGTTATTACCGTTACGGCCATCTTAACGGTTTCTGCCGGTAACGTTATTCCCCCTGCTGCCCCGGCCGGTACACGTCCGGAACTAATTGCATTAACATTGGACAATATGCTGTATAGATAATACTGTAATGGGAACAGATTTTTATCATTAATAAAGATCAAAGAATGCCACCAATCATTCCAATATTGTAATGCATACATTAAGCCCACTGTTAATATGGCGGTCTTACTTAGAGGCATTGCCATCTTTATAAATATGGTAAAATAATTCGCTCCATCAATTTCTGCTGCCTCATAAAGGGACGATGGTATACTGGAAAAGTATGTACGCATTAAAAACATATTCCAGACACTAAAAATAGAAGGCAGGATTAATGCCAAAATATTGTTCTTCAATCCGTAGAAATTAACGCACACCATATACCAGGGTATAAGCCCCGCAGAAAAAATAATTGTAAAATTACAAATAAATGCAATAACATTTCTATATTTTAATTTCTTTATTGAGATAGCAAATGCCAGCATACTGGTAATCAGCATAGCTCCTACTGTACCTACTACCGTAATAAATATAGTCACTCCATAAGACTTTAAAATTTTAGTACCGCTGTTGATAAATATGTACTTATAGGTATCAAAAGTAAAGCCTAAGGGAAGAATGGAATAACCCTTTCTTGCTATTTCCTGTTCTGATGAAAAGGAAACACTTATGGTTAAGATTAACGGATATAAGCATATAACTGCGAACAATCCAATAAAGCAATACGCGATAATCGTCACTAATTTATCTGTAAACAGTTTATTTTTATTCATTAGAACAGCCCCTCTCCTTCATTTACTTTCTTAGCGGCCTTGTTTGCAAATGTTACTAGTATTAAGCCCATTAAAGACTGGAACAATCCTATTGCTGTAGAATACGAGAATCCTAAAGTTCTCATTGTCTGATAAACATAGGTATCAATTACGGTAACCTCATCAATTAAAACCGGATTGTTGCCAACAATACCATAGATCATTCCGAAATCACCATAGAAAATTCGCCCGATACTCATTAGTGTAAGAACTACAACGGTAGGTTTTAACATAGGAATTGTTAAATAAAAGATACGCTGGAACTTATTGGCACCGTCAACTTTAGCTGCTTCATACAAGCTTCCATCAAAACTAGACATTGCAGCCATATAAATAATGGAATTATAGCCGCTCCATTTCCATACGTTAGCTATAATAATGATTGCTTTCCAGTACTTAGGTTCTGCATACCAGCTTACAGAGTTCTTACCAAAAAAACTTAATAAATTATTAGCAACACCCACATCTGTAGAGAATATTCCGTATATAATTGCACCTACTACCACCCAGGAAAGAAAATAAGGAAAAAACATCATACTTTGGGTAATCTTTTTGTAAGACTTATTTCTAATCTCATTTAGAAAAATAGCTATAGTAATGGGGACGATAGTTCCAAGTATAATACCAAAAAAGTTAATTACCAAAGTATTATAAGTAACTCTCCAACCCATACTGTTTTTTGAGAAGAAAAATTTAAAATTCTCCAGCCCAACAAATTTACTTCCAAAGATACCATCCACTACATTAAAATCTGTAAATGCCATCCAAACTCCGCCAAAAGGTATGTAGCAAAATAGAATTAATACGATTAAAGCAGGTACACACATTAAATACAAAATTCTGTTTTTCTTTAACTCATAGAGAAGTCCGTCTTTTCTTCTATTTCGGCCTCCATTCAATGACTTTTCAGCAGCCAAATTCATATTAACCTCGATTCCGGTGCTTTAGCACCATTTAATAACAAGCAATTTGTGCCCGCAAATTGCCGGTTGAAAAATTTGTTTTTCAACCTAACCTCGATTCCGGTGCTTTGCACCATTTAATAACCATAAAACCTATTACCACCCTATTATTTTGCTTCCTCTTATTTTAAAACAGCATCTTTCAGTTGTTCTTTAAATCCTTGTATTTCAATGGTTTTGCCGGTAACTCTTGCTTCTTCCGCTGCATATGCCATAATGTGGCTCTCTACGGATCTGTCAATGGATGACCTGCTGTCCTCACCCTTACTTTCCAGCATATCTAAAAAGTCCTCCATCAAACCGGTATCACCGCCTCCATGTCCACCTTCCACTGAGCCCGGATGAATGACCCTTTGTTCATAACCTCCTACTGCATTGGGGGCAAAATGAGTCACTTCAATAATATTTAGTCCATCATCCCCTCTTATTTCTCCATTCTCACACATTATTTTGATGGTCCGGCACATCCTGTTAGTAAATCCACTTAAGTTAAAGCTTACAGTTACACCATTTTCAAATTCAATAAGGGATACCTGGTTATCGCATACATCATTATCACAGCGGTATACACAACGTCCGTAAGGACTGGTCTCCAATGCCTTTAACAGTCCTTCCTCTGTCTGATCCTGACTTATTACCGTAGCCGGCCATTGTCCTATTACCGGCAGATAAGCTTTTCTCACATCAAAACGGCATTCTTTTGCTGCTTTACAGGTCAGGCATCTGTCCGAACTATCCTTTGGCGCATTTTCTTCTTTAAAATACCTCAAATCTCCATAAGATGAAATTCGTTTTGCATTACTGTTCACCAGCCAAGTTAGAATATCCATATCATGACATGACTTTTGCATAATCAAAGGGCTGGCCAGGTCGCTTCTTCTCCAGTTTCCTCTTACAAAAGAATGGGCAATGTGGTAATTACCAACATTTTCATTATGCTGAATGGTTACTACCTTACCTAATTCATTGCTGTCTATAATCTTCTTAATTTCTGCAAAAAAGTTTGTGTAACGAAGTACATGGCAAACTATAACATGGCATTTCTTTTCATGGGCTTTTTCCTGTATTTTTACACATTCCAAAGGACTTGGGGAAATTGGCTTTTCTAAAAGAATATCATAGCCCAGCTCCAATCCGTCCATAGTCTGTTCATAATGGTCTCTATCCATAGATGCAATAATAATTGCATCACATATTTTCCCTAATTGATAAAATTCTTTTACTGATTTAAACTGTCTTTCTAATGGTATATTAAACTTATCTGCTGCCGCCTTTCTTCTCTTATCATCCGGTTCTACTACTGCAATAATGTCCGCTCTTTTACTGTTATAGGCATACTCTGCATAAATCATGCCTCTTTGTCCTGCACCTATTAAACCTAATTTCACTTTAACCTCGATTCCGGCGTTTTAGCGCCTGCGTTTTATTTCTTTATCTTAATACTTCCTAATGCTGTAAATAAAATAAGACTTGTAATTAAAAATAATATTTGTATGTTTCCTATGGAAACTACCTTCCACTCTATTCTAAGATTCTTAAGTAGTTGAGAAGCAGCTGCCCCCAAAATTCCTCCAAAAAATCCGGTAACATAAGCGATAGATTGGGTCACTCCTAAATATGCGGTTTTACCCGACTCCGGCCCATAGGCATACTGAATATTAACCGCTGCCATGTTAAATGCTCCATTACTTCCTGTTAATAGTATTTGAAAAACAGGAACTAAAATCAAAGCATTGTTTACGGTAACAAAAGCCCAACCCATATAGCAAAATGCAATTATAATTCCACTGGTTTTTAATAAAAAATTCCATGAGGTTTTATCTGCCAAACTCCCCCACAAATAAATAGATACCATTCCAAAAATATTCCCTAATACTCCAACCACTGAGATAAAAGAGTAACTTAATTCAAGAGAATTAACCATATATATAGAAATAAATGAAACCGAAAAATGGACTGCAAAATACCATATGCTCAAAAAAAAGATAACTTTACGAAAATGTAGATCCTTTAAGGGTCTGCTAATCATTTGAAATAAGGAACTATTATGTACCTGCTGTATATTAATCGGTTCCCCTATACCGGATAGGAGCATAAAATCCAGTATGGATATTACTAATGCAAGAAGAAATATAATAGTAAAACCTGTTAAATATTTATTATTTACCTTATAGTAATCCAACATCCGGCCTATCATTAACGAAGCTGCTGCAACTCCAAACATAGATGTAATATCTTTGATTGCAAGAAACCTGCCTCTTCCCCGTACAGGAGTTATACTCATATTCCAGTTGTTAAGCCCTGGTGTAACAAAACCTGCCGCCAGATATGCAAAAGAATAAATTATCATGATCACCATAAGCTGAGAAACTTTTTTGTGTAATACATAAGGTACAAAGATGATGGTTCCCACTGAAAACCGAAACAGAAAGCAGCAAATACAAATTAGCAGTTTTCTATGTTTTAATTTCTCAAAAATATAAGGCGAAAACATCTGTAATATACAACCTAACTGGGGAATTGCACCTATTATGGCAATGTATCTTTCCGATGCTCCTAAATAACTTAAATAACCCACTAAAAAGGTTCCTGTTGTTAATAAGCTAATCATGTTAGCTGTTAACCCGGAAAGAATTAACTTCTTCTGTCCCCTTTTATATTCCTCTTCTGTTAGTTCATTACTGTTAAAATATATCTGCCTAAATATCCTTTTTAATTTAGTATACATAAGTGTCCTTTAATATCCTGGGATTTATTCTTCTTCCGGAACCTGGGGATCCTCTAAGGGATAATATCCTTCCGGATAATAGGTATCCCAGATGTTAAAAAGCTCATTTCGCTTCTTATCATCAATACAAACCGTCCCAATCTGGTAAAATCCATTCAATGGAGTATTTTCATTATTAAGTTGTATAGGAGTGTTATCTAATAAAAAAAGTCCTATGGATATGGTATAAACCCCAGATTCAATATCCGGTAATTGGAGAACCTCATTATGAGTAATATCACCTACCGACCATGATTCTGTACTGCCTTTCAAGGTCAATTCATAAGAATTCTTTTCACTGTACAGCTGTAGGTCCTGGGGTTTTATTAGTAATTTTATTATAAAGGGCTGATAAATCCTTGCAGTTCCCATATTCACAAGCCAAAGCCGAATGGGTAATGCGCCCTTGCTTGAAACTGCCTCCGGATAAGTAACCCTTCTTATAGTTACGTTATATCCCAAATCTAATTGTTTATTTGAGAGTCCTCCATGCCATCTATAGATTTCTCTGCTTATATTAGGTCCACAAACATCATCCGTTATATGTATCAACACCGGGTTCTTCTTCCATACATGTTGAAGGTTTTGTTTTGCAAATCCTTCGCAGCATTCTATCCAATTCTTTTCATTGCACTTTACCAATAATCCAAAGTCTTTATTATTATCTTTTAAATAACTGATCAACTCCTTGTTATCTAAATCAGCGAAAATCGTTGTTTTATCAAAAGATTCTATATACCCATCCCATTCTGCCTGGCTGTTATTTATTGTTGAAATCACAACACCAACCAATTTCCTATCTCCTCCTATGAAACTTCCAACCCTTCTTATAAAGGAGGTAAAGGAATCTGACTTATGGTTATCTACCCATAAGGGAATATCAGGAATCAGCACCAGAATCGGATTCTTTACATTCTCCATTTCTCTATTAATTAATTCTAAATTAAATTCACCCCGGTGTGGTTCTAAGGAAGCCCATGGAAGTTTTACATAATGAATCTGGCCCGTTCCAAAATTAGATGGTGCCTTACTTTCTGGCTTTAAACGAATTGTTTTGGTTTTATACTTCTCATAATTCTCAAGTGAATAAATTCCCATATCCCCTCCTATTGCAGATGACTGTCTACTATTTCTTTAAATCGTCTCATGTCTTCATTGGTTATATATGGCATACTTCCTACTTTGTTAGCATCTTCTTTTAGAACTACCATACTTAAGGTATTGAATCTTCTTCCGCTTTTTATGTATTCCGCGGCTGCTTTTTGCAAGGATGTCTTTAACAAAATACTGTCAGGATCTGCCTTCCAGTCTCCAAAGGTTTCATACCTGAGCATGCTGTCTCCTTCAAAAATAGGATAATTATAAAATTGTCTTTGTACCTGAACAATATTGCTGCTTTCATTTAGTATTAATGACAATCTGGTATCATACAACCAGCTTTCACTCCAAAATCCCTTTATAGTTAGTTCCGGAAAATACTCTTGATAAAACTCAATTGCCAGTTCCATTGAGTTTCTTACCCTGTCCGGCGTGTAACCGGGTCCTGAAGGAATATGAAAAGCTAAAACCGTATCTCCCTTTTCCAGTACCGTATCCCATTCACTTTTATTAATTGTAGTTGTTTCCTTTTCTACAAATCCCATTGGGTTAATTCTATTTGCGGTAATAAAGTCCTCATTTTCATCCCATATGGTAGCAAACTTACCCTTCTTGTCAAATACATCATTAATTCCATCTCTTTGTCCGTCCCTGCGGAATTCTTCCCCAGCATGTCTTAAGGCAATTACTCTTTGTGAAATCTTATTACGAAACATAGTGAAATTATCTTCAAAACGGTATGGTATAAAGAAAAACCGGTCAAGCAAGAATATAGAGCAAGTATAAAAATTCATGTCCCATGGAAAATCACTTACTTTAGTATCATTGCTCTTTACCAATTTCTCTAATTGATTCTTTAAAGGTTGATGAGGTATCTTCTCATAATACTCTTTTGGTATTCCTCTGTTCTCCATTTGTTTTATAGAAGGTACTACACAGGAAAGCAACAACAAGAAGGAATATAAGTCACCATGCTTTTTCATACAACCGGGAGTAAGATTGGTATAAAAATCTTCATCACAACGGTTACGTGCAGAGCACATATCATCTACCAAAAATTTAGTAAAATAGAATAGCACAGAATCCTTTTCTATTTCTTCCAAGGCAGATAACAGAAGTTCTCTCTTGTCTTCAGGAATATTATACTGATTCCATATTCCATATAAAAAGTCCCTGTGAATTAAGATTTCACTGTTATCTGGTTCATAGGTTGCATACTTTTCTTCAATTCCTTTTGGCAATTGATCAAACTTACAATAATCGATACAAGCCTTATACTCTAATTTTTGATTCATGGTGTTAGTCCCTTTCTATTAAAATTTTACCCATTTGGTAATAACCGTTCTTTTCTCCTGCAATGGCAAGTTTTATATTTCCTATTTTATCTACACCTGTTTCAATTCCAATTTCTAAATTATAGGTACCTTCCAATACATTATCGGGAATTAAAAAGCTTTCTTCCCAGAGAATGTCCATGTCCGGCAGCCACCCACGAATATCTTCCCTGCTTTTAAAAGTATGTACTCCCTTCTCCCCAACCAGCCTGACTACAAGAGTATAGGGATTATAAACAGGTGCAACTCCTACATTAGCCCATAAGCCGCTGATATGAATATATTGTCCTTTTTTTATCAGGCTGTCATAAGTAAACTTCCTAAGTTCAAAACGGTACCCCATTTTCTGAATCCAGCCCTCTACTTTTTCTTTCCAAGGTTCCGGAACGGTAGTGCCTTTGCTGTTAAATGAGGATATATGCCATTTTAACGATTCCTTAATAATATAATCAATATCCCATCCCTGATAATACCAATCATTCATATGCCAGCATGCTTCAAATAAAACAGGTGCCTTTTCCCAGGCAGAACCCATATTAAAGTTTTGAATATTCTGAGGGTAAAAGTCCAGCATATGAGACCACTTCTCACCATGGAATCCACCCATATCCCCCAGACAGTCTACTCGAAAACCAACCTTTGCTTTACGTTCCTTAATAATCTTAACAGATAAGGGATCATGTAAAAGTGCTTGAAGAGGTGTAATTTTAAATCCATCCAAATAGGCATCTGTAACCTTTTTAATTGCCTCCTCATCTAAGAATTCCGTTCCTCCTCCTTCTCCCCATGCTCCTACGATTGTCATGTCAACGGAACTGATAATTGGATTCCCATCGAAATGTTTTGCAAAGTCTCTAATAAAATTTGACCAATATTCTATGTAGGGAGTAGTGTTAGGATCCACCCTCCAAAAAGGGAATTCCGGTTCGTGGGGGCATTCTTTTCGAAACCAGCCAGGTATATCCTCTTCTTCATTTAAGGCATAAGGAGAACATCTAACCACTGCTGTACACCCTAAAGATTTTGCATATTCTAATTTATCTTCTAGCAGCTTCCAATCATATAAACCTTTTTCACGCTCTATCTGCCTCCAGCCCACGCTGCAAAAATATACTTTACTGTCCGGGTGATTATAAGTTCTACTATCCTCTGTAAACTTATATTTTTCAACCTCATTGCCCCGATTGTCGTAAACTTTTTCCTTACTTCCCATCAATTCAGGGGCAGCTATAAAGCCAATGCCCGGATTTATAATTGCCGTATCAATTATCGTTGGGTATATGGTATTTTTCTTATTCATAATCTTCTCCATCCTTACTGCAGGTAATTTACTTTAAAAAGATTGCATCCTGAACTTTTATAGTATTCAGATAGTTCTGTCAGCTTAGCCGTACTGCAGTTCATCACGGCAGCCAGACAATCATAACAGCGTATGATACCAATTTGCTTTCCAAGTACTTTTAAGTTCATAGCAACTTCATCATTTATTACTTTTTTGCTGCATATAGCACAATGAACCTCTTTCATGACTTTCCTTTCCTAAAACTATATTAGTACATTTTTTAGAAAATAGATGGTTTACGCATAATTTTTTATTGTTTACGTTGATTTGTTACGTTTGTTTACTAAAATTTATAGTTATTATAGCATTGAATATTTCATTTGTAAATAATAATCCGTATATTTTTCACAATATATTTTTTATTTCAATATATTATTAGTTATTCTTGACATGTAATGATTTAAATTGTATTATATATATTACGTAAATATCGCGAAACAAAAGATATTAAATTAAATAAGGAGGGGATCCTTTCTATGAGTACTATAAGAGATGTTGCAAAATTAGCTAACGTTTCTATTGCATCAGTATCCAGAGTAATCAACAATGACACCACTTATAAAATGACAGATGAAACCCGGGCCAGAGTCTGGAAAGCCATTCATCAATTGAATTATAAAGTGAATACCAGCGGGAAAAATCAGACATCAAATACTGACAACAAAACCAATATTAAAATCGGCTGCATTCTAAGTGTTACAAAGAAAAAATTTAACGACCCCTATTTTATGTCCATATTATCTGGAATTGAAGACAGATTGTCCAGTAAAGGATATGACATAGCATTTATTAGAACAGGAGCTGAATTAGAAGATAAGAAGACTTTATTCGGCACTTTTAATGAATCTATAAGCGGTTTAATACTAATGGAAACATTAGATGAAGAAACCTATGAATTTATCCGTAATCAGGTTCCTAATATTGTTGGTATTGACACTGAGAGGGAAGAAATTGATAATGTGGGGTATGACCATTACAACATCGCAACTTTGGCTGTTAAACACTTAATTGAAAGAGGTCATAAGAAGATTGGATTTATTGGTGGAAGCGGTAGAAAAGGTAATATTAAAGAAAGTCAACGTTATAAAGGTTACTACGCTACCATGCATGCAGAAGGATTGTCTGTAAATCCTGACTGGATTATCGATTGTATGTGGGATGAAGATATTTGTACAGAGAAAGTAAATCATTTATGTGAGACTGGTAATTATCCCGATGCTTTTTTTGCTGCAAGTGATTTAATGGCAATGGCCGCCCTTAATTGTTTATACAATAACAAAATATCCGTTCCGGACCAAGTTGCTATAATCGGACTCTCAAATATTGAAGTTTCTAAATATTCAAATCCACCCTTAACAACTATGGAAGTTCCTACATTTGAAATAGGAATGGTGGCCGTTGATTTATTATTAGACCGAATAAATGGCAATGAGCTTCTTCCCAAAAAGGTAATTTTACCAACCAAATTAATAGTTAGAAGCTCTACATAACAAGAAAGGCTTACTTCAGGGAAACTATAAATAGTTTATTCATGAAGTAAGCCTAATATTTTAACTGCAACCGATTACAAATCCATTGCACTATTTTATTTTAATCTATTGGAACAACCAATTAAGCTATCTTAGATTTTGCAACCTCAGCTAAAGAAGCGAAGCCTGCAGGATCGTTAATAGCCATGTCAGATAACATTTTTCTGTTCACTTCTACTCCAGCAACTTTTAAACCGTACATAAATTTGCTGTATGAAAGTCCGTTCATTCTGGCAGCAGCATTGATTCTTGCGATCCATAATTGTCTGAATTGTCTCTTTCTTTCTTTTCTACCAGAGAAAGAAGTTGCTAATGCTCTCATTACGGATTGTTTTGCTACTCTATATTGTTTGGATCTGGCTCCTCTATAGCCTTTAGCCAGCTTTAATACTTTATTATGTTTTTTCTTTGCGTTCATTCCGCCTTTAATTCTTGCCATGTTCTATTTCCCTCCTTATCACCAATATCTTATAGATATGGCATAATCTTCTTCATGTTCTTTACTTTTGTTGCCCCAACTAAAGTTGCCTTTCTAAGATTTCTCTTTCTCTTAGTAGATTTTTTAGTTAAGATATGGCTTTTATAAGCTTTCATTCTCTTTAATTGTCCTGTACCTGTTTTTTTGAAACGCTTTGCTGCTGATCTGTTTGTTTTAATCTTAGGCATAATATGTCCTCCTTAATCATGATACAATTAAATCTCCCCATATGCGGATTCCGCCAGGTTGTCCAATTGTCTTATTTATATTATTTATGACATTTTTCAATACAAATCATAGAGTCACTATGATTGAGATTGCGAAATGTTACTAACGTTTTTCAGTTAAAAACATAATCATGTTTCTACCTTCTAATTTTGCTGGCTTCTCAACGACTGCAACATCCTCAAGCTTTGAATAGAAATCGTCTAAAATCTGTCTACTGGATGTTATATGTGCCATTTCTCTACCACGGAAACGAAGAGCAACTTTAACTTTATCACCTTTTGTGATAAACTTTCTAGCTTGGTTAGCTTTCGTATTAAGATCGTTTGCATCGATATTCGGAGACAGACGAATCTCTTTTACATCTGTAACCTTTTGCTTCTTCTTAGCCTCTTTTTCTTTTCTGGCTACTTCATATCTGTACTTACCGTAGTCAATAATTTTGCACACTGGTGGTTTTGCTGTGGGAGCAATCTTTACTAAATCAAGATTTGCGTCTTTTGCAAGTTTTAGGGCGTCTTTGGATGACATAATTCCTAATTGCTCGCCGTCTTCTCCAATTAAACGGATTTCTTTGTCTCTAATCTGCTCATTAATCATTAAATCGCTAATAGTTGTACACCTCCATAGGTTTGAATCTTAAATCATTATGTTACTTGGCATAAAAAAAGTGGATAGCAAAGTCCATCCACGTTTCAACCGGATCAATCTTACCGAATTCATCAGTAAGCGCTCACGAAATTCAGCGGCACACAAACATGCCATGTTTGCAGCTTAAATTCCATAATCCAGAAATATTAACCAAAGTCACAACTAAGTGCTGAGGTGAGAGTGGATACTCTGCTTTGTTGTTATCGTTCATCCTTAATTATTCAACTAAGGATTTACAAGCTTTTATAGTCTATCATATAATAAGTTAAATGTCAATAAAAACTTTTAACTTATTATACGTTTCTCTCAGTCAGAATCGGAAGAGAGGAAGTAGCTTCCTACTCTCTTCCGAATTCAGATAATTTCAATTCTTTATTTCTATCTAAAACCGTCTGTATGCTCCAGCTGTGAACAAATAGTAACAGCGGATTACCTTTCATATCCCTTACCTTCTTAGTATCAGATGTAACACTTAGCTTACTTACGTCAATTCCTTTATTTTCAATCCACCTGATATGCTCAAAAGCAAGATTCTCTAAGCGGATTTCCACTCCATATTCGGATTCCAGCCTAAATTTTAATACGTCAAATTGAAGAACACCAACTACTCCAACTATGATTTCTTCCATACCTGTATTAAATTCCTGAAAAATCTGAATAGCACCTTCCTGAGCAATCTGGGTGATACCTTTTAAGAATTGCTTTCTTTTCATGGTATCTACCTGGCGTACTTTTGCAAAATGTTCTGGTGAGAAAGTTGGAATACCTTCATACGCAAACTTTTGATCCGGCATACAGATAGTATCACCAATTGAGAATATACCGGGATCAAATACACCAATAATATCTCCTGCATAGGCTTCTTCTATGATTTTTCTCTCCTGGGCCATTAACTGCTGAGGCTGAGATAACCGCATCTTCTTTCCGCCCTGAATATGATTTACTTCCATTCCTGCTTCAAATTTACCGGAGCAAATTCTCATAAATGCAACACGGTCTCTATGGGCTTTGTTCATGTTTGCCTGAATTTTGAATACAAAAGCAGAAAACTCATTCTTAACCGGGTCAATCAGGCCTTCATTGGACCTTCTGGACAGTGGTGTGGTAGTCATATTGAGAAAATGCTTTAAAAATGTTTCTACACCAAAATTAGTTAAGGCAGAACCAAAAAACACCGGCGATAATTTGCCTTCACGCACTAAGCCCAAATCAAATTCACTGCTGGCACCGTCAAGTAATTCAATTTCATCTGCAAGAATTGCATGATTTTCTTTTCCAATGAGAGTATCCAGCTCTTCATCTCCTAATTCAACCTCTATGGTATCTACCGTTTTTTGTCCATTATTAGCTGCAAAAAACCGGGAGATATGTTTGGTTTCTCTGTCATAGACACCTTTAAAATTCTTACCGGATCCAATAGGCCAATTGATTGGGCAGGTCTGAATACCAAGAACTGTTTCTATTTCATCTAATAATTCAAAGGTGTCTCTTGCTTCACGGTCCATCTTATTAATAAACGTAAATATTGGGATATTACGCATTACGCATACTTTAAATAATTTCTTTGTTTGTGCTTCAACACCTTTAGAAGCATCAATAACCATCACTGCAGAATCCGCTGCCATTAAAGTACGGTAAGTATCTTCCGAGAAATCCTGGTGTCCCGGGGTATCCAGTATGTTAATACAATAATCTCCATAATTAAATTGCATAACGGAAGAAGTAACCGAAATACCACGTTGTTTTTCTATTTCCATCCAGTCAGAAACAGCATGTTTTGCCGTCTTCTTCGCTTTTACAGAACCTGCAAGGTTTATAGCTCCGCCATAAAGTAACAGTTTTTCAGTTAAGGTCGTCTTACCGGCATCCGGGTGAGATATAATTGCAAATGTCCTTCTTTTTTCTATTTCCTTCGTATAATCAGCCAAAATGAATCCTCCAAACTAAATCTGTCACAAGGGATAATATACTGCCGGTATAATCTTTCCCATAGAATGCCTTGGTATATTACTTGTGAAATTAATCTATATTCTAACCAATATTATTTTTTTCAAAACTACTTAATCATATAATATATACATGATATTTGTCAAGGATTTGTAATTGTATATTATGACTTAAAAAGGGATATTGTAAAATCACTTTACAATATCCCTTTTCATAAGTCATTATTGTTCTACTTCAATTTTTTTAATCTCTTTTGTTCTTATTTCTTTGCAGATATCATTTATGAAAGTATCTAAAGGTTTTTGTCCTTCATCTCCAAGGTAACGGCTTCTTACAGATACTAAGCCCTCTTCCTCTTCTTTTTGTCCTACTACTAACATATAAGGAACTCGGTCAAGTCTTGTTTCACGGATTTTATACCCGATTTTTTCTGCACGTTCATCAACACTGCAATGAATTCCGTTATCTTTTAGCTGGCTCTCTATTTTCTTCGCATAATCATGATATTTCTCAGAAATAGGAAGTACTCTTACCTGTTCAGGGCATAGCCAGGTTGGGAATAATCCGGCATATTTTTCAATTAACCAGGCAAGGGTTCTTTCATAGCAGCCCATACTGGTTCTATGAATAACATAAGGGCGGACTTTATCACCATTCTGGTCAATGTAATACATATCAAACTGTTCTGCAATTAATGCATCCCATTGAATGGTAATCATGGTATCTTCTTTTCCATATACATTCTTAGCCTGTATATCTACTTTAGGGCCATAAAAGGCAGCTTCCCCTTCTTCTTCTGTAAAAGGAATCTCAAGGTCTATTAATATTTTTCTGATTCTTCCCTGAGTTTCTTCCCATACTTCTTCGGTACCGATATATTTTTCTTTATTGTTTGGATCCCATTTGGATAAACGGTAAGTTACATCTTCTTCAAGGCCTAATGTCTTTAAGCAATATCTGGCAAGGTCAAGACAACCTTTAAATTCTTCATCCATTTGATCCGGTCTTACAATTAAGTGGCCTTCAGAAATAGTAAACTGGCGTACACGAGTTAATCCGTGCATTTCGCCGGAATCTTCATTTCTAAAAAGTGTAGAAGTTTCACCATAGCGAAGAGGCAGATCTCTGTAGGATCTTTGGGCTGATTTATATACATAGTATTGGAAAGGACAAGTCATAGGGCGAAGAGCAAATACTTCCTTATCCACTTCTTCATCACCAAGTACAAACATGCCTTCCTTATAATGATCCCAGTGTCCGGAGATTTTATATAAGTCACTTTTGGCCATAAACGGAGTCTTTGTTCTTACATAACCTCTTTTTTCTTCCTCATCCTCAATCCATCTTTGCAGAGTTTGGAGAATCTTTGTACCATTTGGCATAATAAGAGGTAAGCCCTGGCCTATTACATCTACAGTTGTAAAAATCTCCATCTCACGCCCAAGTTTATTATGGTCACGCTTTTTAACATCTTCCAAATGAGCTAAATAGGCATCCAAATCTGCATTCTTAGTAAAGGCAGTACCATATACTCTGGTAAGCATCTTATTCTTTTCGCTTCCTCTCCAGTAAGCACCGGAGGAAGATATTAATTTTATGGCTTTAATATTCTTTGTGCTCATTAGGTGAGGACCGGCACATAAGTCAACAAAATCCCCTTGTTTGTAGAAAGAAATAACAGAATCTTCCGGTAGGTCTTCAATTAATTCAACCTTGTATGGTTCATCTCTATCTTTCATAAATTGAATCGCTTCTGCTCTAGGAAGAGTAAATTTCTCCAGTTCAGCGCCTTCTTTGATAATCTTTTTCATTTCTTTTTCCAGTTTATCAAGTGCCTCTCTGTCAAATGGTTCTACATCAAAATCATAGTAGAAACCGGTATCAATAGATGGCCCGATTGCCAGTTTGGCATGGGGATACAATCTTTTTACTGCCTCTGCCAATACATGTGAAGCAGTATGTCTATATGCCCCTTTACCTGCGTCCTCATTAAAGGTTAATATATTTAATTCACAATCTTTATCAACTACGGTTCTTAAATCCACCACTTCACCGTTTACTTCACCGGCACATGCCATTCTTGCAAGACCTTCACTAATGTCCTTTGCTATATCTATAACGGACATACTGTTTGCATACTCTTTTACTGATCCATCTTTTAATGTAATCTTCATAATATAACCATTCTCCTTTCAAATTCTGGAGATTTGTGGGTAGCACAAATCTCTGGTTGTAAGAATTTCATTCTAACAACTGTTCTCATTTTCTGGATTCATTCGAAAAAAAAGATAAAAAAAACGTCTCTTTCGAATTACTATCCAGTAAATCGAAAGGGACGAGTACTATTCACTCGCGGTTCCACCCTCATTGGTAATGTATCATTACCCGCTTCTTTCTGATTGTAACGTAATCAACGGACCGGATTAGGGCCACTCAGAGGTAGTCTTCAGATGATTCCTATTAAGATATTCTCAGCTAACATATCTCTCTCTGTAATATTCCACATCTTACTCGTCTCTTCAACGTATTAGGTGTTTAGAATTTTATTTAATTTTTATTATAGCATTGCAAAATTCTTTGTCAAGAGTAAAATAACTGTAGTATTGTAAAATTATTCATTATATATTTCCAATCAACCTGTCTTTTACCACTGCAAAAAATTCTCTTATATAATAATTCAGTACCAAAACCTGATCCGACGGCGCCCCAAGCCCCTGAACCTTCAGTCCTTGTCTTTTAGCAATGCCCATTGCCCGGTATACATGGAAACTGCTTGTTATTAGAATAACAAGTGCCGTTTCTTCTTTTAGAAACTTTTTGCTATATTTAATATTCTCATAAGTGTTAACAGATTGATCTTCTTTTATAATACGGTATGACTCAATCCCTTGTTTCACAAGGTAATTACTCATAGCTTCCGCTTCCGATATATCTTCTCCATCTCCTTGTCCTCCGGACACAATTACTTTTGCATCTTTATTCCCCTTAAGATACTTACAGGCGGTATCCATACGGCTTTTTAATGTTTTGGATAATACCTTTCCCTTTACCTGGGCGCCTAATACTATTACATACTCTGCCGATAGGCTTACTTTTTTGCTTCCCGATGATAGGATTCGTATCTCAGTCACAATAAAGATGATTGCACCAAAGAATAAAAGAATACCTGCTGCATGCTTAATATATTTCAAAGTAGCTATTGTATCGGTTTCTATCAAAGGATAAAGGAATGCTGCAAGAATAAGGAGCATTCCCGTCACTATCCAAAACTGCAAAAAGGAGGCTTTGGGTCCTGCATATAGTATGATTACTACAAAATATAATATACATAATATGCCCATTCCTAAAAGTGAAATTGTAAGTAAATTCATGAACTACCCCTATCTACGGAATAAACGCCTTATTTTTCTTGATTCATATTCCTCACGCTTCTTCGATATGGCATCCCGTTTCATAACTTCTTCATAAACTTTTTCCACGTTTCTGGCAAATGCTTCCGTAGATAGTTTTTGTACATTCTTTCTTGCATTTTCACCATATGCAATACCAGAACTGCTAAATAACACCGCATCAAGTCCTTCTAGCAAACCTTTCCGATCCGTAAAATCATATCCGTTCCAGCCCGGAACCAAAATGTCATCTAAACATCTGTCCCGTCTGGCTACAATCGGAAGCCCAGCTGCCATAGCCTCAATATATGTTAGTCCTTGTGTTTCGCTGGTAGAGCCGCTTACAAATACGTCACCCATTCGATAAAATAATCCAATATTGTCCCAGGGCTGTGCTCCGGTAAACAGAATTCTTCCGTCCAAATTTCGTTCTGTCACCATCTGCTTTAAGTTTTCCATTTCAGGTCCGCTGCCTACAATAACAAACTTCACATTCTCTCTCTCCCTCATATATTGAGGCATTGATTCAATGATTTCACCAATATTTTTTTCCTTGGAAACACGTCCCAGATAAAGCATTATTTTATCCTGTTCCTGAATATTATATTGCTTTTTTAACTCCATTACATCTTCCTGAGAATAAAGAGCAGGATTAAATTTTTTAAGATTCACCCCTGTAGGGACTATACTAATCTCCTTATGGACACTGTAGGTCAATAATAAATCTTTAACTTTCTGAGTGGGCACGATAACCTGCTCTACTGTATTACAACAAACTTTAGTAAAGACTCTGGCAAATGCCTTGGCTCTTTTATCCAGAGTCTTAAAATTAGTTAAATAATGAGTATAATCTTCATATATAGTATGATAGGTATGCACCATAGGTAATTTTAATTCCTTTGCCATAATTCGGCCAAATATGCCTAAAGAGAACTCTGTATGGGTATGGATAAGATCCAGATCTAACTTTTTAATAATAGAAGCCAGCCTAGGCTGATAAAAAATACCTACTCTTCTTTCTGTAATTAAAGCAAAGGGCATACTGGGTACTCGAAATACGTTATGTTCATACTCCGGCGAACCTGGTGTTGTTGTTGTAAAAACATATACTGTATGTCCAATTTGCTCCAATTCATTCTTTAGTATATAAACAGAATTTGCAACTCCATTAATTTCCGGATAATACGTATCTGTAAATAAAGCTATGTTCAATTTATCTCTCCCTTTCCCCACCTAATTCACTATGATACATCTAATATTTACTAAATCCCAACTATTATACTATTATTTTTTACATATTACAACTTGCATAATTTATAATCTTCCTATGTTTATATGATTTTTATATGCAAGTTTTATAATATACTTTCTTATTGAACCTGCATATTATTTTTCACCGATCAATTTATCCTTCTCCAGTATATGTTGACTAAGCCAGTCCCCAATAAATGAGAGAATATCTAATAACATTTCTGTCTGATTCCTGTCCACCTGTTCAAAGTCAATACTATTTACCTTCTCCATAAATTGTTCATGATCAACAATCTGGCTGAACAGCTTTTTGTACCCAATTTTTTTCATATACGCTTCTTCACTTGCAAAATGAAATTTTGCATAATCTTTTAACTCATTGATTATGGTTACAATGTTATCAAACTTATCCGGAATAAATTCGTCTGCAAAGACATCATATGCGGATTGTGCAATTCGAAACAGTTCTTTGTGCTCATCATCAATTTGCTTAATACCGGTATAGTATTCTTCTTTCATTACAAACATAATAATCTCCTTTCTGCCGAAGCACCCCGAATTTGGGCGCCAGCACAAATTTTGTCCTGTGAAAAATCAAGATTTTTTATATTCTATATATAATGGGGATACATGTTTCGACGCCCATATACTAGATTTGGTTGACTGTATCAAATTATTATTGTAATTTGACCATTACATTTTTTCGAATATTCAATTGATCCACTTCCACATCACAATCTACGGCAAGAATATGAACACCTTTTTCCTCAGCTTCCTTCAGTGCTTGTCCAAATGCAGGATGAGTGATGTTATTAGGTTCAAAATATTTAACACCCTTCATTTGTACTACAAAAATGATGTATGCTTCATAGCCTTCTTCCACACAGGCAATAAGTTCTCTGACATGCTTTACGCCTCTTTCCGTAGGGGCATCCGGGAATCTGACTATCCCTTCTTCTTCAAGTGTAACACCCTTTACTTCTATGTAAATCTGCCTGTTCTCTGCCTCTACATACAGATCAAATCTGGAATTACCATATGTTTTTTCTGTTTTAACTAATTTAATATCAGAAAATAATCCACCTGACTTAATCCATTCATAAACTACTTTATTCGGTGCCTGGGAGTCCATATTAATCATTCGATTACCTTTTTGAACACCAATCAGGTCATATTTTGTCTTTCGATTCGGGTTGTCCTGTTCTTCCAAATAGACTGTAACCCCCGGTATTAGCAATTCCTTGCATCGCCCGGTATTTTTCACATGACAGGTTTTTACTTCACCATCCACCTCTGCATAAGCAATAAATCGATTGGGACGGGACCTGAATATTCCTGTTTTAACTTTGTTATATTTCATAATAACCTCGATTCTGGCGATTTAACGCTTCTTAATAACCACAGCAGCTTTGTGTGCCGGCACATATTGCCTGAGCTCCAATCTATGTACTCTTTCACGCTAAAATCAGTAGGTCTTCTTTCCCATTGTATATTGAGTCTACAAACATTTTTAGTTTTTGTCAATTAGTTCATAATAATTTTACACTTTTTTAACTTCCCTTTTACAGGAAGTTGGCTTATAATGGATTATAATTAAGGAAAGATTCCTAGTTAAAAGAGTATAATTATTGTTAGTAATTGCATATACTGATAAGACGAAAGGAAGTATGATAGTATGAAGAAATTCGGTAAATTCTTGTTTGGAACTGTTTCCCTTGCAACTTTAGCATGCGGAGCTTACTATGTTTACAAAAATTTAATTAACAAAGACTCTTCTGATGAATTTGATGAGTTTGAAGATGAATTTGAAGATTTTGATGATGAAGATGAGGATGCTCCGGAAGTAGAAAAAAAAGATACTCGTGAATATGTGTCCATCAATTTTACCTCTGACGAAGCTGCTTCCACCGAATCGGAAGAAGAACAATAAAGCCTGAATTTAAGAATAACCGACTATTTCAATAAAAGAAAATAGCCGGTTATTTTTTCTTATCCTAAGGCAATATCTAATGTTGTCATTACCATAAATCCTAACATAGTTCCGATAGTTGCCGCATGTCCGTAAAGGTGAGAGTCATTTTGTGATTCCGGAATTAACTCTTCCACTACTACGAAAACCATAGCACCTGCTGCAAAGGATAATGCATAAGGCAAAATAGATCTGACACTGCTTGCAAGCATGGCTCCAAACACTGCTGCAATTGGCTCAACAATTCCTGATGCCTGCCCATACATAAAACTTTTTAACCTTGAATGTCCGTCTCTTCGTAAAGGTATGGATACTGCTGCTCCTTCCGGAAAGTTTTGAAGTGCTATACCCACGACCAGAATAATAGCTCCTGCTGTGGTGGCCTTTTCCACAGTTCCTACAGAACCAAATGCGATACCAAAGGACAATCCTTCCGGAATATTATGAAGTGTTATTGCCGTAACTAATAATACACTACGGCGTATGCTGTTTCTCGATACCTTACTTATTCCACCTCTGGGCTCATCTTCTACATGATGAACATGAGGAATTAATTTATCTGCACCGAATAAGAATAATCCTCCAAAGCCAAATCCTACAACTACAGGAAGCCAGGGAAGGGGAGAATCCTCCGATAATTCCAATGCCGGTAACAACAAGGACCAAAAGGAAGCTGCTAACATAATACCGGATGCAAAACCTAACATAAGGTTTAAAACTTTTGGTTTTATTTCTTTAAAAAAGAATACCATGGCCGCACCGGCTGCTGTTACGCCCCAAGTTACAAGTCCCCCTAGAAAAGCCATTAAAATTGGATTCATATTATATCCTCCTAGTTACTTACTTTATTCTAGGGTTGTAGATTCCTCTTCTAAAAAGCCTTTCATGAAATTCTTTATTCATCAAAACCATAGGCTTTTGAATTAATTACCTATATTCACTTATTTTGCTCTTTAATTGTTCTACATCCCCTATAATGGTATATCTTATTATATCACGATTATTATCATCTGTCTTTAACAGAATTTCATTTTCAACCAATATAGTATAGGATAAATTATCCCGGGTTGTAAATACAATCTGATAATCCAACGGATTTTCTGAAGTATCTTCTTCGTTTTCAACAGGCAGTAAATAATATTCATCTAACATAAGAAGGAATTCCTTGATTTTCTCCGGCTCCTTAAAGTTTATGCTTTCTTTCTTGCTATTTATTATAGAAAAGGAATTTACCTGTTCTGCTGTGAAAGGTAAAATATCAGAAAATATCATACCTTCTACTTCAAGTGTGTCCATATTGGCTTCTTGCGGTTCTGATCCATCGTTTCTGGCTGAGGCTTTCAAATCAGATTTATCAGCATTTTTATCTTTAGCCACTTCTTGGCCTGCTCCTGTATCTGCAATCGAGTATGTTTCTGTTTCTTTCTTTGCCTCAATACTTTTCTCTAAAGTTCCAGACTCTGGTGCCGCAGATTCTGATGTATTCTCTGTGGCAGAATTAACGTCATATTCAGCACTTTTTTTATTGGCAGGTAAATACTTCAATATATTTATACCGATTAATAGAATCAGAAGTACCGCTGCAATGCCAGCTAATCTAAAAACAGGAAATCTATTTTTCTTTTTATGTTCTGTTACAACATATTCTTCCTGATTGTCTTCATCCGCAGTTAAAGGAGCCTTGCCGGATTGAATCGCCTGTAATGTCTTTTGAATCAGTTCCTCCGAAACTACAATATTATCTTTGTCAAAAGAAGCATTAAGATGGTTTTTTAAATGAATAATTTCATCTTCAAAATTTATTTCCTTCTCTAAGCGGTTCTCTGTTTTAATTTTGTCTCTATCCATAGAACCATTTCCATTTTTCTGTTGATTGCTGAATTTATTTTTTTGGAAATCCATCTTATAACCTCCCTTCCAAACAAGTCTTTAGTTTCTCTTTTGCCCTGGATAAACGGCTTTTAGCTGTTCCTTCTGCAATCTTTAATATACTTGCTGCATCGCTTATGGTCATATCCTGATAATATACGCAAACGATAATATCTTTATATTTGTCAGGTAAATTCATAACCGTTTCACGAATTAGCTGATTCTGGTCTTGTTGCTCAACAGCTTTGTAATCATCATCTGTATGTATGGTATTTTCCTCATATTCTGTCATAGGTACTACCTTTTGGTTCCATGCACTTTTTAAATAATCCTTGCATGTGTTAATGGTGATTCGAATAATCCAAGTCTTAATACTGCTGTTTCCTTGAAAGGTACTGAGATTTTTGTTTACCTTTATGAATACATCTTGAAAAATGTCTTCTGCCAAATGACTATCTTTTACATACATAAATGCAGTACGTAAAACATCATTGCCATATTGCCTTATCAAGGTTTCAATGTGGTAAACAGGCTGTTTCTCCTCGTACATTGAACTCTTCCCCCTATATTCTATTTATGCGGATTGTTGGTTCATCTCCCACTTTCTATTTTGATCCGCTAAAGAAATTTGATGGTTGCAGTATTAGTATACTCTTAAACATTTGACGATGTAAACTATAAAATAGTTCCCATGAAATAATTGGATAAAGTGAGTCAAAGCGGATATTCGCAATCCGCTTATGCTACCTGCTCATAACCTCATTGCCACTACGTGGCATTTCAGCAGGAGCTTAAACTCCTGCTGAAACAGGTAAGTCCTTACCTGATGAGATTAAGATACTAATACTGCATAAATAGTTTATTTATCCGCAGATATATTTATATCAGGTTAAATTTCTTTAATCCATGATAAATGCCGTCCTCTTTAATAGACTTTGTCTTATGTCTGATTCTTTCCAGTACTTCCGGATAACTGTTACCCATTGCAATTCCTGTATTAACGTATTCTAACATTTCTATATCATTATTACTGTCACCAAATGCATAGGTGTCTTTCTGGTCCATATTTAAGTGCTTTAATAATCTTTGAATGCCGGTTGCCTTATTGATTCCACGGGGTACTAATTCAAACATCTGCACGCCATGATAAATAGGTTGAAATTTCTCTTCCAGTTTCGGCATAACTATATCTGGGTTGGTTTCTTCTGTTAAATTACAGGATATTTTATTCATACGAATGACCGTATCGGAATCTAAAGCTTTTATTATATCCTCTCCGAAATATTTAAAAAGACTTGTAATATAGCTGTAATCTTCTCCCTTATCTTTTTCTTCGTAGTAAAGACATTCCGGCCCTTCCAAAATATATCTTACTTTATTTTTTTTGAGGAATGTCATGGTTTCTTTAACCAAATCATCCTCTACTAATATATTCTCAATAACTTTACCATCATATTCAATATAGGTGCCGGCACCTGCAATAATTCCTTTAAAGCCTAGCTGAATTAAATTATCCGGAACGATAGGTCTGGTTCTGCCTGTACAGATAATAGGGATATGCCCATTATCCGTCAGCATGGCAATGGCCTCTTTTGCTGAATCAGGCACCCCTATATCCGGTAAATATAAGGTTCCGTCCACATCAAAAAATACTATTTTCTTATCCATTTTTATAACAATGCTCCTTTCAAAGGGTCGAAAGAATAAAATTCTTTCAACATTTCATGCCTCTTAGCTGCATCTCAAATAATAGATGCAGAAGTTCAAAATGAGAATTCAAATGGATTCTCATTTTGGAGTTCTTCTAAGTGTGAAGAAGCTTTTCCTCACACCTCTTTCCTTATCATATTTAATATTCTTTGTAACTATTGTTATTCTGCCTGGGTTAGATCATTGGCTTGCCTGGGTTAATGTGTAAAGATTAGCATAAAGCCCCTTTTGTTCTAACAACTCTTTGTGATTACCTCTTTCTGCAATACCACCTTCTGTTAATACAATAATGTCCTTGGCATTGCGTATGGTGGATAATCTGTGGGCAATTACAAAGGTGGTTCTGTTCTTGGCTAACCTTTCCAGGGATTCCTGTACCACTTTCTCACTTTCGTTATCTAATGCTGAGGTGGCTTCATCAAAGATAAGAATCGGAGGATTCTTTAAAAACACTCTGGCAATACTTAATCTTTGTTTTTGCCCTCCTGAAAGTTTAACTCCCCGCTGCCCAATGTAAGTATCATATCCATCCGGAAGTTCCATAATAAAGTCATGGGCATTGGCATTCATTGCCGCCTGGATTATTTCCTCCTCTGTTGCATCTAACTTACCATATCGTATATTCTCCATAACAGTTCCGGTAAATAAATATACATCCTGCTGTACAATACCGATATTCTTTCTAAGTGACTTTAATTTAATATCCCGGATATCCATTCCATCCAATGTTATGGTACCGCTGGATACTTCATAAAACCTGGGGATTAAACTGCACATGGTGGTTTTTCCTACACCGGAGGACCCTACCAAAGCAATATATTCTCCGGCTTCTACTTTCAGATTAATATTACGAAATACATCAGTAGTAGTTTCATTATATTTAAAGGAAACATTCTTAAATTCTATTTCACCTTTTACATTCTTTAAGTCCACAGCGTTCTTTTTATCTACAATATCCGGATTAATATCCATTATTTCCATAAAACGATCAAAACCGGTAATACCATTTTGAAACTGCTCTGTAAAATTAATCAGTTTTCGAACAGGCTCTATGATATTATTAATATAGAGTAAAAAGGTTAAAAGGTCACTAACCGCAATGGCTCCATCTGCAATTAGCAAACTACCCCCAATAATTACCGCAACACTGATCAGATTGGTGAATACACCAAGTCCGGAATGGAATGTAGCCATCTGCCAGTAACTGTTTCTTTTACTCTCTACAAATCGTTTATTTCCGGCATGAAATTTATCCAACTCCTGATTCTCGTTGGCAAAGGATTTTACCACACGAATTCCTGACAGGTTATCTTCTATTTGGGCATTAATTTCTGCAATTCTTTCCCTGTTTTTTCTAAAAGCACGATTCATCTTATTCTTCATGAAAAATGCAAATGCAAACATAATAGGTAAGAAAGTAAAAACAATTAATGTTAGGGGAAGATTGATATTAATTAAGATAATGAAAGCACCCACAAACTTAATGATGGATATTACAATGTCTTCTGGACCATGATGGCAAAGTTCCGTAATATCGAATAAATCATGAGTAATTCTTGCCATTAATTGACCAGTTTTCTGATTATCATAAAAGTTAAAAGATAATTTTTGATAATGTTCAAAGATGTCATTACGCATATCAAATTCTATATTAGCTCCCATCATATGGCCTTTGTATGCTATAAAGAAATTACACAACATCTCTAAAATAGCTAGCCCAAGCATCAAAAGTCCCAGTTTAATAATGGTATTCATTGCCTGGCTGATCTCATAGTTTCTCAGCAAATCATTGGTTATGTATCTTACTATTAAAGGATAAAGCAATGTAATACTTGCTGCCACTAAAGCGCAAAACATATCGGACAGAAAAAGTCCTAAATATGGTTTATAGTAAGATAAAAATTTCTTGGTCTTCCTGCTCATAACTCCTCCATTTTATCTATTTACTTGTTATATATAGCATGCAATCTATATAACACGTTATATAGATAACATAAGTTTTTCATGGAATATTTTTAATATTTTCATGGAATATTTTCCTTGGAATAATTCCTTTGGAATAATTCCTTTGGAATACATAGTATTTTATTGATTTTCCATTATAAATAATATGATATGTAATTTTTAATGGATTAATTAATTATCATAACATTTCTTTCCTGTTAAGGCAACTCAAAAGATTGAAAAAGAGGCTGTAACAGCCTCTTAAAATGTACGTTTTATCTTGATAATCTCCTGGATAAATCATATAAGTATTGGTCAATGTCTTTTTCCATAGATAGCGCTTCTTGTATATCAAAGTCAACAAATTTGCCATCTTTATGGGCTACAACACGTCTTGATGCACCTTTATAGAGCAGATCAACAGCATAAGCCCCCATAGTTGAAGCATATACTCTATCTCTGCAAGTAGGACTTCCCCCTCTTTGAATGTGGCCAATAATGGTAGCTCTTGTTTCAATGTCAGTAGCTTCTTCGATTCTTTTTGCCATTTCGTAAGAATCTCCAACACCTTCTGCATTAACAATAATATGGTGTTTCTTGCCGCTCTCTTTTCTTCTAATAATATTGTCTATAATACTTTGTTCATTATAATCGTATCTTTCGGCAATTAAAATATCTTCGGCTCCGTTGGCAATACCACACCATAAAGCTATAAATCCTGCATGTCTGCCCATTACTTCTATAATACTACATCTTTCGTGGGAAGTAGATGTATCTCTAACCTTATCGATTGCCTCCATAGCTGTGTTTACTGCAGTATCAAACCCTATGGTATATTCAGTACAAGCTATATCTAAGTCAATGGTTCCAGGTATTCCTACCGTATTAATTCCTCTTTCAGCCAGCTTTCCTGCTCCTCTAAAAGATCCGTCACCACCGATTACTACTAAGCCATCAATATTGTGCTTTCGACAAACTTCAGCACCTCTATTCTGGCCTTCTTCTGTGGTAAATTCTTTACATCTTGCTGTATATAGAATGGTTCCACCTCTTTGTATAATATCAGAAACATTTCTACCATCTAAATCAACAATATCTTCTTCTAATAAACCATTAAACCCTCTTCGTATCCCCTTAACTTTTAAACCATATCCCAAGGCAGTTCTTGTAACCGCTCTAATAGCGGCATTCATGCCCGGTGCATCTCCACCGCTTGTTAATATACCAATTGTACTAACTTTATTTGCCATAGTTTCCTCTTTCCTGTATACTTCAAGGTGATATACATTATAGATTGTTTGTTTACATTTGTATTTTAATGTTCAAATCTTCTATATTTTAATGCATTTTTCTAGCTTTTTCAATACTCTTTTCTACCACTTGAATATTGCTGTCTCCATATCTTTCTTTCAATTTCTTAATCAAGTCACTTTCCACATTAATATTCTTGCTTTGAGGAAGTTGTTTTATTGCTTTTTCACATTCTAAGTAGATGGTAACGGAATCATCACCATCAGATTGGCTCAATAATTCATATAAAGTTTGTTCATCTTTTACAAAATTATCTTTATTCGGGTATTTAATCCATACTTCTTTGGGAATGGCTTCAAAAGGTATTACATCACTGCATATTAATTTGGCTGGCTTCTCTTCTTCTGCCGTTACTTTCCCCCGTACAAAGACTTTTCTGTCTTCTTGCAATAATATTTTATATTTTTCATAGTCTCTTGGGAAGACGATAATTTCAACGGTACCTACTAAATCTTCTAATGTAATAAAAGCCATCATAGAATTATTTCTTGTGGTTTTTACCGTCTTGGAAACCACCATTCCTCCAATAGTTGCAAAAGCACCGTCCTTTGCTTTTGCTTCTCCGATTTCTTCATCAAGAGCAAAGTCCAAAGTAGAATTGGTGATATTCTTTTTTAATAAACCTTCATATTGGTCAAGAGGATGTCCGCTTACATAGATACCCATAACTTCTTTTTCAAATGCCAGAAGCTGTTCTGTAGAATACTCTCCTACATCTGGCATATTATTTTCATAGTCTGCTTTTTCTTCCTCTCCCACCAAATCAAAGAATGACAGTTGACCGCTTAAATTCTTCTTCTTATCCTGAGATACTTCATCTAATACCTGAATATAAATCATCATTAATTGCTTTCTGGTTCCTGGCAGGCTGTCAAAGGCCCCCGATTTAATAAAACTTTCTACGGTCCTTTTATTTACTTCCTTTCCGGATAATCTGACCGCGAAATCCTTTAGGCTGGTAAATTTGCCTTTACATCCACGTTCTTCCACAATTGCCTCAATCACTGGTTTTCCCAATCCTTTAATGGCAGAAAGTCCGTAGCGAATAGATCCCTTTGATACAGAGAATGTGCTATATCCTTCATTAATATCCGGAGGTAGTATCTCAATTCCCATCTGCCTGCAGGCATAAATATATTCTGCAACTTTTCCCGGATTATCAATTACCGAAGTCATAAGTGCTGCCATAAATTCTACCGGATAGTAATACTTTAAAAATGCTGTTTGGTAAGAAATTATCGCGTAAGCAGCAGCATGGGACTTGTTAAAAGCATACTTTGCAAAGTCTGTCATTTCATCAAAAATATGGTCGGCTACTTCTGCGGATATACCATTATTCACACAGCCCGGTATATTTTCCTCCTCATTGCCATAGACAAAGTTTTTACGTTCTTTTTCCATAACAGAGGCTTTCTTTTTAGACATAGCACGGCGTACCAAATCGCTTCGTCCATAGCTGTAACCTGCAAGGTCACGAACAATTTGCATAACCTGCTCCTGATATACAATACAGCCATATGTAGGAGATAAAATAGGCTCTAACTGGGGGCATTCATATATAATAGATTCCGATTCATTCTTTCCCTTAATGTATTTTGGTATAAAGTCCATTGGTCCCGGACGATACAAAGAAATACCTGCAATAATATCCTCCAGACTTTTCGGTTTAAGCTCCTTCATAAAGCTTTTCATGCCAGCACTTTCTAGCTGGAATATACCATCTGTTTTACCGGAAGAAATTAAATTAAATATATTTTTATCATCATAATCTATCCGATCCATATGTATTTTATTCGTATTGTCCCTGTCTGCTTTTTCATTTACCAATCTGACTGCGTTCTGAATAACGGTTAAAGTTCGAAGGCCTAAAAAATCCATCTTTAATAAGCCTAATTCCTCTAAAGTAGTCATAGTAAACTGTGTTGTTAAAGAATCATCAGAAGCACGTGACAATGGAACATATTCTACTACCGGTGCTTTACTGATAACCACACCCGCTGCATGCATAGAAGTATGTCTGGGCAATCCCTCTAAACGTAATGACATGTCAATTAAATATTTAATTTCTTCGTCGCTGTTGTATAGGTTCTTTAATTCCGGATTGGAGTTCAGGGCTTTTCCAATATTAATACCTACTTCTGTTGGTATCATTTTGGCAACCGTATCTACCTGGGCATAAGGAAGATCCAAAGCTCTTCCCACATCACGAATAACCGCTCTGGCTGCCATGGTTCCAAAAGTAACAATTTGAACCACCCGGTCTTTTCCGTATTTTTGTACTACATAATCAATAACTTCCTGCCTTCTTTCAAAACAGAAATCAATATCAATATCCGGCATGGTTAATCGTTCCGGATTTAAGAAGCGCTCAAACAACAGATTGTATCTTATGGGATCAATATCCGTAATCTCTAGACAATAGGATACAATACTTCCCGCCGCACTACCTCGTCCAGGTCCTACCATAATTTGATTATCTTTGGCATATTTGATAAAATCCCATACAATTAAGAAGTAATCTACAAATCCCATACCTCTTATCGTTTCAATTTCATATTCTAATCTTTCTTTTAATTCTGTAGAAGGATTCCCATATCTTCTGATTAAACCTTCTTCACAAAGTTTTTTCAGATATTCCAAAGCCGTAAAGCCAACGGGAACATCATATTTAGGAAGTTTATATTCACCAAATTCAATTTCCACATGACAGCGTTCTGCAATCATCTGAGTATTTTCCAGCGCTTCTTTGGCATAAGGAAATAAGGCTTCCATTTCTTCCGGTGATTTCAGGAAATATTGGCCGCCTTCATATCGCATTCTATTTTCATCGGAGACTTTTTTCTGGGTTTGAATACAAAGTAAGATATCATGTGCCTGAGCATCACTTTCCAACGTGTAGTGAACGTCGTTAGTAACCACTAATGGAATATCTGTTTCACTATGCATTCGCAGTAATCCTTGGTTTACTTGACTTTGTTCCGGTAAACCGTGATCCTGTAGCTCTAAAAAGAAATTATTTTCTCCAAATATATCTTTCAGCCGCAATGCTGCTTTTTTACCTTCCTCATAGAAGCCTCTGCGCAGGTTACTTGCAACTTCTCCTCCTAAACAGGCACTTAACGCAATGATACCCTCACTGTATCTGGACAGTATTTCATAATCCACTCTGGGTTTATAGTAAAAGCCTTCTATGAAACCGGTGGAAACAATTTTCATTAAATTGGAATAACCGGTATTATTCTCTGCTAATAAAACCAGATGATTATACCGGTCCTCCGAAGATGAATTCTCTCTATCATACCGTGAATTGGGCGCTACATAAACTTCGCACCCAATAATAGGTCTTATTCCCTCAGCAAGGCAGGCACGATAAAAATCAATGACGCCATACATTACACCATGATCAGTAATGGCAATACTGTCCATGCCCAGTTCTTTTGCTCTGGCTACCATTTCTTTGATTTTACCTGATCCATCCAGAAGACTGTATTCTGTATGTAGATGTAAATGTGCAAATTTCATTTTTACCTCCATGTTAACATATACTTTTTGGGTCATCTTAAGTTTTTAATTGAAGATTTCATTGACACAAAACTTTAAGGTTGAAAGTTCCTTTCAACCTGGTTCCTGTACCACTTTATTTCTAAAAATGGGGTCAGAAGACCCCTATTTCAGTGCCGGCCGATCCGGATCAATAACTTTGCTCAAATCAAATAAGTCAGCTAATCTTTCCGGAAATTGTAACATTGCCTGCCCGTCCAAAGGTCTTCTGGTCATTCTAACATATTCATCTTTTACCTGGATCCATGGAGATTTAAAAACACCGCAATAATAGTTAAAGCCTAAACTCTTTAAATAATTATATTTGTCGCTGGTATAACCGCTAACGCTCTCTTCTATATCTATTCCATAGGGGAAGATATAGACATCCGTAGGACCAATCAGGGAACCAACTTCCTCCATCCACCTGTCGGTGTCCGTTACCGTAAAGGTATAACTTGCCTTTCCCATATTTCTATGTCCATAACTATGAGAGGCGAATTCCCATCCCCACTCTTTTAGATTCTTTACAACTTCCTTAACCGTCTCTTTGTCTTCTTCGTAGGTAGGAGAAGTCTTATCGTTGGTACGATAGCCCAGAGTACCTTCATAACCGGTAAGTGCTAATATACCTCTGGCTCCTTTATAAGAAAAATCCGGATGTTCCGCAATAAATGTTTCCAAAACCGGAACCATATCATAATCTCCAACGGAAACAGTTCCGTCATCCATAATCATAGCAGTGGAAGGTCTGCCGTTTTCGTCAATGACAGCTTTAGAAGCAAAGCCGTCTCCAGTCATATATTCATAATAATTAACATCATCCTGTGACAGTACGAATGGCTTTTTATCAGGCGGAAGCATAATATCTCCGGAAACAAATTTTGTTGTACCGTCTTCTGCAGTTACCTGACGGGCTACATCATGGATACTTACCAAAACATAACCAGCTTCATACATCTGCTTCATCATTTCCTTGAATTCAGAAATGGTAGTCATATAATAATTATAGCCGTTGGAAGCATAATCTCCATCAAAGGCTTTGGAATTATCCGCCACTAAAGAATGAAAGAATACATGACTTATTTCATTGACGGATTCATATGCACCTAAAGGAACCAGTTTTTCCTTGTCTGCTTCATATTTTGCAATAGCATCCGTAAGTACCGTATGATTGGTATACCCTTCACCATATGACTTTATAGTTTCTATGGCTTTGTCATAATCATAACCCATTGCCAATAAGTCCGCTTCTTCCACTAGTTTTGAAATCTTTTCCTGTTGTGCTTTTTTCTCTTCTTCTAAACGCTTTTCTTCTTTTTCTTCCGGGGTTAAACCTTTATCTTTATCCCCTGGAGCATTTATGCCCCCTTGTGGTTGATTATTATTATTCTTCTTGAAATAACCTCCTTTTGCCAGGGCAAAGGTAAGAATACCGGCTATTGCTATAAAAAGTAATAAAAGCTCAGCAACAAGTATTGTTTTATATTTTCCTTTTTTACTTGTCTTTTTAACGTTGCTTTCCGCTCTATAATCATAGGAATTTGTTTTGTTCGTATATCCTTTTGTTTTGTTATCCACTCGATTTCCTCCTTCATGCATAAAATCCTGAAGAGAAGATGAAACCTGTCCAAAACACAATTGGTTCAGGTTTAAGGTTCTTTCAGGTATAATATAATTTATCAGTTCGTTTAATGTTGTCTGTTATGATCTATTATTCGCGATTCTTACTTAACATATGTATACAACATCACGTCTATCTTTTGTATAATATACCTTTGCTATAAAATATATTAATTGGTGTACACTTCTTTCATTATAGCATGAACCTTTTAATATTTCTTTACAAAATTATTAATTTTAAAAAAAGAGGTTATGCAAAATTTTCTATTTCGCGTCAACCTCTTTAGATAGTATATTCTCTTTAAAATATCCTAATTCATAATCATATGGAATCTATTTTGAACTTAAATATTTCTCGATATTATCAATAGCCGCCTGTTCATCAGAGCCTTCAGCTGAAACAGTAACTTCTTCACCTGCTGCTAAACCTAAGCTCATCATTCCCATAATACTCTTTGCATTGACTTTCTTATCATCACATTCTACATAGATAGCACTTTCATATTGGCTTGCAACCTGAACCAATAGAGCGACCGGTCTTGCCTCTAATCCTGTGGGAATTTTAATTGTTATTTTTTTCGATACCATAGTTTACTTCCTCCTTCTGTTTCCTAACATTATCTGCTAAAATGCTTAATTTCCTTAACCTGTGGTTGACACCTGATTTGCCTATAGGCGGATTAAGCAGAGCCCCCAATTCTTTCAGTGATGCTTCTGGATATTCAATGCGTAAAGATGCAACTTCCTCCAACCCCTCTGATAATTCACTGAAGCCAATCTGTTCCTTAATATATATTATATCATCAATCTGCTTGGTTGCTGCTTGCACCGTTTTATTAATATTGGCAGCCTCGCAATTCACTTGCCTATTAATGGAGTTTCTCATTTCTTTTAATATTCGGACATTCTCCAAATTCATAAGAGAAACATGTGCTTCCATTACATTTAATAGGTCAACTATTTGTGAACCCTCTTTTACATAGACAACAAAATGTTTCTTACGAATCACAATTTTTGCATCTATATTAAAGGTATTGATAATTTCTTGAATTTGTCTTGCTTTTGGTTCATTTGGTGCAACTATCTCAAAATGATAGGTCTTCTTTGGCTCACTCATGGAACCGGAAGCTAAAAATGCACCTCTGATAAATGCCCTTTTGCAGCAAGAATTCTGTATGACCAGATTATCTACTACAGATAAGTTTTCCATAATTTCTTTGTTTTCATCCATCAGCTTGGTAGCTTGTAAGATTTTAATAACTATGTCATGATCTACAATAACCATAGTATAGGTTTTATTCTTTTTCAGATAATTATTTTGTTTTACCGAGATTTCTGTATTTATTTTAAAGGTTTTTTTAATTAATGTAAAGTATTTTCTGGCTACCAACAGATTTTCCGTATGGAGTTTCAGAATATATCTATCATATTCAGATATAATAATGTTGCCGCATAAACTGATGATTGCTGCCAGTTCAGCTATCTGGCAGTGCCTTGCAGGACTAATCTGTTTTGATAATTCATCCTTTACGTCTCTGGAAAATGACATATTAATTTCCTTGCTCCTTTCAGAATCTAGAGACTTTGCTAGCTGTGCAATGTATCCTTCATAATATCTCTATGCTCCACCTTTAATCCATATTCAAGATGTTGCAGTCTAAGAGCCAGTTCATTGGCCAAGGTGACGGAACGATGCTTGCCTCCAGTGCATCCAATACTAATAACCAACTGATTTTTTCCCTCTGCGATATAATTTGGAATTAAAAATGTAATCATATCCTCAAGTTTCTTTACGAATACAGGAGCCATCTCTGATTTCATTACATAATCTTTAACATCTTTATCATTACCTGTCTTTGCTCTTAGCTTTGGAATATAGTATGGATTGGGTAAGAACCTTACGTCAAATACCAAATCAGAATCCATTGGTATTCCATACTTAAATCCGAAAGATAGCACGGTTATGAAAAAGTTATTGTATTTTTCATTTTTTAAATATATTTTATCAATTTGAACTTTTAATTCCCGAATTAGCAGTTGACTTGTATCTATAATAACATTGGCCTTTTTCTTAAGGAATTCCAGCTTGTTTCTCTCAGTTTCAATGCCCTGCTCTACTCGTCCTGCTCCGGATAAAGGATGTGTTCTTCTTGTTTCCTTGTAACGTTTTACTAATACTTCCGTACTAGCATCTAAAAACAGTATCTCGTACGGATATCCATCCATACTCATTAGGTCTAATACTTCATCCAGTTCTTCCAGGGCTTGTCCGCTGCGAATATCAACACCTAATGCTACTTTGTCGATATTCTGGGTTCCATTGAAGGTTAACTGGACTAATTTATAGATGAGTTGTATAGGAAGATTATCAACGCAGAAATATCCTGCATCCTCCAGCATTTTTAGTACTGAACTTTTGCCTGCTCCTGACATTCCTGTAACTACTACCAGTCTCATATAATTCTCCCATTCTGCCATCATCCCGCGAATTTGGGCCTTAGAACTAAAACTCACCCAAAAGTCTTACTTCCGGCTCTAACATGACTCCAAATTTATCAAATACAATTTGTCTTACTTCTGTAATCAGTGTCATAATATCAGCGGCAGTTGCTCCTCCTTTATTAATAACAAAGCCGCAATGCTTTTCCGATATTTGTGCATTACCCACCTGATAACCTCTAAGACCTGCATCCATAATTAATTTACCTGCAAAATATCCTTCCGGCCTTTTAAAAGTACTGCCTGCACTGGGATATTCCAAAGGCTGCTTGTCACGTCTTCTTTCGTTAAGGTCATCCATTTTATTTCTGATATCATCCTTATTACCTGGTTCAAATACAAAGGAAGCATCCAATACAATATAATTCTTTTCCTGGATAATACTTTTTCTGTATCCTAACTTCAAATCTTCTTTATTTAAATACATCATGCTGCCCGACTGATCAACTACCGTTGCTCCCATAATGGAATCTTTTATCTCCCCGCCATAAGCACCGGCATTCATAGTTACAGCTCCGCCTAAAGAACCAGGAATTCCGGAAGCAAATTCAAAACCTGTTAATTCATGTTCTGCTATTTTATTGGCTAATTTGGAAAGCAATACTCCTGATCCTGCCTGAACAAGATAGCGGGACCCATCATACTCTCTGACAACAATATTACTCATACATTGTCCGATTTTTATGATGGTGCCTTTGTATCCTTTATCACTAACCAGTAAGTTGCTTCCATTCCCTATTACATAAAAAGGCATGTTCTTTTCACACAAAACTTTAACCAATGCAGCTACCTGATGGTTATTCTCAGGCAGAAGAAGAAATTCTGCCGGGCCGCCTATCTGAAAAGTGGTGTGCTTTGCAAGAGGTTCTTCTATCAATATTTGCTCATCTCTTAATATATCCTTTAGTGTCTGATAAAAATCCTCATTCAACTTTATTTCCTCTTTCTATATAAACTGCTATTAGCCTATTAACGCTAATATTTACATATTCCCAATATTATATGCCGAAACTTACTGGCAGTATACCATCCAAAACTACACATATCATACAATACTTAATAGATTTTGGCAACTCCAAAGTTAATGGCCCAGAATAAGTCTGGCACAGCCAAATATTCCTGCATCATTACCAAGTTCTGCAAGACGAAACTCTTTATTTTTTAATGCCAGCATTACATATTGATTATAATATTTTTTTATTCCATCGGTTAATATGCTGCCTGCCTTAGACACTCCTCCGCCTATAACAAATGCCTGAGGGTCTACAACCGCAGCTACATGTGATAATGCAATACCAAGATATCTTCCCAGCTGTTCTACTAATTCTAATGCCAGTTCATCATTTTCTTTTGCACAATCAAATATGGATTTTGCAGACAAATAGTCGAAATCACGAAGTTTTGACGGTTCTGCAGATTTACTTAATAATCTCTTTGCTTCCTTTACAATACCCGTTGCAGATGCGAATTGCTCTAAGCAGCCTGTCTTTCCACAGTTGCATTTCTCCTTTTCTTCGTAATTTACTAAAATATGTCCCACTTCACCTGCTGCTCCATTGCTTCCGGTTATAATCTCACCATCTACTATTACGCCGCCTCCTACTCCGGTTCCCAAAGTTACCATAACAATACTATTATAACCTTTACCGCCTCCTTGCCACATTTCACCTAAAGCAGCTACATTGGCATCATTACCCACCTTTGCTTCAAAACCGGTAAGTGCTTTTAATTCATTGGCAACGTTTATAATGCTCCAGCCTAAATTCACGCATTCGATAACCGTTCCATCCCCGGTAACTGGTCCAGGCACACCTGCGCCAATACCCACAATTTGACTTTTATCCAATTTTCGTTCCGATATTTTATGCTCCAAGGATTTGGCTACATCACCTAATATGTAACTTCCTGAGTTCTCTTTTCTGGTTGGTATCTCCCATTTATCCACCAATTCCCCTTTATCTGTAAACAACCCTAATTTTACTGTTGTTCCACCTATATCAATTCCAAAACATAGTTTTTCCATATTACTGCTTACGTAAATTTATTAATTAAAACTTACGTATCTCCTTTCTTGACATTGCTCTTATTATGATGTATAGCGGAAATTATTTTTGTATATTTCTCCGCCGGATATAAATTCTTTCCCGGTTTTCACTTCTGTTTTTACAGGATATATTATTCTTCAATTGCTTTATTTTTTTTCATTAAATTATTGGTTACCCTATTATATAGTTCCTGTGCAGCATTATATCCCATCTTCTTTTGTCTGTGATTAACCGCAGCGGATTCTACAATAACCGCAAGATTACGTCCCGGACGGATTGGTATGGAATGACAGACTACTTTATTCCCCAGGTATTCTATGTATTGCTCCTCAAGGCCTAGTCTATCGTATTCCTTTTCTTTATTCCATTCTTCTAATTTAATAACCAAGTCAATGGCCTGGGTATTCTTAACACTTTCAACACCAAAGAGGGTCTTTACATTAATAATTCCGATACCCCTTAGTTCAATAAAGTGTCTTGTTATATCCGGTGCCATACCTATTAACGTTTCATCACTTACTTTTTTTATTTCAACAACATCATCAGTTACAAGACGATGTCCTCTTTTAATCAGTTCCAAAGCAGCTTCGCTTTTGCCAATACCGCTTTCTCCCGTAATCAAAATACCCTCACCGTATACGTCTACTAAAACCCCGTGTATGGACATCCTGGGAGCTAATTCAACATTTAACCAACGGATCACTTCTGCCATAAAGGAAGATGTGGTTTTGTTCGTTTTTAAAATAGGTACACATTTTTGCGTTGCTAATTGGATCAGTTCCGGTTCAACATCAATGCCTCGGCAGAATACAATACAAGGTACTTTATAATCCATTAATCTTGATAATATACCTATGCCGTGATCCTTTTCCATTTTTCTCATATAGGCTTCTTCTACCCGGCCGATGATCTGAACACGGTCGGAATCAAAATGATCAAAGAACCCGGCCAATTGAAGGGCTGGACGATTCACATCCGGCTGGCAGATTTTTATATGTTTATAGTCTATATCCGGTGTTAGAACTTCAAGATTCATCTTACCAATTAGCGTGGCTAATTCTACAGTATACATATTTATACTTCCTTTCCTACTTTCTGAAGACAATAGATTTATTATTCTGCACTGATTTTACTATTTTATCACATACCTTCTGTTAATGTAAATATTATTGGAAAAATTACGGTTTTATGAGCGGAAGAACTCATATACCTTTTCTGCTGCCGGCTTATTCATAGATGGCACTGCTGCCAGTTCTTCCACACTGGCTTCCTTTATGGCTTCAATGGATTGAAAATGTTTCATCAAAGCCTTTCTTCTTGCAGCTCCCACACCCTTAATATCGTCTAATACGGAGCGAATCTGAGTTTTACCCCGAAGGAGTTTATGATATTCTATAGCAAACCGGTGGGTCTCGTCTTGGATTCTTGTAATCAGTCTAAATGCTTCGCTATGTGTATCAATTGGTATCTCTGTATTGTTATAATAGAGACCCCTTGTTCTATGATTATCATCCTTAACCATGCCACATACCGGAATTACCATATTTAGGTTATCCAATACTTTTTTAGCGATATTAACCTGACCTTTGCCGCCGTCCATCATGATTAAGTCTGGTAGTTTATTAAAGCTGTCGTATTCTCGTACCGGACTCTTTTCCCCGTGTTGTTGTTCTTCACGGGGTGAATGTTCTTCATGGAGTGGGTCTTCTTCAGGAAATGTATCTTCTTCATGGAGTGTGTCTTCACGGAGTGCATCTTCTCCATGAATTATATCTTCTTCATGGAGGATGTCTTCTTCAGGAAGTGTATCTTCTTTACGGAGTACATCTTCTTTACAGATTACATCTTCACGGAGTGTACCTTCTTCACGGAGTACATCTTCTTCACGAAGTACATCTTCTTCATGGAGTGTACCTTCTTCAGGGAGTGCATCTTCTTCACGAAGTACATCTTCTTCACGAAGTGTACCTTCTTCAGGGAGTGCATCTTCTTCATGGAGTGTACCTTCTTCATGGAGTGTACCTTCTTCAGGGAGTACATCTTCTTTGCGAATTGTATGGCCTTCTTGAACGGCATGTTCTTCAAGAAGTGCATTCTTTTCATGAAGTGCACGTTCTTCCCGAATAGCGTGGGTTAATCTTCTGGTAAGCACCTCTTCCATAGAGGCATAATCATCCGGTCCTTTAACCGATCGAATTTTAAATTTACGGTAATCATTTCTCTTTGGTTTTCCGTTTTCATAAACAACCATAGAGCCAACAGATTCAAAACCGCTGGTATTGGATATATCAAAGGCCTCAATACGTCTAATTCCCGGTATATTCAATAATTCTCCTATCTGTTTTAAAGCACCCACTGTTCTGGCTTCTTCCCGTTTAATCTTTTCTGCATCCTGCTGCAATACCAGGGATGCATTCTTTCTAGCAAGTTCAACCAGTCGTTCTTTTTCTCCTTTAATGGGAACCTTAATGTATACTTTTTGTCCACGTTTGGAGGAAAGCCATTCTTCTATTATTTCCTGATCTTCAATAGACTCTCCCAATATTAATTCCCTTGGTATCAGAGGCGTACCGGCATAAAATTGCTTTACAAAACTAGTGAGAATAGAACTTTTTGATTCATGCTCCACACCGGTCAGATAAAAATGATCCCTGCCTATTAATTTGCCGCTTCGAATAAAGAAAACCTGCACAACTGCCTCATTTCCCGCTGTTGCTAATGCTAATATATCACGGTCTTCCAATTCGCTGCTGGTAATCTTTTGCTTTTGAGCTATCTGCATGACACTATTAAGAAGGTCCCTATATTCTGCCGCATTCTCGAATTCTAAGTTCTCTGCTGCTTGTTTCATTTTCTCTTCCAGCTCTTTTGTAACAAGGGAATAGTTACCGTTTAGAAATTCCAGCACCTTTTGAATGGACTCTTTGTATTCGGCTTCTGACACATAGCCTTGGCAAGGTGCTTTACACTGTTTAATGTGATAATACAGACAAGGTCTGTCCTTTCCAATGTCCTTCGGAAGATTTCGGTTGCAGGTTCTTATAAAATAAATTTTTCTCAGTAATTCCAAAGTATCCTTTATGGACTTGGAACTGGTATATGGTCCGAAATATTTTGCTTTATCCTTTCCCCTCTGTCTTGCAAACAGTACCCTTGGATACGCTTCATTTACTGTTACTTTAATATAAGGATAACTTTTGTCATCCTTTAACATGGTATTGTATTTTGGCCTGTGTTCTTTAATTAGATTACATTCCAAAACCAACGCCTCTAATTCTGAGTCTGTGATAATATATTCAAAATAGTTAATATGACTAACCATCTGCTGAATCTTTGGAGTAAGATTTCTGCTGCTTTGAAAATACTGCCGAACTCTATTTTTTAGGCTGATAGCTTTTCCTACATATATTATGTTATCGTTACTGTCATGCATAATATATACACCGGGTTTGGCGGGCAGCTTCTTTAATTCTTCTTCTATATCAAAAAACATATATACTCCTTCCTAATGTCTGTATGTCCTAACTTTATAACTTGATTATTCATATGACTTAGAGTACTGTAATTATACTATAAATAAATTGTTGTTTCAGTTTTAATATATCAAATCCAATGCATTAAGTCTATCTTATTCCTATATCTGAACGTAAAACCTGTTCATAATATTATAATTCCTGAGAAAGTTTGGATGCCGAATGTTTTTCATTCCGTTTGTATTATACCATGAACATAAAACCTGTTCATGATCCTGGCACTCCACTGGGAAAATGCAAGCAAGCTTGTATTTCCGCATTCCGTTTTTATTATATCATGAACATAAAAGCTGTTCATGATCTTGGCACTCCAATCGATAATTACAAGCAAACTTGTAATTATCTCACTCCGTTTGTATTATATCATAAATGTAAACATTATAACTGATTCTGTCAATTATAGATGTAAAAATTAATACAATAATACAGATTTTCTTACATTTTTCTTTTGGGTAAACAAAAGGACTATAAACGAAAGGTTTTACTTTCCATTTTATAGCCCTTTTGATGCTGTCATTATATTTTATTACTATATAATTTTTTATTTATTCTGCTTTTTCTTCTTTCATATCTTCTTCCGGTAAGCCTTTAACTTCACGGAATATCTTCATGAACTCTTTGCCTGTAATTGTTTCTTTCTCTACCAGATATTCAGCAATCTTATCCAATACATCACGGTTATCAGCTAAAAGTGCTTCTGCTCTATCATAACATTCCTTTAAAATGACCATTACTTCCTGATCGATTTCTCCAGCAGTGGCATCTCCACAGTTTAAAACGGGTCTTCCGTCCAGATAACGGTTCTCGATAGACTCAAGTCCCATTAAACCGAATTTATCTGACATACCATATTGGGTAACCATTGCTCTGGCTAATTGGGTTGCTTTTTCAATATCATTAGAAGCACCTGTTGTAATAGAATTAAATATAATCTTTTCAGCCGCACGGCCACCATAAAGAGTTACAATTCTTGCTACTATTTCATCTTTACTCATTAAATACTTTTCTTCTTCAGGAACCTGCATTACATATCCTAAAGAACCCATGGTTCTTGGTACAATGGTAATCTTTTGTACCGGTTCCGCATTCTTTTCTAATGCAGTAACTAAGGCGTGACCAACTTCATGGTATGCAACTATCTTCTTTTCTTCTTTGCCAAGAATACGGTCTTTCTTCTCTTTACCTGCAATAACTACTTCCACAGACTCAAACAAGTCTTCCTGAGTAACCACAGTACGTCCCTGCTTAACTGCAAGAATAGCTGCTTCATTAATCATATTAGCCAAATCAGAACCTACTGCTCCTGAGGTTGCTAAAGCAATTGCCTCTAAATCAACAGAGTCATGCATTAATACATCTTTGGAATGCACTTTTAATATATCAACTCTTCCCTTTAAGTCCGGTTTATCTACGATAATTCGACGGTCAAAACGACCGGGACGTAGCAGGGCTTTATCCAGAACTTCCGGACGGTTGGTTGCAGCTAAAATAACAAGGCCTTTGGAAGAATCAAAGCCATCCATTTCGGATAACAACTGGTTCAAAGTTTGCTCTCTTTCATCATTTCCACCGCCGTAATGGGTATCTCTGCTCTTACCGATGGCATCCACTTCATCAATAAAGATAATACATGGTGCCATTTGTTGTGCTTGTTTAAATAAATCTCGAACTCTGGAAGCACCAACACCCACAAACATCTCCACAAAATCAGAACCAGATAAAGAGAAGAAAGGCACTTTCGCTTCACCAGCTACTGCTTTTGCAAGAAGTGTTTTACCTGTTCCTGGAGGGCCTACTAATAAAGCACCTTTTGGAAGTTTAGCACCGATACGAGTATATTTTCCTGGGTTGTGCAGGAAATCCACGATTTCAGTTAAAGATTCTTTGGCTTCTTCCTGACCTGCTACATCTTTAAAAGTAACTCCCGTCTCTTTCTCCACATAAACTTTGGCATTACTTTTGCCAACACCGCCCATCATACCGCCGCCGCTTTTAGAAATCATTTTAAATAAGAACCACATTACAATATATATAAGAACAAATGGCAAAACATAAACCATAATAATATCTACTATAGTGGTACGAGTATCTACTACATCCCCACTGAACGTTACCTTTGCTTTAAGCAAACGTTCCGATAAAGTATCATCTTTTACATATCCTGTATAATAATTGATGTCATACATAGGATTTTCTTGCTTTTTGGGATCAATTATTATTTTATCCGATTTAAATAAAACCTCTTTTACCTCTCCATTATCAACCATTTTTATAAACTGGTCATAGGTTATTTCCTTACTGCTGCCCTCTTTAATTCGATTGGTCATGTAAGAAAACAGTGCCAAAAAAAGAATAGCAGCCACTAATGTATACAAAAATGGCTTCTTATTATTCCCATTTGGCCCTCGTTTTTTGTCGTTATTATCCATCCTAACCTCCTGTACTAAGTCAAAGCCTGTTCTGCTTTGCTTCTTACTTATTTTTATATGAAATAAGTAATGTATATTGTGAATACTATACTTTTATCAAAACAATCCAATATCCGATAGTTACACTTCATTATAATGTTACTAATCATATAAATCAATACGTTTGAAGTGAAATTTTTGTGACCAAGAAATAAAACTTTCTTAAAAATTATTAAGTTTTGCATCATATGTCAGGAAAATAGTACCTTTTTTTTGAATATTATGAGGGATATGCTATTAATTTATTAATTACATTTTTGAAAGTAAGAAGTATATATTGTATATGAAATTGAAAAAATAAAACAAAAAAAATTTATTGTAGATTTATCACTCAAATAGGAGTATAATATTTCAGTAATTATTTTAACATAAACTTACAAGGGTGTAGGCAATAAAGGTTTGTATTGGATATACAAACTTAAGTTTCTCCTCCCTTGTCCGACATGCCTTGAACTAATGGATTTTGGAAATATTGGTTTCAAGGTTTTTTTGTGTTGTAATTCTTAAATTAAAATATCTAACTGTTAACACATTGTAAAGGAGGAAGCGAAATGGGAGTTAAGTATGTATTTGTAACCGGTGGAGTTGTTTCAGGATTAGGAAAAGGTATTACTGCTGCATCTCTTGGAAGGCTCTTGAAAGAACGGGGTTATCATGTAACCATGCAAAAGTTCGATCCTTATATTAACATTGATCCCGGAACTATGAACCCTATCCAGCATGGCGAGGTGTTCGTTACGGACGACGGAGCAGAAACTGATCTTGACCTTGGTCATTATGAAAGATTTATTGATGAAAGCCTTACAAAGCAATCCAATGTAACCACCGGTAAAATTTATTGGTCCGTACTCTCCAAAGAAAGACGTGGAGATTTCGGTGGAGGAACAGTACAAGTTATTCCTCACATAACCAATGAAATTAAAAGCCGTTTTTACCGTAATGACGGCTGTAAAGGTAGTCAGATTGCAATTATTGAAGTTGGGGGTACAGTAGGTGATATTGAAAGCCAGCCCTTTCTGGAATCCATACGTCAATTTCAGCACGACGTAGGCCCTCAAAATGCTATACTTATACATGTAACCCTAATCCCCTATTTAAAGGCCTCCGGTGAAATGAAAACAAAACCTACCCAAGCCAGTGTAAAAGAACTGCAAGGAATGGGAATACGTCCGGATATAATTGTATGCAGGACGGAACTCCCTTTAGAACCGGGAATCAAAGATAAAATCGCCCTTTTCTGCAATGTACCAAGTCATCATGTAATACAGAATCTTGACGTTGAAACCCTCTATGAAGCTCCTCTTGCCATGGAAAAAGAACACCTTGCGGATATTGTATGCGAATGCCTTGCTTTGGATTGCCCTACACCAGACTTGTCTGCATGGGAGAGCATGGTGGCAGCTCTAAAACATCCAACTAAAGAAGTGACTGTTGCATTAGTAGGAAAATACACCCAGCTTCATGATGCCTACATCAGTGTGGTAGAATCCTTAAAACATGGAGCAGTTGCACACAATGCTTCTGTTAATATAAGATGGATACCTTCCGAAGATTTAGAGGACAATAATGCTGCCGAGCTGCTATCCGGTGTGTGGGGTATTTTAGTGCCTGGGGGTTTTGGAGACAGAGGGGTGGAAGGAAAAATCTCTGCCATAAAATATGCCCGTGAGAATAATATACCTTTCTTAGGTCTTTGCCTTGGAATGCAATTAGCAATTGTAGAAATTTCCCGCCATGTACTGGGATTTACTGATGCCCACAGTGCCGAACTAAATCCGGGCACCACACATCCGGTTATTCATTTAATGCCGGAGCAGGATGGCATTGAAGACATCGGCGGTACTCTAAGACTAGGATCTTACCCATGTGTTCTGGAAGAAACAAGCAAAGCTTATGAATTATATGGCGAGAAAGTCATTCACGAAAGACACAGACACCGCTATGAAGTAAATAACTATTATAGGGAAGATTTTATAAAAGGCGGAATCAAACTATCCGGATTGTCTCCTGACGGCCGTATCGTTGAAATGATTGAACTTAAAAACCACCCTTGGTTTGTAGCCACTCAGGCTCATCCTGAATTTAAATCAAGACCAAATAGGCCCCATCCTTTGTTTAAAGGATTTGTAGGAGCAGCTTTAGAGTGCCTGGAAAGGCAATAGGGATATGTTATTTGTCGTAAATGTCCTTCAAACGTCATTATGAACGTAAATACAGTTCTGAATGCGATACTATTTTAACGTAGTATCTACTGTATGCAATCCATACTAAGCGTAATACCATTCTTAATAAATGCCATAATAAACGTAGTAACATTCTGAATAGTACCATACTAAACGTATACATCTGAATAATGCCATACTAAAACTATATCATCCGAATAATGCCATACTAAAACTATATCATCTGAATAATGCCATACTAAAACTATATCATTCTGAAAAAAGAAGAATCTCTAAAATTCAAATACAGAGATTCTTCTTAAATTCAGCTTTGCTATTTATATCTAGGATGAAATAACCTATTTAATATCTCTTATCAATTTTTTACTTCTTTACTCTTTTCTAAAAAAAGACAATAAAGCGATAATGAAAGAGCCAATAAAAATACATATATCTGATATATTAAAAACCACTTTTCTCAAAAATTTAAAACTAAAGTAATCCACTACATAACCTTTTTTTACACGGTCATAGATATTGCTTAATGCGCCGCCAAGTATAAAGGATAAAGCCAACTTCAGAATTCGGTTATCTTTTTTCGGCAAAAGGAATGCAAAAAATAAAAGGAGGATTCCAAATAAAGAAAGAGAAATAATTTTTACAAGATGAACATTGTGATCCAAAAAATTTAGCATAGCACCTTTATTATGGTATCTTTCCAAAATAATTTTACCATTTAAAATTTCCTCGCTTTTATGCATTTCTTTGTTTTCTTCAATGTACTCTTTCACTTTAAGATCCAGAAAAAATATTAGCAAAATCAACGCTATATAAAACATGATACGATCCCTCCTTTAAGAATAGACATCCTTGCCTAATATTAAATACTATTAATTTTTTGAACGGTATTAAATTTTTTGTTCCATACTTTTTATATTTTTAAGCTTTCATGTTTTCATACTATTATATTTTCATACTCTTATATTTCCATACTTTTATTTTTTCATACTCTTATTCTTCAATATTCGCCCATATCTTTAAGCTTTTCCAATGTTGCTATCCAATCACGTGATTTACCCGCAAAGTTTTCAGGGTTTATAGGATAATGTATGTTATAAAGGTATCCTTTTTCGCCATATCTTCCTTGTATAATTTCATCTAAATGTATTTCATCTGCACAAACATTAACAACTTCTAAGCACATTAAAACTTGGGTATCTCCATCTTTTATCTCACGTTCCCAAAGATAGCGACATTCCAGATTAAGAAAGCATTCTTTAATACGTGGTGCATTTATACCCGTTGCTTGTTCTGCTGTAAGTCCCGATAATGTTATTTCGTCATTATCGAATCCATTGTTAGCGATTGTTGCAATGCATTTATCATAAATATCAGCAGAGGGAAAATTCAGCACCGCATCCCCTTTTTCCTTTATACTTTGATACATATGTCCAGATTTATTTACACTTGAGAGAATTGCATAAAAGCCACCGGGATTACCAGTAAAGCATGCCCACGATTGTAAACAAGCATTGGGCTTGCCATTCGATTTATAGGAAGTTACAACAAATAGTGGTGATGGTATTGCAGTTACAAAATCCATCCATGAAAAACCGTAAGTTTCCATAGTCCTCATTGACTCTGGAATAGCTGAATATTCTTTTTTCATTAGGTTTCACCTTCCTGTATTATGAGTACATTTCTATAATACTAACGTAATTTACTTGAATTTCGCTTATCTATCACTCCGCTTTCCACTGTTTTGCAAGCTCATTGTAAGCGTCAGCTTGTTCTATATTCCCAAGATTCTCATAACATGCAGAAAGCTTTTTTAGAGGATAATCCCCTCCATAATGGATATTCAGCTCACATTCTGTTTCATAAGCTGCATTATAAAACCAAATAATCGCTTCTTTATAATCAGATAAACCAAAGAAATATTCACCTAATTCGTAGCATATTTCAGAACTTGGTTTATCTCCCGCTACATTATTCAAAGAATACTTTAATAGCTTAGGTAAATCATTTTTAAGACTGCTGCACCTTACCAAGACGCATTGAATAGCTTTTCTCTCTTCGTATGCAAAAGAATAAGAGTCATCTTCTAAAAGCATCTCAAAAAAACTTTCAGCCTTAAGAAAATCTTCCTTTGTACCCGCAATGAACAATTCTCTTGCATACATATTAATAAGCTTCTTGGATAATTTCTCACCTCGGAGGATTATTTTCTGAAAGGTTTTAAAATCACGAGGGGCATGATTACTGGTGGGTAAATGTAAAATCTCAATATCGCTATCATAAATAATAGGTTCCAAGGAGACGGACTCATGAATAGGATCGATCCAGTAAAAATAACGTACACGTTTATAGAGTTTCGGACGGTATTCAACATCAAAATTATACGTTGTATTAAACTGAAACTGATTTGCATACTTCATTTGAACGATGTCTATCTCCGGAAGCATCGCTTTCTTTAGCTGAAGAAATTTGATCCTGTTCTCTTCATCAATCACCTCATCTGCATCTGCTACATATATGTAATCCATGGCAGCCTTGGAAAAAGAGAAGTTTCTGGCCGCTGCAAAATCATCAATCCATTGAAAATCGTAGATTTTATCTGTATAATTCTTGGCAATATCTTTTGTTCCATCTGTGGAACCGGTATCAACAATAACAATCTCATCTACTATATCATTTAAACTATTTAGACACCTTGCAAGAATTTGTTCCTCATTCTTTACTATTAAGCATGCACTGATTGTAATCATGTATATCTCTCCTTGTATCCTTTGTAAGTGTATCTTTAGTATAGCATAGAAATTTACTTCCATCAATTGATACAAATGTAATATATTAACTTAATTTATGCAGCAAAATCAAGGGATGTAATCAGGAATTATGAAATAATATGTAAGTTTTTGCATACAAATTGCACATAGATTTATAGAAAAAATTGTCGTTTTACCAATATTGTACAACTTTAAGAGATGTGCTATATTTAATTTATAAAAATTCTATCAATTCTATGGTTAAATCCTTTATAAATAAGGATTTAATGTCTGTATTCTTTCTATTTATTCTACAAAAGCTGCTAAGATTTTATTAGCAGCTTTTATCTTATATATAATAATTCTTCTTCCTAAACATTTTACAAGAAATTGTTATTCTTTTCTAATAAGTAACACTGATTGTAATCAGGTATACCTCTCTCCTTGATTATACTTATATACAAAAATTTCTATGCTCATTTTATAAAAATAATATATATAGTTTTATGCTGTTTTATAACTTTTTATAAAATTACATATTAAATCAACATCATCTAGTTCTAAATTAGCATATAAAGGCAAGGTTAATACTCTTTCCGAAATATATTTTGCAATAGGTGTTTGTTCTTTATCAAATTTCCCTTTATAACATTGAAATTGATTGGTTAAAGGATAAAAATATTTCCTTGCATATATATTCTCTTTTCTTAATTCATCATAGATTTCATCACGGGTAATTCCAAATTTAGTTTCATCAATTACAATAGGAAAATAAGAATAGTTGGATTTTACATTTTTTTGTTCTTTTGTAATACAAAGACCATCTATATTTTCTAAATTTTCAAAATATCTATCTACTACTTTTTTTCTTTTTTCGACTTCCCCATCAATATGGCGTAAATTACATATACCCATTGCCGCTTGAAATTCATTCATCTTTGCATTGACTCCTACACCATCCACAACTGTTTCCGACTGAATTCCAAAGTTTTTTAATTTATATAATTCTTTACCAATGTTTTCATCGTGAAAAGTAACAGCACCGCCTTCAATTGTATTAAAAACTTTTGTTGCGTGAAAACTAAAAATAGAGGCATCACCAAATGTTCCTACCGCTTCTCCATCAATCGTAACACCAAAAGCATGAGCAGCATCATATATGACTTTTAAATTATATTTATTAGCAATTTCTTCAATGGCTTTTGTATCACAAACATGGCCATAAACATGTACTGGTAAAATGGCGGATGTCTTTTTAGTTATTAATTTTTCAATCTGATCCACATTGATTGTATAATTATCTTTATTTATATCGCAAAAAATTGGCGTAAGCCCGTTTCTCACAATGGCATGAGTTGTAGATATAAAGGTAAATGGAGTGGTTATCACTTCACCCTCTAATTTAAGTGCTTGTAATAATAGTTCCAATGATAAATGCCCATTGCAAAACAAAGATATGTAGGGTACTTTCAAAAATGATACTAATTTTTCTTCAAATTCTTTATGAAGTCTTCCCATGTTAGTAAGCCATGCTGTATCCCATAATGACTGAATTTCCTTCACATACTCTTCAAAAGGTGGCATGGATGACCTCGCCACCATAATCTGTTTTTTCATTTAATTCATGCCTTTCTTATATTTATCTGGAACTCTTTAAAATGAATATTGGTCTTTTATAGAATTCACTATTTAAGTTCATAGAAAGATTATTAATGACTACTTGCAATTGTTCCTTTGTAGTTTCAACTGGTACATTAATATATTCTTTTTTGTCATAGTGGTATAATCCCATATTAACAATTTCATAGCCACTCTGTAGAAAGACATTCTTTTGATATTCTATCATATCAGTGATGCAGTCTGAAGATACAATTGGTGTGTTTTTATTACCACCCCAATTATATCCCAGCTGAAACACAATAATATTACACTTTTCTTTAAACTTTCTTAAATATGTAATAATATAATTTTTTAACTCATTTACGTTTCTAACTTGATCACATTCAAAGTCCACTCCGGTATGGTGTAACACATTCATGTGAAAAGCTATATCTAAGTTAGGCAAATTATCAATATTATCCAATCCTGCTGATTCATTTAAAACCTTGACATTATTTATTTGAAACATATCACAAATCATCTTTATGAAGTTTGTATTGTTCTCATTAATCTCAATTGCCACAAAATCAGTTTGTTCATTTTCCATAGCAAAATCAAGACAAAAACGACCAGTATTAGCACCTATATCTCCTACAACGATGCCATGCGGAAAGGTAAGATTTTCTTTAATATACTGATATCTTTTGCTGTCACCCCTCCAGTTCTCATCTATTTTTGCGGTAATTCCTAATGCTTTTGTTACAAATGTAGGATAATTCTGGTAACTCGAATGTTTACCTCCATCATTGTAATAATTTAATATCTTATCTTTCATCTCACTTGTTATCATTATAGTCCCTCTTCATAAAGTTTTTTAGTATCTTTTCTATTGTATACTTCATAATTCGATAATTCTTTAAGCATTTCTTTCAATTGAATATCATCATATCCATAATATGTATTATCCTTCGTGTTAGAAAGGCCGCTCTCCCAAAAATAATAAACATTTTGTTTCGATAATTTCTTATTATCTATTTGTATATCAAATCCCATATCAATCAAATATTCTTCAAAAAACGAAATATTGGCATCAACAAATAATTGAGAAGGTCCCCACAGCCTTGGATTTGCTTCTATCATAAAATATTTTTCGTTTGATTTTTTTACTTCCACCATTACTAGACCTTGAAATCCTTCATTTATAAACATATCAGCATAAACCTTACAAATGTCTTTTTTATGCAAATCACTGCTTACAGCAAGGCAAATAGAACCTCCTCCCCCTTGTTGAATCAAGTTCTTTTGAGAAAAGCAACTATAAGAACCATCTTTCTTAAAATAATATAGTAAATACCAGCTTTCTCCTATTATATATTGTTCAATTGTCCAATCCTTTTTATTATCGATTGCTAATTGATTATATATTTCTTTATTTTCTAGTAAAATTGGTTTTCCCATATAGGTATCATAGGTTTTCGGTTTTAATATACATGGAAATACTGCATTCTCAATTGTTTCATAACAAGCAGGTACCATAAGATTATATTTCTTACATAATTGATAAAATGAACTTTTATCAGAAATGGTAGAATAAAGTTCTTTATCTACCAATGGAATACCTATATTATGTTTTCTAAATTCATTTTTGTTCAAAACTAAATAGCGATTTAAATATTCCGTACTTGGTAACATAAACAGTTCTTCAAGGTTATATTTATCCTTAATATTTAATACTATGGATACTAAATCAGAAATGTCATTATCATTTCGTATATATACAACGTGTTCCTTATATTCTGTATGGAAGATCGAGTCTTGCTCACCAGATGCAATAATATAAAAAGGAATTTCTTTTTCTTTACACACTCGCATAAATGCAATGATCGCACGCATATTATATCCAGACAAAATAACAACTGCTTTTTTATTGATTAGTTTATCTATATCCTTCATAACTAATTGTAGGTTCTTAGCCAAATCATATTGTTCAGACTTACGGCTTTTTGCTAATGCACTCTGATTATTATAAAATTCTTTATCATGGCAGTAACGGTCAACTAACTCTAACATTTGATCATAATCACTACATATAAAATCTTTTCCTACAGTATATGCAGCATCACAATAATCCGTAGTTATGACAGGCACTCCGACGCTAAGTGCTCTGGAAGCTCCACCTCCTGCTCCTTTCCTCTTTGGATTAATAAATAAGTCCATAATAGATAAAACATCAACCAAATCTTCTTGATAACCTAAGTATACTGCCCTTCCTTCTTCATTTGCTTCTTTAAAATTGTTATAAAATGTATTATATTCACCAATAAAAACCAAACATATCTTTGAATCTATTCGTAAAACATGATATAAGACATCAATAAACTCAGACGACACTTCCAAATCTAATCTGTTACCTACAACAGTAACTGCAAAAGCATCCTTTGGAATATTGAATTGTTCTCTTGTATAAGTTTTATCTGATTTTTTATAAGAAAATGCTAAATTCATATGAAGGATATCTTGCCCTTTTTCTTTTAAATATGCTTCAGCTTCTTTTACTTCTTCCCCTCCACTATTTATATAATTTAACATAATTTGGGCTTCCGAAATAGCATACCCATCCGTACAAGGCATTGATACAACTGTTGTAAATTTTCGCATGAGATCCGCATAAAATGTAGCTCCACCAATATACCATGCAAAATATGGTTTTAATTCATAAATCTCATTCATAAGTGACTTTATAAATTCGAAATTGTTGTTTTTGATTATAACTTGAAAGCCTTTTATCTGTACTTGGTTATATTCAATCAAAAAATTATCATTATATGCAATATCGTAATTAAAAGTAAATGGGTTAATCCAAAGTCCTTCCTTCAAAGAATTGTCAAATTGTTCTACTGCTACAATTAATAGAACTTCATAACCTAAATCCTTTTGCAAGGATGCACATATTTCTTTCACTATGCGCGATGGTGCATGTAAATTTCCTAATAATTGATTTGTAACAATAATAACTTTCTTCCTATCTCTATCTCTTACTGGTATCTTTTTAAAATCTAATTGCATTTCTTTCTCAATTTTATTTACCAGGTGTTCATTAATTACACGCCTAATTCTATATGTATTTTTAATTTCAGAATTACAAAATATTTCTCTTTCCATTTGCATCCTAAGAAACAAACTTTGAAAAATATCCAATTTATCTTGATTCAAAATATTCATTACTTGTAAAATACATTCTTTATCTAATGTAACGGAATAAATTACTGAAAGTAGTAATACATACAATTCAGCATCATCACTAAATTCATTACTCAGATTATTATAGAAATCCTTGGTAAGATTTGACTTCTCCACTAATTCATACTGTTTTTTTAATTTAAGGCTATATAAGGGTAATGTTTCTTTTGATCCACTTCGATATGCATTGATTAACTCAACTATACTTTGTAATATTTCTTTGATATAATTTTCCATAAATACTCCATTCCACTATACTAGATGTTAAAATGTATCGTTGTTTTAATTTCACCATTTTCATTCCGGCGATTTTTGCTCCACCCTCTGTTTAATCTCGCAGTATTTGATTTACATAATTAGTATCAATCAAAATAGAGGAAGTATTAAAATATGATTTATTCTCCACCAGACCGCTTAAGACCAACATTTCAAAATTAATAAGTTTGAAAATATTTAATAACTCTGCTATAATTTTAAAGTCGAAAAAATATCACATCTTTTAAAGAATAGTTTAAAATTTCAATATTATTATAAACGATTTTACTTATAAAGATTTACACCCTCATACACACTTTATCTTTATTCATTATTAGATATATTAATAATCGCTGTTGCCAACTTAAAATCAAACTCATCATCTATATCTATTGATTTTTCTTTATCCATTATATAGGCAATGCAGTTTTCATCATAGATAGATTTACATGCTTTAAAATATGGTACTTTAACAATATAAACTGCACCATTTATTCTATAATAAGTATCGAGTTTTTGTCTTGGAAGAATACTGATATCTTTTCTGATAAAATTCTCCATGGTACCATCCTGAGGCAACGTATTACACCACAGCGGTGAATGCTCTACTTCACAAACACTTACCACACTATTTTTACCACTTCTTTGTAAAATTTCATATGCTTCCTTTATATTGTCAGCAGTTCTTAGAGGTGTAGTTGGTTGTAATAAAGTTACTGTATCAAAAACTCTTCCCATTTCTTCATATTTAGATATTGTCTCTCTTACTACATCCCAAGAAGAAGCTGTATCCGTAGAATTCTTACCACTTCTAAGAAATGGAACACTTGCGCCATATTCTATTGCAATATCCGCATATAGTATGGTGTCTGTTGAAACGTGTATTTCTTCAAATATTTCCGAATTTTTAGCGGCTTCAACGGAGTAGGCTAACAAAGGTTTACCATTTAATAATTTTATATTTTTATCTTTTAGGCCTTTTGAGCCACTTCTGGCCGGAATAATTGCAAGATTTTTCATCTTCTTACTCTCCTGTATTACATCAGTTTTAGAAATTTATGAGCTTAACACATAAAAGTAATATCGTAAAACTTTTTCTTTAAGTTAATTCTATTTTCTAGCAGATACTCTTTGATTACATTTACAATTCGATCTGAGGCATGTCCATCGCCATAGGGATTTACTGTTCTTTTCGCCTTTTTAATAAATTCCTCGTTTAGTGCTGCTTTTATTGCTTCATTAATGGAGTCGCATTCTGCCCTGCAGTTAATGATAGAATCACTTTGTATTCTTCCCTTTTGTCTATCTCCGATATTAACTGTCGGTATCCCAAAGGATGGTGCTTCAATAATTCCACTGGAAGAATTTCCAATGACCATGCTGCAATATTTCAATGCACTTAGGTAACGAAGCATTCCAAGGGAGGGATAAGCAATTACATTATCATGTACGGCGGCATATTGATCAATTATTTCATTAATCATTACCCCATTCGCATCTGCATTTGCTTTTGTTATTATATATTTTAATTCATCATGTTTATCCATGGCACATAGTAAGTTATAAAATTGCTCTTTTACCGTATTATCCTCCAATGTTACAGGATGAAAGGTAACCACCCCATAAGGTTTATCAAGCTTAAATTGTATACTTCTCTCCAGTTCTTCCTTTGATAAAAGGTTGGTTTTTAGTATGTTTTCAATGCCAAGCGCTCCCACTTGGTATACTCTATCAGGAGATTCACCTAATTGAATGACTCTTTTTCTGTATTCTAAAGTACTGGTAAAATGAAGGTAACTCATCTTTGTTATAGCATGACGAATAGCTTCATCTATAGCACCTTCGGTGGTTTCCCCTCCGTAAAGATGGGCAATTGGTATTCTTGCGTTCATTGCCGCACAGCATACAGCTAAAGTTTCATAGCGATCTCCCAATACCATCAGCATATCCGGCTTCAATTTTTCAAAATAATTAGAAAATTTTATTAGAGCAGTACCCATTGACTTAGATATGGCAGCTTCAGTATTGGAATCCTCCAGTATATCTATTTTTTCATCAATAGCAAATCCATCTTCTTCCACTTCCTTATAGGTAAACCCATATTTTGCAGAGAGATGCATTCCTGTGGCTACGATTCTTACATCAAATTCTTCATATTCTAATAATTTTGCTACAACAGGCTTTAAGAGTCCATATTCTGCTCTTGTTGCTGTTAACACACTAATGATTTTCTTCATTACATCAGCCCATTCTTTTATATGTCTATTAAATAGTTTCTTGCTATTTAATCATCTTTCAATTAATTCATCTTTTTGAAAATCTTTTTTTGCTTTTCTGCCAAGTACTCTAAACCACTCCATAGGAGATATACCATTTCCTGGTCTCTTGGTTGTTATATTCTCTTCTGTAAAAATATCGCCCTTTTTTATATCTTTTTTTGCCACAATACTTTTTCGCGCAACTGCTATATTTTTCTTTTCAGATTCGGAAGGGTGCTTTTCTCCATTACCCAAAGCTGTTTCAATATTTCTTATAGCCTTTACCATTTCTTTCAATTCATCAGGCTCCAGACTTGCCTTATGATCCGGTCCCGGCATATTCTTGTCTAATGTAAAATGTTTCTCTATTACCACCGCCCCCAGTGCCACTGCTGCCACAGGAACTTCAAATCCCTGTGTATGATCGGAATATCCGACCTTTACGTGGAATTTCTTTTCTAATGTCTTCATAGCATTCAGATTCACATCTTTAAAAGGGGTAGGGTATTCTGTATTACAATGTAATACAGTGATATCCTCTCTATTATAGTCGCCAAATATGTTCAGTGCCTCCTCTATCTCCTGCAGAGTACACATTCCGGTAGATAAAATAATAGGTTTTTTGGTTTTTGCAATCTTTAACAAGTATGGCAGATTTGTAATCTCTCCAGAAGGAATCTTCCAGAAAGGCATATTCAATGAATTCAGAAAATCTACACTTTCCTCATCAAATGGAGTGGAGATAAAATCAATATTTAATTCTGCTGCATATTCCTTTAGTAAACAAAACTCCCGAAAAGAAAGTTCTAATTTCTTAAGCATATCTTGCTGGGATTCTTTATTATCCGTTGACTTCATTTGATAGTCTGCTTTTTTTGCATTGGATGAAACAAGATTACCTGCTTTAAAGGTCTGAAATTTTACCGCGTCTACTCCGGCTTTTTTCCCCTCCAGTATCATCATTTTTGCCAGTTCAAAATCTCCATTATGATTGACACCGGCTTCTGCAATAATATATGTTCTTCCCATATTAACCTCAATTCTAGCGCTTTAGCATCTCTTTACATGGATTTCCATAGGCCGTTACATAACTTACTATATTCTTTACTACAACGCTTCCTGCGCCTATCATAGTCTCTGTTCCAATCTCTATACCTTGTTTTATAATAGTCCCTGCACCAATATGTGATTCATTGCCAACATGAACCTTACCGCATACTATACTTCCTGGTGCTACATGGACAAAGTCTCCAATTGTACATTCATGTTCAATTACACTGGCTGTATTAATGATTGCACAGTTACCTATTTTACTACCAGCATTGATTACAGCCTTCTTTCCCACAAAAATTCCTTCACCGCAGATAGCATATGAACTAACTATACCTGTTTTGTCTATTATATTTGGTATATAAAATCCAAAACTTTTAACTAATTCATATAATTCTTTTCTGATGGTAACATCACCAACACTTCCCACAGTAATAAATGCATGTGTATAACCATCTGCATATAACTTTTTTAAATCATCGTCACTTCCAACAATAGGTATTCCCATAATTGTATACTGATCTGCAATACTGTCAGTCTTTCCCATCATAGTAGGCCTTTTATCTACTATTCCAATTTCTTCATAATTATAGGAAGAGAGTAGGCTATCTAATACAGATATACAATGTCCGCCTCCGCCAATTAATAATATTTTTTTAGCTTCTGACATCGCTACCCAACCTTTCTCTCATCTTTTCCAATTCTTCCAACTGTCCCATATCCATCCATGCGTGTTCACTTATAGGATAAATACCAACTTTTTCACCTTGGTTAATACAATTTTGAATTAAATCTGTTATATGTATAAATGTATCATTGGGTATCAGGTTAAGAAATCTGGGTTCCACTACATAAAATCCAGTATTAGTTAAGAATGAGAAACCTGGTTTTTCATTTAATTTAACCATTTGGCCGGATTCTGACACTTCTATGGTACCATAGGGAATCGTAACATGTTTCATAGCAGACACCACTGTAATAATATTCTTCTCATTCTTATGATAATTCATAATGTCAGAATAATCCTCTTCAATCAAAATATCACAATTTGTTACAAAAAAGGAATCCTCATACCTTCCCTCCAGAAGTTTAAGCCCTCCGCCAGTACCTAAAAATTGAGTTTCTTCTATAAAATCTACATCTCTTTTATGTTCATTATCTATAAAAAAGGACTTTATGAAGTTCTTCTTATAATTCACGATCATATCAAAATGTTTACAACCAAAAACTTCAAAATGATCCATTATCAGTTCAGTAATTGTTTTTTCACCAATTGGGATTAATGGTTTTGGAAGTATTTGTGTATAGGGATATAGTCTGGTTCCTTTACCTCCTGCCATAATAACAACGGGAACATTCAAATCTGCATTTTTAATATTCCTATTATCATATAAGAATCGAATGGATAACAATTTCATTCTCTTATTTACAATAGGCAATGCAGTAATGGAATATTCTTTCATAAGCGCTTTAGAATCGATGGTTACATCATTATAGATATATTTAGGCGCATAATTGGCTATATTACGTATAGCACCTTTTAGATCTCCATTTTTTAAAATATATCTTCTAATATCTCCATCCGTTACTACTGCAAGCAATTTTTCATTCTCACAAATGAATGCAATGCCTTTTGCATTTTTATCAATTGCCTTCATCACCTCTATAACTGAATTATCTTCCGATACAACAAAGTCTTTCAAGTTCAATTGTATCCCTCCCGGTGTTTATCTTAATTGTTTTTTACAAATTTACTGATTTCATTCACTACTACTGCAACCTCATTACCAGTTAAGTTGGTACTGCATGGCAGGTTTAAAACATGATCATAATAATATAATGCCTTTTCAATGTTATATGCTTGTGCCTCTTTATAAGGTCTTAATGTATGTATTAATCTCCAAATCGGTCTTGTTTGAATGTTCTGATTAGATAGATATTGTAACAAATTATCCCTCTCATGAGTCAGATAAGAATAGAACCAGTAATTAGGTCTAATAGTATCGCGAAATTTTAGCAAAGGAATGCCATGGCTTTGATAATCCATATAGTTTGTTTGTTTTGTAGATATAAATGATTCTAATTGCTCCAATTGAGCTAATCCCAACGCAGCTTGCAGATTTGTCATTCTATAATTATAGCCGATTTCATCATGAAGGAAATATAAAGTATCATCTTTTGCCTGGGTAGATAAATATCTGCATCGATTTATATATTCCTTGTTATTAGAAACTATCATTCCGCCGCCTCCGGTAGTAATGATTTTGTTTCCATTAAAAGAATATACGCCAATATCCCCAATGGTTCCTGCAAATTTATCCTTATACATACCGGATATATAGTATGTTCCCAATGCTTCTGTTGCATCTTCAATTACCTTTAGATTATATCTCTGAGCAATTTGCATAATACGCTCCATATCCGCCATATTTCCAAAGATATGAACTACAATAATTGCTTTTATTTGCCTGCCTGATTTTTTATTAAATAATATATTCTCTTTAAAATAACATTCCTGTTTACAAAACTCTTCCAACTTATAGGGATCCATGGCTAAACTATCATCACAATCCATAAATACAGGTTCTGCCTCAAGATATTTTACCGGATTTACAGCAGCGATAAAGGTAAGTGTTGGAACTATTACTTCATCACCTCTAGATATTCCACAAGCTATCAATGCCAGGTGTAAACCGGCTGTACCGCTTTGGCATGCAACCGCCTCCGATGCTCCAACATATTTTGCAATATTATGTTCAAAGTCTGATATATAAGGACCAGCAGTAGACACCCACTCTGTCTCAACTGCATGGGTTACATAATCCAATTCTTTACCTTTTAGATTTGGAACAGATAATGGTATGAAATGTCCCATAATTTCTTCCTTTCCTATATGTTGTAAATATCTGTTTTGTAAGACTGCATATTATTTTTTATCCATTCAATGGTTTCTTTCATACCATCTTCTAGTGTGTATTTCGGGTACCAATTGGTTAATCTCTTGATTTTCTCGTTTGAGCCTAACAAACGATTTACTTCACTTTTCTCCGGTCTAAGTCGGGCTTCTTCACTAACAATTCTAGCTTTTGGATTAATCTGAGATATGATTTCACTTGCCAGTTCTCCAATTGATATTTCTTGTTGTGTTGCTATATTTATCTCTTCTCCAATAGTTTTATTTGATTTTGCTATTTCAATAAAACCATTAGCGGTATCTTTCACATAATTAAAGTCTCTGGTTGGAGTAAGGGACCCTAGCTTAATTTCCTCTTTACCTGCTAACAATTGGGTTATTATAGTTGGAATAACTGCCCTGGCTGATTGCCTTGGTCCATAGGTATTAAATGGTCTTACTATGGAAATTGGCAGATTAAAACTTCGATAAAAACTCTCCGCTAATCTATCTGCCCCTATCTTTGTTGCAGAATAAGGTGATTGCCCTTGAAAAGGATGATGTTCATCTATGGGGACGTACTTAGCAGTACCATAGACTTCTGAAGTTGATGTTACAAGAATTCTGCTTGTCTCTAGTTTTCTTGCAGCTTGAAGAACATTAAGTGTTCCCTTTATATTGGTATCAATGTAGGAATCAGGAGAATGATAACTAAATGGAATGGCTATTAGAGCAGCCAAATGGAAAACTTGATCTACTCCCTTCATTGCCTCATAAACACCGTTTGGATCACGTACATCTCCTGAAAAAATTTCTATTTGATTTAATTTATCCTTTGGTAAGGTGTCTAGCCACCCCCAAGAATTAAAGGAATTGTAAAAAGTAAATGCTTTTACATTATACCCTTGTTCTAATAGACTTTCTGCTAAATGGCTGCCTATAAAACCATCCGCGCCTGTGACTAATACCTTCATAAATATTTCAAACCTTTCTTATCTACTATATTGTGTAGTTATTGCTATGATATTATCATTTATCACAGTTCATAGTTTATAAATCATGTTATATAATCAACATACTTCTTCACCGCTCTAATCTACCATTATAATTATATAACTATACATTCTCTAATGTTTCTTTCATCAATGGTTTTACAAAATCTATTGCTTCTATAGTTGCCATATAGATGTCTTTAGAGCTTTCGTAGGTAGCTATAGTATCACTCTTCTCATTGTCTGTAAATTCATACATCTTAGTAAGATGGTTGGTAGATTTAGCAGAAGTATAATAATCTAAAAGAAGGTATATTGATGAATCTTTAATATATTTATTAATTGATAATAACTTTTTATCATTCTTTCTTGCCATATTAGATACTTGATGCTTTCTACTATATTCTTTTATCTGTTTACTGCAAATATCAACTGCATTTTCCAGTTTCCTTTTTAAAACATCTAATTCATTATATTGCTTCTCTAAATATGTTTTTACTTCGTCTAACTTTGAAGAATCGAAAGTATATTCAAGTGTATCTAATAATTGAATGTCTACTGGTGTAGTACAATATTTATTGACTGCATCATTAAGAGACATATTAGTTGTTCCTTTTATCTTAGCACCCTTTTCTTTCGCATCTATTACTTCCAATTCAGGATTTTCTGAGATCCTTTCCTGAAACCATCGCAAGAAAGTATACCAATCCCATCTGGATTTCACCTGGTTTCCATCCACTCCTTCAACATAAATCTCCTTTGTGGAAGTCTTCTCAGCTACCCCTCCCGCATGAGTAAAATCTCCATCATATGCAAGATCTTGTCCCACAAGTATAATCTTTTTAAATCCTAACATTATACAAGTAGAAAAAGCAACTGTTGCCACAGAATTACCCGTATCTATTGCAACTAGACTTTGTCCTAATTCACTATACATCTTTGCAATATAATAATCAAAAGAAGATATTATTTTTCTTCCTTTATGACGCTCTAGTACTTCCCAATTAGAATCTAATTTACATATTAAAGGAATTGATACATCCGTTCTGTTTGTGAAATACTCCAAAGGCTTAATTGGATCTACAGTAACTATAAAATCCGGCTCAATTCCCTGATCTAGTATATAATCTAATATTCTATCTACAACGAATATATAGGATTTTCCTTTTGCTCTTTTTAAATCCTCTATATTAGATTTTAAGGAAGGTCCCGCTGCAACTACAATAGCTGGTACCTCTGTATTAAGTAATTCAATATAATCTGCCGCTAAATTACTATTTTTTATATAACGCAAATTATAAAGAATATTAGTTATATAACGCGTACCAAAGTTTTTCTGTGTATTGATAAGTACCATTTCATGGTTATTTATATCTTTTATATTCTTCATAAACTTTTGCAAATTTATTTTATATGCCTCATTGTATTTAGGATGGATACACCAGATCTGTGAGGAAATATTTTTAAGATCAAGTAATCCTCGAAGCATACTATTCAGTTCTGTTTCATTTAGTTCTTCTATAATAATAATTGCATTCTCTAAAACATCCGTAATATCATAATTTTGTAATATATAATAAAAAATCTCCATGCTTGGTTCATATATAACTAGAGTATCCGATTCTTTTTTCTTCTTGATTATCTCTCTAGAAAATATTCCATTGCCTAACCCAAACATCAAGATTACTGTATTCATATTCTTTATCTCGTACTGCTCTACCCATTGCCTTGCTTCCCTTTCTGGATAGTAAGTACTATTAAGACAATATTCTTTTTTATCTTTTCTAATAATTAAGGCCTTTTTCCCATCTTTTGTATCAGTAGTATATATGTCTTCCAAATCTTTATTATTTAAATCTTCTTTTTTCTGCATCTGTTCATATAAATATGGTTTATTCTCTCTAATAAGGTTAAGATTCATCTCATAATAGTTCATCCTATACTCCTACACATTAAAAATCTATTATTTATCACACTATAAAATACTGTCTTGATATTCTATTAATACTTCTTTTAATTCATAGTTCAATATATCTGACAAAAGTATTGTATCTAAATTTTCTAATGCATTCATTGCATCTGTCAATATCTGGTTTACTTTAACAATATCTATATTAACATGATTACCTTCTAATTCAAGTTCACTTACTCTATTGGTCATATTATTTAAGAGGTATATAATCCCTTCTAATTCAGTGAATCCCTCTTGATTTTTCTGTTGATAAAATAAATTTGTTGTAACTTCAATCCCATCTATTACATTTTTAATAATTTCTTTTAATTTTTCCATGTTTTCGCCCCTTAAATTTGAAAAAGGACTGGCTTAACGGCCAGCCCTATTTCTAATATGTTATAATTATTGTAATAATGATAATACGCCTTGAGTTGATTGATTAGCTTGTGCAAGCATTGATTGAGCTGCTTGTTGAAGGATATTATCCTTAGAGTATTTAACCATCTCTTTCGCCATATCAACGTCACGGATACGAGATTCAGCTGCCTGAAGGTTTTCAGAAGTATTATCAGCGTTAGCAATTGTATGCTCTAATCTGTTCTGAAGAGCACCAAGAGTTGATCTTTGATCAGATACTTTTTTGATAGCAGCATCAACTACTGAAATATTAGCAGTAGCACTAGCATAAGAAGCAACTCCAGTTGCTACGTCTTTAACACCAAGTGATGAAGCGCGCATGTCACCAATATTGAAACTGATATTTTGACCTTTATTAGCGCCAACTTGAAGGTTAAGTATATTACTTGCGCCAGAAAGTTCACCATTCATTAATTTCTTAGTATTGAATTCAGTTTCGTTAGCAATACGGTTAACTTCTGTAGTTAATTGAGTAAGTTCTTTCTGAATAGCATCACGATCTTCAGAAGCATTAGTATCATTAGAAGCTTGAACTGTTAACTCTCTCATTCTTTGAAGAATTGCATGAGTTTCATTTAAAGCACCTTCAGCTGTCTGAATTAAAGAGATACCATCTTGAGCATTAACAGATGCTTGATCAAGACCTCTGATTTGTCCTCTCATCTTTTCAGAAATAGAAAGACCAGCAGCGTTATCACCAGCGCGGTTAATTTTGTAACCGGATGATAATTTTTCAGTAGATTTTCCTAAACGTCCAGTTGTAATACCTAATTGTCTGTTTGTGTTGGCAGCAGCCATATTATGTTGAATTACCATATGTATATTCCTCCTTGAATAAATAGTAGCATCCATGCTACATTAATATTTTATTGAGTAACCAATATCTACCTGTCACTTCTCAGGCCGTACGCTCCCTCAAAATAAACAGATTAATATTTGCCTTACTTGTCATATATATCGGTAAATTATTTTAATACTTTATAGGTTTTTTTAAGTTTTTTTATTTTTTTTTGTCAAGAAAATAAGATTCATCTAATTGCTGGTTCATCATATTCTTATAATAACTAGATGCGGTTTCACTGCTTTTTTTAAAATCTCTTATTTCTTTCTTTTTATTTGCAAAAAATATTTCAAGACTTTTTTTGTTTTTCAGCTCTAATGTTTGAAGCTTTGCACTTTTTTCTGTCACTTGTTTTATAAGATTTTGTAATTCAGATATAGCCACTTTGTGATTCAGTTTATTAGATATAATCTCTTCTTTAACATGCTCATATATTTTTTCAAAACCTTCATCTAATTCGTTAATTTTTTCAATTATTATTTCTTTGTCTGTTAATGAAGATTCAAAATTATCCATGTCAGGAGGTGTTAATGTGATATATTTTTCTTGCATTTCTGTAATCTGTATTAACTTATCAAGTAAAAAATTCTTTTTGAATAGTGTATCTGTTAAAATATGTACATATGTCTTATTGTCCACATCATAACCTCCCTTTCATTTTTTAACTATCGATTTTAATGTGTTTTTAGTGTTATTACTTATCTGATATTTCCGTTCTTCATTACTTCCTTCCAAGTATCCCTTAATCCTCTTACGTGCTCCAATGCTTCTTCTATAATATCTTTATCCTTACGTATATTAGCTTGTATTAATCTATCAAATACATAATCATAAATATTATCAAAGTCCTTTGCCACAGGATATTTAAAATCTAATGTTGAACGAAGATGGGTAATTATCTTTTCAGCCTTTTGTATATTTAAATTGGCTTTGTTAATATCATTTTCTTCAATCCCAATTATTGCTATATTACAAAACTTTATTATTCCTTCATATAACATTAACGTTAATTCTGCAGGTGTTGCTGTATTAATCTTATTATTTTGATATGCTGCTGCTGCATTAACCGGCATTTTAATTCCTCCTAATATTACAGTACAAATAGGATACCAATAACATTGCAACCGTTAATGGTACCCTATACTTATTATTGTTTCATGCCTAACATTCCTGCCAGTGCATTAGTTTGCTGTTGCATTTTAGCTAATGTTGTTTCCATAGCTGCAAATTGTTTATAATATTTATTCTCCATGGCAATTACTTTATTCTCCAATAGTGCTATCTGCTTTTTATAATCAGTCTGTTGCTTTGCCATTGTTTTATCATTATAAAATGTATATGCACTTCTTACATTTGGTATGGAAGACATTTTTTCACCCATGGCTTCATAAAGTGCCATGGACACCTGTGATAAAACTTTTACCACTGTTTCAGGATCTTCTTCTAATGCTTTCATTAACTTATCATCTAAAGCAGAAAATAATCCATCTTCTTTATCACCATGTATATGCAATAAACCTTTTTCTGTATAATCAGATGATGTTTGTATACCAAAACTTGATAGAGAGTAATACTTACCATCCACCTCTACTCTAGTCATCATAGCACTTTTCATTGTACTTAATACGGAGCTTAATGTGTTATCTCTTCTTAAGATGGAATCCTGTATTTTCTTCTCCCATTTTTCAATTTGGCCATCTGTCATAGCCTCTTTTTCATCATCACTTAGGGGATCATAACCTCTGGATGATGGTGCATAATACAACTCATTCATTTCTTTGAGAATCGCATTATATGATTTAATGAAATTCTTAATCATATCATAAGTTTCTTGTGTATTATTTGCCACATTGAAGCTGATTGTTTCACCAGGTGCTGTAGTTCCGGTAGCTGTTATAGTTAATCCATTAGCTGTTATTGTATTGGTTTTACCAATTAACTGGGCTCCATCTACAGTAACAATGGAATCTTTTGCAGCTACTACACTATAACCATCTGCTGATGTAGCGTCATGAACTGCACCGGTAATTTCATCTAAACCAATATTCTGAAGTTTACTATTACCAGGTATATCTGTTATAGCGGAATTAACAAAATAGTTTTTAACGTTTGCCACAAGTCCGTTATTAACATCAGTAAGGGCTGTTGCTATATTACCATTAATAGCACTATCATATATCTCTTTTACTTTATTCTGATAATCTGCAGCCTTAGTAATGGTTTTGCCATCTACCTCTATGGTTTCTGTAGATTTATATTCCTTTTCCGCCAAAGAAATAAACATGTTGGCTTTATCCTGAGGGATCAGAGTGTCATAAGCGGTTTGAGCCTGTTCATCAATAAATTCCTCTCTTGTTTTATCATCAGGTACTTTTAGCTTACCGGAATCTATGCTGGAAGCAACTTGTGCTTTAAGGTTATCCAGTACTGCATAACGTTCTTTTGCTATTCGTTCTATTTGTTCCGGTGTGGTATCAGAAGGTAAAATACCGTTATCAACGTCGCTTTGAACCTCAGCCTTTAATTTAATAAAAGTCTCATCACTTGGGTCTGTATATTTGCTAATTAATGACGCTTTAATCCCGTCTTTAATTTGTTTTATTGCATCTGCTTTTGTATCACTTTCTACTTTTTTAATTGCATAATCTCTTAATACAACTAAAGCATCAATGATTTTCTGCTCCTCTGCATCTGCTCCTGTAATTTTTTCACCCGGAGCTTTACTCATAACATTATTATACAAAGTGTCAGATATGTTTTTACCTTCCAAAACATTGATTGCGTTTAGCACTTTAGTCTGTCCTGCTGACCCGATTCCGGCATAGTTGATCAATGATTTAATATTATTTAATGCATCCACACCAGCTGTAGACATCTCACCAGTTGTAATGGTAAATTTACTGTCATATCCACTGTTCTTAGAGCTGATAAATAATCTTTTTTGGGTTGTATCGAAGTTTGCATTGAGACCAGCTTCTTTTAATGCATCTATAAAATTGCCAAGTGTTGTTTTATCATCTACAACAAAATTTCTTTTTGTATCACCATTTTGAATTTGAACAACAAGACTACCAGTGGCACTGCCTATCATGCCTAAATCTTTAAGGGTAGTTTTTGCTGTAACATCATCTGCTATTTTACCGCTGGTTACATATTGAGAGCTTGCTAATTGTTCAATCGATATCAAATGTGAGCCATTTGGTGCTGTTGTACCTGCCGTAACAGATACTCTAGTATCGGAAGATGTAGCTTTCTTTGTTTGATAGTTGCCTTGCAATCTCATTTTTGAAAGATCGTCTGTATACAGCTTATATAGCTTTTGATTTAGTTCTTTCCACTTATCCTGTTTCCAACCTAATAAAGTAGACTTATCTTCTACTCTTTTGTTCTTTAATCTCTGTGCGTCTACCATTCCCTTTATTAAGGATTCCGTATCCATTCCAGAGATCATACCAGTCATTCTTACCGGCATGCTGATCCCCTCCTTTATCGTTTCTCATCTACAAGTAATCCTGCAAGCTCCCATATCTTAGCTAATACATCAAGACTTTCTTCCGGTGGAATCTCCCTGATAACCTCATCTGTTACTCGATCAATTACTTTTATTGAGACTCTGTGTGTGGGCTCATCAATTGAAAATTCACATCTTGTTCTAGTAGCTTTAATGTTTGCTTCTGATAAGGTAGCTTTGATTTTGCTGGCAATAGCCTGTTCCTTAATTGTAATGTTTTCATTAAAACTATCTTTGTTACCGGCAGCCTTATTAAATGAAGTATTAATTCCATTGCCAACATTTGTTGTTTTAGAAGCTTGTACATTATTTGATGCTTCACTATAAGCACCCATACCACTTACTGTTCTTATCGCCATTTTTCCACCTCCATGTGGCTTAATTTTACGGCTCCATGCCTTATGATTCTATTATCGACATAATTGAAAAATAATTTAGGGAAGATATATTCTTCACCTCTGAAATAGCTGACTAAGCAGCCGCAAATGGTATATGAAAATCCGGCTTGATTATTATATTCCTATAGAACAGAAAAGCAGTTTCTGTTTCATAATTGCTATTATTTAAAAATATTCTTCAAAGCATCGAAAGAAACTTCACTATCAGCCGCCTCTTTGTTTACATCTTGAATCTGAACATAGATTTCTTTTCTATAGACCGGTACTGCTTTAGGGGCACTAATTCCTATCTTGACCTGATCCCCTTTTACATCCAGTATTGTTATCTCTATGTCATTTCCAATCATAATAGATTCATTTATTTTTCTGGAAAGGGTTAGCATTTAACTTTCTCCCTTCCTTTTGATTTCTGAATTATGTCATATACTTTGTATTTAATTTCATAATCCTGATTCTCTACAATAGCCTGGCAGCCTTTTCTGGTATCTCCATTGATGATAAAAGGCGCCTTTAGATTGACAGACATTTTTGTTATGTCAGTTGGCACGGTAACCGTTAATAGCAGGACCAGGTTATCCTCATTGATTCCACCAAGAGGCTTTAGTAATTCATCCTCTACTACAGGATTATAATCCGGTTTTACGATAAAAGGATTAATCACCGGCAGAGCAAGACCAGGTTCTTCAATACTTTGTAACCAAGAGATAGTTGGTTTTTCACTATCTTCAATGTCATAAAGGATTGTGTATTGTTTGTATTCCTCAAACCCCATGATTCCCTGGTCAAATGTTATGATTTTACTCTCGTCTAAATCAATTTCTCCGAAATGTTTTGTTTGAATTAACATATATCCCTTGTCCCTTCTAATAAGTTTTATACTTATCTATTGTTTCTTTCATTCTTATTAATATTAATCTTACAAGAAGTTTAATAATGAATTCTGTACGATTTTGGATGCAGCTGAAAGGGAAGCATTATAGATACTATTTGCTATATTAAATTTAATGATAGTTTCAACTAAATCCACATCTTCATTCTTTGACATAAGGTCTGTAAAGTCAACCTTCTGACCGCCTAAACGGTCTTCTGTCAGTTCCAATCTTACATATCTGCTGCCTAAATCAGAAGTTGCAATATTCACCGTTTCTTCATACGCCTTAGACTCACTCATGCCCTTATTAAATTTATCCCGCATTACTTTTGTTTTTAATACCAGTTCGGTATTTAACTTTTCCAGCATATCATCTAATGCGGCCTTTTGGTCCCCAGTAATATCAGGATTTTTTAACATTTTTTCAACTTCTTTAATTTTATTTTCCGTTGTGGTAACATCTCTGATTGCCGCTTGTATTTCATCTATTGTTCTGCCAATACTATGTTTAATTGCGTCTTTACCTTCTGTATTAATGGTTAATTTTTGACCAAAATTCACCTCATACTGAATCTTTTGTCCTTCCGGGTTAATAGTATAATTTACAGCTTTAGCAGGTGTTACATTGGAATCCGTTTTTGTGCACTTAAAATAGTGTTCCGGCCTTAAATCACCTTTTTTAAATTCTGCTTTATCGTAAGATACTTCTATTTTTTCCGATAGCCTGATAGCATTATAATCATCATCATGAAGAATTAACTCACCTGTTTCAGGAATATAATTAACCGTCCCTTTTACCGGAGAATATGCATTAGGATCCGTAACCGATATTTGTGTTATGGGAAGATTACTATATGGTAATGAATCGTCATCCACCATTTTATATGACAATTGACCTCCTCCTGCTATTCCTGCCAAACTATCATAAGATAAACGGATTCTATGGACATTTTGTAAAGATGGTGTGTTTAAAACAGTTGAATTAGGGTCGGCAGGGTCATATTGATTCAGCTCATTATTCCCAATTACCTTTGATATAGATTCAATATCACTTCCGGCAAAAATCTCCGTAATGGTATAATTGATGTTATCAGAAGCCTTTATTGCTTCATTAAAAATCAGACTGGTATCCGTCTTGTAACCCGTAAAAACATATCTTCCCGCATAATTTGTATTACCTTCCTGATATATCTGCTGCTTTAGTTCATTTAAAACCTGAGATATACTGTTACGGTCTTCTGGTGTTAAATCATCACTAGCACCATCAACGCAACTACTATTGATCTTGGTTATCATTTCTTTGATGTTCTTAAGAGCACTTTCAGTTATATCCATCCAGGCAAGGGCATCCGGAATATTCTTTTCATAATATTGATTCAGTTCACTTAAATTCGTTCTTAATTTTAAAGCTCTAATAGCAACAATAGGGTCTTCTGAGGGACGTTGAATCTTTTTTCCCGTAGCATATTGTTCATCCAAAGTATTCAGCATGTTCTTATTCTTGTTTATGTTATGCATCATATTGTTAGACATCATCTTATTGGTAATTCTCATATTAACCTCAATTCCGGCGCATTAACGCCTTTTAATAACTATAAATTCAAAACATTATACAGCCATCTCATTGATTAATTTGTTGTATATTTCATCCATAACAGATATGGCTTTTGCCGATAAGTTATAAGCGCTCTGATAACGTATCAGATTCATTCCCTCTTCGTCCATATCTACACCAGATACTGATAACCTTTGATTCGTAATCATACTAAGAATATTAGTCTGACTTGCAGCAAATGATTTCGCCTTGTCCGTATCAATACCGATCTCCGCCACCAAAGTTTGTAAAAAGGATGCTGGTGCGCCTTGTTTAAATAAAGATTTATTTTCTTTTAAGGCAATCAACTTTTCCACGATATCATTTTCTTCCACACCATTTGTAATGTCAGTAGCAGTTACTACTTTGGACGGATCTGAATATATAACATCTGTCACAGTAAAATTAGCTGCCGTAACCTTATAATATTCTTTAAATCCTACTGCCGGGTCGCTGAAATCAAAGTTATTTCCAGTTACTTTATCGTAACCGTTAAAAAAGTCTAATCCCTGATCGCCGTTTGCATCCTGACCGCTTCTATGAATATCGTTATATGCTCTTGAATAGGTACGTACGAATTCATTCAGCTGTCCCATGTAATATGGGATACCTTTATAATTAACGCTGTCTCCAATATGAGTTTTTTCATTATTTGCATCTGCTGCCAAAGGAGAATCAAGATTAAAGGTGTACACATATTTACCATCTGCATCTACGGTAAAATCAAAACTGTTATACTTATATTCATGATTTCCTATTGTAATTATCCCTTCTTCCGGGATACTTAACTTCTCTACATCATTGATATTGGTACCGGACAAGGTTACTGTGGTATCACCCTTAGTTCCATTTGCTTTCCCTTGCAGGTTCCCTAAATTATTACCATCTCTTACTTCAAAAAGGGATTGCAGATAACCACCCAAACTAGCACTTCTTACATTAAATCTTTGACCATCTTCCCATTGGATGTCATAAAGACCTTCTATGTCATTTTGATTTGCTTTTTCATCACTTTTTCTTGGAACTACCTTTAAAGTTCTATAATTGTTGGTATCTACCAAGGTTTGATGGTCTAATTTTACTACATAGCTTGTAATGCCTATACCATCTCCAACGGTTTTCTCTGTAACAGATATATTAGCTATTTCAGATAACTCATCTACCAACAAAGCTCTTTGATCTCTTAAGTCATTGGCGAATCCGCCATTTACTTCAAGAGTATTGATTTGTTTTGTTAATGTTGAAATTTGTTTTGCAAGAGAATTGATTCGGTCAACTTGATTCTTTATCTCAAAGTTACAGTTTTCCTGTATTTGTTTCATACTTGTTGATAAGGAGTTAAAGTACTCTGTTAAGTTCTTTGCAAAATTTGTCACCTGTTTACGAACTGATGGGCTGGAAGGGTCTTTCGATAATTCTTGTAAAGTATCGTGAAACGTATTAAATGAGGTGGTAAAACCCTTTAAAGCCACTTCATTAAAATAGTTCTCTATCTCAGTCATATAGTGCTCTTTAGCAGCGTACTCACCATACATGGTATTATTCTTCCAATATTTTAAATCATAATAAGCATTTCTTTCCTGGGTTATGCTTATTACGTCTACACCGGATCCAACCATACCATAAGTATTATTTACCCTTAAAGGTACTCCCGCTTGTTGGTTAATGATTTGTCTGCAATAACCTTTTGTTTCTATATTGGATATATTATGATAGGTAGTATTTAATGCAGCCTGATAAGTATATAATCCTGATTTTCCTATGTTTAATCCAAAAAATGTGGACGGCATATCTTTCACCTCTGTCTCTTTCGTATTTTACTTCCTTGTATTCAGATTAATTATTATACTATTCATAAAATTTACATTCTCGTAATAATATGCTCTAACATATTATCAATTACTGTTATATATCTTGCGGAAGCATTATAGGCATGTTGGTATTTTATTAAATTCGTCAATTCTTCATCCGTGGAAACTCCAATGGACTGCTCTCTCTGGGATTCAATACTGGCAACCATGGATTTCTGATTCAGACTCATGGTGTAATACTGTTCCCCTCTGGTTGCAATGTTACCCATAAATGCCGTATAATATCCGTTAAAATTATTCTTAGTTAAAGTATTAGGGGATAATGTTGCAAAAGGCTTCTGCCATGCTTCCACTAATTTTTCCGCAATCTTAATATCATATTCTTCGGTACCTCCATTTACACTTAAAGGTATTAAAGAATAATTATTAAGTATATTAGGATTTACTTCAATTTCTCCTAATGTAAACAGAGAGTAGTTATCTGTTTCATCTTCTTCCATATATATCCTGACTTTACCCAGAATTCCATCTCCGTCAAGATCTATACCTAGATCATTCTCATCTATTTCTTTATAACGGACCATTGATTTTCGATTAAACAGGGCTTCTCCCATAGTTTGATCTTTATCCATTCCTACCGGTGCGTTTTCAACATCCAATATTTTAATCTTACCACCTGCTGGTACCGATAATGAAGTTCCGTCTGCAAAGTTGAATGTGGTGGCAGCTGTAACGGTTATCTCTTTATTAGGGGAAAGTATATCATTCATAGTGGTTACTATTCCATGAATTAACTGATCAAACTGGGCCTGAACCGTCATAATAACATAGGGTTCCACCTGATTATTATAATAATCCAGCCTTCCCTGATAATTATAAGCCGGATCCGTATTATTGGGGTTCGGTATATCTGTATATTTTGCAGGCTTGTCTCCTCTTGCTATTAAAAGTCCCTTCAGGGATCCAATATCCGTTTCTTTGCCGCCTGTGGTTATTTTTCTTAAATCATATACATCATCTCCGGTGGATTCCCACACAGGTTTTAGCATATCGGAGGATGGGCTTATTTTCTCAAGTCCCATTTTGTATGTATTTTCTTCAGTAACTAATTGAACGCCTTCCAGATTAACGGTAACTACGCCATCCATATTTTCTCTGTATGTAATTCGTGCAATTTTTCCTAATTCGTCTAATAACAAATTACGTCGGTCACGGTAGTCATTTGCATTCTCCATGCCATTACTTTCATAATGGCGAATGGTTTTATTTAAATCACTGATTTCCGCTGCTATTTGGTTAATACGGTTTACTTGATTTATAATCTGCGTATTTAGATTAACTTGATATTGATTTAATTGTTTTGATATATTTTCCGCATGTTCTATAAAACTAACTGCAGTTTGTATAATAGACGTTCTTTTTACAATACTATCAGGTTCTTTAGAAAGTTCCTGAAGAGATATCCAAAACTTTTCTAATGTATCCTGAAAGGGAACACCTTCCATCTCTCCAAATAAACTTTCAATTTCCTGTACTGCCTCATATTGAACCTCATAATAGCCTTGACGGCCTGACTCTGTACGATATGCTTTATCAAGAAATATATCACGTACCTGTCTGACTGCTGCTATATTCGTACCAAGTCCGGTTTGAAATGTAGAGATATGATTTATTCCCCAGTTTAAATAAGGACTATCAGCCTGTACTATCTGCTGTCTTACATATCCTTTGGTTTCTGCATTCGCTAAATTATGCGCTGTTGTATTCAAGGAATTCTGGCTGGAACGTAAACCAGATACTCCAACATATAAGCCACTCATTAAACTCATAATATATACTTGCTCCTTTCAGAGTTTGGAGACTTTGTGGGTAGCACAATCTCTGGTAGAAACAATGATATCTTTTCTACCTGTGAAGATGTTTTTTCTTCACACTTCTCCAATCTAAAAATTATTGTTTTGTATCAAATATTCCTGTTCCCATAACCGGTGTGTCAAATTGAGAGGCACCTTTGTTATAGCCATTATTCATAGTAAGCATTTGGGCACTTTGTATAAAATTCATATTGAATTCTATCATTTCTAAAGATTGCTGTATTAAGGAATTGTTATGGTCATTAATATCAGCCAGTTTTAAGACGGTTTTCTTTAGTTTCTCATGTACCCTGGTTAATTGTTGTTGTTCCTTAGGCTGCTTGTCTAGTATTTCAATAATAGTCTGAACTCGAAGTATTTGAGGATCTTTACCGATTACGATACCAATATTATTAACCACTTCTGCCCTCTTACGCTCCAGGTGGTTAATTTTTTCCACTATACCTTGTTCCTGCTCTGTTATTTGCTGTAATGATTCCAAATCACCTTTTACTATTATCTTGGTTTTCTTTTCTTCAATAGGAACAAGTTTCTCATATATTTCATATTCCTGTTCTAAAGTTGTTATAAGTTCTTCTATTAAACTAGCCAATTTTCAACCTCTTTTCTCTCATTTTTCCAAATATGATGTCTCTTTGTACCATCTCAAATAATAGGTGAAGAAGTTCTTCTAAGCAGGAAGTATTTTTCTTCACATTTTTACCGGTTAAATGATTTGATTAAAATAGTTCTCCACTAATTTATTAGCAACTTCTTCACCGGTCACATTATAAGTACCGGATTCTATACGTCTTTTAATGTCATTTACTTTATCCATTCGAATATCTTCTGCTTTAGCAAGGGCTTTTTTAGCTACTTGATAATCCTTGCCTGTTCTTGAAATTTCTACATGATCTTTTGCAGAAACTCCCTTTGTCTTGCTGGTTCTCACCGTATTATTCGTCTGGAGCATTTGTGTGATTTTGTTATATGCATCAATACGCATTGTTCTTTCACTCCTATTTGTTCTTTCTACTATATTCTTATTTACATTATTTATCGGACATTTCAGGGTTTTCATTATAGTTATATTGAATTTTTTCGTTTTCTTAGGCAATAAAATAAGCAGGCATACCTGTAAAAAGTAGTGTATACCTGCTAACCAGACTTATTTTTACCTTGAAGCTTGAATTCATAAAAATTGGCGTGACTGCATTTCTGATTACGATGAATGCATTAATATTTTATATTCTTTAATATGTCACAAAAGTCAAAGGTGGCAAAATAATCTTTGGGAGTTTCTGCCCTACGGATTAATTGTACTGATCCGTCTTCTTTTAACAGTAATTCGGATGATCTTAATTTACCATTATAATTATAGCCCATTGCAAATCCGTGAGCTCCCGTATCATGAATCACAAGGAAATCTCCCATATCAATCTTTGGAAGCATTCTATCCACCGCAAACTTGTCGTTATTCTCACACAAAGAACCGGTTATATCATATTTGTGATCACATGGCCCATCTTCTTTTCCCATAACCGTAATATGATGATATGCACCATACATAGCAGGTCTCATAAGATTGACTGCAGATGCATCTAAACCGATATACTCTTTATGGATATGCTTCTCATGAATGGCAGTTGCCACCAAATGTCCATAAGGAGCTAACATATAACGACCTAACTCCGTAAAGATAGATACCTCGCCCATACCTGCTGGTACCAGCACTTCTTCAAAAGTCTTTCTTACACCTTCACCAATTACCATAATATCATTTGGTTCCTGATCCGGCATATACGGTATTCCAATACCTCCGGATAAATTTATGAACTTAATATCTGCACCTGTTTTTTCTTTTAATTCAACTGCCAATTCAAATAATACTCTTGCAAGGGTGGGATAATATTCATTAGAAACCGTATTACTGGCTAAGAATGAGTGAATACCAAAGTTTTTTACTCCCTTGCTTTTTAATATTTTAAAACCTTCTACCATTTGTTCTTTCGTAAATCCAAATTTGGCTTCTCCCGGGTTATCCATAATATCCGTACTTATTTTAAATACTCCGCCGGGATTGTATCTGCATGAAATGGTTTCCGGAATTCCTGCAACCTTCTCCAGGAAATCAATGTGAGTAAAATCGTCCAGATTAATAGTTCCATTCATTTCTCTTGCTTTTATAAATTCTTCTGCCGGCGTTGCATTGGAAGAAAACATAATGTCATTTCCGCTGAATCCAATAGCTTCAGAAAGCATTAATTCTGTCATGGATGAACAGTCTGCTCCGCAGCCTTCTTCTTGCAGAATTTTTAATATAAAGGGATTTGGGGTGGCTTTTACCGCAAAATATTCTTTAAACCCGCTGTTCCAGGCAAATGCCTCTTTTAATCTTCTTGCATTTTCACGAATTCCTTTTTCGTCATATATATGAAATGGCGTTGGATATTTCTTTGTGATTTCTTTCAATTGTTCTAATGTTACAAATGGTTTTTTCATACTGAACTCCTTCCTACTTATCTTATGCATACAATCAATTACCGCTTCTTACTAACTCTTATATATTAACTTTAAAAGTTTTGGTTCAAATAAATAAAAATAATGAAGGCTGCCTATCATTAACCTCCATTGGACTAGTATATTTATACATTTTTAATTATTTATATAAATATATCTTAATATAAAAGGAATGTCAATGACTAAATTATTGAAAGATAGCCCTTTGAAATTATAATACTTCTTATCCTTTATTTCTTATTGGTTTTCCAGAATTGAGTGTATCACATATGCGGTCTATTTACAACTTTTTAACTGCATCTGCCTTACTGATATTTTAGAAATGGTTTGATAAAGACTTAATCATCTTGCCCATAACATGTCTCTTCTGTCTCCTAAAGCATAAAGCGAACATACGATTGCTAAAAAAGTGGATTTTTATTGGAAAATATGTTACAATATCACTTATGTTTATAAGGAAAGGAATTGAATAATGGAACAATATACAGGAAGTCAAATCGTGGTCTTAGAAGGACTAGAGGCAGTTAGAAAACGTCCCGGAATGTATATAGGAAGTACCGGACCTCGTGGATTACATCATTTGATATGGGAGATTCTTGATAATGGAATCGACGAACATCTTGCCGGCTATTGTACAGAAATACATGTAAAACTTCAAAAAGATGGTGGTATCGCAATTGCTGATAACGGACGTGGTATACCCGTAGATATTCATCCAACTAAAAAAATTCCTACCGTTAGAGTTGTTTATACCATTCTTCACGCAGGTGGTAAGTTCGGAAGCTCTGTTTATAAAGTATCCGGTGGCCTTCATGGGGTTGGTGCATCTGTTGTCAACGCATTATCCAGTCGAATGATTATTGAAATCAGACGTGATGGAAAAGTCTATAGAGATGAGTACGAAAAAGGTGGACATCCTATTGTAAAGCTGGAAGACGGTACGCTTCCAGTAACTGGAAAATGCAATAAAAGTGATACAGGAACAAAAGTGACCTTCTACCCGGACAGTACTATATTTGAAACTGTTGAATTTAAAGGAGACACAATAAAGAAGAAATTAAAAGAGATTGCATATTTAAATAAAAATTTGATTATTCATTATGAAGATCAATTAACCGGAGAAAAAGTAACCTATCAGGAAGAGTTCGGTATAAAGAGTTTTGTTTCCTATTTAAACCGGGAAGCAATCAGCATTCATGATGAACCTATTTATATTGAAGGCCAAAGTGGTGATATTGAAGTAGAAGTTGCATTTCAATATACCAACTCCTTTGTAGAACAAATAAATGCATATTGTAACCGTATTAATGTTGTAGACGGAGGTACTTTAGTTACCGGTTTTAAAACTGCATTAACCAGAGTTATGAATCAGTATGCCCGGGAGCTTGGAATCTTGAAAGAAAAGGACGAAAACTTTGATGGAAAAGATATTCGTAACGGTCTAGTGGCCATCGTCTCCATCAAACATCCTGATCCCCAATTCGAAGGCCAGACGAAAACCAAGCTTGGCAATACAGATGCCAAAAGTGCTGTAGATGAAGTATTTGCAGCGGAAGTACAAAGATACTTTGATAAAAATGTTGAGATACTTAGGATTATACTTGAGAACTCTCTAAAGTCTTATAATGCCAGAAAAGCAGGTGATAAAGCTCGTAATGCTGTCTTAAAGCAACTTTACGATGTAGATACAAGAAGCAAATTAGCTTCCTGCTCTTCTAAAAAACCAGAGGAATGTGAAGTTTATATAGTCGAGGGTGATTCCGCAGGCGGCACGGTTAAAACAGCCCGTAATCGCAGAACCCAAGCTGTATTACCTTTACGTGGTAAAATTCTAAATGTAGAAAAGGCTTCTTTAGAAAAAATACTTTTAAATAATGAAATCAAATCCATGATTGCATCTTTTGGCTGCGGTATTGGAGATGATTTTGATATTACAAAGCTTCGTTACGATAAAATTATAATACTAACCGATGCTGATGTGGATGGTGCTCACATTAGTACTCTCTTACTGACCTTCTTTTACCGTTTCATGCCTGAGTTAATACTGGAGGGCAAGGTATACCGTGGACTTCCACCATTATATAAAGTGGATTATGAATACATGGAAAAGAGCAAGAAAAAGAGAGAATCCAAATATTTATTTAACGACTTCCAGTTGGACAAGTTTCGAAAAAACCTGGATAACAAAATAATATCTTTACAGCGTTATAAAGGTCTTGGAGAAATGGATGCAAACCAGTTATGGGAAACAACTTTAAACCCAGAAACACGTACCCTTGCCCAGGTTACAATCAGTGATACCGTCGAAGCCGATGAAGTCACTACTACACTAATGAGTAGCAGTGTTCCACCAAGACGTGAATTTATAATGGAAGAAGCAAAGTATGCTAAATTAGATATATAATTTGTATTAGAAGAAAAAAGTATTCACCAATTATTATTAAGAACTTGAACAACATTAACAATATCATATTCAGGAGGACTCCATGAGTAAAAATACAGATAATATTATTCAGATGGATTTTTCAGAAGAAATGAAGAATTCATACCGAGATTACGCCATGAGCGTTATTATAGCCAGAGCACTACCAGATGTGCGGGATGGTTTAAAGCCAGTTCAAAGAAGAATCCTTTTTGCCATGAAAGAACTTGGCCTTGATCCAAAGAAACCACATAGAAAGAGTGCCCGTATTGTCGGTGATACAATGGGTAAATATCATCCTCATGGCGATAGCTCTATATATGATGCATTGGTGCATATGACAGAAGACTACTCTTTATCCATACCATTGGTTGACGGTCATGGAAACTTTGGCTCCATTGATGGTGATGGTGCTGCTGCCATGCGTTATACCGAGGCAAGGTTATCCGAAGGCGCTATGACCATGCTTGATAATTTAGATAAAGGATTAGTAGAATTCGTTCCTAACTTTGATGATAGTGAGAAAGAACCTTCTGTTCTTCCTTCTATGATACCAAATCTTTTAATTAATGGTACAACGGGTATTGCAGTAGGTATGGCTACCAACATTCCTCCTCATAATCCCGGGGAAGTAATCGATGGTGCCATAGCTTATATTGATAATCCTGATATAACTAACATAAAATTAATGAAGTACATTCCAGGGCCTGATTTTCCTACGGGAGGTACCATTATCAATCAAAGTGATATAGAACAAATCTATGAAACCGGGGAAGGCAAACTCCGTGTTCGTGGAAAAGTAGACATTGAAAATGGTGATTCCGGCCGTAAAAATATAGTTATTACCGAAATACCTTATACCGTAGCAGGAAATAAAACCAAGCTGGTAGAAAGCCTTGTTAATCTTATGAAGGATAAGGTATTTGATGAAATATACGACGTAAGAGATGAGTCTTCCAAAGAAGGTATCCGCATTGTTGTAGAAGTGAAAAAAGATAGAGATATAGATAACCTTTTAAATGGCCTTTACAAAAAGTCTCAGATGGAAGATACATATGGTGTGAATCTTTTAGCAGTAAAAGAACAACAACCTATTGTATTTAACTTAAAAATGATGCTAAAAGAATTCGTTGATTTTCAGGAAGAACTTTATACCAAAGAATATCAGCATCTATTAGCAAAAGCACAAGATCGTTCAGAAATTGTAAATGGTTTAATTCGTGCAACTGATATAATCGATTTAATCATTGAAATACTTCGTGGAAGCAGCTCTATCAAGCAGGCAAAAGCATGTTTAACAAACGGTATTACTGAAGACATAAAATTTAAATCAAAAGCCTCGGAAAAACAGGCTTCTACTCTTGATTTTACCGACCGCCAGGCAGAAGCTATTCTTTCTATGCAATTGAGTAAATTAATTGGTTTAGAGATTTTAAAATTACATGAAGAAAATGATGCTCTATTAAAAAGTATTATGGAGTATAAAACCATTCTTGGTGATAAAAATGAATTATACAAAGTGATCAAAGGTCGCTTAAAAGAATATAAAAAGAAATTCAATCATCCGAGACGCACCTTACTTACAAATGAAAATAATGCAGAATATGTAGTAGAAGAAAAAGTAGAAGACATTTATGTCTTAATCGATAAGTTCGGCTATACCAAGTCTCTGGATTCTGTAAGCTTCTCAAGAGCTGCTGAAGAAACCTTAAAAGAGTTCAATCATATTATTTTAATGAAAAATACAGACAAGCTCTGTATTTTCACAGCAGAAGGTAACATGCATCAGGTGAAAGCCTCTGCAATACCAAAATGTAAGATTAAAGATAAGGGTGTTCTCATTCATAATCTTTGTAAAGTAGATAAAGAAAATATTATTCTCTATACCTCATTTGAAGAATTATTTGAATCACAATTGGTATTTTCAACTAAATATGGTTATATTAAATTGGTGTCAGGAGTTGAATTTGAAACCAACCGTTCCATGGTAGTTGCAACAAAACTTGAAGATGGTGATGAAGTAGTAAATATCATTATGTTGTCAGCTAGTGATGTGTTATCCGGTGACAGAAAAGTAATAATCTTAACAGAGAAAGGTCTTTCTTTAGGATTTTCGTTAGATGAAGTGAGTGAAATGAAGAAAACCGGGCGGGGAGTTAAATCCATAGCACTAGAACAGAAAGATTATGTAGTATTTACAACCGTTTTAAAAACATCAGATGAAGTATTTATTTATGAAGGAAAAGAATTAAGTGCTAAGAAAGTTAGAAACAGAAAACGTGGTCAGAAAGGCCAAAAGGCACAATTATAGTAAAAGTAGGTAATACTAATCCCCATATGAACCTTAAAAAAACTTCGGAGGAGGCTTTATACGTAAGCCTTTTCCGAAGTTTTTTAGTGCTTCTAAATGTTGATTACTATTAAATAAAGCATTCTTTCAACATTTTTAAAGACAAATATAATATAGGGGCGGTTGTAAAACTATTATTCTACGGTTATAATTCGATTTTTAGTATATACTGAGAATGATATTTTACAGGCTGCCCCTTCAGTATTTACTAAACAAATTTTTCAACCTTATCTTTTTCAATTCTTGCAAAAATCAATGGTTCTAACTTAATTGGTTTTTCCTCTATCTTAATTGCATTTAATAAGATTCTTTCTGATTCCGCTAAACTTTCTTCTTTGGAAGTATAAAGAGTGGCTAATATTTCGCCTTTATTTACGTATTCTCCCACTTTCTTATTCAGGATGATTCCAGCGGAATAATCAATGGAATCTTCTTTTTTCTCTCTGCCGGCACCAAGAACCAAAGAGGAGATTCCACATTGTTCTGTATTCATATGGGTAATGTACCCTTCCATACTTGCTATTACTTTTCTTTCATATGGTGCTTTCGCGAAATTGTTGGTATCCTTAAGAACAGAACTGTCTCCCCCTTGAGCTTCCACCATTTCAATTAGCTTTTGGAAAGCAGCTCCACTTGCTATTGCTTCCTCAGACATCTTTCTGCATTCCTCCAAAGTGCCTTTACCGGATAAGAATAGCATATTAGAAGCCAGATGCAGGCAAACTTCAGTTAAATCCCTGGGACCTTTATTATGTAATGTATCCACTACTTCAATAATCTCCAAAGAGTTACCAATGGCAAATCCAAGAGGTATATCCATATCAGTAATCAAAGCTACCGTTTTCTTACCTGCATGTTCCCCGATTGCTACCATCTTCTTTGCCAGTTCAATGGAACCATCTAAGGTTTTCATAAAAGCACCGCTTCCGGTCTTAACATCTAATAGAATACAGTCATTTCCCGCAGCTAGCTTTTTACTCATAATAGATGCCGCAATTAAAGGGATGCTGTCAACAGTTGCAGTAACGTCCCTTAATGCATATAATTTCTTATCCGCCGGTGCCAGGTTACCTGATTGGCCGATCACGCATAAACCGGTTTTATTTACAATATCAATGAACTTTTCCTGAGGAATGGAAGTCTCCATTCCAGGAATGGATTCCATCTTATCCACAGTTCCACCGGTATGTCCTAAGCCCCTACCTGACATCTTGGCAACCTTGCCACCACATGCAGCCACGATAGGAGCAATAATTAATGAAGTTTTATCTCCTACACCACCGGTGGAGTGTTTATCCACTTTAATTCCATCAATTCCGGATAAATCCACCATATCTCCGGAATGAGCCATTGCGTCTGTTAATATTGTTGTCTCTATATCTGTCATGCCCTGAAAGTAGATTGCCATTAGCATGGCGGACATTTGGTAATCAGGAATATTGCCCAATACATATTCCTGTATCATAAAACGGATTTCTTCCTCTGCTAAGATACCTCCGTTTCTCTTTTTCATGATAATATCATACATTCTCATAAGATCACTCTCCTTCTAAAAACAAATTGAAAAGCCAAAGGGGATATTCCACTTGCCTATAGGCAAGTTTATCCCCTTACGCTACGGCTCTAACCTCATTGCCAATACGCCGCGGCATTTAGCAGGAGCCCTAACTCCTGCTGAAACAGGCAAGTCCGTTTCCCTGATGAGGTTAAATCAAACTTGGCGAAGAATCTCCATTTTTCCATGTTACGAGATCTTCGCCAATTCAACTTTGTTGAATTTCTGCTCCGAATTACATACTAATTATCTGCTTCCCTTATCATAAGGTATACCTTCTGCTCTAGGTGCCTGTGATGATTTAGATGAAATAGTTAATATGACAAGGGTAGCAATATAAGGAATCATTTTATATACTTCATTGGATATTGGCAGTCCTTTTAAAAATGGAATTCCTGAATATGCTGACGCAAATGTCTTCATAATTCCAAAGAAAAATGCTGCAAATATAATCCTTTTTGTTCTCCACTGTCCAAAAATTAATACCGCTAATGCCAAGAAACCATATCCGGCAACTGTTGCATTAAAGTTTGTAGATGTAGGTACTACGAATACCAAACCGCCAATTCCTGCTAATACACCGGAGATAACAACACCGGCATAACGGATTTTATATACATTAATACCTACAGAATCGGCTGCTTGTGGATGCTCACCGCAGGAGCGTAATCTTAAACCAAATCTGGTATGATTGATTACAATTTCAGCTGCAATGGCAATTCCAATGCCGATATAGGTAGTAATATAACAGTTTCTGAAAAGTAAAGGTCCTATTACAGGGATACTGCCTAATACCGGTACTTTGCTTATAAAGAAAGTATCTGTAAACTGAACCTGCTGTACAGTCTGAATCATTCTTGCGGTAAAGATTGCAAATGCAGGAGCAAACATATTCAGAGCAGTACCACTAATAGTCTGATCTGCTTTTAAGTTAATGGATGCAAATGCATGTAAGAGGGAGAAAATACCCCCTGTTAAACCTGCTACTAAAACTGCTAAGATCAGCAGTAATTGGCCGCTCATCTTATCCTGCATAAAGTGGATGAAAAAGATACTGGTAAAAGCGCCCATGACCATAATACCTTCTAATGCAATATTAACTACACCGCTTCGTTCCGCAAACATTCCGCCTAGTGCTACAATTAGAAGAGGAATCGCAAAAAACATTGTTTGTTGTACTATAAAATAAAAGATATCCATTAGCGTCCTTCCTCCTTCTCCAATTTGTTTCTTCTGGTAAGTTTATGAATAAGATTTTTAAACAATAATGAAAAAGCGCCGCAGTAAATAATAACCGCAATAATTATGTCAATAATCTCGGCTGAATAATTATATAACTGAATGTTATTACCGCCCACTTTAATGTGTGCAATGAATAAACCTGCAAATAATATACCGATTGGATTGGACATACCCAGCAATGCAACGGATATACCATTAAATCCTTCCGGTGCCAGAATATCAATTACCTGCATATACTTACCGGAACCGGACAAATATAAAAGTCCACCGCCTAATCCTGCTAAAGCTCCGGCAATAACCATTGATAATATAATATTTCTCTTATCATTAATACCTGCATATTGGCTGGCGCTTGGACTATGTCCGCAAGCCTTTAATTCATATCCAAAAGTTGTCTTGCTTAAGACAATGTAAATAAGGATAACTGCAAATATTGCAATAAAGATACCAATATTCATATTTTTTACGTCAAATAATTGCTCCAGTCCGCCCCTTGGAATAATGGCGCTTTTAGGCACTGACTCCGTCTGATTTTTCAGAGGATCGTAGATTGACTTAACAATCAGCATATTTACTAAATAAATGCCTATATAATTCATCATAATGGAAGTAATAACTTCATTTACATTTGCCAATGCTTTTAAAATACCCGGTACCATTCCCCATAAGGCACCTGCAATGATAGCTCCAAGTAAGGCTACTATCCAGTGAATACCTGACGGCAGGAAAGTCCACTTAATACCTATGTAAACCGCCACAAACGCACCTGTAGTAAACTGACCGGATGCACCAATATTAAACAGACCGGTTTTAAAAGCAAAACCTACAGAAAGACCTGTCATAATAATTGGAGTTGCCATATAAAGAACCTGTCCAAGACCAGAGGTCCCATTTGTAAATCCGCCTTTAATAATAGTAATTAACGCTGGAAATGCATTTTTATAGTTACTGATCAGTAAAATGACAAATCCAAAAAGAAGTCCTGCTACAATTGCCATAATAACTGAAAAGAAACTGCTAGTCCCTTTGCTTTGTAATAAATTATGCTTCTTTTTCATTGTTCACACTCCTTTTTGATCCTGCCATGTAAAGACCTAATTCTTGAACCGTAATTTCCTTTGGATTCAAATCGGCAACGATTTCTCCTTCGTACATAACTACAATACGGTCACTTACGTCCATAACCTCATCTAATTCCAGTGAAACCAAAAGAACTGCTTTACCTGCATCTCTTTGTGCTATTAATTGTTTATGAATATATTCGGTGGCACCTACATCCAGACCTCTGGTAGGCTGTACTGCTACAACAACTTCCGGATTACGGTCCAATTCTCTGGCAATAATAACTTTTTGCTGATTACCACCGGACATATCACGTACAATAGAATCTTCTCCTTGTCCGCTTCGTATGTCGTATTGCCCTATTAATTTCTGTGCATACTGACGAACTGCACCAAACTTAATGAATCCATGGTTTTGAAATCTTGGTTCAAAATAAGTTTGAAGCACCGCATTCTGCTGGAGGTTATAATCAAGTACAAGTCCATGTTTATGCCTGTCTTCCGGAATGTGTGACATACCTGCTACACTTCTCTTACGTATGGATTTCTTAGTAATATCCTCACCATTTAAGATAATTTGTCCGTTATTAATAGGCATTAGGCCAGTAATGCCGTAAACCAATTCAGACTGACCATTACCGTCAATACCTGCCACACATAATATTTCTCCCTTTCTGGCTTTAAAAGAAACATTATTCACTACATCTTTCTTACTGAGCTTTGACCTAATAGTAAGATTCTTTACTTCCAGTACCGTTTCCCCCGGCTTTACTTCAATTTTATCCAGATGGAAATTAATTTTACGTCCAACCATCATTTCTGACATTTCTTCTTTTGAAGTTGTTTCTACATCAACGGTTCCTATATATTTTCCTTTTCTAAGTACAGAACAGCGATTGGCAACTTCTTTAATTTCATTTAATTTATGAGATATAAAGATAATAGACTTTCCTTCATCTACTAAATGCTTCATTATCTTCATTAATTCTTCGATTTCCTGGGGTGTTAAAACTGCTGTAGGTTCATCGAATATTAACATATCATTATCGCGATACAACATTTTAAGTATTTCTACTCTTTGCTGCATACCAACAGTAATATCTGAAATATACGCATCGGGATCGATTCTAAGATTATAACGGTTACTTAAGTCCATAACTTTTTTTCTTGCATCATCCATTTTTAAGAAACCCCGTTTTATGGTTTCTTTTCCCAATACAATACTCTCTAATACCGTAAAATTATGAACTAATTTAAAGTGCTGATGAACCATACCGATGCTTAAAGCATTCGCATCATTTGGGTTATTTATTTTTACTGCTTCCCCATTAATTTTAATTTCACCTTTTTCAGCCTGGTATAAGCCGAATAATACACTCATTAAAGTTGATTTTCCTGCTCCGTTTTCTCCCAACAGTGCATGAACTTCACCTTTCTTTACTTTGAATGTTACATCATCAAGAGCTTTGAAGTTGCCAAACTCTTTTGTAATATTATTCATTTCAATGACATATTCCATTGTAGTACCTCCTAAGCATAAAAACTATGCCAATTAATAAAATATCTAATATAAGTTAGTATGTTTCGTTTGTAAAGCTTCACCAACTTATCTTTATGGGTTATTCATCTTTTCCTGCAAATTGTTTCATCTGGCTCTCTGTGGATACAACATATCTTATATACTTTGTTGTTGAGTGTAATAACCTCCTTTATGTAATTTTGAATGAAGAGTTTCGCTTAGGAAATACCCCAATACTTTCTATGTACTCTTTATTCATAATAACACCCTTTGTATATCACATCTGTACCTAGTTCTGATACAGCTGTGAATAGGTTGAGATTTGTGAAAACTTTTCTATCTATTTCTTTTCACCCTTATATCTTCAACTTATTCATATAAGTATATAACTCCTTAATTGAATAAGAAAAATACACCTCTTAAAAAACATTATTTCTATCTATATGTAACTGCTGTAACGGTCAGGTCTTATTAATATAATATCTTCTATACACGCTCCACATATAAATGTTTCTTTTTTTAATATGTTTATATGGTTTCACAGGTGATTTTTTCATATAACTTCATATTTTATATAGCTCCTAAGTAGGCTCATGTAGGTTACAGCAGAATCTTTCATTTTAAAATATTATGCTGTTTAGTCTTTCAAAAAACAGCGAATAAGTGAGTTTTGCTCTACCGATTTTATTTATTAAAAAGTTATTCTGCTCTATAAACTATATCATTATTTCTATTATATCTATCATTATTTTCTTATTTTTTGTTTTCTGTCTTTTACCTATTACTTATTATTTTCTGTCTTCTATATTGAATATTGAATAAATACTAATGTTTCTACCTTCTAATTCTTACTAATGTACTTGTTAAATAAGGATGCCGCAAAAGGCTTTTACACCTTTTGAGGCAACCGTTACTTAACTTACTATTGAATAACTAATATATATTTCTAATTTTTAAAATAATAAAACTACTGGATTAATTCTACAACAGTTTTTGTTCCTTCAACTGCTTTTGCATCTGCAACATCAGTATCTTTCTTAAGAGCAATTTCTCCTGCTACAACCTTTGCATAGATTGCATCATAATCTGCTTGTGTGAACTTCTCAAATTTAGATGTAGCCATTGGAAGTTGAACACCTTCAACAGATGCATTTAAAACAGCAGATGTTCCGCCTGGGAATGTATTGTTATAATAAGCAACAAGAGCATCGTAAACAGATTTGCTTAAGTTCTTCATGGAAGAAGTAATAACTGTTGGAGATTCACTGGATTGGTCAACGTCTACACCAATAACTTTTGTTCCAGCTGTTTCTGCAGCCTTCATAACAGAGTTACCAACTCCACCGCCGCAAGCAAAGATTACTTCTGTTCCTTCATTGTACCAGGAAGCTGCTTTTGCCATGTTTTCAGGAGTTGCATCGAAGTTACCAACATATGTGTATTTAACTTGAACTGCATCATCAGCTAAACCTAATTCTTGAGCTGCATATTCAGCACCTTGAACGAATCCATAGCCAAATTTAATAACAGCAGGAACAGCAATACCACCCATGAAACCTAACTTAGTGTAACCTTCTTTAACAATTGCATAACCTGCTAAGAAACCAGCTTCCTCTTCTGCATAGAAAACAGAGTAAGTGTTAGAAGTTATATCCATTGGCGCATCTTTTTCATCAGCATGTGGTGCACCGTCTAAGATAACGAAGTTCACCTCTGGATATTTGGTTTGAGCTGTATGGATTGGTACTTCAAATAAGAAACCTGGGCAAACGATAACCTTTGCTCCACCTTTAACTGCTAAATCAATTTGAGTCATATATTCATCATCAGATTTACCAGTTGGCTGATAATATTTATATGTAAGACCTTTTTCTTTCGCGTAAGCTTCAACACCTTCCCAAGCACCTTGGTTAAAGGATTTATCATCGATAGTTCCAACGTCTGTAATTAAAGCTAATTCATAAGTATCCGTTTTAGGTGCTTCTGCTTCCTTGGTTGGATCCGGAGTAGCCTCAGGAGTTGTTGTTTCAGTTTTTTCCTCTGTTTTATCTGTATCTGTTTTTTTATCATTTTGTTTTCCACATGCACCAAGAACAAAAATCATGGTTGCAATCAACGCTACATTCACTAATTTTTTAAATAATTTCATTTCAATTCCTCCCAATACATATTATTTGTTTAAATCTTTTTCTGTAAAACTTAGTGGCAGTAATTGCTCTAATGTATATACCTGATAATCCTCCTCTGATCTGGCTAATATAACCCGGAATTCCTTGGGATCACAAAATTCTGCCATGACCTGTCTGCATACTCCGCATGGTGCGCAGTATTCAAAGTCTCCTGATGAGGCCCCTTCAAGATTTCCTACAACCGCAATTGCTTCGAAATCTTTTACCCCCTCTGAAATTGCCTTAAAAAAGGCGGTACGCTCTGCACAATTGGTAGGTGTATAAGCGGCATTCTCTATGTTACAGCCTCTGTATACTTTACCGTTTTTCCCTAATAAAGCTGCCCCCACTTTAAAATTAGAATATGGAGTATAGGAAAAATCTTGTGCCAGATATGCTTCTTTAATTAATTCCAGTTCTTTCATATATCCTCCTTTCCCCATTAATTTGTATCAGGTATTTGCAATACTAAGCTATCTTACATCATGTTAGTATTATTTATGAACATGCCCAAATAGTATTATTTTTATAGTGATTATACTATTCATGCAATTATCATCACACAGTTCAACTTAATACATATTAACAATTTTAATTATATAATAAAACGAACTATTATACCATAATTTTCATAAAATTATCTTCATAAAGTTTACAAAATTAGGCTTATGCTATTTCTAAAGCAATTTTCATCATATTATGGAAACTAGTCTGCCTTTCTTGGGCAGTGGTTGCTTCCCCGGTAACTATGGAATCCGAAATAGTACAGATTGCTAACGCATTCTTACCTGTTCTTGCAGCTGTCATATATAATGCCGCAGCTTCCATTTCCACGCATAAAACACCCATCTTAGCCCACTTCATTGTTCCCATGGAATCATCATAGAAGGTATCTGAGGATAAAAAGTTACCTACTTTATAATTAACATCCTCCATAGCTTCTGCCGTTTCTACTGCTTTTTTTAACAATTCAAAGGAGCATATAGGCGCATAGGTTCCCGGAAGTTCAAACTGGCTTCCAAAACTTGAATTGGTGCATGCACCCATTCCAAATGCAACGTCCCTGATTTTTAGATCCGGATGCATAGAACCTGCCGTACCAATACGGATAATGTTATCTACATCGTAATAATTAAATAATTCGTATGAATATATGCCAATAGAAGGCATTCCCATACCGCTTGCCATTACAGATACCTTTTTGCCCTGATATGTTCCTGTATAACCATTTATTCCACGAACCGGATTAACAAGAACCGGATCTTCCAAATAGGTTTCTGCTACAAACTTAGCTCTTAAAGGATCTCCCGGCATCAATACTGTTTTGGCAAAATCTCCTGTTTTTGCTGATATATGTGGTGTTGGTATTCCCATAGTTTATCTTCCTTTCTATTTTTTAATATCCTTTTGCTTCTTCACCATGTACTATTTTAATTGCAGAACTGGTCCCGATTCTCTCACAGCCTTCGCTAATAAAATTTTCAAAATCTTCAATGGTTTTTACACCGCCTGCGGCTTTCATCTTCACATTAGGACCAATATATTTTTTAAACAACTTAATATCTTCCAAAGTTGCTCCGGCTGTACCAAATCCGGTAGAAGTTTTAATAAAATCCGCACCTGCATCCGTTACTACTTTACACATTCTGATCTTTTCTTCTTCGGTTAAGTAGCATGTTTCAATGATAACCTTTAATATCTTATCCCCAACTGCCTTCTTTAATGCAGCAATCTCTTCCTGCACCTTATCATAATCGCCATTCTTCACGTCAGAAATATTAATTACCATATCAAATTCACTTGCACCATCTGCCAATGCCACTTTACATTCAGCAATTTTTGCCTCAGTTGGGCAGTATCCTAAAGGAAATCCAATAACCGTACAAATATTTATTTTATCTCCATATGTATCATGAATTCTCTTTACGTAGCAAGAAGGGACACAAACAGAAGCTGTTTTATATTGAATGGCCTCATCACATAACTTCTTAATATCTTCCCATGTTGCGTACGCTTTCAGCAGTGTATGATCAACATAATGCAGCATATCTAATTTATCCATATAAAAAATTCTCCTTTCATGAGGTAAACACCTTTATTAGGTGCGTTATGATAGAGTAATGATTAAACTTATTGAACCACTACTACTGTAATAAAACATGTATCTTTTATAATTTTTTCCAGATGATTCAGCATGCTTTTATGAGTTTATTTTACCACCATTTAATATCTTGGTCAACAATATTTTGTTCAACTTTTAACATTTGTTCATTCTATTTCATTTTATTCTTAAAATATTTTGTTTAATTTGTAGAAATAAAAACATTTTTCAAAAAATCTTTGCATATTTATCCACATAATGTTATAATGGTAACAAATTTAGCTGAAATAATATAATAAAATACATTTATGACCCAATGTTATTATAAAAGGAGAATTTAAATGGGCAAAAAGACCGACCGAATAAACCAGTTAATCGAGATAATAAGAACAAAAAATGGGGCATCTATAAAAGAACTGGCTAGTCTTCTTGATGTATCTGAGATGACTATCAGAAGAGACTTAGCCGTATTAGAGAAAAATAATATAGTCAACAATGTATATGGTGCTGCTATTTATAATCCGGTGAATAAGCAAACACAACTGGACTCTAATTATGAACTAAGCAGTGCTCAAACTACACAGGACTCGGAAAAAAGAAAAATCGGTGCTTTTGCCGCCTCTTTAATAGAACCAAAGGATATCGTGGTTATTGACACCGGATCCACTACAGAAATGCTGGCTCAAAGCATTGACGATAATTTAGAAGCAACTATTTTATGTTATAATTCAAATATATTTAATTCTTTAAAAATGAAAGAAAACTTGTCCCTTCTTTTTTCCGGGGGAAGGTATCATCCAAAGACCCAGATGGTAGAAAGTGCAGAAGGAATTTCCCTTATAACCAGTATGCGATTTAACAAAGCCTTTGTATCCGCAGCAGGAATCCATCTTAATCTTGGAGTCACCTGTGCTTATCCTTATGAAGTTCCAACCAAAAAGGCAATCCTGCAATCCTCTGTACAAAAGATATTACTTTTAGATTCCAGTAAATTTGATGAGGTAAAACCTGCTTACTTCGCTGATTTAAAAGATTTTGATACGATTATAACAGACGACTCCCTTCCTGAAGAATGGAAACAGGAAATTGAAAGAATGAATATTAAATTGTACACCCTTTCATAAAAAACAAGGACTACTTATGAAGTGCACCCCAAATTTAGGCAAAAATGAACTAACATTTGAAGGTGTACTTTTTTATGTCAAAGTATTCTTATAACTTCGTCTGGAAACAGTTAGGTTAGTATTAGAAGAAAATCTCTCAGATTACAAAAGCTGCTTGAGTAACCGGTATGCCAAGAACTCCTATTCTTTCGCACATATTTTTATTTTGTAAATAAAATCACGAAAAATGTATATTTTTATTCACATATATCATTTTATATCATATTATGTAATAACAAAACGAAAAGGAATGATGAAAAGCTTATGGGTGGATTTGATTCAGGATGCCGCGATTTCTCTTGCTTTGACAGACGGCGAAAAGACGGTCTTTTTGGTGATAGATTTGACAGATTTGATAGATTCGATAGGTTCGATAGGTTCGATAGATTCGATAGATTCGATAGATTCGATAGATTTGATAGAAAAGACAGACATTTTCACGGTGATCGTTTCGATCACAGAGGCAGAAGAGGTTGCTGCTAGTAAAATAAAAAAACTTCTGCATCACTTAATGATTGGGTGATGCAGAAGTTTTTCTATATTTATATTACATGTTTTATTGATCCAATATTAAAGGTTAATATCATAAAGCATTTGCTTGTAATCTAATGAGGTAAATCCTTTTCTCAAATATAATTTTTCTGCTGCTTTATTTGATTCACATATTTCAAGCCTTAATCTTTTTGCTTTTGAAGCATACTTTTCTTTAATAAAATTCAAAAAGGAACTTCCAAGCCCTAATCCTCTGAATTTTTCAAGAATATACAGTTCTTCGATCCATACTGCCATACCCCCTGCTTCATTGGAATAGGTTAAGCTAATCTGTCCATAGCCTGCGATTTCTCCCTGTTCTTCAAAAATATATACTTTAGCATAGGGAGAACCCGATATCACTTCATTGAATGTATTAAGGATATATTCCTTAGGTATGGAGTGCAAAACTGCTTCCGAATGATAGAATGCATCTACCATTGATATAAATTGTTCTTTGTCCTGTTCTTTTAATTCTCTAATCACTTTTTCACCTCTATAATTATTATAACTAAATAGTTATTATTTAATCAATCATATGATTGCTTTCATTTAAAAAGTGAGTAGCTATGATTTGAATCTTTTTCAAAGCTGCTCATCTTATAAGAATAACATATTTAGTTGCACAAATCAAATTTTCAAGAGTTAAGCAGAAGGATGTACCCGAAAGGAGTCTTTATGTAGTTAAACAGTAGGATTGTCCCAGAAAGGATGTTTTTATGTTCCTTAATAGTATTTAGGTAGATAAGAGGCTGCTGCAAAAGAATGTTTTATACCGGATTATAAAATCAGCTGACTCTCTATACCGGTATCCTCACTACATTTGCAGCAGCCCTAATTATGTTGTAGGCTTTATTATTGTTATACTTTTGAATATTAACCTAAATTATTTTCCTTTTTCTCAATTGATGCTAAGAAATGTTCATAAATGTTTTTTTCCTTGGAGCTTTCAATTAAAACAGCATTTACGCATTTTTCATAAAACTTTGCCGGGCCGATGCCTCCAATAATTGCATAAACATATCCTTCATCTTTCATGGCATTTAAGGAGCGAAGTAACAGTGCCTTTCCGATGCCTTTACCTTTGAATTCATCCGCTACTCTGGTTGGACCAAAAAAATCCGGTGCAGTTGCATTGTAACATGCATAACCTAGAATCCGACTGCCCTTGGCTGCTATAAAGCATGATATTGGGCGGTTCGAAAAACACACATCACATTCACTGGCTGCACTAACACTAGAATGCTCTCTCACCCAATCAGTAATACGAAATTTGTCAGGTGGTAAGGCACGGAATATCTCAATTCCTTCCTCTTTCAAACGTTCTACTTCTGGGTGATAATCACCAATATTTAATAGATTGACTAACATATCTGCCATTGCTCATCCCTCTTGTTCTTTATATTGTTATGTACCATGACTGCCGTAACCCTTATTATAATATCATGCACCTTCCTAATTTAAGACTTTGGAAAAGATCTGCAACATATTATTTTCTTTACTCCACTGCCTACATCTGAATTGGCAATCTACCTTTTAATTCAAATGGATGTTTTAACAACTCAGTCAATACATCCAGGCTATTTACAGTATATTCGTAAACAGCGATTCCATATACGTTTTCCGGAAGTGTCATTAAGTCATAAGGATTACGTAAGGCAAATACAATAACGTTCTGATTCTTTTTTGATGCCTCTTTTACTAAGTTAAGCTGTCCTTTATTCAGGTGTCCGTTATAGGTGCCAATTACAATGGAGCTGGCATATTCCCCCTGCTCTAATACAGTCTCAATTTCTTTCTCTTCCGGATTAGCTGAGGTAAGAATGCCCCGTCCATTAAATTGTTTAGCCATATATGCTGCAAAATGAAAGGTGTTATCATCCACATTCGATATATTGGTTGCACGAAATGGTATACTGCCTAAGAATAAGGAGTTTGCATCAACTTTCGGTAAAGTATCAGTGGGCATCTGGATTGGGGTAATACTATCTTTCCGTAGTTGTCTTGCAAAGGCTTTTCCTTTTTCCACATCAAAATCCAGCTTAGTTTCGTTTAAATTAACATACTTTTCTTTGAAATGTAGTATTTTTTCAACTGAGGCATTCATTTCTTCCATGGAGAGCTCACCCGCCTCAAGTGCTGCAGTTAATACCGTGGCTGCTTCTATAGGATAATTTCTGGTATGGGATAAGAAGATCAAATCCACCCCAGCCTTTACCGCAGCCTTAACTCCTTCTATTGTACCATAATATTTCTGAATTGCACTCATTTCCATACAATCACTTACTACTAATCCCTGAAATCCCATCTTATCTTTTAACAGGCCGGTAATAATATTGCGTGACATAGTTGCCGGTATATGCTCAGGTTCCAATTCGGGAAAGATGATATGTGAAGTTGTTATGGCAGGTATTCCTGCATCAATAACTGCTTGAAATGATACTAATTCGCATTCCTGCAATTGACTAAGGGTCTTATTTACCTGAGGCAGTCCAAGATGTGAATCCACATTGGTATCGCCATGGCCGGGAAAATGTTTCGCTGATGCAAGAACACCACCATCTAAAAGGCCTTTCACCATTGCAACGCTATATTCCGCAACTTTCTTTGGATCATCGCCATAGCTTCGTACACCTATGACCGGGTTATCCATATTGGAATTAATATCTACATCAGGAGCTAAATTGAAGTTTACTCCTAACGTCTTTAATTGCTCTCCGGTGATCTTTCCAGCCTCATAAGCATTCATAACGTTATTGGTTGCTGCAATTGCCATAGCACCGGGAATATTAACACTATCCTCCGCAAGTCTGGTTACCATTCCGCCCTCTTGATCTATGGTAATAAAAGCAGGGTATCCTGTGCTTTCCAAAGCTAATTGTTGTAACTTGTTACATAAATCCCTTAATTGGGACGCACTTATAATATTATGTTTAAACAATATGAAGTTTCCAATTTTATATTGAAAAATTAACTCTTCTAACTCAGAATCAATCTCAGTTCCCGGAAATCCAACTACAAGACGTTGACCTATCTTTTCTTTTGCTGATAAATTCATTATTAACCTCATTTCCGACGCTTCAGCGCCTTTCTAATGATCGGTTCCTTTCGAAACCATATAACATTGACAGTTCCTGATTTTTATAGTTAAATAGTTACATAATATTCATCATGACATGGAATTATATTTCATTAAAGTTCCCTAATAATTTTCTGGTAAGGGAAGGTACTTTTAATTGTTTCAAAAATGATGTCGTTATGATAAGCGAATAATATAAGGAAGGCAGGTATCATTTCAAATGACAAATATTGAAATTAAAACACGCAGTATTATGGATTCCCTTAATAATTCAGAGAAAAAAGTTGCAGTTTATTTCTTAAATAATATTGAAAACATTTTCTCCATTCCCATTGCCCGTTTAGCAGACGAATCAGGGGTTAGCCAGGTAACCTGGATTCGTTTTTGTAAAGCAATTGGATATGATGGTCTAAAAGATTTAAAGAAAAGTCTCTTTATTGAATTGAACAACTCAACTGCAGATTTAACGGATACACTAGAGTTCTCTGATATTAGGAAAGACAGCACATTGGAACAAATGTGTAATACAATTAAAAATGCTGCAATACAAGCAGTTGATGATACCATTAAACTAATTGACCCTGAAACTTTCACTAAGGCTGTAGATATCATAGCGAAAGCAAATAATGTACGTATATTTGGTGTTGGGGCATCCGCTCAAGTTGCAGATGACCTGTATAAAAAATTAATGCGTATTAACAAAAATGCTACATTTGGTTATGATATGCATACCCAGCTAACTTATGGTGCCAATGCAGGTCCAAAAGATGTTGCAATCATTTTCTCATATTCCGGAACTACAAAGGAAATGCTTGAAATATTATCTTTAACCCAAAAAGCGAATTGTCCAACCATTGCCATTACGAAATATGCAAAAAGTCCGTTAGTGGCAAATGCAGATTATGCTATCTACTTATCGGCACCAGAAATTGATTATCGCAGCGGTGCTATGAGCAGCCGTATTGCCCAGTTAACAATAGTAGATCTGCTTTTTACAAGCTTAGCAAACAAGAACTACTCAAAAGTAGAAAAATACCTGGAGAAAAGTTCTGAAGTTTGCCGCAGCCATAGACTTTAATTAGTTGTTAAAAGTTGCTTTCATTACTTTTTCTACTAATAACTCTTGCAATATGACCATTAGCATCCATAAGAGCTTTCTCTGCCTCTTCCGTATTCATATTGCATTCTATCATAACGATTGCTGTTTTCGCAGAATATCCGCACAAAGCTAAAGTTTCTCTTGCTTTGGCGTCACTGACTCTCGTAGTACCTCGAACAATTGATACAGTTCTCTCAATAAGCTTTTCATTGGTTGCCTTTACATCAACCATTAAATTTCCATACACCTTACCCAGTTTTATCATAACGGAGGTGCTTAACATATTTAATACCATCTTCTGTGCAGTTCCACTCTTTAATCTTGTGGAGCCGGTAATTACCTCCGGTCCAGGTTGTGGGGTTATAGCCACATCTACAATAGAATTTAATTCAGAATTTGGACTGCAAGTTACACTAATTGTCTTAGCACCAATACTCTTGGCGTAATTCACTGCCCCAATTACATAAGGTGTCCTTCCGCTTGCTGCAATCCCAACCAATACATCACGATTGGTAAAATTGATGTCTTGTAGATCCTTTGCACCTAGCTCCTGATTATCTTCAGCTCCTTCCACTGCCTTAACAATAGCTGTAATCCCTCCTGCTATAAGTGCCTGGACTAATTCCGGATCCGTTCCGAAGGTGGGAGGACATTCTGCTGCATCTAATACACCTAATCGCCCAGAGGTTCCACAGCCGCTATAAATAAGGCGCCCTCCCCGAACTATCTTTTCATAGATAATTTCAACTGCTTCTGCAATATGTTCTAATTCCTTCTCTACTGCAAATGCAACTTTCTTATCCTCATCATTGATTAGAAGCAACACTTCTAACGTGGAAAGACTGTCAATATTTTTTGTCCTCTCATTCTTCTGCTCTGTTTCAATTGTGCTTAATTCTACCATGTATTTTACCTCTCTGCCTCATCAGCCTTTTACAGATCCTACCGTAAGCCCTTTCACAAAATATTTCTGTAAAAATGGATATAGAATAATAATTGGTAATGTTGATGTAATAATTACTGCAGATTTTATGGAAATACCTATGGTTGCTTTATCTGCAGAACCAGCCGCATCTCCAACCATGGTGGTTCCATTTACTATGTTTCTTAAGAATAACATTACAGGGAATTGAGTTGTGTTTAAATAGATTAATCCATTAAACCAATCATTCCAGAAAAATACAGCGGTATACAACCCGACTGTTGCAAGAGCTGCTTTTGATAATGGCACTATAATCTTTCTCAGTACACCAAAATAGCTTAAGCCATCAATAAATGCTGCTTCTTCAATCTCCGATGGAATAGATTTAAAGAAATTTATTAATATAATCAAATTAAATTGATTGATTGCAAATGGTAGTAACATTGCAAATCTTGTACCTGTTAAGTGTAAATTCGAAATTATCAAGTAATTCGGAATCAAACCCCCTGAAAAAAACATTGAAAATACAACCATTTTCATTACAATTTTATGACCTTTTAAAAACCCTTTGGAAAGTGGATAAGCAAATAAAGTTGTCATGGATAAGGAGATTAATGTACCAACTGTTGTATAAAATATGGTGTTTCCATAAGCTTTAAAAAAGTTAGGGTATGTAAATATTTGCTTATATGCTTCAAAATTAAGACCTACCGGTAATAATGAAACTTGATTGTTCACAATTGCTTTCGGAGAGGAAAGAGATAACGCAATCATATAAATAAATGGAACCAAACACATTAATAAAACAAAAATCATAATCAAATAGATTATGGTATCAAAGATTAAGTTACCTTTTGTACGATATTTTTTCACAGGGCACCTCCTAATAGATTCCATCGCCGGTTAATTTTTTACTGATTGTATTGGATGAAGATACAAGCACTACTCCAATAATTCCGGTAAATAAACCGATTGCTGTTGCATACGAATAGTTCTGATTATAAAGACCTATTCGATAAACTAAAGTATCTATAATATCACTAACCTGTGAATTTGATGGCGTATACATTAACAGAACCTTTTCAAAACCAAGACTTAACATACGTCCAACATTTAGTATAAGCATAACCATAATGGTTGGTAAGATGGATGGTATTGTTACATGAGTGATTTGTTGAAAACGATTCGCTCCATCTATCTGAGCTGCTTCGAATAAATCAGAATTTATGCCAGTTATAGCAGCTAAATAAATAATAGCTGTCCAACCAGTAAATTGCCATGTATCCGTAAGAACATAAAGCCACCTAAAGTACTCTGGCTCATTCATAAAATAAATTGGTTCCATACCAAATACATTCTGTAAAAATATATTTATCAATCCTGAACTTGGTGATAGCAATTCTTGTAATATCGCTATTACTACTACGGTTGATATGAATCTTGGCATATATGAAACGGTCTGTACCAATTTCTTAAAACGTACATGACGTACTTCGTTTAACAATATAGCAAAAATAATTGGTATTGGAAAATTAATAATTAAGTTCATAAATGATATAGTAAAAGTATTTCTAAATGCTCTCCAGAATGCCGGATCCTTTAGAAATGTCTCAAAATACTTAAATCCAACCCACTTAACTCCAAAAGGCCCCATTGCCGGTCTATATCGGCGGAATGCAAGCACATTTCCAAACATAGGAAGATATTTAAATACAATAAAATATAAAATTGGCAAAACCATCATTGCATAGAGTTGCCAATAACGTCTTAGATGTTTTTGAAAAGGGCTCCTTCTCTTTGTTACGGTTACGTCTACATTCTGTTTTTTGCGTAAATCCATAGTCAACCTCCTGTTTCTATAAGAGGCTACCCTTAGTTTGTATTATAAGGGTAGCCTCCATCATTAAAGATTATTTCTTTAGATTATCATTATAAATCTTGCAGAACTCGTCAATCTTTAGTGTCTTCATTTCATTTACATAAGCATCCCAGTCTTTTTCAACACTCTTCTTGCCTGTAATAAATGCATCCGCCCAAACGCTAAAAGTATCAAATAATGGTGTCTGTAACACAACCGCGTCTTCTGCTTGCATATCGTCAAACGCTGGTACAGGTGGAAGTGATCGGATCACGTCACCCATTGCATTAACTTCTTGGTTAATACGTGCATAGTTTTCATCATATTTTGTCATTTCGCGTTCATTTACCCATACCAATTGTGTAACATCGGAACCACATCCGTATTTTGTTTGTAGCGTTTTGTAAATACCTTCTGGTGAGTTAACTATTTCGTCAGCATATTTAATTTTACCATTTTCCATTGTATAAGTAACACCTTCAACACCTAAGCACCATAATTTAGCACCTTCTTCTGAGAAAAATACATTATCAATGGTACGTACTACCCGTTCGAAATCATCTCTTTTTGCTGTAGCAGCTGGGAACATGATACCAGAACCAGTACGGCTCTTTTCTTGATGATGAGCACCAGCTGGGCCTTCTAATGCAGGATACATCTGTAATTTAAACCCTTCAATTTCTGATGTACCTGCAACACCTCCGATTTGGTCATAATAAGCATAGGTAGCCATAGATTTGCCGGTAGCCATCTTCTGAGACCACATATCACCGTCAATTGGATCTGCCATCTCAGGATCTAACAATCCTTCTGCATATAATTTTGCAAGGTAACTAATGTATTCTTTGTACCCATCACTAATTGCTCCTGGGAAGTATTCTTTCTTATCATAATCCCAGCTTAGTGTATTTGTACCTGATGAACCGTTTTTACCTAAACTAACACCGAAAGAAGGCATTGTCATTCTGTATAATACACGTGGACCAGCTAAAATAGTAAGTGGATAAGAATCCGGATTCTTTGCTTTATAAGCTTTTAATATATTGTATAAATCATCGAATGTTTTAGGTGCTTGTAATCCTTCTGCTTCTAAGAAATCTTCTCTTAAAATAAGTCCACCATCATAGAAAGGTTTATCAAAAAGTCCTGGCATATAATAACGTTTGCCATCTGCTAAATTTTTCGAATCAACTTCTTCTTGTAATCCAAATTCTTCAACGCGAGCGTTGAAATTCGGAGTGAACTCTGAATAATCACTGATAGGAACTAATGCACCATTAAGAGCAAGAGAAGCATTCTCACCTACTGTACTCTGGTAAAGAATAACATCTGGTGAATTACTGCCAGTATTAAGTGTTAAAGAAACTTTAGTCTGGTAGTCAGCAATTGGGATAACTTCGAATTGGAAGTCAACATTAAACATTTTTTCTGCTTCTGTTACAGTTAACCAATCTTCTTTAAACGGTAACGTAGCATTGTCTGAATAGTAAATCTTGATCTTAACCGGTTCTTCCGTCTCAGGTTGTTTTGATTCTGCCCCCGCTGTTTCGTTTCCTGTTGTTTCTTTCCCTGTTGTTTCTTCTTTTGAAGAATCAGTTGTAACAGGGGTTTTCTTTTGGCCACATGCTGTAAATAACCCTACTATCATAGCAAGTGCCAAAAATAATGATACCAACTTTTTCATTTTCAAATCCTCCTCATTAATTTTGCTATGTATTCACGCATATTCAACAAAGTTACATATGTATATAAGTTTCATAATATAGGACATAACATGTAACTTTGTTTCATAATTGTATCTTAACATTATAATAAAGTTTCGTCAATATAATAATGCAAAATTGTTAAAATAAATAATCAATATCATTAATTTATGTATATGTTGCACAATAACAAAATAGCCCTGTACCCAGTATAGGCCGGGTTTCAAACCGCTCCCTAATACCAGATGCAGAGCTTAATAAGTAAGTTAGCAACTTTTATATATATTATTTTTAAATGTAAGTACTATTTATTGATGTTCCTGCTCCTTCTGAAACATTTTTGATTCTTCCATTGTTTTTACAAACCGAATTTTTGAACCATTCATAATATTCTTTAATAAAAGGTGATATTCTTTTGGTAGTTGCCCGATAACATTTACCCTTTCATCGGCCGGAAGATTTTCTACAATAATTTGAATCTCTCCGGAATATCTTTGATAACGGTTATTATCAATTGTGATGGAGCCTGTTGTTCTTTCCGTACAATGGTTTGGCAGAATATCTTGGTTGGCACCATTTACTCTTGATTCCTGTAAACGCTTAAGCCAACGGGGAGAGTCTGTTCTTATGGTAAATTCTTTACTATATAGATATTCATATTCTTTTTCAAATATTACAGGTAGTGTATAGATATTTGAATTTTGATATTGTGATATCATGTTTGCTTGGAATTGGCTGATAATGCCGTCGCCAATAAAAACACCGTCAATGTTATAGGATAATAGTGATATAAATGCTGCGTAAGGAGCAATATATCTATGGGATTCCAATGTTGGAAGACCTTCATATATAGGTCCTCTTTTATCTGCATCTCCCGGTATGAAGGCCAGAAGCTTAAATCCTTTACTTAGTAACATCTTATTGCGAATTTGAAATTGTTCTTCATCTAGTCCGGTTTCAGGTCTTGGATAGTAATTATGCATGGCGTATATATCTAAGGAATTTGAAGATAATTTTTCTGCGAAGTCAGAGGTAACAGTGGAGGCATTGATGCAAACAGGAAATTCCTTTGCCAGCTTAAGTATTTCATCCTCGGAGAATCCGTAATCGATTCTTAGGATGGATACATTTAACATCTTGGCCAATTCTAAAAGTGACCCGGCATGAAATAGCTTCAGAGTATTTATGGAAACATCTGCGATGATGCGATAACCCCATGTGTTTAGATAAGTACACATGTCCTTGGCACGCTGGATGTATGTATTGTCATATTCTTCACTGATGTGGAATGAGGTGAAGATAAAATTGCCTTCTTTGTATAAGGACGAAAGTTGTTCTTTTTGGTTTTTGAAAGTTGATAAGAATACGGAATAGCCGATTGAATTAATCATTGTGATACCCTTTCTTTCTTTATAAAATTAAGTTATGAAACCTCAACTTGGATGCTTATACTATACAAATGACAATTCCGTGTCAAGCCAAGTTTCGATAGCATTTCTTATATCAATAATTGAGTCATCCAGTGAAAAACGAAACCCTTGGCAACCTCCATTACAATGATCGCTTATCCCTCTTTTTATTCCACAGCCATAACCTTTTTCAATCATTTCTTGTATAAATGAAGGGAATTTTTCGATGGTATCAGCGTATTTATGCGTGTTTTTAGCTTTGATGTTTATTTGATAACCATTATTAAGTGATACATTAATTCCCCATATCTCTTTACTTTTATAAGAATATTTAATCTTTATCCATAAATCTTTTATTTCCACATTGCATTTAAGCCCTTTATCCAAATAGCATTGATGTAGCTGCAATATAAAATCTTGCACATTGGCAGACAAAGGTTTCATAGTACCTTTTAATATAGAAATAACATCGTCGGTTTTATTATTTTTCAATACTCTGTAATCACATCGCAATAAAATATCGGAGAAGCGGCAATAACTGATTGTATTGGACTTATTGACCTCGAATTTGTTGACATTTTTGCCAAATTCTATCTCGGCTATTGCCATTACCTTCAAGCCCGTCAACATAGCAGGATTATCAGGATACGAAATTTTTATTCTCTCAACTTTTGATAAATCCGGCTTTTTTTCATTGAGGTCTATACCGTCAATCAATATGCCGCAATCAGTCAAGAATCGCAAGCATTCAATGCTTTTTGAAACGGGGATTTTAGTGTTGAATATATTGCTTCCGACGGTAAGGGACCTGGCGCTTTCTGTTAGTACACCATGAAAACCTATATTCAATAATAAGCATTTCACATTATGCAGGAATGGAAAATATACCGAAATAGTAACACGGTCATCAAATACGTGAGCATTCTGTTTATAATTGTCATACGAATCACCTTCAACAATCAAAACATCGCAAAGCTGATATAAAAAGTCTCTGAACGCAAGAACTCCTTCTCGAATATCTTCCTCATTTGAAATCTTTTTAAACATTGGATTAATTGCATATGTTTCAGGTATTTCTGGCGTAATAACATTTTTTAAGTGCTTTGCCATATCTTTGAATGTCTTTCCCATTTATTTCACTTCTTTCTTCACAAAGTCAACTTTATACTGCCATTCACCGTATTTTTTGTCATTATCAGTTATCGTTCCTTCCGTAAGGGTGATACGCAGAACGATTGAGTCAGGGTTGTCTTCGTCGCCATGTGCATCGAACCATGTAAAAATTTTTTTCATCTTCGCTCTTATTTCTGCATTCCTCTCGTCCTTTACCCAACCGAGATTTTCAGCCGTTCCTTGAGCAGCAAACAAGTCTAACCCACAAATGGAAATCTCGTTGTTTTTCCCAATTTCCAGCATTTTATTTTTATTCGCGTCTGTAGAAACATAAAACACGCCATCTTCATAGTAAGCATCAACCATACGGACAGCAGGACGGGGATTGCCGACGGCGTTGGTGGACAATGCAATAGTTGCAAGAGCAATAAGGTTGTCCTTTCCGTTTCCGCAGTATTCTTCCATAAGCTTCATCACGTTTTCATACTTGTTCATGATAATTCCTCCATTTTTTATTCCTTTATAGGTTCTGGCATACTTTGCATTTCGAAATTACCTAAATAATACATGGGAAATTCCTTGTATTTTTATATTCCTTCTTTTAGCTTGATGGGAAAATATCTTTGCATTTGTTTATAACCAAGTCCCTTTTCTATATCTTTATAGGCAATATCTCTTCCATCTTCATATAAATAAGGCATATTGAACATAACATTGCGGCCTTTGTCAAGCTCAAAATTTGTGCTTTCAATCCATCGGCGAACTTTATCTTCCACTTTGTGTATGCTCTCGTTATCTTCGTCAATACTGACTGCCATAGCGTATAAGCCTCCCGGAAAATCGAACATTTTAAAAGGGCTTACATCAGTATTGGTAACACCATCTTTAACGGCACATATCCATTCAGCTTTGTCATTTTTAGACAGCAAAAAATCAAAACAATCGAAAATCACACTCTTATACAAATGACAATACTGCCACAATTGGTACATATATCCGCCTTCTTTGAACATTTCTCCCCACGGTTGGTTGCCGCAGGTTACCGCTTTGAATCCCGGTATCCTGACGACCATTATATCAGGAATTTTTTTATCTAATTTTTCCGTTATTTCAATCAAGCGGTTTATATTGGAGGGCTTGCCGATATAGTCAATGCTTATCAATTGTGTTTCAATCTCTTTAGCCTTGTTATACAGCAGTTTTATGTCGGATTTGTCTGCAAAGTTTACTTGTTCGATTTCCCGTATAAAATCTAGCACGATTTCTTTCAACTCATGCAAAAGCGCAACCTCGTCGTCTATGTTCTGTACTTTTTTCTCCAGCACTTCTAAAACTATATCAGAACCGGAAGTGTTGAAAACACGTTGAATGTCTTTTATGCTGATATTCAGCTTGCGTAATATGAGTATTTGTTCAAGTCGCCTAACAGCGTTTTCGTCGTACATTCTATATGCATAGTCATCACTTCGGATGCTGGACAGCAATCCCATGTCCTCATAATAACGTAGTGTACGGGCTGTAATGTCATATTTGCTTGACACATCTTTGATTTTGATTAGGTTGATCATTAGTTTCCACCTCTTTTCTAAATTATCAGGGATAAGCTTAGTATAAAGGATTCCCTAAAGTAAGAGTCAAAAGGGTGATCCTATTATTTCTGTAGAAAATATAAATTTTTCTCTTATATTGAGAAACGGTATAATACCGTAGATAACATTTTCTATCTGCTACATGCAGAATTTACCAACGTTCTATGAAAATTATACTCGAAAAAAATCAAATGAACAATATAAATTTCCCCCAACAAAAATACCAGAATGTTGTATACAATACACATCCTGGCATGTTATGATTCCGGAAAAACAATCATTCTCCCACTCTGCGATCCATTACAGATACACCAACTCCATCAATACAACTTTCTCTGCAGAACTCCAGATATTGATTATATACCAACCCATTTCATCTGATTATCCACTTTTAACTGTTCTGTCACACCTTCCCTCTCTTTCATCTGTCTAATTAACAATTCCATTCTCTCATAATATCTTCGTCAATCTCATGCAGATACTCGTCCAGTTTTCCATTTAGCAGTAACTCCAAGCAAAAAAGAGAAAGAGAAATGAGCATAGAAAAAACCTTACTGACTTTCAGCCTGAATATCTGAAATCAGTATGGTTTTCTTATGTTATTGAAATAAATTATTCTTTGAATATAGAATCAAATGTTGCCAAGCACTAAACAACAATGTTTGCAATCCGCATAAACACCGGCTTTCTCCAACCCATATTACTATTCAAACTCCCTAGATCATTAACTTATTTGTAATCATATAATGCCTATTTCATTCAAATTATACCGCTTATCTATCGTTTAAGGAGAAACAGGTATCATACGGGTATCACGGAGTATCATTCCTTGACTGCCTTATTTACATGGTGCTAGCACCATGTTTAATTCCTATTAAGGATTACCATGCTCTCTTTACGAAAGACACTTTTGCCTTCTTTAAAGACTTCCAATCATCTTTTAAAGAACTTAGGGGTAAAACTTCATACACAAACAACCAGTATTGGTTGAATTCATCCTCATCTGCTGCCAAACTTATAGCACGATCTTTTAATTGCTTAATTGACGCTTTATCTTTAATACCACTAAAGTATATATATGCTAACAACATGAATATACAATCTTTACTATCAATTATATCAAGAACTTTAATTGATGAAAGTCTAAAATCGTATTTAATAGCAAAAAATAGCGCATAACATCCTGCCTCAAATGTTCTGCAATGAATACCAATATCATAAAGTTTATCTGATATTAGTCGTATTTCCTGTAAAGATGTATTACAAAAAGAAAATATATATTCATCTAATAAGGGAACCAGATATGGGTAAATCAAGCTTAAATGGAACACGGTCTTTTGCATGTAAACTTTTGCATTATCCGTTAGACTCTGCCCACCTAAAACTTTAATCGCATACTTTAAAACAGACGAATTTTCCCCTTCACTTTTAGCAATTTCAATAGCAAAATCCAAATATGCCCGACAATTTTTATAATCTACTTTTCCATAACTGGTAACCGCAGAAATAGAATTGATTTTTCTAACCCATTGTTCTACTGCTGCTGATGGGAGAGTTTTAATTTGCGTCTTTTTATGGTTTAATGTTAAATCAAATTCTCGTAATTCTGTTTGTAAATCTATTAAAAATTGACGAGCCTCTTGTTCAGTTCTTACATAGCAAGTATAGTCATCAACATATCTCATGTACTTCCAGCCTTTATTAATTAAATTATAATCTATAGCCGATAAAATAATTTCCGATAGGATATTTGATACATGAGGCCCAATCAAAATACCATGCGTCTCTCCATGCTTAGTATTTTGTACATAATGATCAATATCATTATACCAGCCCGTTCTTCTCGATGTTTTTGCGATATTTTTTCCCACTAATGCCCATGGTATAGAATGGGTATAAATACTAGGAAAGCATTTAGATATATCTGCATTAACTATGTAATAATTATCAATTAATAAATCAAGTTCTGGTGTTGAATCTGACTTCCAATTGGAATAATTCATCTCAAAAATATAGTTCTTTTTTGACATTTTTCTTATATGTATTCTACTAACCTTATATTCTTGATTTTTAGTCACATTACTAAAGTAGTTCTGAACTTCTTCCCAATTATCCCTTAAACATTGGCATAGTTTCTGGTATGCCATTGGTGAAGGTATTCCTAGTGGTCGTGGAATATTTATATTTCTCATATTTTCATAATAAATATATTTCCTAGGCTTATCTGAAAACACATATGATGTTATCTGGCAATAATTATAAAATTCTTCAGAAGTCAAAAAAGGAGGAAGGCTTTCTGGAAACATACCATAAGCTAATAGAGCCTTATACAACTCATCTGCTCCAATCTCATCCATATAATCTTTATATTTTTTCATCACTTATCCTTTGTTCTATTAGTAATTAGTGTTATAAGAAAAAACCACGTTACTAATTCTTAAAATATTCGCTGTACTCCACGTCAAACAATACTTGTAACGCTTACAAATCGCTAGCCTTGATATTTCTTCTTCTAGCTTCTATATTTGCCAATGTGCTTCGTGGTATCATGCTGCCCATTAGCTGTAATTGCTCCACTTCCATTTGTGTCATATTCTTTGCCATTCGCACGGTCTGAATATTTCTTCCTAGTGGAATGTCCTGCAATATCCACTGCATACTATACCTCCAACCTTGTGACTAATCAGTAACTTGGTTTGAGTATAGTCAATATTTTCCGCAATCATACCACCAGATAGAAACAATCATATGTCACTTAGAAATCCGGTATTCAATCTTTGAAAAATTCCTCATAATCCACATCAAATAATATCTTCAACGCCTTTAAATCACTTGCTTTGATGTTCCTCCGGCCTGCTTCTATATTCGCCAGCGTACTTCTTGACATAAGCCCTCCCATTAACTCTAGCTTTTCAATTACTTCTTGTTGCGTCATATCCTTTGCCATTCGCACTGTTTGAATATTTCTCCCCAGCGGAATATCCCGTAAAATCCACTGCATAACTATACCCTCCAAAACTTTTGTGACTGATTAGAAACTTTTATATTGATTATAGTCAAAAACTGTGCTAAACTTGTCACTAGATAGAAACATTCGTACAAGGAGGTTCCGAAATGAAAAAAATCTTAGAGCAACTTTATAATGGGGAGTTATATCCATATTCAAAATTTCAGATAACAATAGAGGAATTCAAGATAAATCGAGATAAAGCCTTTAAATCCTATTCTGTATTTATTGAAAAACTCCCAGAGGAATTAAAAGACGAATTTGACGAATTGATAGATTCTCACCTTGACCTGTTACCACTTGAATTAGAGCAGAATTTTATTGACGGCTTCCGTACTGGCGTCCGAATGATGACAGAAGTCTATGCTGCTCCTATGGATGATGAAGAACACACATGAATCGTTATAATGGCAGCCGCTATCACTCCGAGGCTGCCCTTATCTCTTACCGGCTTAGATCTTGTTCCAGTTTGTATATTGTTCCTTTAAATCGTTCTATTGATGATACAATTCATCTCTGCGTCTACAAATCTCTTGATTACGTCTTATAGCTTCCTTTACGCCCTCTCTGGCCGGAAGTTTTGTTCCTTATAGTTTTTCATCAGTTCCCGAATTTCAGCATTATTTTCTTTTATCTGGCTGTTTAACAGAAACCACTTCACCAGATTTTCAGCTTCTTTATCCTGTTCAATAATTCCATATTCCACTTAACCTCCATACGGAACATGACTTACTTTTCCATTTCTGTCATAGTCACCTTGATCTATTCTCTTTTTTAGCTGTAATTTTCCTGCTAATCTCATTTCTTTTTACTTCCTCTGTCAAGCGGCGTAACTGTTTCTGAATACTTTCTTCCTCCGGTGGTTTCGACCGCCACGGGTGCGGTACTGCTCCATAGCATTTTGATAGGCCAGTACCTCTCCTCCTGCCGATTTATATACCCGCATGAAACCCTGTACGGACTTATGCCCGCTATTATTTACAATCGTATTCAGATATGCTTTCATAGAAGATAATCGTTCCTGTGCATTAGCAATTCTGCTTTCTAAAAATTTCCGTTCTTTTCCTCTATACACGCCTTTGATTCCTTCCAGTTCTTCCCTTAGCTGAGGAATTTCATATTGTTCAAGATTACGGATTGCAGTAATTTGTTTTTCCAATTTTTCCTTTGTATCTTGCATTTTGCAAAACTCAATCATATTCACTTTTAAAACTGACTTAGGCTGAAAATCCATTTTTCTTTAACAGTTTTCAAACGCATTGTCGGCTTTTCAATAATAAGTCTCCTTCCGTTTTGATTAGCGGCTTCCGTTTGTATCGCCTGTTATCAGTGTTTCAACTGACCTCAACCGCTTATACGGCTATGAGAGTTCTCCTTTTCGAGATTCCCACCCTTTGTGGAAGTGTCCTTCTTCGCTTGCCCTTACGGGGTCTTGGCAAAAAGTCTGTTGACAGGTGATACAGCTCATTTAGTTTTATTAACATTATTGTTAATGTCATATTCATATAATACATTCGCTCATATGTTAATGCCAAGTATTTATTTCGCAAATATGTTAATATATCTATTTACTATTTTCAGATTATCTATTATGAAGATAATCCGAGCGCAATTAACCTTTTTCAGCTTGTAAAGAATCCGGGGAAGTGTAACGCTTCGGATGATACTGCTGTGTGTTATAATGACAGTGACGACTGGCCTGCTCACCCACCTGTGGGATTGTGGTTTAAATATGGCGTTGTGGATGATTTTATGCGGGAATGGTTGGTTAGGAAAAATGAGTTGAAAGCTGGGGAGATTACCAGAGAGGAATATTTGGAATGGAAATTGAACTGGCCGAGCACTTGTGATACTAATAACAGTATTAAGAAGTGGAGAAGGTAATTTTTATAAATTTACTAAAGTAAAGGAGTCAAAAATGGAATGGAATGATTTTTGTGTTAAAATAGATAGTATGGGGCGATTTTTTCGAGACAAACTTCATTTTGAATATAATGATGAACAGATAACCTATAAAATTTCCGAACAGGACTATGCCTATACTAAAATTGACTTTAACACTTTAAAAAATAATGCTGAACATTATAGCTTTCAACCATTTTCTATTTTAAATAATTACCAGTATGAGTCCCTTGTTGACTTCCCGGAGGGTGAATCCCGTAGACGTCTTTCAATGAATTTTGAAGAAAGAATTTCCAATCTTGTCATAGCTGATGAAGAAAATAATTTATCATATTCATTTAAAGAAGCCTCGCAAGAGTTACTATACTATGTATTATCTTCTTATGACAATAGACATCTCATACCTAGAATTCCTTCCTCTCTGTTTGAACGTCGCTGTGAAGCATTAGATGATAAATCTATATTTAATATTCTAAAGTTAGTAATACGCTTGCCTTTCTCTGTTTGTGTGGCCTCTAGCATCCCTATAAATCAGGAAAAATTAATTAAGCATGCTAAATCCTATTTATTTAATTTTGCCTTTAACCTGGATTTAGTATTAAAACCTATCTCTGAAATTGACGATCTTTTTCCTAAACGTAATTCCAGAAGTATGCGTAGGATACAAAACCTTGATGAACTTATGCCACCACAACTTACATATATGTCTGAATTAACTGAGCAATACTATATGGCGTTAGCTTCATCCGATCCATTTGTTAAATTTATTGGTTTTTATCACGTTATGGAATATTTCTATGAAGATGTATACAATGAAGCTATATTTGAAAGTGTAAAACATATTCTTCAACACCCTGGATTTTCTTCTAAGAGAAAAAAAGATGTAGCAAAAATTATTGATATTATAAAAAAGAAAACCCGTCAGAGTAAAGAAGAATTTCAAGGTTCAGAACTTGAAGCGTTAGAATTAACCATCAAAAAATTTATTAATATTGGTGAATTAAATAATAATCTAGCTGAATATGATTCAGATATAATTGAATATTATAATCACCATCAAGTTAATTTTTCAAGTGAAGATACTATTGATTTACATGATATATCAAACGAAAAATTGCCTAAAAAAATTGCTGCAAGAATTTATAAAACTCGGAATTCTTTAGTGCATAGTAAATCCAATGATGGCAGGACATTAGAGAGAGGAATATATAAGCCCTTTAAAGACAAAGAGGAATTATCCAAAAGGTATCACGCCACACAAAGAGCAGGAAAGTCCGCTATCTAAGCGGCTTCCCTGCTCCCTGTTTACTATTCAAACTCAATCGTAGCTGGTGGTTTCCCCGTAATATCATAGACTATCCTATTTACATGTTTCACTTCATTAACAATCCTACTAGAAATATGTCCAAGCACATCCCAAGGAATCTCAGCAAATTCAGCAGTCATAAAATCCGTAGTGGTTACTGCACGAAGTGCAACGGTATAGTCATAGGTTCTTTCGTCTCCCATAACACCAACACTGCGAATATTAGTTAATACAGCAAAGTATTGTCCTATACTCCTGTCAAGTCCGGCATTGGCAATTTCTTCACGGTATATTGCATCTGCTTCTTGAAGGATTTTTATTTTTTCTTCAGTTATATCTCCAATAATACGAATAGCAAGACCAGGGCCCGGGAAAGGTTGTCTGAATACAAGTCTTTCAGGAATACCAAGTTCTAAACCGGCTTTTCTTACTTCATCTTTGAATAAGTCACGTAGAGGCTCTATGATTTCTTTAAAATCTACATAATCCGGTAATCCTCCAACGTTATGATGACTCTTGATAACAGCGGATTTTCCTAATCCACTTTCGATAACGTCAGGATAGATTGTTCCTTGAACTAAGAAATCAACAGTTCCTATTTTTTTCGCTTCTTCTTCAAATACACGAATGAATTCTTCGCCAATGATTTTTCTTTTGGTTTCCGGATCGGTTACACCTGCTAATTTGTTATAGAATCTTTCCTGAGCATTAACACGTACAAAGTTTACATCAAATTGCTCAGTGAATACTTTTTCTACTTCATCACCTTCGTTTTTACGAAGTAATCCATGATCTACGAAGATACAGGTTAGCTGTTTACCAACAGCTTTACTTATCATAACAGCCGCTACTGAGGAATCTACACCGCCGGATAGTGCACATAGTACTTTTTTGTCTCCGATTTTTGCTTTTAAATCTTTAATTGATTGTTCAGTAAAGGAGTCCATCTTCCAATCTCCGGAGCATTTACATACTTCATATAAGAAGTTGTTAATCATCTTTGTTCCTTCTTGGGAGTGCACTACTTCAGGATGGAACTGTACACCATAAAGATTTTGGGATGATTTTTCAAAAGCAGCTACAGGACAAGATTCTGATTGAGCTGATATGGTAAACCCTTCCGCAAATTGTTCAATATAATCTGTATGGCTCATCCAACAGATAGTATTCTTTGACACGTCTTTAAATAATTTAGATTCATGATTAACGGTTACTTCCGTTTTACCGTACTCTCTTACAGGAGCTTTGGATACTTTTCCACCTAACAGATAGTTCATTAGTTGAGCACCATAGCAGATTCCTAAAACCGGAATACCTAATTCAAAGATTCCTTTGTCTATAGTTGGAGAATCTTCTGCATAAACACTTGCAGGGCCACCGGTAAAGATAATACCCTTTGGCTGAAGTTCTTTTATTCTCTCAAGGCTTGTATTGTGAGGCAATACTTCACAATACACGTTACACTCTCTAACTCTTCTGGCAATCAATTGGTTATATTGACCACCGAAATCAAGGATGATAACAATTTCCTTATTCACTCGTTCTTCCTCCTATTAATCTGAAATATTACTAAATATGAAATACTAATTTTAACACGAAATATAAGTTAAGTTATATTTATCATTGATTTCTATAAGTTAAATTATTCTCATTAAATATGATTCTAATAAAAATATAGACATAAATCAGATACCATAACTATAGCTTAAAAATATATAGCTATTTTACAACATTTTTTTCGTTAACACCAGTAAAAAATATTGTAGCATTTTATCAAAAAATATACAACTTATATATTTTTTTTGCGAATTAGTCAATGATTATTGGTTATGGAAGCTTCTAACTGTTTCACTTATGAGTTTAATTCATCCAAAGTCTTATAATAAGCAGGCAAAAATTCTTCCATAAATATATTTACCTCTTTCAAATTCATCTTTAATAAGGTCTCTGTTAAAGTCCTTTTTGCACTTGCGAATTCTGTATTACCAGCCTTTTCTTCCTGAATGCATTTTATTAAAGCTGATAATTTATCTGCTGCCTTTACTAACTTCCACATCTGTTCTTCTCCCTCTCGTGGAAAGAACAGATTCTCATACTCTTCTCTAAGATCTACAGGAAGCATGGCTAATAACCGGTTAGCTGCAAAGGTTTCGATTTCTTTAAAAGCTTCTTGGATTTCTTGATTATAGTATTTGATAGGAGTTGGCATATCTCCTGTGATGATTTCGGTAGAATCATGGAAAAGAGCAACCAAGGCTGTTTTCTCCGGATCAGCTTTACTCCCTAATCGCCTCTTTCCAATCACAGCCAGACCATGGGCAAGCATACTAACTTCTAACGTATGTTCACTGATATTTTCCGGTTGAGAGTTTCTCATTAATGCCCACCGCTCAATATATTTCATTCTTGACATCATAGCAAAAAAGTTACTGTCCATATAAACTCCTTTTCTGTAGTACATAAGGATGAAATTCCTCGTCTACGACTCAGAATAACATCCTTATCTCACTTTTCTACTTATTTATTAACTATCTTATTTCTCTGAGTATTTTATTCCTTGGAATACCTCACCAATTGGAACATCTAATCTCTGGAAGCATTTATCCCTTTGAGCCCTTATCCTTCGGAACATCTTCTATCTTGAAACATTCTGTTCCTTAGAATAATCTATCCTTGAACTATCTTATCTCATGCATTTTATCCCTTTAAAACTTTATCTTTGAAACATCTTATCTCTCGAGCATTTTAACCTTTGAACACGTTATTCCTCGAACATTTTATCACTTTGAACACGTTATCCCTTCGTCACATCTTATACATTTTATTCCTCGGAACATCTCATCTGTGGAAGCATTTTATCCTTAGAACATCCTATCCTTAAACCTTTATCCTATGCATATCTTATCCCAAAAATTATTCTACTTCTTATCTTCCAACATCTTTTTAATATAATATCCTGTATAGGACTTCTCATTCTTTGCTACTTCTTCCGGCGTACCTTTGGCAATAACAGTACCCCCTTTATCTCCGCCTTCCGGTCCTATATCTATAATATAATCTGCGGTTTTAATTACATCCAGGTTATGTTCAATTACCACTACCGTGTTTCCACCCTCGGATAATCGTCTTAATATCTCAATTAACTTATGAACATCCGCAAAATGCAGCCCTGTTGTAGGCTCGTCCAAAATATAGATTGTCTTGCCGGTACTTCTCTTGCTTAACTCAGTAGCAAGCTTAATTCTTTGGGCTTCACCCCCGGATAATGTGGTTGAAGGCTGTCCTAATTTAATATAGGATAAACCTACATCATAAAGGGTTTCAATCTTTCTATGAATGGAAGGAATATTTTCGAAGAACTTCATTGCTTCTTCTACGGTCATGTCCAGTACATCATGAATGGTCTTTCCCTTATATTTCACCTCTAGAGTTTCTCTGTTATATCGCTTTCCTCCGCAGGATTCACAAGTAACATATACATCCGGCAGGAAATTCATTTCAATTTTGATAATTCCGTCACCGCTGCATGCTTCACAACGGCCGCCTTTTATATTAAAGCTGAAACGCCCTTTACTATATCCTCTCATTTTGGCATCCGGAGTACTGGCAAATAAATCTCTAATTTGGTCAAATACACCGGTATAAGTAGCGGGATTGGATCTTGGTGTTCTTCCAATTGGCGACTGGTCAATGTTGATAACCTTATCTAACTTATCAATTCCAATCATATCATCATGTCTTCCTGGTATGATTCTGGCTCTGTTTAGGTCTCTTGCCAGACGCTTATATAGAATCTCTGTTACTAAAGAACTTTTACCGGAACCGGAAACACCTGTAACAACAGTCATGATTCCAAGAGGAATATCTACACTAACATTCTTTAAGTTATTCTCTTTGGCTCCTTTAATGGTTAAGAAGCCTCCCCCTTTTCTTCTTTCCTTGGGTACTGGAATCTTAATTCTTCCGCTTAAATAAGCACCGGTAATGGATTCTTCTACCTGCATAATCTCTTCTGCAGTTCCTGCTGCCACTACTTCTCCGCCATGCTCCCCTGCTCCCGGTCCTATATCCACAATATAATCCGAGGCAAACATAGTGTCTTCATCATGCTCTACAACAATTAAAGTATTTCCTAATTCTTTTAGGTTTTTTAAAGTTTTTAATAGTTTATCGTTATCTCTTTGATGTAAGCCAATACTAGGTTCATCCAGTATATAAACTACACCAACTAATCCGGAACCTATCTGGGTAGCTAAACGGATTCTTTGCGCTTCCCCACCGGATAAAGAACCGGTAGCCCTTCCTAATGAAAGATAATCTAAACCTACATCTACAAGGAAGCCAACTCTTGCTCTTATTTCTTTTAAAACTAACTTACCTATTTTCTCCTGGATTGGTGTCAATGTCAGATTGTCCATAAATTCTTTTAAGTCTCTAATAGAATATTCCGTTACCTCTGCTATATTCTTGTCACCAACGGTTACTGCAAGAGATTCTTTCTTTAAACGTCTTCCTCCACACTCTTTACAAGGTGTGGTCTTCATGAAGCTTTCGTATTCCGGCTTAACAGAATCAGAGCATTCACGATAGCGTCTTTCCATATTACGGATCAACCCTTCAAATACAACGTCATACACACCTTCTCCACGTTGTCCTTTATAATGAACTTTCACAGTTTTACCATTGGTTCCGTAAATGATTACATTTCTTATTTTCTCCGGCAAGTCCTTATAAGGTGTGTTTAAATCAAATTTATATTCTTTTGCCAAAGCCTCCAAAGTACATCTTGTATAGCTGGAACGATCTACAACCGATTGCCATCCCATAGCTGCAATGGCTCCCTCTGTGATACTAAGAGACTTGTCCGGTATCAACAAATCTTCATCAAATTCCATCTTAATACCAATACCATGACACTCCGGACATGCACCGAATGGATTATTAAAGGAGAAACTTCTGGGTTCAATTTCATCTATGCTTATGCCACAATCAGGGCAGGCAAAATTCTCACTGAAATTTATTTGTTCCTTTCCTTGAACATCAACCAGCAATAATCCTTCCGTAAGTTTTAATACATTTTCAATAGAGTCGGTAAGTCTGTTTTCAATTCCTTCTTTTACAACAATACGGTCAACGATAATCTCAATATTATGTTTGATATTTTTCTCTAACTTAATTTCTTCCGATAACTCATAAAGGTGCCCGTCTATAATAACTCGAACATAACCGCTTTTCTTTGCCTGTTCCAGTAATTTTACATGCTCGCCTTTTCTTCCCCTTACTACAGGAGCTAACAATTGAATTCTGCTTCCCGATTCCAGACGCATAATTTCATCTACCATTTGATCTACAGTCTGCTTTTTAATTTCCTTTCCGCATTTTGGGCAGTGTGGAATACCGATTCTTGCATAAAGGAGACGAAAATAATCATAGATCTCTGTTACAGTTCCTACGGTAGATCTGGGATTCCTGTTGGTGGATTTTTGGTCAATGGATATTGCCGGGGAAAGCCCTTCTATACTTTCAACATTAGGTTTTTCCATTTGGCCAAGGAATTGTCTGGCATAGGAAGATAAGGACTCCATATATCTTCTCTGACCTTCTGCGTAAATGGTATCAAAGGCCAAGGAAGACTTTCCTGAACCGCTTAACCCCGTTAAAACAACAAACTCATCTCTTGGAATATTGATGCTAATATTCTTTAAGTTATGTTCTTTGGCACCTCTAATTTTTATATAATGTTTCTTGTCAGCCATGTTTTCCTCTTTCTAATTATAAATAATAATTCAAATAAAAATGATATTCATGCCAAGACAGCTTAATATTTAATTAAAAAGTCTTTATCGGTTCAATAATTATGACAACAATTAACTTCCATCATAGATTCAAATTATTAACTTAGCTGTAAATATAATATAATCATAATACTTATCTATTTATCTATTCTTATATTCATACTCATTAATTCTTACTTCATTAATTCATACTCATTAATCCATGTCATTCAATTGCCTTTTCAATTCCATCAAACGGTCTCTTAACTCGGCTGCTGCCTCAAAGTTCAATTCCGCTGCTGCCGCATGCATATCTTTGGCAATCTTCTTCACTACCCCTTCCAATTCTTTTTTGCTCATGGATTCAGGGTCCTTATCCATCTTGTAATAATCTTTATCCGCTTTCTTTGATATGCTTATTAGCTCACGAATCTTTTTCTGAATGGTAGTTGGAGTAATGCCATGTTCTTCATTATATTTATTCTGAATTGCTCTTCTTCGATTGGTTTCTGAGATGGCCTTATTCATGGAATCTGTCATATGATCTGCATACATAATAACCCGGCCTTCTGAATTACGGGCAGCACGTCCTATTGTCTGTATCAGAGAAGTTTCAGAACGCAGGAAGCCTTCCTTATCAGCATCCAATATGGCTACTAAAGTTATCTCCGGTATGTCCAGCCCTTCTCTTAGTAAGTTAATACCTACCAAAACATCGAATACGTCCATTCTCATGTCCCTAATAATTTCAGAACGTTCCAAGGTGTCAATATCTGAATGAAGATACTTAACCCGGATTCCAACTTCCCGCATGTAATCGGTTAAATCTTCTGCCATTCGTTTGGTTAGGGTTGTAACCAATATTTTATTCTTGTTCGCAACTTCTTTATTTACTTCTGAAATCAAATCGTCAATCTGACCTTCCACCGGCCGTACAGAAATTTCCGGATCTAATAAACCGGTAGGTCTGATAATCTGTTCTGTACGAAGCAGCTCATGTTCCTCTTCATAAACGGAAGGTGTGGCAGAGACAAATAACATCTGGTTTATTTTACTCTCAAATTCATCAAAATTTAGCGGACGGTTATCTTTGGCAGAAGGAAGACGAAATCCAAATTCCACCAAAGTACTTTTTCTGGACTGGTCTCCTGCATACATGCCTCGCACCTGAGGTACGGTAATATGGGACTCATCTACAATAATCAAAAAGTCATCCGGAAAATAATCTATTAAAGTATGGGGTGTACTACCCGGTTCCAAGCCGGATAAATGCCTGGAATAATTCTCAATACCGGAGCAGAATCCGGTTTCCCTTAGCATTTCAATATCAAAATTGGTTCTCTCAGATATTCTTTGAGCCTCTAACAGTTTGTCCTCACTTTTAAAGTATTTCACCCGTTCTTCCAGTTCGGCTTGTATGGTCTTAATCGCTTCTTCCAGTTTCTCTTTGGATACTACATAGTGGGAAGCAGGAAATATAGCTATATGTTCCAGTGTACACTTAATTTCTCCTGTTAACACATCAATCTCTGTAATTCTATCTACTTCATCACCAAAGAACTCAATACGAATGGCTCGGTCATCAGAAGTTACCGGGAATATCTCTACTACATCACCTCTTACCCGGAACGTACCGCGCTTAAAATCCATATTATTTCTTACATATTGCAGGTCAACAAGCTTTCGTAATACTTCATCTCTATCCTTAATCATTCCCGGTCTTAAAGAGATAACCATTTCCTGATAATCAATGGGACTACCTAAACCATAGATACAGGAAACACTGGCTACAATAATAACATCCCTTCGCTCTGATAAAGCTGCTGTAGCAGAATGCCGCAGCTTATCAATTTCATCATTAATAGCTGAATCTTTCTCTATATACGTATCCGTTGACGGAACATAGGCTTCCGGCTGATAATAATCATAGTAACTTACAAAATACTCAACTGCATTTTCGGGAAAGAACTCTTTAAATTCTCCGTAAAGCTGAGCAGCCAGTGTTTTGTTATGGGCTATGACTAGAGTAGGTCTGTTCAGGGCCTGAATCACGTTAGCCATGGTAAAGGTCTTACCGGAACCGGTAACGCCCAGTAATGTCTGAAACTGATTTCCTTCTTTAAAACCATTTACCAGTTCTTCTATAGCTTCAGGCTGATCTCCCGTAGGAGCATATTCAGAAACAAGCTTAAAATCACTCATCTGTCTTATCCTTTCTATATAATATCTATTAATTAATAACATTTATAGTTAGTGCTGGCATTTATACCTGTATTATAACTTCTATGCCTTTCCCTTATAGCTTCTCTTATATCAATCTTGTATATTATGGGTAAATCTTATCCGTCCGTAATTATTTCATAAACATAGTGCCTGTTCATGATTTTATAACCTCACTCAGAATTCCCGGTCAAACTTGCTATGCCAGTGCTTTGTCCAGGGTATTATTATATCTTTTTTATTGTATCATAACACAAAAGTAAAATCAATTGTTTTTCGAATGTCTGTTCTATATTTTTCCTTCCTTTTATTTAGGCAAAATAAAAACTAAATTCAGATTTTTATTCAAAATTCATTCAACGGCTTTTAACTCATACAAAGCCAAACTCAACAATCAGGCAAATCCACATCTCCAGGTACAGCCAATTGCTCCTGTCAGATTTATTCCCTCTACTAGGACTGCTTAATATAAAAACGAGTTTTTCTTCCTTTCGGTTTGAAAAACTCGTTTCCCTTTATATCGCTATTTATTTTTCTATTTTTTCTTTAATAATTTCAATTGCCTTTTGTAACTGGTTATCCTCTTCTTTTTTAATGACAACCTTCTTTTTCAGTTCATCCTTTAATTCCACCGTAACATCCGGCTTAATACCTACACCGTGAATGTCCTGGCCTTTTGGAGTAAAATACTTGGAAACCGTTACTTTTATTGCTGTTCCATCTTGTAATGGAATAATAGATTGTACTATACCTTTTCCAAAACTTGTTGTTCCCACAATGGTTCCTTTTTCATAATCTTGAATTGCTCCTGCAAATATTTCCGATGCACTTGCACTTCTTCCATTAATTAATACAACCAATGGTTTGTTAAACTCTTCTTTGCCATCGGATTTCTTTTCTTCACGATTACCATATTTATCTTTCGTGTAAACAATCAAACCTTTTGGCAGCATACGGTCTAACATATCAGAAACGGTGTTTAGCAAACCGCCGGGGTTATTTCGAATATCAATAATAAGTCCTTTTTGACCTTGCTTATCAAGTTCAGTTATGGCATCCCTAAATTGTTGTGCTGTTACTTCATCAAACTCGGTTATTGTAATGTAACCAATCTTTCCATCTAACATTTCATAAGAGATAGTCGGTACTTCAACAACTCTTCTTGGAATTGAGAATTCCAAAGGGTCAGATTCTCCTTCTCTTATAATGGTAACTTCAACTTTGGTTCCTTCTTTTCCCTTAATCCTGCTGACTACCTCAGTTAAATCAAAACCTGTAACTTCTTTACCCTCCACTTTATATATAATATCTCCGGGCAAAATTCCCACTTCATATGCAGGTCCTGTTACAAATGGTGTTACAATAGAAATAATACCAGTACTTACATCCTTGGTTACTGTAGCTCCAATACCACAATAAATACCGCTGGAGGATTCCATTAAGGATTTGTACTCCGCTTTTGTATAATAAGTAGAATATGGGTCACCTAAACTTTGTAATATTCCCTTATAAATTCCATCTGCAATGGCTTCTTCACTCACATCTTCTAGATAATAATGGTTAATGAGAGTTTCTATTTTCTTTATTTTCTGCATTACTTTTTTCTGATACTCTTCATCTTCTGTTTTTGTTGCAGCTTCCGCATTATTAATTCTGTTTAAGCCTGCATTATCATCCTTTCCATCCGGTCGAACTACAAAAACAGTTAGTGCTATGGTAAATATTATCAATGCACCGGCTAAACCAGATAGAAAGCCTGATAGAAATTTATTTTTCATAATAGCCCCCATTTCTTTTAATAATGTCTAAATTTAATAACTTACGTAATTTAGCGGGTTTACATAAGAGCCATCTTTTACTATACCAAAATGTAAATGTGGTCCAGTTGAATATCCGGTATTACCTACTAATGCAATGGTATCTCCTTGATTTACATAATCTCCTACTGATACCAATAATTTGGAACAATGCATATAAACAGTGTAAACACCATCTCCATGATATAACATAATGTAATTACCTGCTGATACGCTGTAAGTTGCAGTAACTACCTCTCCACTCATGGCTGCTTTTATACTGGAACCGGAAGGTGCACCAATATCAATTCCTTTGTGATAGGTACTTGCACCGGCTGTAGGACTTTCTCTGTTTCCAAAGGTTGATGTTATTCTTCCGCTGGCAGGAACAGGCCATATAAAGTTACCGGATACAGTGCCGGATGAAGAACCGGAAGTGGAACCAGAATCAGAACCGGAAGTAGAACCGGATTCACCATTTTCCTGTTTCCTTCTTTCTTCCTCTTCTTTTCTTCTGCGCTCTTCCTCTTCTCTTTTTCTGCGTTCTTCCTCTTCTTTACGTCTTCTTGCCTCTTCCAGCAATTGCTCTATATGTTCTTCCTGTTCTTCAATTTTATTACTATATTCTTCTGACAGCAATTGATTTTCTTTTATGGTCTCTTCATATTTCTTTAGTTCTTTATTCTTATCTACAGATAGTTTTTCAACTGTTTCCTTTTCATATGCAAGTTCTGCTTTTAAAGTTTCCAGATCATCATGCTTCTTTTGAAGAGCAGCTTCTTTATCTATAACATCTTGTTTTAATCTGGTATATTCATCTAAAAGATTGTTATCATACTCGGTAATTTTCGATATGTATTCAACATGATTTAATAGTTCAGCAAGGTTATCCGACTGCAGTATAACGTCAAAATAAGTAGCGTTACCATTTTCATACATGTACTTGATACGTTTCTTCATGGTATTATACTGATTAGCTTCAGCAATACGTGCCGCTTCTAATTCAACCTGGGCAATTTCTATATCCTTATTCACCTGTTCAATATCTTTGTTTAATGCTTCAATCTCATTAGCAAGAGTATTTAACTCCATATCTAATTTTTCTATATATTTAAGTATATCATTCTTATCCTTCTCTAATGCCTTAATTTTTGCTTCTGTTTCTTCTTTCTTTCTTTGCAGGTTGCTTTTTTCATCTTTGGCTTTGTCAATTTCATTTGCAAAGGATAAAATACGGAAAGGATTTATTACCATTATAACCAACAGAGTTATTAGTATACCAAAGAAACCTTTTCTAAGTATATTTTTTTTACCCTTTTGTTGTTTATCAAGCTGACTTTTGTGCATTTTTATAACCATACCCCTTTCAAAGTCTGGATTATCATCAGTTACTTAATTTCTTTTATTCTTAAATGCTTCCTTACGGTCATAAAGCTTCCTACAAATCCGATTCCTATTCCTATGGCTAAGGAAATTGGAATAAGATTGGTGAATATATCATTTATTTTAAGGAATTCAAAGGTACTGAATATATTAATATATTTTTCCGTTATGTAGGATATTACTTTATGATAAATAAAATATAAGCCAACTAACGGAACAAGTGAACCTAAGAATCCGATCATGATTCCTTCCACAATAAATGGGGATCTTATGAAAAAATCCGTAGCACCGATTAGCCTCATAATATAGATTTCTTCTTTTCTAACCGAGATACCCATGGTAACGGTTGTACTTATTAAAAATATAGCAACTGCCAGTAAGATAATAATAATTGCAGCAGAAACATATCCTACCAGAGAATTAAAACTCTCCAGGCCTTCGGCAACTGAATCAGAATGATTAACCTGTCTGACCCCATCTAATTTATCTATGTATTTTACCAGAGATTCCTGCATGGATATATCATTAACATATACGGAATATGAAGCAGAATCTGCCAGAGGATTATCATCACCAAATGTTTCGGCCAACTCTTCACTTAGGTATTTTTCTTTGTAATTATTCCATGTCTCTTCTGCTGAAATATATACGACTTTAGATACTTCCGCTCTTTTTCGAATTTCATTACCAATTGTTTTTATCTTAGCCTCACTAATGCCTGTATCAAAAAAAACCGTTACCCCAACAGAAGTCTCGGCTGTTTTTATCATATATTGAAAATTAGCTACAACAAAATAAAATATACCGAATAAAAACAAACATGCTGAGATTGTACCAATAGAGGCAAGTGAGAATAATCGGTTTCTTCTTATGCTTTTTAATCCTTGCTTTAAGCTATATATAAATGTATTAATTCGCATGGGTATATCCGCCTTTTTGTTCATCACTGATTAATATGCCTTTGTTCATTGTAATTACTCTCTTTTGCATCATATCTACGATTTCTTTATTATGTGTAACAACAACTACCGTAGTACCTCTTTTATTAATTTCTTCTAAAAGGTTCATAATTTCCATTGAATTTTTAGGATCCAAATTACCAGTTGGTTCGTCTGCAAGTAAAATAGCCGGATTATTCACCAATGCCCTGGCTAAAGCCACCCTTTGCTGTTCACCGCCTGATAGTTCACCCGGCAGGGAATTATGTTTGTCTGCCAATCCCATTACAGATAGGATGGCAGGAACATTTTTCTTAATTTGTGAAGCCGGAATTTCAATTACTCTTTGGGCAAACGCAACATTTTCATATACATTGCGGTCCTTAAGTAATCTAAAACTTTGGAACACTACACCAACTCCCCTGCGGTACTTTGCAATCTGACTACGCCTTAGCCTTGATAAATCTCGTCTATTTACAAAGATTCTTCCGCTGGTTGGACTTATTTCCTTTAACATCAACTTAATAAGAGTAGATTTTCCGGAACCACTGCTGCCTACAATAAATACAAATTCTCCCTTGAAAATTTGAAAGTTCACATTACTTAGTGCAGTAGTTCCGGTATTGTAAGTTTTTGTCACTTGGTCAAATCGTATGACTGGTGTCTCTAATTCACTTAAATGTTTACTTATATTATAGGAAAATGCCATATTAGTACTCCAATGTCTCCATATACTTCATGTATTTTACAACCATTAATGCGATCTTAAAGGTAATAGCATCTTCAAATACTCTAAGATCCAAGCCGGTACTCTTTTGTAATTTATCCAATCTGTATACTAATGTATTTCTGTGAATATATAATTGTCTTGAAGTTTCAGATACATTTAAACTGTTTTCAAAAAATTTGTTAATGGTAGTTAAGGTTTCTTCATCAAAATCATCCGGTGACTTTCCTTCAAAAATCTCTTTGATAAACATTTTACATAAGGGCATAGGTAATTGATAAATAAGACGTCCAATTCCTAAGTTATTATAGGCAACTATATTTCTGTCACTATAGAAGATCTTTCCTACATCCAATGCCATTTTGGCTTCTTTATAGGATCTGGATACATCTTTAATTTCATTAACGATAGTACCGAAAGCCACATGAACTTTTGTCATGGCTTCTGTATTCAGCATATCCAGGATTACCTTAGCTGTTTTTTGCATATCTTCATAAGATTCGCTTTGTTTCAGTTCTTTTACAAGAATAATATTCTTCTCATCAACTGCGGTGATGAAATCTTTTGTTTTACCTGAGAATAAACTTCTTACTGTTTCAAGAGCATTCACATCTTTTTCATTTTTAGTTTCGATAATGAAAACAACTCTTCTTACATCTGTTTCAATATGAAGTTTTTTTGCTCTATTATAAATATCTACTAACAATAAGTTGTCTAACAATAGGTTCTTGATAAAGTTATCTTTATCATATCTTTCTTTGTAAGCTACAAGGAGATTCTGAATCTGGAAAGAAGCAATTTTTCCTACCATATAAACATCATCACTGTCTCCTTTTGCTAAAATAACATATTCCAATTGATGTTCATCAAAAACCTTAAAGAATTGATATCCTTGTAAAACCTGACTATCTGCCGGGGATTCTACAAATGCCAGTACTGCATTCTCATAATCTTCCGCATTATTTATAGTTGTAGCCAAAGCTTTACCTTCTGTATCCATAACACAAATATCAATTCGAGTAATAGCTTTTAAACCTTCAATTGTATTCTGTAGAATTTGATTGGAAATCATATAGTCCACTCCTTCAGTGTAAAAATTTAATTTTCTCTATTAATATATACTTATCCTACTCATTTTATCATTATTTTCGTCAAAAGTAAACTAATATCACAGATTTTTCACGATATTTTTCGTACAATTAGATTAACCGGCATGATTTGCTAATTAGTTTTTTCATTAAACTAATGTAAAACCAGTTAAATGCTAATAAAAATCCTTAAAAAAAGACAAAGAACTGTCCCCCCACGTTACAGTTTTTTGTCTTTTTTATTCTTTATATTCTATTAGTGTGTTATTACTTGTTCAGTATCTTTGTCAAAAATGTGAACTTTTCCTAAATCAAATGCCACTTTAATAGTATCACCAGGTCTTGCTGTTGTACGTGGATTTACACGTGCAGTTATATCAAACTGATCAACAGTAAAGTATAAATAAACTTCAGCACCTAATAATTCATATACTTTTACAGTAGCTTCTATAATACTGTCTTTGGAATTATTGATGAATACTTCTTCGTCATGAACATCTTCCGGACGTACACCAAGAATAACTTCCTTATTCTCATATCCGCCGTCTAATAACTTCTTCGCTTTTGCTTCCGGTAACTTAATGGAATTAGAACCAAATTGTAATACAACATCGGAACCGGATTTTACAACCTTAGATTCAATCATGTTCATCTGAGGTGATCCAATGAATCCAGCTACGAATAAGTTATTTGGACTGTTATATAAGTTCTGAGGTGTATCTACCTGCTGGATTAAACCATCTTTCATAACAACAATTCTTGTACCCAGAGTCATAGCCTCTGTCTGGTCATGGGTAACATAGATTATTGTTGTTTGTAATCTTTGATGTAATTTAGAAATTTCAATACGCATCTGAACTCTTAATTTTGCATCCAAGTTTGATAAAGGTTCGTCCATAAGGAAAACCTTAGGGTTACGAACAATAGCACGACCCATGGCAACACGTTGTCTTTGTCCGCCGGATAAAGCCTTTGGTTTACGATCTAATAAATGTTCAATATCAAGGATTTTAGCAGCTTCATGAACTAACTTATCAATTTGATCCTTGGGAGTTTTTCTTAGTTTTAATCCAAATGCCATATTATCGTAAACTGACATATGAGGATACAATGCATAGTTCTGGAAAACCATTGCAATATCTCTATCCTTTGGTTCAACATCATTAACTAATTTATCCCCGATGTATAATTCACCAGCAGTAATTTCTTCTAATCCGGCAATCATACGAAGTGTAGTAGATTTACCACAGCCTGATGGTCCTACAAAAATGATAAATTCTTTGTCGGCAATCTCAAGGTTAAAATCCTTTACGGCAACAAAGCCATTGGGATATGTTTTGTTAATGTTCTTTAAAGATAAACTTGCCATTATAATTTCCTCCCTAAATTGGTTCGTCTTTTTCAGTATTTTGTCTTGTACTATTACTATATTACTAATCATACACTAATAGTACTTTGAATGCCATATCCCATTTTTACAAATAAAAATCCGGCCTTTTGTCTAATTTGTATACACTTTTCCAATAATAGGGTTTTTACCTATCTTTCGCATAAAAAAATTGAAATTTACTGTTTATATTCAATAAAACCCTCTCCCATTACTTCTCTTACATCGCTTACTATAATAAATGCTTTTGGGTCAATTTCTGAGACTAGCTCCGTAAGATCTACAATTTCTTTTTTTGATACGACACAAAACAGCATTTTCTTATCTTTATCGGAGTACATTCCTTTTGCATAAACACCGGTAACTCCACGCTCTAATTTTTCCATAATGGCTTTGGCAATTTCATCATAGGAATCGGAAATTACATAAGCCATTTTTGCAAATTTCAAACCTTCCAGAATTCCATCCGACACTTTCGTTGTGATATAAACAGCAATAATAGCATACAAAGTTTTAGAAATACCAAATACCATGGCACCAACCGCTACAACAAAACCATCGATAACAATTAAAATCCGTGGAATGGAGTAGTAGGGTTTAAATCTGTGGATCAACATAGCCAATAGATCTGTTCCGCCGGTAGAAGCAGAAGCAACAAATATCATTCCTAAACCCACGCCCCCAAGTGCCCCGCCAAACACAGCAGCTAATAGGTAATCCTCCGGCAATATATTAACAGACGGAACTAATGCTAACGCTGCCGATAAACACAATGTTGCAAATAAGGTATGCAATAAAAGCTTCTTACCAAGTATATAAACGGCACATATAATTAAAGGTATATTTAGAATAATGTTTGTAACCCATAGAGGTATCCCGCCTTTAATAATAAATCCGGTAAGTTCCTTAATAACAATTGCAAGGCCGGTAATACCTCCTGTTACCATCCCCAGAGGTTCATATACTAAGTTAATGGATACCGCCATTAATATAGTACCTATTATAACAAAAACATAATGCATTGCTTTTGATTTCATCAAATATTTTTCCATGTGCAAGTCCCTTTTCTCCAGAGTATTTATTCCATTACAAGATTAATTTTTATACAAGACACTTATCATTTTTAAGAATTGAAACGAAGTATATTACTTATCATTCCTATTTGAACTCAATATATTTACCGGATTACTATAGTCGTTTTCTGATTTTGTTCTATAACATTAATTAATTAATTAATTATTTCATCTATAGTTACCTTATTTTATAATTACCCTTTATATATAGTGTAACTGTTGTAGTAGCCTTTATGCCGCAATTTGAGTCCGGAGATAAAAATATATTATATTTTACCACCGTATTACCATTTTTAAAAAGTTCCCCGCTGGATAAGTTAATTAACCCACCCTGACCTTTCACTGTTGCATTACCAGAATAAAGTATAAGTTCAGATCCCTCACCAGCTGTCAGGGTTTCGTTTTTCTTAACTGTTACTTTTTTATAGCCTCCGCTTCCCGCGCCTGAAGATTCCCCTAATCTTTTATCTAAATAACTTTTTGTAATTAAGGGATCACCTGCAGAACCCGGCTCTGAAGTAGCAGCACCAACTTCAATTCCTACTTTAAAAACAACGAACAGGATTACTATAAAACTTATAATAATTCCGACTTTTTTCTTATGCATATTTGAATCCTTTCTTTTCCAACGTACCCTATAGTATAACAGAAATTCCTATGTCTGACAAGCCTGAACATCAGGTCTGACAGGCCTAGTCAGCATATTTCATTGCTTTTCATTTTATTTATTCAATCAAATATTTTTACTTGTTATTTGCCAATGACAGTATGGCTATTGAAGCAATAAAAGCTTTTAGGGACAATGGAATACGGGTGCCCGGTGACTATTAAGCTATTCTATTATTAAAAAAGTGCTGCTGGCTTGAGGTTGATAATAACTGAAATAATCTCTAATAATGGATATTTTCAATTCATTCCTTGATATGATATAATGAAAACGGATTGAGGAATTTACAAGCTGACTTACAAAGTTCTACCTGTTAAAAAAGGCGCTACCGTGCCAGAATCGAGGTTGTTATGCAAAATAAAACCATATTAGTTACTGGTTCCTCCAGGGGAATTGGAAAAGCCATCGCAATAAAATATGCAAAGGAAGGCTATTCTGTTATTATAAATTGTGCACATCGAGAGGAAGAATTACTGGCTGCAAAAAAAGAAATCGAAAGATATCAGGTTCCCTGTCTATCCTTTCTTGGTGATATTAGTAATTATGATGTTGCAGCCCAATTATTTCAGCAGGTTTCAAATACATTTGGCCATTTAGATGTATTAGTGAATAACGCAGGCATTTCCTATATAGGCCTTTTTACCGAAATGACTCCCAGCGACTGGCATAAGGTTATTGATACCAATTTAACTTCCGTATTTAATTGCTGTAGGCTGGCAGCCCCCCTTATGATTTCACGCAAATCCGGAAAAATAATCAATATATCTTCCGTATGGGGCTTGGCTGGCGCTTCCTGTGAAGTGGCCTATTCTGCATCCAAAGGAGGTATCCATGCCTTTACAAAAGCCTTAGCAAAAGAATTAGCACCAAGTAATATTCAGGTAAATGCCATAGCATGTGGTGTTATTGACACTGAAATGAATGGATTCTTAAGTGCTGAGGATAAAGATTCTTTAGTTGAAGAAATACCAGCCAATCGTTTTGGTACATCCGAAGAAGTAGGTGAATTGGTTTATCAACTTACACATGGAAATGAATATTTAACAGGTCAGATTATTTCCTTAGATGGGGGATGGATATAATTTTTCATCAGCTTATAAGAATATATAATTTGATGAAAATTAAGCCTATTACCTGTTTATCTTACGGATACCTGTTATTAAAAAAATAGATTAGATATAAGAATCCTTTAAAATTGTTAGGGTGTGTGATTTTATAATCACACACCCTAACAACCATTATAAAAGTAAATGCTGAAACCCTACCTTTAAACAACGTTTCGGAATTCTTGTATATTGTAGTTATAACTTAAATCTGAATCTAAAATACACCTAAAAATTACACGATATAATAAACAGTTCCACCCGTTCAAAATCAATAAATCAAAGGAAGTTTACATAAAATAATATATCGAACATAATATATTAATATTTTTATTACATACACTTCCTTCTTTCATTGTTTATTTAAACTACTATCTTTAGAATAAATCCAATGTCCTCATTAGATTCTGTAACTGAACTATATCCATTGAAGCTTCTTTAACATTTTGACCTGCGTACTCAGAAGCCTCCTTTGTGGAAATATTTTGCGTTACTAAGGTACCATTACATTCATAAGTCCATGATACCGTATTCAGATTATCAATCATAGCCAGCAAAACACATGCATATGCTTTCATTCTTTCATTAAAAATTTGTTCTTTGTAAGCTTCTACCGGCTCTTGAAACTCCAGGGTCCAACCATAAGGTTCTGTTGTTGTCTGCAGGGAGTTCAAATAATTTCCCAATTCCCCATGGATGCCCAAAGCTCCAGCAACTTTTGAATTAGCAGGCATCTCACCAATATATTTATGTTTTGTATTATAAACTTCTGCCACCTTTTTAGAGACAGGCTCCCCTTTATATACAATTAAATCTTCAAAGTAAACCGTATCTACCTTCCCTTTTAAACGGTAACTTGCTGTAAACTTATTACTACTATTTAAAATTGAGGAAGGCGCCTCATAAACAGAAATTCTTATTTCACCATCCTGTTCATCAAAAGTTGCACGAGTATATGCCATGGAAGGCTCCAGTATTTCTCCGCTGAATGTCAGTACATTATCTTCCAGCTTCACATTGTACTGGGTCGAAGCGGGAGACACAGTAAAGCCATGTTCAAATACTCTCCAAACAAATAAGCACATTACAACAACAGCCGTTATCAATACTCCGATTCCTGCAACATACCATGTACGATGTTTTACCTTTTTAAGATAATTTATCTCCTTCTTATCTTCCTCATTAATTTTCACTTCACCCTGCTTCATATCCTCCAATAACTGCTTGCATTCCTTACATTCTTTCATATGAGATTCCACCGCTTCATTGGTTACATCATTTGTTAGTTTTTCTATATAAGATGGCAGCAAATCCTTTACAATTTCACATTTTAAACCTTCACTCATCTTTCTTTACCTCCTTCAACAGTTTTTCTTTTCCTCTGAAATAGTTGACTCTTGCCCAATTTTCTGACATTCCCATAATATCCCCAATTTCTCGAAATGATAAATCCCCTGCTAACCTTAAATATATCACTTCCCGCAATGGTTCCTTTAACTGATGGAGTTTTCGCATTAACTCCACTTTGCTTATATCTGAAATTACCATATCCTCCGCAGAACACACGGTATCTTCTTCTATTTTGTCATCAGAAATCACTATCTCCTTATTCTTTTTCATCCAGGCCAGCCATGAATTCTTGGCTATTGCACAAAGCCATGTAGATATTTTACAGCTCCCATCATATTTACCGGCGCATCGTACCGCTTGATAAAATGTCTCCTGGGTAATTTCTTCGGCCAAATCTTCGTTATGAGTCAGTGATAATAAATAACGATAAACCGTTTTTGCATGCTCCTTATATATTTGCTCCATGGAGTCCACTATACGATTTCCTCCTTTCTGCTGAATCTATCTATTAATTGCCTGAAACATGAATTCGTTACAGTTTTATTTAAAATTATTTATTTAATTTTATTTATAGTATTTATTCAAGTACTCTTATTAATGGCTGCACTAAGTCTTCCGATGTTTAATTGATGCATTAGTTTCCTATCTTAACTTTTCCCATTTTAACACTGGAAAAACATTGCGTAAACCTTTTAGAACAAAGTGTCTTCGACACTCTCAACTCCCCTGACCCCTCATTCATGAGGGGAAGGGGTTTTCTTTTTTGTTACTTTGCTTCATAATAGTCTTATGAGTATATTAAAAGATATTTTGAGAGACCATTATGAAGAAACGCTATATATTTTACACCCTCGTGATACAGTCATTGATAACATTAATCGTATGCTTAACTGTGGTGATTCTGCTCACGGCGGTGCTTTTTGGGGCTGCCCTGAGTGTGGTAAACTTAGGTTTGTTCCTTATACTTGCAAAAGCCGTTTCTGCCCTTCCTGCGGTAACATGTACA
>NZ_FOWD01000014.1 GCF_900115365.1 Anaerocolumna aminovalerica
AATTGAGTCATTATGAAGGCCCAATTAACACTTTTGAGTTTTTCACATAACTTCAGGGCAAAGCGTACGTCGTTAATAAGTTAAATTTTTATTTATCAAAGATATTTGCTTAAAGTTTCTCTTACAGCCCCTATATCGGAAACAAGTTCCTGAAAGTAATTCTCAATCTTTTCCCCTAAACCGGCTTTGTACAAATCGATTCCGAATATATTTGGGTTAGACAAAATAGGCTGTAATTGTTTATGAAATGGTCCTTTATCCCCTAGAGATATGTCCCTTACATACGGGGTCAATTCTTCTAATAAGGGATCCGGACTTATGTTCATTTCTTCTCCTCTGTCGTTGATTCCCATTAAATATCTGCACCATCCTGCTATTACAAGAGGAATATATGTTAGTTGGGAGGCTTTTAGATCTGTTCTTTTCTCGTAGGCTTTTATAGTTTCTCCAAAACGTATGGCCATTTTCTGGGAAGTGTCCTCAGCAATTCTTTGGGGAGTATCATTAATGAAAGGATTGGGAATCCTGATGTTTAAAACGGTATCTATGAATGCTTTTGGATTCATAATTCCAGGATTTATAACAACAGGCAGACCTTCCTGATATCCTATTCTTTCAACAAGGGATTTTAAATGAGGGTCTTCCATTTCCTTTGCTATTAGTGTGTAGTCAAGCAAACATCCAAAAATAGCTAATGTGGTATGCAGAGGGTTCAAACAGGTACATACCTTCATCTTTTCTACCTTGTCTACAGTTTCTCTGTCCGTAAAGATAACACCGCCCTCTTCCAGATTTGGCCTTCCATTTGGAAAATCATCTTCTATGACTAAATAGCCTGTTTCTTCCGCATTTACAAAGGGTGCAACACTGTTACGGCCGGTTTTTATATCATTAACATCTTCTAACCCTGCATCTTTTAATAGTTTTCTTACATTTTCGTCTGTTCTTGGTGTTATTTTATCTATCATGGTCCATGGGTAAGAAACTTTATTGGTATTATTTAAATAGTCTTCAAATTCTGGTTCTGTAAGACTATTTTTAACCCACATTTTCGCAATAGTACAGATGGATTCTTTTAACTTTGTTCCATTATGGGAACAGTTATCCATACTTACCATAGCTATAGGATATTCTCCCTGTTTAAATCGCTTATATAAAAGAGCTGTGACCTTACTCATATAATTAAGAGGTGCTGCTGGCCCATTCTGAAAATCTTCCCTTACATCCGGATAATATTCTTTTTTAGAATTCATTAAACTATAACCTTTTTCTGTAATAGTAAGGCTTGCCAGCTGAAGACTTGGTGCGGAGAATATTTCTTTTAAACGGCTCCAGTGAATTTGATTTTGGGAATCTAATGTAATGGATTCCATAATACTTCCTATTACGGACTTTTCAATTGTTCCATCTGCTTTTAAGGTAACTAATACTGTTAAATTATCATGAGGTTGAAATAATTGGGAAATAACATGATAATTGGTACCGGATACTGCAATAATTCCTTTATCTGCTCTACGGTTCTCTAAAATAGTATGCTGTATATTAGCAGGGAATGCCCTAAATAAATTTCCGGTTCCAAAACGAATCCATGTAGGGTTATTTTTTGTATTGATTTCAATCTGTTCCCTGTCATAACTGGGTATTTGAAATCCTGCATGAGTCCACTGGCTTACATTTTTTAATTCTTCATTTTTTAATTTCATAATAATCTATCATCCTTAATTCTTATTTAGTAAAAGTCTCCGCTAATTATAATGTCACTTATTAAGCTAAATGGCAAGTGATTTTTTTTTAACAATGTAACTCCGCTGAGAGATTTAAAAATTTTAACGAAACGCAAAATTTCAATGAATAATTATAGTATTAAATTAGATACTATTTTTATAATTATTTATACAGGATGAATATCATTGACAATATTCTTATATCCTCCTGAAAATGAAACTTCTTCCTTAACATTCTGATTATCCAAGGGAAAGACACCCTTCCCTATCACCCTCTTTTTCTTATTGCATATATTATAATGTAATATAAAACAAAGAGGTAACCCTATTGAATTATACTTTTTTTAATGAAAATGAAGATAGGAATGAGCAGGTAGAAGCGTCACAGCGGAATGACCAAAGACGTCGTCCTGGTCCTGGCAGACCTGGTGGTCCTGGTAGACCTGGTGGCCCTCCCGGTGGTCCTGGTTTCCCTCCTGGCGGTCCTGGTTTTCCTCCTGGTGGTCCTGGTTTTCCTCCCGGTGGCCCTGGTTTCCCTCCTGGCGGTCCTGGTTTCCCTCCCGGTGGCCCTGGTCCTACCCCCGGTGGTCCCGGTTTACCCGGTAGAGAACAATTTGCACCTCCAAGGTCCGCACCACCTGAGTTTACTCCATTAACTCCACGCACCCCAGTTAATATAAGACAAATTGGAAGATGTCTGTTCCGTTTTACTTTTATATGGTTAAGGAATGGCAATAGTTTCTGGTTTTATCCGGTATTTTTAACTGGTAATATCTTAATCGGATTCCGATGGGGAAGAAGAGGCTGGGAGTATACTATACTGAATACAAGAAGAATCATTTTTTTCCAATGCTTCTAAATTCTATAACAACAAAACATCCTTTCTATATCAATTGTAAAACAACTTATGAATACACGTAGATAGCCTATTTTATGGCAGATGGGAGATACAATGGAAAAATTATATATGGAGACAAAAGCGGGAAATTTCCCAATCGATGAAGAGATAGTAGAAAAATATGATTTAGAAAAAGGAACCTTCTCACCATTTACCAGTAATCGTATTGTTAATGAAGATGGTGATTTTACAAAAAAAATTTCCCCTAAAGAACCTGTATCTATGGGTGAAAGTGAAGGGGAAGTTGATGTAATGGAAAACGGCCTTAGTTTATCAACTTCTGAAATGATTGATCTGGCACAGGGTGTAGATTCCCCTGATTTAAATTAATGTTTTTTAAATTGCACCTCTAAATTTAATCTTTTGAAGTGCCCTCTGCCTTCTTGGCAGGGAGCACTTCACTTTTTCTAGTATTTTAAATTATACTTTACTTTTTACAAATGCTTATCTTTAGGATTATCCTCTTTCAGACCAAATACTGCACGTGCACTTTCTGCTTGGGGATCATGCTTTATATGTTTGGAATGAAACTTGCCATCTTCTTTTTTATTATTTTTAGTACTTTTCATTTTATTATTTGACGCCATTTAAGTCCTCCTTGGAATAAATCTTCTTTTTTAGTATGTACTCCTTACTTGGATTTATCCAAGACCACTTTTAACATATTGCATATATTTTTATATTTATTACATAATAGTAAATTAGTCCATTAAAAATATAACTTATATCTAATTAAAGGAGAAATCTATGAACTATATCGTATTCGACTTAGAATTTAATCAGGATATTCCAAACACAATAATGGATGAAAAAGGTTCTCAAATAGATAAAAAGGTATTTTATCCTTTTGAAATCATTCAAATTGGCGCTGTCAAATTAGATTCTTATTATCATAGTATTTCTACTTTTAACCGTTTTATTAGACCAACCATATATACCAGGGTAAGTCCCTTTATCTCCGAATTAACAGGAATAACTACAGAGCAGCTCTTAGCGGAAGAAATTTTTCCTGACGTTTACATGGCATTTCTGGATTTTATAGGAGATACCGATTCTGTATTTTGTACATGGGGTATGTCTGATATTAAGGAATTATTCCGTAATACAAAATATCATCAACTGGATAATAGCTGTTTACCAAGTAAATATATAAATATTCAACCTTTGGTATCCCTTCATTTTGGTCTTTCCTCTAAAAAATTATTGAGTCTGCAAACTGCGGTAGAATTGTTAAATATACCAATAAATCAAACTTTTCACGATGCGTCTTCCGATGCATATTATACTTCGGAAATTTTTAAAAGATTACGTCCTTCCTATAGGGAAGCAAAAATTTATGATCCGGATAAGATTGTTATACAAGCAATTAAACCCAAAAAAACAATTGATGTGGAAGGCCTTATAAAACAATTTGAAAAAATGTATAACAGAGAATTTTCCGAAGAAGAAAAAGGAATTGTCCTTCTTGCTTACAAAATGGGAAAAACTCATCAATTTATTAAATTATTTCCTCCTGGCTAATAGAAAAGGGGGACGGAAAATTTTAAAACTGAAACAGGGATTCTGCCTATTTATTCAGAGCCCTGTAAGCGCCCTCATAGGATAAATTAAAATCTCTTAATTTCCTATTATATTTTTCCATTCGTATAGTTTCGTGATACTGTTCAACTTTCAGAATAAAGTCTTCTTTCGTTAAAAAATCATTTATTTGGCCCACAGACATATTGTTGCTTTCTTCCATTTCTTCAAGTGCTGGAAGAACAACAGGTGCTGCATCAAGGGACAGTACATTGGTTAAAAAATTAATATCCACAATATCTAATTCTTCTTTTTGTTGTATCTGATAATATGCAATATAATAATCCGGCTTTGAAAATGAGAATGCAATGTAGCATACCCCAGTTACTATAACACAATAATGAAATAGCGGAAATTTTCTATTAAAAACATAAATAATTACACCGGCTAATACAAATGTATCAATAAAAAGAAACAGTAAAACAAACAGCCTTAAAAAGGTCAGGTTATATGCTCCGATATAAAGTATCATGCGGTAAGCTGCTGAACCAATCATAATATAAGTACATACTGTCATAAAAGTCAAAATAATACGAATCAGTTTACTATCTTCAAAGTATTTTGTAATGAAAATTATAAGCAAAATATTAATGGCTGTTACCAAAAGAAGTTCAAAAAAACCTCTTCTGGCATATTCTGAAAAGGTAAATCCCTTAGGCAACACAGAAAAACCTCCGGTAAACAGATAAAGTATCTGAATGCCGCAAAAAATTGCATATACCAAACTAAGTAATACTAAAGCAGTAACTGCTATAGAAGCATCTGCCTTAGTAAAAGGTCTTGGTACTTCTTCAATACCTGCTTTTGCAGTACTTCCGCAAATAATACAGTAACATGCAAGGAAACCCATTATAATCATAAAGATTACTGCAAATAAATTAGATGAAAATATAAATGTATATATGTTTTTAAACATACTTCGAAACAGTAGGTCTGCACTGGACAATAATCCAATCATTATTCCCAGAAGGGGCAATGAAATTACTACACCAAGAAGAATATTTCTTACCTTTTTATTCTTTAATATCTCCGTATTTTGGAAAAATAATAAACTGTCTTTAAAGGGCATGGCAATTGTGGCAATACAAGAAAAGGGCAATAATAACATCCGGGTAAGATGTTTTAGCAAATCCCATTCCTGATCGTCATAAAATTGATGTAACAGCGACAAATCTAATAATAGTAAAATACCAATTATATTCAGAAAATGCAGTATCCAACTTGAAGTAAATAGGCAGGAAGCTCCTAATAATAAGACACCTGTATAATAAGCAGCTGTTCCTCTTTTTACCTTTATAGATAAGCTTTTTATGACTATCACCAATAGCACTGTCATAATAACCGTAAATATTAATATATTAAGACCTAGCCTTGCTTTATAAAATAAAAACGTATATGAAGCTCCAAATAGTAAACTAATACCGCCAAATATTCCGAAATTTGGGCGCACTTTATGAAGCAGTGATGGATTCTTATTTTCAGCAGAATCTAATACTGTAGGTTGATTGTCCTCCTGATTAACGGGAAGACCGCTATTCAATTGTTCCATTATAAATCCTCCTTTAATAACTTTAATTTTTTTAAAACTTCTTTTATATTTCTTTTTAGGTTCTTTTTAATTTCTTTTAAATTTCTTCTTTAATTTCTTCTTTGTTTCTTCTTTAATTTCTTTTCTAATTTTCTTTAATTTCCATTTCAATTTCCTTTTTCAATTTCAATTTCCTTTTTAATTTCTTTTCAAATTCTTTTTATTCTATTCCTCTTCTTCATCTACATAAGCTAATATATCTCCTGGCTGGCAATTCAGAGCTTTACATATTGATTCCAGAGTGCTAAACCGTATGGCCTTTGCCTTATTATTTTTTAAAATAGACAGATTTGCCATGGAGATATCAACTTCTTTTGCTAATTCGGTTAACCCTATCTTTCTTTGAGCCATCACAACATCCAAATTCACTATAATCATTGGTTACCTCCTATATTGTTAAGTCATTTTCTTGTTTGTAAGTAACTGCCTGATCAAACACCTGAGAGAGTACCAGAGAAAATAGACCTGCTACTAAAAAAACTAAGATAATAACTAATGCTGCAGGAGTTATTACAAAAAAAAGTCTTAATGACATAATAAATGCAATGATAAAGGCACAGGATCCCATTCTCTTTAGCGCTGCAACATTTTCCCTGACAAATGGATCTTCACGGATTACCGTCTGAAGCATTTTACGCAGATTCCATAGAATAATTAAGGCAAATACACCAGCCATCATAAATATAATGCAAAAAGGAAAGTAGTTTTCTTTAAAAATCGGAATATACCTTCCTGCTTCCTTAAAAATAAATGGAACTCCCCCACAGACTATGATTCCTGAGAGAAACATAAAGTCTATTAAGTATTTCGTAAATTGAACATATGGATTTTTCTTCATAATGGTAACATCCTCCAAATAATATTTATTTTACTATTTCTTATAATATACTCCTAGTAATTACGAATGTCAATAATAATTTATCGAATAACAATAAATTATTATTGATAAAAATAACCACCTAAAATATGACTGAATCGTTCTTATGTAATATCATTCATTAGAAATGGTTACATAAGTTATGAAACTAAATAAGGTTCCATAATTCACATTCATATAATAAGTGGTTCTCTAATTTGTATTAATATATCAAAGGTAAATCTCTTATTTCAATTATCAGCCGCTGCTAGCACATAAGGTAAATAAAACCGTTATCACCTTTCATTATAAGGATCTAGTTTTTACTAATTGTTATGAGTTTATGTAATTTTATGTGTGCATATATTTTTCTGCTTCGTTCCAAGGCACTGTAAAGGAAGTTCCTTTTGCACAAAATACTGACCAGGAAGTATTCTCTACATCTCTTTCCTTGTCATAACCAATTTTTTGTACTACTTCCTCCTCTTTCCGGCATATATCATAGCCATCAAATCGCAGACTGATGCTGCCAGTTCCTTTTGTAAAAGATACTAAGTCTGTACTATATTCCATAAATGTTTCCACCGGTCCTCTTCCATGTATTAACACATTCCTGTCCATTTGAACCGGGGCTTGGAAGGTGCCTCCCATTTTCTGAATATCAGACATTACCCTGCCCAGGTAATCCTCTTCTATATATATATCAAACTGATAGAACGGTTCCAATAAAATAGACTTTGCCTTCTCCAGGCCTTGTCTGATTGCTCTATATGTGGCCTCTCTAAAATCTCCGCCTTCTGTATGTTTTATATGGGCTCGTCCATTTTGAAGAACAATATTTATATCCGTAATTGGCCCGCCGGTTAATACTCCTTTATGAACCTTTTCAAAAACATGAGTTTCAACGAGCCTTTGATAATTTAGAGATAAATCATCTACACGGCATTCACTACTGAATGTTATTCCTTTTCTCCTTTGATTCGGTTCTAACCTTACCTGAACTTCAGCATAATGCCTTAGTGGTTCAAAATGCCCGTACCCCACAACTGGGGATTTTATGGTTTCCTTGTATTGAACTTTCGGCTTTTCAAAAGTAACCAGAATACCGAATCTATTCTTAATTTCTTCTTCCATGACTTCCAGTTGTATTTTGCCCATAACATTTACCAGCATTTCATCGGTATTTTTATTATAAGAAACAGATAATATAGGATCTTCTGCTTCCAGCACACGAAGTATTTCCATACATTTTGTATTCGAGGTACCGTCTAAGATTGTTATCTTGGATTGAAGGGGAGAAACCAGATAGTAGCTATAATTCTTACATACAACCGTTTCTCCGGTTTCCAAAATAGTACCGCTAATTGGTGTTTTTAGTCCGGTAACCGCAAAAACATCTCCTGCTGCCCCAATACTCTTACTTTCATATTTTTTCCCATTATATATCCGTATTTCATTAATCTTTTCCTTATAGATTTCGCCTTCCTGCTGGAATAGGAATTCATCTTTTACCTTAAGTTTTCCTTTTAACCCTTTTATAAAAGTCAGTCTGTTTCCATTCTCATCATAACGTATTTTAAAAACCTTCCCTAAAAAAGTTCCTTCACCTTCAAGATTTTGATAGTTCGTTTTTGTCAGACTTGAAAATACATCTAACAGCCGTTCAATCCCTTCTCCTTTTAAAGCTGCTCCGGTTATAATCGGATAACATTTCTCTTCTTTGATCAAATTGATTAAAGAAGCTTCCAAAGTTTCTTTAACGAAGCTTTCATCCAGATAAGCCTCTAAAAAAACTTCATCCCGTTCCGCAGCAAACTCAGCTAAAGAAGAAAGAGGTTTTTTATAATATAAAATATCTTCCGTTAATTTATATTTCATATCCTCTAATATGCTTTCCAGAGAAAAGCCGGCTAGATCTGTTTTATTAATAAAGAAAAAGGCAGGTATGTGATATGCTTGTAATAAATGAAATAAAGTAGTTGTATGGGCTTGCACTCCGGAACCTCCGCTAATAACTACTATGGCATAATCCAAAGCAGAAATAGAACGTTCCGTCTCAGATGAAAAATCTACATGTCCCGGTGTATCAAGGAGGTAATAGGTATCCCCTTTATATTCAAATATTCCCTGACCTGAGAATATGGTTATGCCTCTGTTTTGTTCAATTTCATCCGTATCCAGATAAGAAGTTTTGTTATCCACTCTTCCTAAACTACGAATACTTCCGGTATAATATAGTATTTGTTCAGATAAAGTAGTTTTTCCTGCATCTACATGAGCAAGAATTCCTATGGTTTTTTTCATGTTAACCTCGATTCTGGCGCTTTAGCGCCTTTGGATAACGAAAGTAATTTGTGGGCCAGTACAAATTGCCAGTTGAAAAAACATTGTTTTTTCAACCTAATCACCTGATGATTAATTATTGTTTGATTCTATATTTAAGTTCATGTTAAATCCATATTCCAATATAATGGTTCTATTATACCACCCTTAACTGCCCCTTTCTACTTCTATATTATTGTTCCTGTTCTTAAAGGTAACTGATTAATATACTGCTAATGCTTTCAGTATTTTTATATTTTAAGATACTTGTTTATCTTTTCCTTATTTCGGTTTTTCCCCGGATGTAATAAATATTTTGCTGTTATTTGTATTATATCCTACATATTATCGTGATTTATAAGAATACTAAGCATTAGGAGGTGGATTAATATGATAACAAATATAACATTGACAACAAAAGAGAAATTTTTACTAGAAGATCAAAAAACTGAAGAACAGATCTGTATACAAAAATATGCTAATTATGCTAATTTAGCTGCTGATCCGGAATTAAAGAGTATACTGAACAGTAACAAAAAACAGGAGGAAGAACATTTAAATACCATTAACCAACTACTTAGCGGCAAAGTCCCATCAATGAAAAGCAGCCAAGGTTCAAACAGCCAAAGCAGTAATAATTCAAGGGAAGAAAGTACCGGCAATTCCTCTCAAAGCTCACAATCCAAAGCTTCTTCCGGTGGTTTTCAAGCCAGTGATAAAGACTTATGTACCGATCTTCTAATGACTGAAAAATATGTTTCCGGAACTTATAATACGGCTATTTTTGAATTTAAAGACCCACAAGTACGTGATGTTTTAAACCATATTCAAAAAGAAGAACAAAAGCATGGAGAATCTATCTACAAATACATGGAAAGCCAAGGCATGTACAGTCCCAAGTAAATATAGAATTTATCTCTATAGAATTAAAATTGACCTTCGGGAGCAGCCCACGCTGAAAAAGCGTTTTATACTCTCGAAGGTCATATTATATACAGAACAAATTATTCCTTAAACTAAAAAATATATCTTATTTACCTGATGGGTTGATAACTTCTTGAACTTCTGTTGCATCAACATTTTCTTTATCTACTACCATAACACCAGTATCAATTAATTTTTCTTCTGGTTGTTTTCCTTCTGATAATGCGATAGCAGTCTTAACGCCTTCATATCCCATTAAGTATTGTTTTTGAAGAACTGTAGCTACTTCGAATTCACCTTCTCTGATCAGTTGTTCAATTTCAGCGGAGAAGTCAAATCCAACCATAACAATATCTTTACGTCCGGATTCTTTTAATCCAGTAACGAAACCTACTGTACTACCATTGTTAGGACCAAATACACCCTTTAAGTCTGGGTAAGCGGTTAAGAAGTCTTGTGTAAAACCTACTGCTTTTGTGATATCACCGTCGTTAACTTTAATGTCATTATTTAAAACTTCCCAAGCTTCTGGAGCATTAGCATCCCAGTATTCGTTAAAACCTTTTAAACGGTCAATGATTGTTTGAGAACCACTGCTACCGATTTGAACTGCGATTTGAGCTTTTTCTGTTTCAGAAACACCAGCTGTCTTCATACGGTTGATCATTTCTTCAGCTGCAATTTTACCAGCTTCTACGTTATCAGTCATTAATGCTGCGCTATAGTTTTCAGTGTTGATCATTGTATCAACTACAATGATTGGAATACCTGAATTAAAAGCATCATTTACAGGGTTAACCATTGCTGTACTATCAACAGGTCCAAGTACGATAGCATCTGCTTTTGCAGATACAGCATCTTGTAATTGCTGAACTTGTTTTTCGATTTCAGCTTCATTTGCAAGACCAGTAACAACAAGATTAATACCTAATTCTGCTGCTGCATCTTTAGCACCTTGTTCTACTACTGACCAATATTGGTTACCAAGAATCTTTGTTAAGAAATATACTGTTTTCTTACCTGGATTATTGGTATTCTCTGTGTTTTCAGTTCCATTTGAGTTTGCTGTTTCAGTTGTAGATTTAGAAGGACTACATGCTACAAGGCTTAAAGACATTACAGCAACTAATAAGATAGAAATAATCTTCTTCATTAAATGTTCTCTCCTTTTATTGTTATCTTTACGGAAATTAATTTCCGTTTTCAATGTAAGTTTAACACTAGTATACTAGTGTGTCAATGTGCATATCTTTAAAAATGTACATGCCTTTTTTGTGCAATTTGTCTAATTTTCATTTGGTATCAAAAGGAAAACTTACTTTTTATAGTATTTATAACCTATTTATCTTCAATAGGAATTATTTGTAATTAGCTAAATTGCGAAAATAATTAATTAAATTAGTTTTTTCCACCTAAATAAGTTAGGAAGTTCATAGGCTAACATAGCAATCCATCCTGCCAGGCAGGCAAAGGCAATACCTGAAAATCCGAAATAGGGTGCTAAAATATAGGCAAATATAACACGGAAAACAATCTGGCTAAATGTTGCTTTCAATGTAATACTCATTTGCCCCATCCCTCTAAAGAAACCTTGTATTCCATTTGTATTTGCCGGAAATACATAAAAAAAAGCCATATAAGTCAAATACACCACACCTAATCCAATTGACTTACTGTCTTCTGGAGATAAAAATAAAGACATAATTGGTTTTGCAAATAGCAAGACAATACTTCCAATGATAATCCAATAAATATTCTCCAGAATCATTCCTATTTTTAGTCCCTTTTTGATTCGTTCTGATTGATTTGCACCACGATTTTGGGCAATAAAAGTTGTCATCGCGGCACCGATACTTTGCTGAGGCGTAAAGGCAAAGTCATCCACACGATTAACTGCATTAAATGCCGCAATACTTTCCACCCCCAACGGGTTAACAGCTCCTTGAACGAGAACCTTTCCTACATATAGGCAAGTTTGCTGCATGGCAGATGCCCAGCTAAAACTTACAGTTTTCTTAAGTAATTCTTTATCAAATGTAATTTCCTGTCTTTTTAGCCGCAGCTCAGGAACCTTTTTCCAGACATAAATCACACATAGAATTGCAGATACCGCTTCTGCTGCTATAGTGGTATATGCGGCGGTAACTACCCCCATTTTAAAATAACCTACAAAGATTAAGTCCAGGCTTCCATTAAGTACAGAAGAAATAGCTAAAAAAATCAGCGGTGTTTTTGAATCCCCAATGCTTCGAAGACTGGCTGCATAAAAATTATAAATAAATGTGAATAACAAACCTAAGAAAATAACATGAAGATAAGCTATAGATGAATTAAGAATTTCCTCCGGAGTACGAAGCATAATTAAAATTGGCTTCGATAACATCATACAGATTGCTGTCATAATCACTGTAAAGGTCAGACCTGCTATTAATGAAGTTGATATTTCTCTATGAAACTTATCCATATCACCGGAACCGTAAAATTCACTCATAAGTACAGAAGTTCCCATACATATTCCTACTATAAAGAAAATTATAATATTCATAATCGGATTGGCAGTTCCAACACTTGCAAGAGCCTTTTCACCTGCAAACCGCCCAACAATAATGGAATCTACTGCATTATAAGTTAATTGAAACATATTCCCAAGTATCATGGGCAATGCAAATGATATTAAATGTTTTGGTATATTGCCACCAGTCATATTCTTTGTCATATTAACCTCAATTCCGGCCCTTTAGCGCCCTTTAATAGCCCAAACCTCACATCAAAACAGTATAGCACTATCATATATTGTAATCAAATGTATTTTTTACAAAAATTTTAATGTCTTTCTGTCTGGTATTTGTTACTATTGTAATTTTAATCCACAACTATTGACATACCGAATAACTAGTATAAAATGGTAGTATAGTAATACTTAACCTATACATAGGAGGAGTTTTTAATGTTAAAGATGGATTGCGGTAGTGAAATTCTAAATAGCATTTATTATGCTATCCCATTAATCGATACTTTTTTCGATCATGATATTGAAATCATGTTAACTGACAGGGAGAAGGTCCTTTACTATCAGGGGAGTAAAGAGATTGATGCCAAAATTGCAGTTGATTCGGAACCAGGAAAATTTGTTAAGGAAGCTATGGAAAAGGGAAATATTGATGTAACTGTTATTCCTGAAGACTTTATCGGGGTATCCTTTAAATCCTATATGGTACCCATTAAAGATGACGATGGTGATGTTATTGGTTCCATTGCAATAGGTAAAAGTCTTTCTAAAAAGGATGAAGTAGGTAAAATAACGCAAAATCTTATTGACGCATTAAAACACATTGAAACAAGTATAAACCAGATTGCTCATGGTGTTTATGACTTAGCAAATATGAATAATGAAATTCTGAGTGAAACAAATGAAGCAACCAATATGGCAAGCAACACCAGCAGCATCGTTGATTTTATTAAAAATGTATCTTCTCAAACTAACTTATTAGGATTAAATGCTTCTATTGAAGCAGCCAGAGCCGGGGAATTCGGCAGGGGATTTAACGTAGTAGCCGGCGAAATTAGAAAGTTATCCATGTCATCAAATGAATCTATCGGTAAAATTGATACTGTTATCAAAGATATTTCAAATGCTATAACCAAGATTAATGATAAAGTAAAACATGCGGATGCAGTATCCCAGCAGCAATCAGAGGCATTGCAGGAAATAGCGGCTTCTTTTGAGCAATTGTCCTCTACGGCACATTTACTTGGGGCATTGGCTGATAAATTATAAGGTATTATAACCTACATACGTTTTGCCCACTTAAGGGTAGTAAAGAACTTTGAGAATAGGGGATATAGGTTTCCTATGGAACAAGAAACCTATATCCCCTATTCTCAAAGTTCCATCTAATTTTTTGAGGGGCAAAGCTGTTTTATAAATAATTTTAGTTTATATTAATTTATTTCATTTTCTAAACTATCATTAAATTATTTTCCCATTATCACTAAATCTCCAAAATCTTTAAAACCATTCTTTTTATAAAATTGAAAAGCTGGAAATTCTTTTTCTGTATTTAATATTATCCCGTTTAATCCTTCTTTTCTAATAGCTATCTCAATTTCTTTAATAAATTTACTCCCAATTCCTTTTCCTTGTAGACTATAGTCTATACAAAATTCATCTATATAGTATTCTAATCCTTTTATCCAAGGTTTTTTCATACCTATACATAGCCCTTTTATTTTTCCATTAATGCTAATCACATACCCTAAAAAATAATTATTTGCAAAATGGTTCTTAAAAAATTCTCTTACCTGTTCTCTTGATTCATATACATCATTCCAAGGTTCTCTTGAAAAAGTTGAAATAAATAAATCAACGCATTCTCCAATCATATTTTCTTCCATTCTGGTTACTACTATATTTTCCATTCCTGTATTCCTCCGTGTTTAAAATTCCCATGAATTAGGCATTATAGTTCTTTTTTTAATCTAAAGCAGGTAAACGTCCTACTGGGATAAATTATAACTTTCCCATGTTTCGTAAGCAGATTCTAATTCATTTACTAGTTTTTCTTTCTCAATGAAGGCATCTTTTAGGTAATTTATATCAGAATTATGGTTATCCATTTCTTCTTCCAAATGTTTTAATTTTAATTCCATTTCTTCTATTTCTTTTTCAATGGATTCTATCATTTTTTTCCTTTGAGTATCTTCCTTAGATTTATCCGGATTTTCTTTTTTCTTTCTTACTTCTTTTTTTATCTCTTTTTCAACAGTACTTTTCGATAAAAGAGTCGGATTCTTTTCCTTCTGCTTCTTAATTTCTTCCAGATAGTAATTGTAGTCTCCGTCGTATTTTTTGAAGCTGCCGTCTTCTATCTCGATTATATTATCAGCTACTTTATTAATAAAGTACCTGTCATGGGATACAAAAAGTAAGGTTCCTTCGTATTCCATCAACATTTCTTCTAAAACTTCTCTGGAATCTATATCTAAGTGATTGGTAGGCTCGTCTAATATCATGAAATTAACTTTTTCAAAGGTGAGGGAACACAGTTTCAGCCTGCTTTTTTCTCCTCCTGATAAATTTTTTATTTTTTTATTAACATCATCTTGATAAAATAATACTTTTGCCAGTTGCCGTCTGGCTATTTCATAGGTAATATCATATTGTCCCGAAAAGTATTCCAGTATGGTCTGTTCTTCGTCTGCAAATTCTACCTGTTGAGGTAAATAGCCTATTTTTACTTGAGAACCTATTTTTATGGAACCGGAATCCGGTTTTAATTCTTCTAAGATTATCTTCAAAAAAGTAGATTTTCCACTTCCATTTTTTCCGATAATACAAACCCTATTCTGATAAAATATTGTTAAATCAATATTAGAAAATAGTGTTTTATCCTCAAAAGATTTACCGATTTGCTCCGTATTAAGAACAATGTTTCCTGTCCTTTCTATATTTCCCTGATTAAAACTTACTATTTTTGCATCTAATACCGGTCTGTCATGAACATCTATTTTTTCCAGACGTTTTTCAAGTTCTTTGGCACGTTTATACATCTTATCGCTGTCACGCATTGCTCCCCAAATTCGGTATCTTTTGATTTGATTTTCCATTTGTTCAATTTTCTTTTGCTGATTTTGATAATTTTTATAATCAATAAGAAATCTTCTTTCCTTTTCCAGTACATAATAACTGTAATTACCATGATAAATACTGGCTTTGCTATATTCCAGTTCTATAATTTTATCTACCACATTATCTAAGAAATACCTATCATGGGATATAATAAATACACATCCCTTATAATCTTTTAAAAAGTTCTCCAACCAACTTATGGTTTCTAAATCCAAATGGTTTGTTGGTTCATCTAACAGTAAAATATCAGGTTCTTCTAAGAGAATTTTTCCTAAAGTAACTCTTGTTTTTTCACCACCACTAAGACTTTGAAAAGACATTTCCTTTAAGGCCTCCGTAATTTGAAGTCCTTCTGTAATCTTACTAATTTTCGTTTCTAGTTCATAGCCACCTTCTAATTCAAAGTGTTCTGATAATCTACCATAGTTATGAATAGCCTTCTCTAATTCACTTCCAGTTAATGTATTAAATTGCATTTCTAATTCTTTCATCTTATTTTTAATTAAAAACACATTATCAAAAGCCATGCGAATCACTTCTATTGTCTTAACATTCTCATCATAATCAGGAATCTGATTCAGATATCCGATCTTTGCATCTTTCCGAATATTTATATCTCCTTCCTGATAATCTTCCAGTCCCATAAGAATCTTAAAAATAGATGTCTTACCACATCCATTCTGGCCAATCAAGCCAATTCTTTCGCCTGTTTTAATCTCAAATGAGATTTTTTCAAATATTTTTGTTGCACCGTAATATTTTGCTAAATTATTAATTCCTAATTCTATCATTTTAATTAACCTCAATTCTAGCGCTTTATCGCCTTTTAATAACAATAACAATTTGTTCCATAACACAAATCCCGGTTGAGAATATATATTTTTTCAACCTACCTATAAACGCAAAAAAACCCAAAGCCAATAAGCTTTGGGTTTTTAATGTATCACTAATAATTCTTAGCTTCCATTATCAAACATATCAAATATAGTGAATGTGTGTTATCACTTCTTTATGATTTCTCCAAAATTCTTATATGGTTTCTATAAAATCTATTAAATTTGGACGCACCTATCCCCTTAACGAAAAATGTTGCGATCATAATAGATTCTAATTTTACCCATTTAAGAATATTATTCATTACAAAATTACCTTTCAAAATATAATATAGTTACATATTATGCTATATTTCTATTTAAGTCAAGTATGTTTTAATTTTTACCATATTAGCAGATTATAGGCTAGTCTGTTTTTTAGCCCTGTTAAATAACCATTTTCCAACTGGATTGATTTAGCCAGTGTTTACGTTGTTCATAATCCGGAAGTATCTTCCCTACCAAACGCCAAAATGACCTGTCGTGATTTAAGTGAACCATATGGCACATTTCATGAACTACAACATAGTCAATGGAGTCCATTGGTGCCATTGCCAGTTTCCAGTTAAAAGTCAGTTGCAATTTGGAGTCGCAGGTTCCCCAATTGCTTTTGTTATCGGAAATCCGGATGGAACGTGGCTTCATTTTAAAATTGCTTTGATATAATTTAATTCTTTTTTCTACCAAGGTCTTACATTGCTGATAATAAAACCGCTTCAGCGCCTGCTTTATTCTGTCGTCTTCTTGTTCTCTAACATATAGATGTAGTTTATCATCTTCCAATAATACATAATCTTGCTTTATATTTTCATCAATTGTAATGATGATAGGATAGGATTTTCCTAAATAAAGAAAGGTTTCACCCTCATTATAAACCTTTTCTTTAAATCCATTTGTTCTTTCCTTTTGCTCTTTTGATTTGGCCTGAATCCAATCCCATTTTGATTCTAATAAATGTCTGATACTTTCCTGTGAGGTTCCCTTAGGCACCCTTAATTCAATATGTCCATATATATCAATATAGATTCCCATGGTCTTTCGTTTTTTAAATATTATATTGTAATCTACTGTTTCATTTTTATACTCATGTATCATATACTGTCTCTTTTCATTACCTTCCTAAATCAATTCATTGCTCAATCCCTAACAATTACCTTCAAAAACAAAGTTTAAAGATTCCCTGGCTATATCTGCCAGTTTATACACAGAACTTACTTCTGTTGCGTTTCTATTCAACATCTTGTATCGGGGGAAAAACCTTGTTAAATGAAGGGGTATGTCTTTACTTACAGAAGCTATGAATTTTGACAAGCTTCTTATTTCTTCTTCACTATCGTTTTCTCCCGGAATGACAAGGGTAGTTATTTCTATATGACTTGTTTTAATAGCCAGTCTGATAAAGTCTTTTACCGTCTCCAAAGATCCGCCTATATTATGATAGAATTCTTCTGTAAAGCCTTTTAAATCAATGTTTAGAGCATCAATATACGGGAGAAGTTCTCTCATTGGTTCCTCACAAAAACAACCATTTGTAACCACTACATTTTTCAGTCCATTTTCCTTTGCCAATATAGCACAATCTCTTATATATTCATAACCAACCAAAGGTTCGTTGTAAGTATAGGCAATACCAATATTTCCTTTGGTCCTTAGCTCCAATGCCAGCTGAATCAGTTCTTCAGGTGTTACAAATTGAGTATCTAATTCATTTTTACCTGCCATAGAAATATCATTATTTTGGCAAAAGGAGCATTTAAAATTACATCCAAAACTTCCCACCGATAATATTTCACTTCCCGGATAGAACATTTTAAGAGGCTTCTTTTCAATAGGATCCAATGCAATGCCGGTTATCCTTCCATAATTAATAGCGGTTATTTCACCGTTTACATTGCTTCTTGCCTTACATAAGCCAATTTGTCCTTCTGCCAGATTACAATGATGGGGGCATATATTACATACTAATTTGTTCATTTATGTCTCACCACCTCAAATCTTTCCATCTGATAGCTTTCGGTTGGTTTGATCCCTGCTTTTTTTAGTGCAATATTAACCTGTTCTTCCGGTGTATTGATTCCTTCCAGGTTTGGCAAGAGCAGGCCTCTTTTATAACCATTGGATACGATTACTCCATATTTCTGAGTATCTAGTTCCCTTATGGATTTAATTGGTTCTGAAGCTCCAAGAATATCTACAGAATACTCCAATTCAGCTAATTCATCGGAACTAACCGGAGAAAAACGAGGGTCCTCTAAACCAGCACTGATTGCATTCTGTATAATTTCATCTGCGATGGAATCTGTAGTGGCGGCAATAGTTCCAATACAACCTCGAAGCTGGCCCTTCATTTTTAAAGAAACAAATACCCCAGCTTTTTGATTCACCATCTCTTTGGACAAATCCTTTGGCTTGTCTATTCTTTTGTTATGGAGAATATAACTTTCAAGGGATCTTCTGGCTAATCTCACATATTCATCTTCATTTTCCTTTAGATGGTTTAACCGTTGTTCCTCTTTCTGTTTATAAATCCGGTCAAAATGCCGCTCATTGTCATCTCCTATAACATCAAATGCTGCTACGGCATAACCTACCCCAAATGGGCCTTCATAAGAAAGAAGCTGAGATTTTACAGCTTTTCCATCCAATGCTCCGGCCATTATAATAATGGAGCGAAGTCCACATTCCCCAGCATTATGGCAAAAATCCATATCAAAGTTCAAAAATGCAAGAAAATCACCATGAGACATTGCCGAAGTAACCTGCCTATCAAATATAGGTCCTTCCTTAGCAAATCCATAAGGTCCATCTTCCTTTAATCGATGAGATAAATCGCCGCTGGCAATCAGTACTGCTTTTCTGTCTAATTCCTCTGCTGCTTTACTAATACACTTTCCAAATTGATAATGTTCTTCAAAGGACAAGCCGGATATGGAACAACGGACTACCTTATAATCCTTATAATATTTATTTACAAAATATAATGGTATCATAGTGCCATGATCCAGGGATTTCTTCTTTTCTCCCAGAGTTCCTGCTGGTATTCCTTCATTTGCTGCCAGGACAGATAACTTATCCGCCAGTTGGACATCATACTCTGTTTCAAATGATACATTAGGCTGCCCAAATTCCCTGAAATCACCCTTTGCACCTTTACCTGGGGAAACATGGATATAGTCTGCATACATAATGGAATGGGGTGTAGTAATCACTATGGTATCTGGTTTTAAGTCACCAATTTTTTCAGCTATCTCATCATAAGCCTTAATTGTTTCAGATATTTTGCTTTCTTCTCCCTTACCAATCTCAGGGATAATAAGAGGTGGATGAGGAACTATAAATGTATGAATAATTGACATGTAAAAACTCCTCTCATAATAATATGGCAAAGGTATAAACTTCTCCTATTTTGGTATAGTATATACAGTCACAGTATTTTCTCAAGACAGTTCTTATGCTCTTGAAATAAAGCCATACCATTTATTCTACACCATAAATATGAAACAAGTTTAAAAAATTTTCATTAGTCATCTTCTTTGCCAACAGTTGTTTAAAGGTAACCGTATTGGTCTTGTCTTCCTTTCGAAGTTTTTCAATCTTTTCTATAGTTTCTTCCTGACTTAAGATTAAATATTCATAAAGATCTTCAAACTTTGCAAGTTTATTAATTGCCTCACCGGAATAAACATCGGTACATGCTTTCTCGTTATTGAAGCCTTGTACCTGCTGTAGGTTTTTACTTTCTGTTATATATACTTTTTTATCAATTTTCTTTGTTAACCGTTCCATTATTCCTCCATAAACAAATATATTATATTTATTCTAATAACAGGTATCTTGCTGTCATTTCATATATCAGATTCAACTCAAAAGTTCTTACTGTATTCTTTTCTTATTAAAGCCCTTTATAAAATGATTATAACAGACTGTAATCTAAATAGCAGTAAAAGTTTTGTATTCATATATTTTATTCCTTATGATTTTGTTCCTTATGATTTATTTCTAAATAAAAAACCACATTCCTGATAAAGTGTTACCAAGAATGTGGCTTCATTCATATAAGAATTATATTACTTTGCAGTGCTAATTCTGTTTACTGCATCAGCACTATTATAATACCTGAATCAAAAATGCAGTTGTTTGGGGGGGAATACTTGCTGTCTGGAAGATTGCATGTTCTACTCTTACCATTTGACCAGGCCTAAGATCTTCTAATTGAATCATATTACCACGATTGTCTAAAATAATGGTTGAATCGGTAACAACAAATCTCATCTGATCTAACATATCATTGGGATCTCCTGTATAAAGGAAGCTATTGTCCAGGTCTACCTCTATTATTCTGTCCACTGTAACATCATATGGTATTTCCGAGTTTTTTACTGTTATAATAAATGCATTTGACTGAGGTGGATAACTTCTTGTCATAATGGAAGAAATTACAGCATCAACTATCATTCCTTCCCTTAAGTCCTGAAATCTTAGATGTCGTCCAAATTGATCTCTTATTCTGGTACCTCGGCTTACTATTAAGGTAACAATCTGCATATTCATATCGAAGTCTTCCGAAAGACTATAGGAAATTGTTACATAACCGGTTCTATTATCTCTATATATATTTTCTATTAATCCATCTTGTATAAAAATAAATATATCATCCCCTGGTGCACCATTAGAATAGTTTACATCATCCATATTAAATTCTCTATTTTTTTATCATTCTTTATATAATATGCTTTTTCGATTCAAATTGTTAATGATATTGTTTTTCCGTCTGATTGGCAAAAGTTACTCTTTTATTGCAATTTAATTAGAAGCTCTCCTGCTTTAACTTGCTGCCCTTCTTTAACTGCTACTTTTTCAACCTTGCCCGAAACAGAAGCTATTACATTGGTTTCCATCTTCATAGCTTCTATTACTGCAAGACTTTGCCCCTCTTTCACTTCATCTCCTTCTTTTACAAGGACTTTCAGGACAGTTCCCGGAATACTTGCTCCAAGTTCCAGCTTATTATCCGGCTCAGCCATCTGTAAGAAATTTTCTGTTCCCTTACCTGAGGTTATGGTGTTTTTATCCTTTATCTTAATTTCTCTTCTAAAGCCATTAACCTCAAATACAAGATTTCGATTTCCTTCTCCATCGGGCTTTCCAATATTAATTAACTTAATAATTAAAGTCTTACCTTCCTCAATTTCAATTTCACAGGTTTCTCCTTCGTAGAGGCCATGGAAGAAAATATCACTACCCATCCTGCTAAGATCACCATATTCCATCTTAAACTTAATGTAATCTTCAAATACTTTTGGATACAGTGCATAAGATAGAACCTGTCTGTGTGTTGGATTAATTCCGTACTTATCCTGGAGATACTTTCTATCCTTTTCAAAATCCTCCGGTGGCAGAAGTTCTCCCGGTCTGCAAGTAATTGGTTCTTCTCCCTTCAGAACTATTTTTTGAAGTTCTTTCGGGAATCCTCCCTCCGGCTGCCCCATCATTCCTTTAAAATAATCTACTACAGAATCGGGATAAGAAAGTTCTTTACCTTTTTCATATATATTTTCTGCAGTTAAATCATTCTTAACCATGAATATGGCTAAATCACCCACCATTTTGGAAGAAGGAGTAACCTTTACAATATCACCAAGAAGTGTATTGACTTCTTTAAACATTTGCTTTACTTCATTGAATCTGTGGCCAAGTCCGAAGCTCTCTACCTGAGGTTTTAAGTTAGAGTATTGTCCCCCCGGAATTTCATATTTATATATTTCAGCAGTTCCCGATTTTAGATCAGATTCAAATTGATTGTATACCGGTCTTACAGCGCCCCAATAATCACTGATTTTTTGAACGTTATCATTATTAATTCCGGTATCTCTTCCGGTATGTTCTAAAGCAGCAACAATGGAGTTTAATGCAGGGCTGCTGGTAAGTCCCGACATGCTGTTAAAAGCTGTATCCGCTATATCCACTCCTGCTTCCGCTGCCATAAGAACAGCAGCAACACCGTTACCACTTGTATCATGGGTATGCAAGTGTATTGGTATGGATATTTCTTCTTTTAATGCCTTCACTAATTCATAGGCAGCATATGGTTTTAACAAGGCTGACATATCCTTAATCGCAAGAATATGGGCACCCATCCTCTCTATTTCTTTCGCCTTATTCACATAGTACTTTAGATTGTATTTATCTTTGCAATTATCCAGTATATCACCAGTGTAGCAGAGAGCAACTTCTGCCACTTTACCTGCCTTAAGTACTTCATCAAGGGCAACTTCCACACCTTTTAACCAGTTCAAAGAATCAAAGATTCGGAATACATCTATTCCGGAAACTGCTGCCTCTTTTACAAATTCTTTTACTACATTATCCGGATAGTTTTTATAACCTACTGCATTGGCACCACGAAGAAGCATCTGAAATAACACGTTAGGAATTCTCTTTCTTAATTCCTGCAATCTTTCCCATGGTGACTCATGTAAGAAACGATAAGATACATCAAAGGTTGCACCTCCCCACATTTCCAGGGAGAACAAATCTTTTCCAAGAACAGAAGTGGGTTTTGCTATCTTTAGCATATCTCTTGTTCTAACTCTTGTTGCCATTAATGATTGTTGAGCATCACGCATGGTAGTATCCGTAAGCAGAAGTTTCTTTTGTTCCTTAATCCACTGTGTAAGTCCTTCCGGCCCTCTTTCATCCAATATTTGTTTGGTTCCCGTTAATTCCTCCGGAATCCGGACTTTAGGAACTACAGGTACATCAAATTCTTTTAATTTACACTTACCTTCATTTACAATCATATCTCCAAGGTAACTTAATACTCTTAATTCTTTATCTTTTTTGGGAGATATATCTAAAAGTTCCGGGTTCTCTGCAATAAAATTAGTATCGCAGGTGCCTTTTATGAAAGTATCATGATTTAATACATTGAGAATGAATGAAGCATTGGTTTTTATGCCTGAGATGGTAGTTTCTTTTACGGAACGGGTAGCTTTTCGAATAGCATCTTCAAAGGTTCTTCCATGAGATATTACCTTTACCAGTAAACTGTCATAGTATGGACTGACAGTTGCTCCGGTAAATCCATTTCCACCATCAAGTCTCACACCAAAACCAGAAGATGTTCTATATATATCAATCTTTCCGGTATCCGGTGCGAAATTATTCGCCGGGTCTTCTGTAGTAATTCTACATTGTATAGAATAACCCCTAGGTTTTACATCTTCCTGAGATATAATTCCTATCTCTTTAGAACCCAGTTCATAATCCTGGGCAATGAATAACTGAGCCTGCACAATATCAACTCCGGTGACCATTTCAGTAACCGTATGTTCCACCTGGATTCTTGGATTCATTTCTATAAAATAATGGTTCCCATTAACATCTACTAAGAACTCTGCTGTACCTGCACTACGGTAATTTACTTGTTTTGCAATTTTAATTGCATCTTCACAGATGGCTTTCCGTTTTTCATCTGAAATAGATATAGCCGGGGTAAATTCAACTACTTTTTGATGCCTTCTCTGAATGGAGCAATCTCTTTCGTAAAGATGAACAATATTGCCATGATTGTCACCAAGAATCTGTACTTCTATATGTTTTGGCTTCTCCAAATACTTTTCTATAAATATATCATCAATTCCAAAGGCTTTTTTCGCTTCACTTTTTGCACTATGATAGGAAGGAATCAGTTCTTCTTCGCTATGTACTATTCTCATTCCTCTTCCACCACCGCCGGCTGCTGCCTTTAACATAACAGGATAACCACAGGAAGCCGCGAATTCCTTTGCCTCTTCCTCTGACTGAATGGGTCTTTCTACTCCCGGAATGGTTGGTACACCGGCTTTTTTGGCAACAATCTTAGACTGAATCTTATCACCTAGCTGATCCATCATATATCCGGTAGGCCCAATAAAAACGATTCCTGCCTCATCACATTTTCTTGCAAATTCAGGATTTTCGGATAAAAAACCATAACCTGGATGAATAGCATCTACACCTTTCTTTAAAGCAATTTTAATTATTTCATCAATGCTTAAATACGCTTCGATAGGTCCTTTGTTCTTTCCTATTTGATAAGATTCATCTGCTTTTGTTCGAAACAAGGAATACTTATCTTGTTCTGAATAAATAGCTACCGTTCTGATTCCAAGCTCATTACAGGCTCTGAATATTCGGATGGCTATTTCTCCTCTGTTTGCTACCATTACTCTTTTAAATTTCATTGTGAACCTCCTCCGGTCTATAACATATACGAATTACGGTATTTTATAATACGTGTATACAAGTCAAATTTGTTCTATTATAGCGGAGAAATCTGCATACTTCAAGTGTAAATTTTTTTCTTTAATATTTACTGTATTAATAGGTATTTAAAGTTTAAGATAATAAACTTCATTTTAATTGGTAAATATCGGTACATTAGGTAGTGATAATATAATAAAAATATAATAATAGATTTCATACAAATATAAAAATTACCAGCAGCATTGAATTTATAATTATTATGTTAAATGAGGTGGTAAAGATGAATATTATTTTTCTACCATGATTAGAAGATTTTTTCCATATAAGTGCTCTTAGTATCAAGCAGCATCGAGAATCTCTATATAAAGAAATTTGGCATAAATATAAGGGATTAGAATACTTTAGTGCATGCGGATTTGGCGGTCAGAAATTATGTAATTAATAAATTATAAAACTAAATCATAAATAAGCTTCCTGCTCTATTACCAGTCCTGTTTTAATGATTAAGTTAATTAATTCCTGAAGCATAGGTTCTTCCAATTTTTTCAATTTTTCCAATTTAACTTCTTCTATGGGTTCCCCGAAACTTTTATACTTATTAAATATATCCTTATCCATTCTATATGGCTTTACCTGAGGGAATATTTGTTTTTTTATATACCGGAATATACAAATACCTCCAAAGTCCAAATCTCCGCTATGCAGATAGGTAACTGGCTGCCCTGATAAATTATCAGCTAATTCTTTTAAAAAGTTCCGTTCCAGTGGTGAAAAGTAGCCATGAGAGAATATAATCAGTGTCCCCTCTTCCATTGGTTCTGCTGTGAAATTAGCTTTGTTCTCAATGGTTAATATCTTTGTAATCTGAGGATTATCCAATATAATCGCATTTTTAATCGTCTGGGAATTCAGTACTGTGCCATAAGGAAAGCAGCCTGTATCAATTAAGCTTCCTTCTACCTTTATTCGTAGCTTTCCTTTAATATTAAGTTCCTGTGAGTATTCCTCAATGTAGAGCTGGTTAAGTACATCCGAATCTTCCATAGAATAATCCATGGTATCTTCAACGAAATCCCCATATTTCCTGGCAATACCGATAATCTTTTTTTGAAGTTCTTTTTCAAATACCTTGGAGTTGTTTAAATACCGCTTGCTAAATACTCTCTTAAATATAGGGCTTTCCAACCGGTCCAACCCGGATAGGCATTGATAAAGCTGTTCCATCTTTTCGGGTTTCTTTTCATAATCTCCCTTTTCCAGTTTCGGTAGTACTTCTGACTCAATATAGCTTCGAATCCATGGTTTCTTAAAGGTAAGGTAATATTTCATTACCATATCTTTTTGTTCAGCCACAGCTATATATTTTGGTTTTCGCTTGGATATTTGATAAAAGTAAGCCATGTTTGATAATGGATATTCTACTTTTTCAATATCAATATTATAATAACCTTTCACCCATCTAATTTTTAGCAGATCAGAGTTTTCTAACTCTTTAGCCTCTTCTATTAATGCACTTTTACCAATAATTTTATAATGCTTTTCTTCAATCCGAAAACTTGCATTACCAGAAGTTTCATTATCCCACTTTGAACTTCTTTCATATTGTTCTATAATAAAATCAAGCAGTTTCATCTTCTCCATCACTTTCCACAGTTAACAATTCCTGAAATTCTTTTTTCTCAAATTCCTGTATTGAGATACGGTTTTTATTAGGATTTGCAAAGACAAAAGTTTTATCCACATTATCTACGTAATTTTGAATCTTATCGTTGGTAGCACTGATAACTGCCTGGAATCCCAGTTTACGTATTAATCGGATACTGCTGCCAACCTTTTCTGCATCCATTTTGGAAAATGCCTCATCTAATACTACAAGTCTTGGTGTAGGCCTTCTTCTTATGTTCGCTTTCAGATTAATGCGGTAAACCTGTGCAAAACTTGCCAGTAAGGCAACATACAACGGGTTCTGTCCCTCACCGCCGGAATTCTTGGTAAGCATTTTACTTAGGCGCATCGGGGGCATCCCCTCTACTAACTGCTCCATATCAAAAGACAGATAGGTTCGGTAGTCAGCATATCTCTCCATATTGATTCTTGCTTCCTCTAATAGTTTTGGATCACTATTTTCCGGAGGCATAAATAATTCAATTAATTCGTTGATTAAATCACTGTAATCTTTCTCATGCTGTAAGCTGAATATATCCATTTGGTTATCATTTTTGCCTGCTAGTTGGTGAGGATTAATGTCCAGATTCTCGTCCATGAACATATCGTAGAACTTCCCATCTTCACCTCTGTTTTTGGTAATAATAAACCGGTATTTATCTTTACCAAAGTCCAGTTGTGCCAGTATACGGTTTAGATCCTCTTTCTGCTGCATTACTTCTTTTATAGCATCCCGGATTTTATATACAAAGTCTGTTTTAAAATGATAAACAGCCTGTTTTGCCTGTTCATTGGCTTTCTCTGTATATTCGCTTAATTTATCGCTTATTAAGTTTTCCAGTAATTGATTATATTCTTCATTATCTTTAGAGGTTAAAGAAAATCCCCGGAAAGAATAGGCGTTACGGTATTCCTCTCTTTTTAAAACTAATTTGTTAAATTCTTCTTCCCTTTTTCTTTCGCTATCCTGCTTTTTATTTAGCAGCTCAAAACGGATACTATCGGCTTTTCTGTAGCCTTGTTCTTTCATGAAAGAATCATATGAGGCTTCTCTGGATTCCTCTGGTGAAAATACATTTTGTTTTTGAAGCAGTTCTTCATTTAAAGCAAGCAGTGTATCCTTAAAGCTATTTAACTCATGATTCTTTGTTCTTAAATCAACTCCGGCCGACTCTTTCTGTTTTGTTTTAGAACGGATGGTCTCTTCTAATAAGCGTTGTTTTTCTATTAGTGCATCAATGTCTTTTTCTTTTAATTCCTTAATTTTTCGCTGGTACTCCCATTTCTTCTCTTCCTGTTTCCCGATCTCATGGATTTCCTTTAATTTTTGAATTAAGGAATCTGTTTCTTCTGTTAAGGTTTCATAATTTAATACATCCGTAAGTTTTCGTATTTGCTCGTCCAGAGGTCTTTTCTGTTTCTGTAATTCAGATACATCATGCTCCAGCTGTTTTAATCTTCTTTCAATGGAACTTCGCCCAATATAGGCATACTCGGTATAATTGCGGGGGTTAATATGCTGTAGTTTGAATCCTTGATATAACATACAATCCGCTGTAATTCCGCTCTTATTTTCACGAAGTTCTTCTATATTATGGCATTTTATAACTGCTCCTAATAGAAAATCCACATAAGCCCTTGCATATTCTAAGTCTGTTTCCACCTCTTCAGCAAGAGATTTCTTCATAATAACTTTGTTATCTTTTAATACTTTTTCCGTATCAATAACCGCTGCTTTATAGTATTTTTTCGGATCCAGACTTTGATAAAGCTTCATGGCTTCTTTGGCATATTGAGGTGGTACAATTAGTCCAAGTTTATTGTTTCCCATATATCCTTCTATAGCATTAAGCCAACGTTCATCTTTTACTTCCAAAACATCTGCCAACACATCAACCTGTACAGGCTCTTCGTAGTGTTCTTCCAACTTTCTTTTTATAAAATCCTTCACTTCTAACAAATACGCCGGATAAGCCTTTTGTCCATGTTGAAGGGTGATAATTTGTTTAGTTATACCGATAATAGAATTCTTTAACTCCTGAAGTTTCAATGACAGTTCTTCTTTGTCCTGTTGAAGTCCCTGTCGAATTTCCATAATACCGGATTTGATTTGTTCTATTTCATAGGAAGATACTTCATAATCACTAAAATGAAGTATTCCTTCCTGCACAGCCGGTTCTAGTAATTCTGTATTTAACCAGCACTTTAATCCATCGGCAATTTTATCATAGGCAGCCTTATTACGATACATAAACTCCAGTACCTGATTTAGTGCCTTTAATTCAGCTTCAAGAGAATCATAGCCGCTATTTTGAATGGTTAACATTACTTCATCTCTTTGCTTTTGAATAATTACCAGTTCTTCTTCCAACCCTTTTATGGATTGTTCCAATAGGGAAACATCCTGTTCATAATCCAGTTGTTTTCTCTGAATATATTCCAGTTTTCCTTCCAGGTTCTTAATATCCAATTTATCTATATTATACTGATACTGGATAGCACGATCCGCATATATCCGGTACTTCTCAAACTGATCATGTAACTGTGTAAGGATTCGGATTTCATTTTTGGTATCTTCCAGCCTTCTTTTTAACCTTGTGTACCCGGCTACACTATCCTGCATATCTTCAATATGAATGTCATTTTCTGTACAAATATAATTCTTTACGAATTCCTCCAGCTTCATATCCATCTTAAAGGGTATGGCCTTTTTAAAAAGTGCTGGAAAATGCTTTGGATGTAATCCTCCAAAATAATTACTATATAATTCATTTCTGAATTTTTCATTAGTTCTGCTAAAGTAGTACTCTTCTTTTGAATAATTTTCTTTCATATGCTCTTTTAACTCATTAACTGAGAATACTCTTTCACCATCTCTATAGCAATTAGGCAAAAGTTTTCCTCCATGCCAGAAAAACATACGGTTAATATCATTTACAGACACATCAACATCAAAAATTACTCCAAGACTTTGATATTTTCCGGTTTCCGTATCCTGAAACTCCAAAACTATGGTAGAGGAAAAGTTTTTGTTACGAAGATAACTAATCTTGTTATCTTCCTGAACCACCTTCATTCCCCTAAGGTATTCTATTAAGGTTCTGTCAGAATCTTCCTTAGCTGCCTTGTTAAAAAAGCCCCGGCCATTAGTGTCTGCATACAACACAATTTGTAAAGCATCCAATACGGTGGACTTACCACTTCCTGAATGTCCGGTAAAGAAATTGATTTCATTATGAAAAGACAATACCTTTTCATTGATATAGTGCCAATTATTCAGACACATCCTGGTCAGTGATTGAAATCTGTCCATCCAGCGGTTCCTCCTCTTCTTCCTCTTCCTCCTGATACTGCTCTATAATACCGGCAATGGCTTGTCCATCCAGTACCAAATTAACAACTGGATATATAATAAATCTGGTGTCACCCTCCAAGTTGCCCATTTCATCCAGAATTTCCATAATCTGATACTTCTTTAGTGCAGTTATGGTTCTCCGTACTTCCGTAGGTGATATGGATTTATTGTTCCATAAACGAAAAAGTTGTATCTTTTCATAGACATCATTTAACGTTGTATATACATGAATGGAATTAGAGGCTACATTCATTTGTTCATCAAATATAAGTTTTAATATCAAAATAAAAATAGTTGTTAATTTACTTAATTTCTCTCCTTGCAGGTTTTTAGATTTTAAATAAATAACACTAAATTGGCGGTTTTCAATTACATCAATATCCGATATTTTAAAATATTCTTTTATAAAATCTAAATGTCTTTCGCAAATACGGTAAACCCTATTGGGAAGATAACGTTCGGTTTTGTTATCGTATTTTCGCTCCAGCATAAATGTCTGATTTATTAATATTTTAATGGCTTCTGTTAATTCTTCTTTTTCTTCATCCAGGAGTTCATTGTAATATGGAAACATATTTTATCCTTTCTGTTCTACTATATTTGATTGCTATATCATTTTTATATAGGTATGTAATTTATCTAAACAAATATATTGTCTAGTCATCCCAAATAAGGAATATTAATTATATCAGGCTAAATCTCATTTCTCTCAAATATCATGTCCGGGTAAGTGTATTTACCACTTGTAATTGTACCCTTTACTCCAGGTACCACATGAAAAGGACTCTTCTTACGCATACTGTAATCATAAGCCAGGATCAATAGTTCAAATTCTTCATCTGTGGTAATTGGATACTCTTTGGTATGAAACATTCCATTATCCATCTGCCTAATAATAAACTGTTCAATCTGTACTTGACTATATCTGTTTTTATTTTTATTGATTTGCAGAATGGCTTCTTTAGATAATTCTTCCTCTACTTCCTCTTCCACTTCTACGGTTTCTTCAAATACTTTATGTTTTCCTCTTTTTTTATAAAGGGATTCATTGGATATAATGGTAAGATCATTAATCAGAATCGAATCTGAAACTTGTGACAGGATTTCGCTGTTCTCTTCTGCAGATAATAGATTTAGCAGAGTAACTACATTTCCCTGAACACTGTCATCATTACTTAAAAGGTATTCCAAACGGCTTACCGTAGCTCTGACATACTTACTGTGTTCTGTGTCAATATGGGCAATTCTCTTCTCCATATTCAGAATACCCCGCTCTATTTCATAAATAATGTCCAGAAACTCATTCTCAATGTCTTCTTCCTGTTTCCCCTCTGACATCATTTTTTGCTTTAATATAAACAACCGGCTCTCATCATCCTGTATAGCACGAAGAAGTTTTTTAATATCATTTTTGTAAATATAAAAATTATCACTGGTCTTTAGTAAACTATATTTTTTATTGATTATAGCTTCCACATAAACATCCAAATGTTCTTCCAAAAGTTCTTCATAATTCTTCTTCTCTAGCAAAGTTCCGAAAAATTGATCCATATTGTGAAGCATGTCCTGTAAAGACCTGTTCAGTCTGGTTGTATTAACCATAGCTGTCTTTAATAAGTCCATTCCGGCTTTGGTATCATAATAAAAAGAATAAATATTAGTATATACATTCTGAATGTACAAATCTGTATCACTGGAATCCGGATTACTTAATTTCTTAAATACCTCAATAAATGCAGAGGCATAGTCAGGAATAACAATATTGGTTTTAAAGGAGCTGTAATCCTCCACTTTCTTTAACCAGGTAAAACGAATCAGCTTATTAATAATTTTGGTTGCCATAGGCTCCATGCTATCTAAATCCTGTTCGTCATCATCCGCAGATATGTCTATAATACGGTCTGAAAAGTGTTCCGCAATAATCTGAATACAGGTTTCTTTTGTTAGAAAATAATCATTATATAAGTATTCGTCATAAATAACCATAAGGGATTCTATATATATGTATCGATTTTTAGAATAAAACAAATTCCAAAACAGCTGTGAAATCTTTAGTATTTCTTTCATGGTCAGCTCCTTAGCATTCTATAGTAATTAATAGGAAACACAAATAACATCGATATTATAACATAATATTATCCTAATTTCACTTGCTGAAATAAAAATTTGTTGTAGTAAGGCACTTTGCTCTGTAGTTTGTTGAGAACTCAGAAAGTGCTTTATTAAGCTTTATAATGACTCCATTTATATTGTTCAAGGATAACAGGGTGTATAGGATTAATTTTGCTACCTTACCCTGTCGGCCGGATTACGCAAAATTAATCATATACACCCTGTTATCCTAATTTAAAGTTTTATGAGAGTCATTACGAAAGTTTATTAAGCACTTTCTGAGATCAATTTATGTTGTCAGCAAAGCTGTAACTGCCGATTATTTTACAAACTAGTGTATATCTTAGGATAATAAAATGTACATACTATTTTATGTTGTTATATAATGGGTATACTAAATGAATTGTTATATTTATTAAGGCACTAAATTAAATACAAGTTTCAATACACAACTTTAACACAATGTATAAATTGAACTTTGGAGGTTTCGAAAAGCTTTTAATTCTTTTTGAAAAGATATTTAAACTTATGTAAATAGATATAGAATTTTTAAAGGTATTAAAACAGATAATATGAGATGAGAACCTATTTATATGGAAAGACTAATAGTTATTGTCTGACAGAGAATTTATTTCCTTAAGTATAATTAATATATATCTAAACTTGATTGATGAAAATTAAAATTATTTTACAAACAGCTTTGCTACACAACATAAATTAAAATCAGAAAGTACTCATTGAGCTTTCATAATGACTCTCATAAACTAAATTAAGATAACAGGGTGTATAATATAAATTTTGCGTAATCCGGCCGGCAGGGTAAGGTAGCAAAATTTATATTATACACCCTGTTATCCTTGAACATATAAATTGAGTCATTATGAAAGCTTTAATGAGCACTTTCTGATTTCCAACAAACTACAGAGCAAAGCGTCCTACTACCCTAAATTTTTATTTTCCCAAAAAGTTCAATAAAACTTGCATAAATTCTTCCGTTTCATCTACCATTGGTGCGTGGCCGCAGCCTTCAAATTCAGCAATTACTGCCCTGTCGCCCAATCCGTCTTTTATGGTTTGATATTGTTCCTTGGAAACAACAACATCCTTAGTACCTTGCATAACCAGTACAGGCCCTTTGATTTTATCTATATCACCTGTACCTTCAACTACTCCGCTGTGTTCATGAGTCATGTTAAAGGAGGTAAGAGCATAATCAGCTTCTACAAGGTTTCTCTGCTTTAAGGTAGCTTCCAGATATTTATCGTATGTTTCAGGGTTTATATTATTCCCTGTATAGATACTTGCGTTAAAGATTTGTTTTAAAGTTGCTTTGTCCCTATTCTTATATATATTTAGAACTGGTGCTGCAATCAGCGGATCCTTTGCGATTTCTTCCATAGTTGTTATTCTTTCTGCTGATGGTTTAAAATCAGGACCTGTTTTATAAAGGGGGAATCCTTTTATTCCTACAGAACCGGATACTGCTGCTTTTCTTACAAAATCCGGATAGTCTGCAGCAAATTGTAGAACCACTCCTCCACCCAGGGACCAGCCAAATATATCAAATTGTTTTAAACCAAGTTCATCTGCCAATAATTTTACATCTTCCGCTAATTCTTTTAATGAGCTGATTGGAGTGTTATATGTACTGTCACCATATCCCCTTAGATCCGGTGCATATATTTTATAGCCATCCGGCATATTATCCATAATAATATCCATATGGACAGAAGAACAATAATTTCCATGAATTACAAGTAATACTTTACTCCCTTCACCCATCTCCCTGTAGGCAAGAGTTTCCCCATTAGGTAGATCGACAGACTTTAGAAATACTTCTTTCGTCATAAAAAGCTCCTCCGCATTTTGATTATTTTGTACATTATACCATATTTTTCTCTAAAATAACAGTTGAGTTATTATAAAATAACCAAAGATCAGAGATTTTAGATAGCTTGTCTTATTGAAAAGGGGCATTTTAAATTCCTGATTTACAAATTAAGCCGGGTACGTTCTATTTTATTCCAATTATTTGTATGAATAAAGTAACTGATTGTCCCAAAAAATGCATAAATAATTCCTAAGAAACGATATGTAACGCATTCATATAATGTAAAACCGGTAAATTTAATATAGTCCTTTATAGAAAACACATAGTCATAACGGTGCAGTACAAAGAAAACCGTTATATTCTGTAAAAAAGAAGTGACGAATGAAACAAGCAACAGTATCTTTAATGCCCAAACCCCTGACGTTGGAACTAAAAAAATTAAAAATGGAATAAGAATGGTGGAAAATGATACAAGGGTTCCCAATATAAAAGAATCAAATAAAAGATACATGGATGTAAAAAAACAAAAATTATTGAACAAGTCATTCCAATAATAGATGATACAGTCTATAAAAGCCCGCTGCCATCTAAATCTTTGATTAATTAAGTTCTTAAAGTCTTCCGGACACTGTGTATAACAGATTGCTTCCGGAATAAATAACATTCGTTCATTTTTATTATTTTGTTTTATGTATTTTTGGAATTTAAGAGTAATATCCATATCTTCCCCTACTGTTTGTCTAAAACCATTAACCCGGAATAATACTTCCTTTTGAAAAGCTCCAAAAGCTCCGGCTATAACTGTAATTGCATTTAAGCGGGAATGGGTATACTTATTAAGGCAGAATCCTGTCAGATATTGAATCATTTGATGTCTGATTAAGGCATTGGTGTTTTTTAAAGATGGCCTTAAAGTACCGTTATCGTTCTCAAATCCTTGGGCTATATGAACCATCCCCCCCACTGCGATCACTTCTTCTGAAGAATCAAAAGCATGACTGATGTATTTCAAAGAATCCTTTTCAAGTAAACTGTCAGCATCCAAAGTAATCACAATGCCATTAGTACTGTAGTCAATTCCGGCATTGAGGGAATCCGCCTTTCCCCCATTCTCTTTGTTAATTACATATACATTGGGATATAGGGTGGAATGATAAAATTCCCTGACTCTTGCATAATGAAGCTTGCGGGCACATCTTCGGTCATCTATTACCAAACCCAACGATTCCATTAACACCCACAAGGTTTGATCTGTTGACCCATCATTGATAATAATAATTTCATGATGTGTATAATTCACATTTACAAGACTTCCTAAACATTTATGAATCACCAGTTCTTCGTTATAAGCAGGAACAAGAATAGTAAGGCCTTTTTCTTCTTCACTGGTCATATTCATAGCTGCTCTGTCCGGTCTTTCTTTTAAAAGTGGGATAATAATATAAACGAGTTGAAAAATAATAAACAAAATAAATAAAACATGCATATTTAAATTCTCCCTTCACTTTAATGAATAGATGTAAGTATAATAGCTTTTCAAAATAAATCAAATTTGGCAGAAAATTTTTTTTCGTCTTTTTTACTGTTTTTAACAGTTATTTCAAGAATTTATTTGTATATTTTTTCATATTTTTTACAGATGTCAAATTATTATCAAAGATATTTCATTAAAAACCAATTATAAAGATGATACTATTTATGGAAATCATAGAAAATTATGGTAAAGTCCAAATTTGACCATTTTATTTTTATGTGTATAATCTTAGTCATAATTTATAAATATATTATACATAAGGGGTAATCATATGGAGAAATTACAAAAGAAATCAGAACTGCAGCCAAAGAAAAGAAACAGAATTGTATACCTGGATATTTTACGTGTTTTATCCATTCTCTGTGTAATTGCAATTCATGGGGCGGCAGGCAAGGCACAAGATATTAACGCTTTAGGAGAACCAAGCTGGTGGTGGTCCAATGTAGTAAACAGCATTACCAGATGGGCAGTTCCTGTATTTTTTATGATTAGTGGAGCTTTGACATTAGATAGTCCTCACCTGGATAACATTCCATATTTTATAAAGTCACGTTTTCTTAAAGTAGGTATTCCGTTTCTGATATGGTCTATTATCTACTCTCTCATTATGGAAATTTATATTTTGGGGAATGAGATCCACTTTCCAGAAATATTGGGAATCCTATTTATGAATATTCTATTGGACAAATCATATTATCATCTATGGTTTGTTTACGATATATTTATTATTTATCTGATATCACCCCTTTTAAAGAAAATAGTGGTTCACTCCACCAAAAAGGAGTTTGAGTATTGGTTAGGACTGTGGTTTGCTTCCACTGTTTTATGCACTTTAATACAAAGCTTGGTGAGATTCTTTGGTGGACCAGAATATTATTACGTTCATATTCTGAATATTCCCTTTGTTTTTGGCATATCGGGATACTGTATTCTAGGTTATTATTTGCATCACCATGATTTATCCAAAAAATTAAGAATGGTTATTTACATAGGTGCTCTTGCTTCCGTATTTCTTACTGCCTTTGGAACATATTTTATTTCACTTTCTAAAAATACGTTAAACGAAAGCTTATATTCTCACTTTGCAGTAACTACGGTTACTATCTCTATTGCTATTTTTATTGCAGCAAAAAATATTGACTGGAATGGATTTCTGACAGAAAGCTTTCAAAAGCTTTTAGGAACTTTAAGTACTATCTGATTCATATGGTATTAATCATTGATTTTTCCGGGCGTTTAGGCTTTTTAGCTGAAAAATCATACGCATTTTATACTATAGCTTTAATTATCATTAGTTTTACCTTAAGTTTTATACTGGTTAAATTGATACAATTAATCCCTCGTGTAGGAAAATATTTAATTTAGAACCGGGAGGTGAATCATGTTTAAAAAAAATTTAAAAATAATAATTCTTATATGTACTGCAATAGTTATTGCAGCATGTGTAATATTTAGATTCGTGCAGTTAGGAAACGAATCCCAGAAATTTGTGAAGCTCTCTTATTTGCCTATTTATAAAACCTGGCATGCGAAAGATGTGCCTGGAGACTTATTAACAGACGTAAATCTTGCTTTTGGTGAAATAGCGCCTGATTTCACCCTTCAAGTAAATCCAATCAAAGAATTAAACCTCCCAAAAGAATTAGAAATATTGAGACAAAGTTATCCTGATCTTAAGATTAATCTGGCCATCGGAGGCTGGGGTGGGGATGGTTTTTCTGATATGGCTTTCACAAAGGAAACCCGTTCTGTTTTTATTGACAGCATTGTTTCCCACCTGGAAACTTATGGTCTTGACGGTGTTGATATTGACTGGGAATATCCTGTATTAGATAATTCAGGACTAATTAAAACCCGTCCTGAAGATACTGAAAACTTTATACTTTTAATGAAAGAAATACATTCTAAATTTAATGAGCTTTCAAATGATAAGAAGTATACTTTATCATTTGCAGCACCTATAAGTGATTGGGCCGTAGAGATTTTCGGAATAAAAGAAGTAAGTAATACTGTAGATTATATTAATCTCATGGGATATGATTACGTGGGGACATGGTCCCAGGTAACCGGACATCAAAGTAATTTAATGGATTGTAAGGAAGCACCTGATCATCTAAATACATATCAGGGAATACAAGAGTATCTTAAGGTCTGTAGACCTGAAAAATTAGTAGTGGGTATTCCCGCTTATGGATATGGATGGAGAGGTGTTCCCTCCGAGAATCAAGGATTGTTTCAGTCTGCAAAAGCCCCAATTCCTCTTGACGAATCAGATTTCACCTATAATAATTTAAAGGAAAATTATATTTCCAAAAATGGATATACCAGATACTGGGATGATATCTCAAAAGCTGCCTACCTGTATAACGGTGATATATGGATCACTTATGAGGATTTAGAAGCAATTCGATACAAGGCAGATACTGTAAAGAAACTGAAATTAGGGGGGATGATGTATTGGGAGCAGACTCATGATTTTACCGGAGATATTATTACAACGATTTCAAAAGAATTGGAGAAGCAGTAATTCCAGTATATAAATTCAGAACCAACGGTAGTTGGTTTTATATACCTGGATACAATAAACAGGAGATTTTTGATTTCAATAAAATCTCCTGTAAAAAACTCTTATTTTGTATTTTTCAAAGCTAAAATAGCCTACAGCCAATTTATCTAATTAAATTTTAAAGGCACTAATTAATATTTACCTCATTATCCATTATCTGTTTATATATATACTTTGCCTCATTCCTATCGTGAGGATAAAGCAGTAGAACATCCAGTACATTAGGGCTGAAGTTTAATCCAAGCAGCCTTTTTGCAAATGCCATACCGGCTATTTCACTGGTACAGGAAAGCAAGGAAGTATGTGTATATGGTCCTAATTTCCACAGTTTAATACGGTATTGATTTACAAATAGCTTTTTATTCCTGGCTTCAATATAGTGAAAAATTTCATGAGCAAGAACCACTTCTTTTAGATTAATGTTCAATAATTCCTTTATTTTATATTCACGGATCAGTTCTTCACCTTTTCTAATATTATCAATATATAACGTTATTGTACCCGGTTCTTCAAATGCGCCAAAATAAATATAGTTCAAGGAATCATCCCTGTCTTCTTCCCTAATAAGTATTCCGTACTCTTGTATTAACCGGTAGATATCAAAAGGCATTTCCTGCTTTTTCAGATTACTGAGAATCTTATCCGCTTCCTCCTGTCCACAAGTTAAAGATTGTTCTATAATAGTATTTCTAATCTCTGGTGTGATTTTTCTTTGGATAGGATCTGTATATACTTGATACATTGCAAAATATCTATCTTGCAGTTTTAATAATTCCTCTATTTCTTTTTTAATCTCCAGGTAATACACCATCCTATCCATTTTAACGTTACGCCCACTGTCTAAGGTATTATTTTTTATTTTTAAAGTACTGTTTTTTATCCTATTGAATATCATTCTTTTACATATCATTCTTAGCACCAATTAGAATTACACTATCACCGGATGCACGTGTCATTAATTCCGAGTCCATTACCATATGAAGTTGATCTAAACCGGACATTCCTTCATAATCAATAACTTTCGGGCCAATACACAGATAAAAGTCTGGTGTGATCTTAATATCTGACTTATAAACTGACAACTCTTCCCACAGCTTATCTACAACTGACCTGACACTGCCAGTAGTGGATTCAACGGCATTACCGTCACTTCTCTGGATTTTAATAATACCTTTTTTGTCTACAACACGAATCTCCTGTTTTCTTCCCTTTTGAGAACCAAATACATAGAAGTTTTCATTCTGCACAATGCAATTTACTTGTTTGGCTTCTACACGCATAGAATCCGCTGCAATTTTAGTCGCTTCCTCCATAGTAGCTTTCTTTGAAAGGTCTTGGGTTTGAATTTCTGTAGATCCTGTTGCAATAGCACGTACTTTGGAAGTTTGTGAATCTATTTCAATCTGAATTTCTATACTTTCTGCCGTTGCACCGGATTTAATTGCCATATCTGTTACTTCGGTACGTATTTCAGCAAGATCTTGTGGGGTCGGACTTGGAATCACACGTTCCACTACATCTCTTACCAAGGCTAGAGCTACACCGATAGAAGAAATAACTTCAGCATTCTTTGCAATTTGATATGGCAGATTCATTTTATTGGCGGTAAAGGGCAACAAAGCAGTTGCACCGCCGCCTCCTCCAATAAGGGTAATTTGATCACGTTCTATTTTATATTTATCTGCCAATTCTTCAATTACTGCAATACAGGTATCTGCCCCATTATTTAATATGGCTGTTGCACATTCTTCTACAGACATTTTTAATTCTTTTGCTAATGCTTCTATTGCTTTTTTACTGGATTCCGGATTACCATAGGAGAAATCTCCAGGCTTAACAATTCCTAAAGCTGTAGCTGCACAAGTTACGGTTATAGTACACCTGAATCCGCCATCACATTCAATGGCAATATAATCCTCCGGATCACCTTCTAACGGTTGTATTCTCACAACTTTGGGATTAACAATCTTACCGGGATCTGTAAATGCAGAATAAGGAAGATTTGCAATATGGGCGGAACGAGGCCCAACATGAATAATTCTGTTATTATCAGCGCGAACCATGGAACCGCCTGCAACACCGGATACATGAACATCCAGGGAGTGAATTAAGGTACTTTGTCCTCCTACAACAGAATAGTCAATCATTGGCCGGCCATTTTTAATAACACCTATATCCGTACTGGTACCGCCAACCTCAAAGAAAATTCCGTTGGAAACTCTCAAATACATTAAAGCTCCAACAGTAGATGCCGCCGGGCCAGATAACATAGTTAGTACCGGACGTTTTCTCATTTCTTCTATATCCATAACACCCCCGTCACCACGCATGATCATAAGAGGCGCTTTAATACCAGCTTTTCTAACGGCGGATTCTGTACTGTCAGCAGTTTCAAACATTTTTGGAAGTATGGAAGCATTAATTACTGCGGTACGGGTTCTTCTTGTCAAGCCGTATAATTTACTGATATCCGCGGCAGCTGTTACTTCAATGCCCCTTTCTTTTCCTGCTTCTTTTACAATTAGCTCTTCCTCAATATCATCCACACCAAAAGCTTTTGAGGCCACTATAACCCCACAGCCTTCAGCTTTTAAATCATCAATGACTTTACCCGCAGCTTCTTTGCTGATTTTTTTCAAATCCATATACCTATGGGCAGTTATTATCTTCCTCCTGCCGGAGTTATCTAAGTTTATATTTTTTACATTACTTTGCATATTGGATAAAAACCCTGAAATAACTCCTTTTCCCATTCCAATAATACCGGTTTTCGCTACATCACCTTCAAGCAATGCATTGGTGGCCTGGGTAGTTGAATGTGCAATAAATGTTACTTCATCCGGAGAAATATTGTTATCACCCAGGCATTTTTTAAAGGATTCTACCACACCTTCCGAAACACCTAATTCACTTTCATGTGTGGTTTTTACGGAACCGATTCCTACAATTTCATAAGTTGCATCATCTACAGCCACAGCCTTTGTATGAGTTCCTCCAACATCTATGCCCACCCGAATTTTCCTATTTGTCATGTTAAACCTCGATTCCGGCGCTTTAGCGCCTTTTTTAATTATAACATCTCAAACAATGGATGTTTAACCTCCTACCCGAATAATAGGAATACCAAAACAGTGTTAATGATATTTATGATCCATGCCCATATAACACCGGTTCTCAGGAATTCTTTTACCGAAACTTTACTGTAATTTAGTGCCCATAAATTCCAAGATTGAGTTGGACAAACAGAAAGGTTCATGGTAATCGTGGGAACATACATTAAGGTAAAGAGGAATGGAGTGGTAAAACCGCCTATGGCATTTAAAACCCCAACGGTGGCAGCACCTGCACCAAAGATTGTTAATGGCCCCCGGAATAATCCAAAGGGTGCTACAATTGCAAATACTATGCAAAGTACCAATGTGGAGTTTGGCATAATACCTCCAAGAATCGCTTCAAAAAACGGAGCTGCAACACCGGATATTTTATTGAACATGGGAAGGATGAATAAAAATCCCAATAAGCTTGCAACGTCAACAACTCCGTCATAAAAGGTTCTTGATATGGTTCTGGCAGCCTGTCCGAAATTGGGAAATTTACCGCAGACAGCAAGTCCAAAAACAGAACCTACAATAAATGCCGGAATTGACTGCCATTTAAAAAATATAGCCAATGCTGTAGGTATAATAGGTGTAATCATTGCTACTGTTGGTACTGTGGCCTCCAAATAACCCGCTTTTCCCGTTTTAACTGCCCAGGCCCTCCTGCGTCTTTTTTTCTTTCTCAAATGGTATATCAGCATGATCGAAATAATTATAAGTTGAACACCCATTGCCAAAAAACCAAAAACAAAATAATTTTTATCATATAGCATATCTGTAAAAATTCCCTGCATTTGTTTAAATAGTACCTGATTAATATACATACCGCTGCCCACACTCATTAGATATGAGGTAACTGCAAGAGGTTTAGGAACACCTAAGGACATAAGAATCGGCAGAATAATAACACCAATTGCTACTACTGCACCCGCACCAAAGGTAGAGGTAAATATAATACCGGAAACTATGGATAACAGTATGGTGGTAAATAATGGATTATCCCCGCCAAGTTCTGTAACACTCTTTATTAATTTTGAAGCAATACCTGTTTCAATCAGTACCCTTCCAAACCAACTACCGAATATAACGTTAACTGCAGTAGCACCCCAACTCTCCGGTCCTCCCTGAAAGATGTCGGTCTGAGCGCCTGCCCAGGTTAATTTGCCACCAGCCATACATAGTGCAACCCAAATAACTGCCATAATAAAGAAACCTACCATTAAGTTCCCTCCACGTGCAGCAAAATAGATTAACCCAAAGTATGTGATAAGCAGAATAATACCTATAATAATTGCAGTATCCATACACTTCTCCTTTCAATCATTATGTGTTTGTCCCGTTCTTACTTTTAACAACAAATACTTATATTAATTTTTCCATTTTGTCACTAAATATATTCATACAAATAGTATAGATAGATTTATCTAAAATTTAACTTTTAAAACAAAAATGTACCATAGAAATACATTATAGTTCCCCTATAAATAAACAATGTATATTCCGGTAAGAAGAATCTTAGAATAATACTAATTATTACTCTGGATAGATTTTCTAATTACTAATAGACATTACAATCTCTTTAATGATATAATACCCAAAAATGAAAACAGGAGATTTTTATTATGGAAAAGCATATTCATACCCTCTTTAATGAAGAAATTCTTGCATCCGCTTGTTCGAAATACAATATGGACAGGGGAAGTGTTAAAAAAGTAGGCGGATTTGAAAACTATGTCTACGGATATACCATTAATAATAAAGAATATGTGCTCCGTTTAACCCATAGTTCCCATAGAAGCAAAAACATGGTTCAGGGAGAATTGGATTGGGTTGAATATTTATCAAAAAATCATTCTGCTGTCTGTATGCCTGTATACTCTAAAAATCATCAGTTAGTAGAAATCATACCCATAGCAGAGGATAACTATTTTATAGCCACCTCTTTTGAAAAAGCAGAGGGCAGGCATATTCAGGCGAAAGATGCTAATGATTCCCTGTTTTGCACATGGGGAAAAGTTATCGGAAAAATGCATCAGCTGACCAAAAGTTATAAACCCAAAAATACAGCTACAACCCGCCCTGCATGGCATGAAGAAAAATTATTCAGTAATTGCAGAGAATATCTTCCTGAAGGTCATGAAATAGTTGCTGACAAATTAGAAAAAATGATTCATAAATTAAAATCGCTTCCTCAGGATAAAGACGGATATGGCCTAATACACACCGACATACATTCTGGTAATTTTTTTATTAATAAAGGAGACATCACTGTTTTCGATTTTGACGACTGTTCTTACATGTATTTTATTAGTGATATAGCTATAGCCCTGTTCTACTGTCTTCTAAGGCCAGATACCCCGGAAAACAGACTGGCTTTTGCCAATCGGTTTCTAAAGGCATTTTTAGATGGGTATCGTGAAGAGAATAAGTTGGATGATTTCTGGATTCAACTATTACCTGATTTTTTAAAACTACGTGAACTTTTGCTTTATGTAGTTGTTTACCGCAGCTGTGATATGAACAATCCAGGTCCATGGGAAGAAAATTACATGCGTAATAGAAGAGAATCCATTGAGAATGACATTCCATTCATAGGTTTAGAGTGGGATTTATCACCTTTTATGAATCTTTCAGCTTCAACACTGTAATATTACTCATTCAAATGATAATATCAGAGAAATTGACTGGGTGGCTGCATTCCTGCTGTAATATACTTTCACTGAGTACCATTATAGTAAGGAATTCTTGCAAAAAAATCATGTTAATAGTACAATACAAACAAAATATAAAGGATGGAGAGATTACATTTGAAAAACATTGGACCACCGGTTTATTCCCAAATTGCATTGGATATTGCTGTGCGAATTGCTAGAGGCGAATTAAAAGAAAACACCAAAATATCTGGACGTTCTAAAATGGCTAGTGAATATAATGTATCACCAGAGACTATTCGAAGGTCATTCCAGCTTCTCCAAGACATGAAAATTATTGAAGTATTACAAAGCAGCGGTGCAATTATTAAATCAAGAGATAATGCTTTAAAATATATTGAAAGAAATAATATTGGAGATGATTTTAGAAACTTAAAACGGGAACTAAATACTCTTCTAAAAGAACGCTCCAACATGGACAAGCGTATAAATGAAATTGTCGGTCAGATTATTGACTACAGCGAACGTTACCGTAACATTAAACCATTATACACATTAGAATTCGAAATTCCTGAGAATTCTTCTATATTAAAAAAATCCATTACGGAAACAAAGTTCTGGCAAAATACCGGTGCGACTATAGTTGCCATAAAGCGTTCAGACGATATTATATTATCACCTGGGCCTCATTTTGTATTTGAACCCCATGATATTATCGTGGTTACCGGTGATATGGGAATCGCCCAAAGAATCCAGGATTTAATAAAAAATTGTGATCAATAGGATACATTTCAATAGGTATTACCCATCAGCCATATTAAAAAAATATGGCTTTTTTTATTGACAAATTTAAAACTTGTATTATTATATATACATAAGTGCCAACTTGTATAACACAGTAAAGTTGTCGGAAAATCGAAAGGGAGGTCATAAAATGAGAAAAAAAGGAATGTTAATAGGAATTACTTTGCTGATATGTGCATCCTTTTTAGTTGGATGTAAAAAAGATTCAAATACAGTAATTAAATTAGCGGATGTAGGTTGGGATAGTATTAAATTTCATAACGCAGTTGCCAGCTTTATAGCAGGGAATGCTTACGGTTATGAAACAGAAGAAATATCTGCAACTACTCCTCTTACTGTTCAGGCTTTAAAAGGAAATGACATTGATGTAATTATGGAGATGTGGACAAACAATGTAGTCAGTTATTCAGATGATATTGCTTCTGGCGCTTATCAAGAACTTGGAACTAATTTTGACGACAACAAGCAGGGGTTCTATGTTCCCAGGTATGTAATTGAAGGTGACCCGTCAAGAGGTATTGAACCTATGGCACCTGACTTGAAGACTGTTGCTGATCTTGTTAATTACAAAGATGTATTTGTTGACGAAGAGGATGTAACAAAAGGAAGAATATACGGAGCTATTTCCGGTTGGGAAATTGATAAAGTTATGTATAACAAGTATAAATATTATGGTTTAGATAAAGATTTTAATTATTTCCGTCCTGGTTCTGATGCTCCATTAGCCGCTGCATTTTCAACTGCATATGAAAAAGGTGAGCCTATTGTTGGTTACTATTGGGAACCAACCTGGCTGACTGGTAAATATGATCTTGTTCTTCTGGAAGATGCTCCATATGATCCAGAAACTTATCCGGATGGAAAAACAGCCTGTCCACCTGTTATTGTAACTGTAAGTGCAAGTAATGATATGGTAAAAAAAGCTCCGGATTTTGTAGAATTTTTAAAAAAATACAAAACCTCCAGCAGCTTAACGGCAGAAGCCTTAGCATATATGCAAGATGAAAAAGCAAATTATGAAGAAACAGCAAAATGGTTCTTAAAAAATCACGATGAATTAATTTCAGAATGGTTGCCTGAAGAAAAGGCAGAACTTGTTAGAAACGCTTTGAATTAGGAAGGTGAATTTATGAATACGAATTGGCTTGCACAATTTCCTGATAATTTTAGGATTAACATTAATGATTCTATCAATAATGTTGTAAACGATATTAATAAAAATTTTGAAGGATTGTTTAAGGTAATAAAGGATGGCGTTTTAGGATTACTTGACGGAATCGGCGCTATTATCAATATAATACCCTGGTGGTTATTAATTCTTATTGTTTTCTTTCTGGGATGGAGAACTAGTAAGAAAATATATAAAGGTATAATGTATGCATTGAGTTTATCAATAATAGGTATATTAGGCCTTTGGGAATTAATGAATCTGACCCTGGCTATAGTTATAGCATCTGTTTTAATATCTTTATTATTTGGATTACCTATTGGGATTTTGCTTTCATCAAGTAAAAGGGCATTTGCCATTGTCCGTCCAATTCTTGATGCTATGCAGACAATGCCCTCCTTTGTATATTTAATTCCTGCGGTTATGTTCTTTGGATTAGGAAAAGTTCCAGCAGTTATCGCTACTATTATTTATGCAATACCACCTGTTATAAGGCTTACCTGCCATGCTATAAATCAAGTAGATAAAGAAATGGTAGAAGCGGCTCAATCCTTTGGTTCAACCAGAACCCAGCTTTTATTAAAGGTAAAGCTTCCCCAGGCATTACCAACTATAATGACTGGTGTTAATCAAACTATGATGATGGCGGTATCTATGGTTGTAACATGTTCAATGATTGGAGCAGCCGGACTAGGGGAAGAAGTATTAATAGGCATTAATCGTTTGGAAATCGGAAGAGGTTTCACTGCCGGTGTCTCTATCGTGATTATTGCCATCCTTATGGACCGTTTAACCCAGGGCTGTTTTAGCAAAAAAGCATCAGCATTGGAGGAATAAAAAATGGAAAATATATTAGAAGTAAAAAACGTAACTAAAATATTTGGGTCCGGCATCGGAAATGCATTAAAATTATTAAAGGCCGGAAGCAATAAAAAAGACATATTTAAACGTTTTGGCACAACAGTGGGAACAGATAATGTATCCTTTGATGTAAAAAAAGGTGAAATATTTGTTATAATTGGTTTATCAGGAAGCGGTAAATCCACTATTATCCGTTGTTTAAATATGCTGCATCATCCAACCTCAGGAGAAATCTTATTTAACGGAAAAGATATTTGTAAATTCAATAAAAATGAATTACGTGAATATAGAAGAAATCACATTTCCATGGTTTTTCAACATTTTGGCTTAATATCCAACCGTACTGTTTTAGGAAATGTAACATACGGATTAGAAGTTAAGGGTATTCCCAAAGCAGAAAGGGAAGCAAAAGCAGAAGAAATGCTTTCACTGGTAGGACTGGAAGGATGGGCAAATCATAACATATCTTCACTTAGCGGCGGTATGCGCCAACGTGTAGGAATAGCTCGTGCACTTACCAACGATCCTGATATTCTGCTTATGGATGAACCATTTTCTGCTTTAGATCCTATTGTAAGACGGGATATGCAATTTGAGCTGCTTAAGATTCATAAGATGGTTCAAAAAACAATTATATTTATTACACATGATATTAATGAAGCTTTTAAAATTGGTGACCGTGTAGCAATTATGAAAGACGGCAAGATTGTACAGATTGGTACACCGGAAGAGATATTAGAACAGCCCGTTAACGAGTATGTAGAAGAATTTGTTAAAGATATTGATAAAACAAAAATACTTTGTGTAAAGCATGTTATGACAGTTCCTTCTGCATTTGTAAAACAAAGTGACGGGCCAAATGTTGCTATGAAAGAAATGAAATCCAATGGAGTTTCCAGCGTTTATGTGGTTGGTGATAACATGAGGTTAGTTGGTTTACTCACTCTTGATGGTGCGCTAAAAGCAAGAAATGGAGAAGTCCCATTAAAGGATGTAATTATAAAGGATATTCCTGTTACCAATTCGGAAGTGAACCTTCAGGACCTTCTGCCAATTGCAGCTGAGGCGAAATATCCCATCGCAGTTACCAATCAGAAAAACCAACTGATTGGAATTGTTACCAAAGCCTCTGTACTCTCCTCATTAGCTTAATACTAAATTATTAGAGGGAGACTGTTTGAATACAATAAATGGCTATCTCAGCCGTTTAGTTAAAGATTATCCTTGAATAGGGTTTAAACAATAATCTCAATTTTTAACCCATTAAAAGTGGCTGTTGCAGATATTCATTTAGCAGCAGCCACTTTGTAATTGGTTCCATAATGTATGAAATATAATTGTTTTATTATTGAATTTTTGCTGAGTAACCTTTTAACGTACTTTTCATACCCGCCGGCAATGAAATGGTTAATAGATAAGCTATAAGACAAGTTCCCACTTTATCAATCAGATTATTACCTATCTTTGTAACAAAAGATGCTGTAAATAAGCTGGCTCCTGCATTCTTAAGTGCCATAACGAGAACATCGGAAACCGTTCCTGTTAGTCCGCCATATAAAGCGATACCTATGGGTGTACCTATTAACGGTGCTACAACACTTAAAATAAGACCTGTAATAATTGCAGTGATTACATTAAATTTAAATTTCTTAGCAATAAAACCTGTAATTAATGCAACAGCAATACTTACCAGGGCAAACGGGATATCCCGCATACTATAGATGAATCCTGTAATAACATTGGTCAATGCCCCAACAACGGCACCAGGAAAGGGCCCTATCAAAACGGCAGTAAGGATAGTACCTAAAGTATCCAGATAGAAGGGCAATTTTAATAATGAGGTTATAATACCCAATACAATATTAGCTGCAATAGCAACAGAACAAAAAGTCATTAAATACACCGGACTATTTCTTTTCATTGAACGTTCCCCCAATTCATAATACTTAAAATAAAATACCTATTTTAAAATTGTATTATGAAATCAGGAATATAACAAATTAATAATACCGATATAATCGATACATTAATAGATATTATCTATTAATTAATATGAGTAGTAAAAGTACTCAAATCCATAATAGGAATATCAACATTTTCTTTTTTCAGAAAAGATATCATTTCCTCCATAAATATTCCCGGTTCTTTTGCCATGTAAAGGTTGTAAAATTTTTTATGTAAATCCGGGCAACCAGTAAATTCACCTCCCCAGTCCCCTTTACAAGTCATATGGTATCCGCAGCTTGGACTTCCATCTATGGCGATAATACCTAATAGTTGAAAACGTTCCGGATAAGAAGCATATTCTTTTAACTGCATGATAATGGGTTCTAACATCTCCCTGCATTGTTTTCGAAAATAAGGATGATTAAATTGTTCTTTCACATGTCCCCATCTTTTGGCTCCATATAATAAAAATTCCGGGCATGGAAGTTGGAGTAGTTGTATATTATTCTTTAGTACATACTTTATTAATTTTTCTCTGTTAGCATTTTCCTGTTTTATTTCTTCTTGATTATAGCTCACCACTTTAGATGATGTATTTAAGATACAATGTGAAACTATTAGTATTTTATCCATATTTCAACCCTCCTGTCATGATGCTGCTTTATGGCATTGTATATGGAAAGAAGTTAAAATGAAATTCAAGTGAATTTCATTCCGGAATTTTTCTGAAGTATACTTTTCCATTTGTGAAGATACTTATTCTTCACTCTTCCTCCTATAGTCTATTAGCTGCTTTTTATCAGTGTTTACCATTAATATTACAAGCAACAGCTTGATCCATCAAACCATTTGAAATAACATCTTCATAATTCTTCTGATTCTTTCTGAACCAGGAATTTGCGTAGGAACAAGAAGCAGTTGCTTTCTTTCCTTCTTTTCTTAAATGTTCTGCAACTGTAGCCATTACCTCTCCTCCAACACCTTGTCCTCTTAGTTTAGGATTAACATAGACATGTTCTATATCTATCTCTCCATTTTCTTTTTGACGGAAATTAGCCTCTGCCAATATTTCACTATTTTCATCTTCACTATAAATTCTATTGTTTTCAAATTTCCAATTCATAAAATTTTGCCCTCCATCCTATAGATATATTTATTATTCCCACTAGTAATAAATAAACTCAAAATATTATAATCATTTTATTTACATTTACCACCATTCATACTACATTCATTTACAGATGTAACACAAAAAATCAAAATATATTATTTTTTCCTTTGTTTTCTCTCAACTATATTGTCCGTTTGAACATTATGATAACCTTCAGTATTCTTTATAAACTGTTTATATAAGTTTGTTTTCTTTCAGAATGATACCGTTTACCGGCATCTCAGATAATGTTGCATAATTCTATTATATAATAAAAAAACATCTTTTGCAGTACCTTATATACAAAGCAAAAGATGTTTATTGAATTAACATTTTATTAAGCTCATTTTTTATTTTTGATTTATTTATTACCTTTTATTCATTTTTCCTTGTATAAACTCTTCTACGTTTAAGAAACCCTCCTTAAATCCTAATTCATAACATAACTTCATAACATCTGGCTGCTCCAGATAAGACTTTTCCAGTATTTCCTTTTGTAAGAATACCATTTTTGTAGAATCATCAAGTATTGCATGTCCTTGTGCAAATACAATGGCCCGTTCAAATACATCTGCCACAAAGTTCATATCATGAATAATGGTAATCACAGTTTTTCCATCGTTACGAAGTTTACGAATAATATCTTTAATGCGTTCCTTTCCAGCATAATCCTGTGCAATGGTAGGCTCATCAAAAATGATAACTTCCGTATCCATAGCAAGAATGGAGGCAATTGCCGCCAGCTTTCTTCTTGAAAGCCCTAAATCATATGGATTTGTATGTTTCTCTTCTGCCAGACCAACAATCTCAAGTGCCTCCAGTGCCTTTATCTTAGCAGTTTCCTTATCCATACCAATCTGAAGGGGGCCAAACATAACTTCATCTAATACCTGATTTTTAAATATTTGATCATTGGGGTTTTGAAATACCATACCAACATGTTTTGCAATAGCAGCAACGGTCATGTCTTTAATCCCTTTACCGTTTAACAGAATTTCACCTTCTGTTGGTTTTAATAAGCCTTTCAACAATTTTACAAAGGTAGTTTTACCGGCTCCATTTTGACCAATAATTGCAGTTGACCGGCTATCAATAACAAAATTAAGACCTTTAAGAATTTCGTCTCCTTCCACATAGGAAAAATGAAGGTTCTTTACTTCAATTGTACTCATGCCTTACATTTCCCCCTTCCTATCACCGGATAAAATTCTCTTCGCTTCCTCCAATGTAATTGGATAATATCCGCTGCTTCTGTCTTTTAATCCAAGTTCTCTGCATATCTGAGTATACACTGGTGCTTCCACACCGTACTCATCTAAATCATCACGTGAAAAGATTTTCTGGGGAGTATCTATATCTATTAACTTACCATCCTCCAGCAAAACAATGCGGTCACTGTAGGCTGCTATCTTTTCCATGTTGTGTTCCACCATAATTATGGTAATACCCTGTTTACTTAACTTTTGTACTGCCTGAAATACTTCTTCCCTTCCCTGAGGATCCAGCTGAGACGTAGGCTCGTCCAATAATATGACTTCCGGTTTCATGGCTATGATACTGGCAATTGCCATTCTCTGCATCTGTCCCCCGGATAAATCAAAGGGATAACGGTCACGGTATTTACTAATATCCAAAAGTTCCATGGCATCATCAATGTGTTTTATCATTTCCTCCCTGGGAATTCCCATGTTTTCCAATCCAAAAGATATTTCTTCATATACCGTTAATTTGGATCCGGTTACCTGATTAAAAGGATTTTGAAAAACGATTCCTACGGTTTCACACAACTCTTCAACGCCTACTTTTTTTACTTCCATGTCATCTATAAAAATTTTTCCCCCATAGGCTCCTTTATAAAAATTCGGTATCAGTCCTGCAATTGCCTGACACAGGCTGCTTTTTCCGGATTCATTTCTTCCAATAATTCCAATGAACTCACCTGGTTCAATGGTAAATGAAATATCATCAAGAGCCAGTTTATTGGTTCCGGGATACTTATACTTCAGATGTTCAATTACTATCCTAGCCATACGGTAATCCTCCAAATCAGAGCAGCTGCAATACCTAATAATAAAGCTATCTGTATATAAATATCTGCACTTGTTTTTACCTGTTCATTTAAAAATGTCTTCTTATTCTTTGAATTAAATCCCCGTACTTCCAATGCTAATGCTCTCTCTTTTGTATTAATCAGGGAACTCATTATAACCGGCGAAATCAAAGGAATAAATGCTTTAATCCGTACCCATAGCTTCCCTTCTGTTTCCATACCTCTGCTTCTTTGAGCATCTGTTATAGTATTCATGGTTTCTGTCATCTGAGGTATAATTTGAAACACGGAAATAAATACATAACCAAAACGGGGTGAGAATCCTTTCCTGACAAAATTCTCAATCATATCGGAAGGTTTGGTAGTAAGAATTAATACACAAAAGCTTAATAATATATTGATTACATTAACCAATATTCCCAAAGCGAAATTCAATCCTTCCTTATAAAATACTGCCGGCCCAATTCTGAATAATGGTGTTATATTTCCTGCCCAGAATAATCCTTGAATAATCAGGACCGTTACTAATACAAAACCGGAGACCCCTAGCAATGGCAGCGTCTTTTTAAGGACTTTTCCTGATAGCAGTAAAATTATGCTCAGAACAATAAATCCCATGCCTGCCCATCGTATTCCTAACAGGGCAGGCACGGTAATTGCAGTAATGATATATATAATCTTGCTTTCCGGAGCCATCTTATTGAGCCACGATCCCTTGTCTACATATAAGCTAATACTTTTCAATAGTAAACTCCTCTCAAACTATTAATCCAAACTTTCTACTTCTTCATTATTGTGGAACAGATTAAGCAGATTCTTTGGAAGGCTTTTCTGAATGATAAATACCAGAATAACCACTGCCAATTTGTCCGGCACATCCACTACTAATTCATCCAAACCGGAAGCCAGCCACATAGGCATGTTCTGAGACACTGCCCATGCATACAGCGCATCTCCCCATACATTACCGGTGGTTCCTCCCCAGTAATATATATTTAATGGTGTAGAAATGATAACTGCTACAATACCGACTATAATACCTGTTAAAATGGCACCTTTTAGATTCTTCATAAATCCCTTATAGGCCAGAATACCAACTACAATACCAATACCAATATTGGTAAGGGCATATACTGTTGAAATAGGATCTAGTGTCAGACCATATATAATGTTGTTGACAGCACCACAGACAGCACCAATAATTGGCCCACCAAGTACTGCTGCCAGACAGGTTCCAATAGCATCCAGCCATAATGGAAGTTTTAACAAACTAGCAAATAATTTTCCTAAATAATTAATGCCAATTGCTGCAGGTATTAATACCAGCGTTGCAGTGTTAAATTTTAATGACCATAACTTTTTACTCATAATAACCTCTCCTTTTATTATTTATTTTATTTTCTTCCTTTACAAATGCTTCCAAAGCTAACAAAATTTCATTCTTTTCACCCAGTTTCATAGATGCTTCTCCATCTACATAACCATTTATTTCTTCTGCTAAATTCCCTTCATACTCAACTACCGTGTTTAAAATAGAGGCTGTTTTTACACCTCTTAGTGCCCCAATGGTAAATAAAGCTGCTGTCTCCATATCTGACCCCATAATGCCTTTTCCAGACCAATATTTACTTATTTCCTCCTCATTGTCAATATAGAAACTATCATGACTTCTTGCTTTTCCTATAAAAAATGGTACTTTGCATTCATTGGCTGCTTCTAAAACACTGATTAATAATTCCGTATCCGGAATAGCCGGATATATGCTATCTATATAAGCTTTTGAGGCTCCCTCATCCCTAACTGCACCATTAACAATCAATAAATCTCCAAATTTCATTCTGGGATCCAGCCCGCCGCAGCTTCCGATCCGTATCATATACTTTACTCCGATATTATGAAGTTCTTCTACTGCAATTCCCGTAGAGGCTCCTCCCATTCCGGTTGAAACCGCTAACACCTTAAGTCCTTTGTAATATCCGCTAACACTTCTCATTTCCCTATTATAAGCCAATTCTTTTGACTCCGTCAGAAAGGTCTTAATGTGATCAATTCTGCCCGGATCCCCGGGAAGAATCGCATATTTGGCGGCGTCTTCTTTTGACAGCCTGATATGTGCCTGCAAATCTATCATAAATATTCCCCTACTCCTTTCAAAGTCTTTGTAAGAATGTTTCTTTCAACCTTTCTTTTTTCCCTGTTTCTCTGTTTGTCTTGCCGGCTGACATTCTTCTTCCAGTAACTTTTCAAAATTCTTAATTACAATATGCGCTTTTGTAATCTCAATAATTCCACTTTCCTTTAATTGTTTTAAAATATTTAAGGGAATACAAAGTATTCGTTCCCATATTGCTGCATAATACATACGTACTATCGCTCAGCTTGTCTGTTTCCGATAATTTTTCAGTGCATTAAACTTTTATAATTCTTTTAGTAAACTTATGAAGAACCTACCATTTGTTTTGTGTATTATGTATACATTATGGAATTAAATAATTTTTTTTGTGTTATTTTAAATTAATTATATTCCCTTTGTCAAGGCAAGTAAAGGATTATTGTCCTTTTATAGTGATGTTTTTTACCATAATAAAAAAAGTATATATTTATCTAGGACAAATGTCCAAAATAAAATATATACTAAAAAAGGCTGCTGCAAAACCAATATGCCATTCTGAAAAGTAAATCCATATATAGCTGAATTCTTGTCCATAGAAACTTATTCTAAAAGTAAGATTCTCCATCCAATATTCAACTATGCTGAAATCCCATATTCAGAATGACTGTCTTGCAACAGCCAATAATTTTTTATCTTTTATTTAAATTTTATCTTTTATTTTAAGTTAATCTAGATTGAACCACATTACTGGCTTTACTCTGAATTCTTCACTATTTGCTTCATAACCATATTCCATAGCAAGTCTGTTTACAGACAGGAAGGCTGCACTGCTTGGTTGGTTACCTGGAGAACGAAGCCAGCTGTTACTTTTTAAATCAGGAATAAGTTCATTATATTGCTCTATTTCATCAATACTGAAAAGATATATATAATCTTGTGTATCGTTTCCTCCATCTGTTCCATACTTGGGATTATCCGGATTTTTTACAGTAGTAAGTATAATATTATCTTTCTCTGCTTGTGTAAAATTTTCATTCAGGAATTCTGAATTCAGCCAATTACGCAATGTAGACTGCTCCCATGTAATATCTCCTCCATTGGTATTGTATGCCATACCGGGCAATGCCAGGTCCTTTAGTAATAAAGCCTGATTACCTTGTATATCTAATATTCTCCACTTATTTTCACCTATATTAATGGTATCTCCGATTTCACTATTTTTAATATATAGTTTTTCCATGTCCACTTTTTTCTGGTCACTGTCTTTATAGTCCCCTGCTGCTTCAAAAGCTTTTTTAGCATTTTTATAATCTTCTTCAGCCATAGCCTTTAATCCTTTTTGGTATCTGCATTCGGCCATTCTATCTTTACTATCTTTAAAACCATCTATTTTTTTATAGATTTTAATTGCTTGATTATAAGAACCAGTAAACTGATATGCATTGGCTAAATAATATTTTGCATGAGTATTTTTGATTCCAAAAAATATTGCAACAACTGCAAGTACAACTGCCGCACTTCTTATTAACTTTTTCCTGCCTGATTTCTTTTCTATACGGGTGATTGCTTCTTCACATTTTTCCGCCAAGGTATTGGCATCCAGGTAACCATCGATTTTACGAAATTCTTCGGCAGCTAATTTATATTCATCTGCCCGTTTGGCCTGTTCTTTCAGCTCCGTGGCATTTTTATAAATCTGGTCTTTAATTTCCCCCTCTGTCAATTTAGCAAGACGATTACATTCCCCGGCAAGCTCCTTGGAATCTTTATAATCAGATAATTCATCAAATTGTTTTGCTGCTTCAAGGTACATATCTACTTTATCTTTATAAGGAGTCATACAGCCTATTGATTGCATTAAATTTAATACTTTTTGGTAATTGATTTCTTTACCTGCATCAATGGCTTCTTCACTTTCTGCTTCTGTTTTTAAAATTGTTTCATCCGTCATTTTATTTTCCTCTGCTAATTTTTCTAACAAATCCTTGTCCTTTTGAGACATAATAACCATCCTCATTTCCAAAAGTTCTATTCTTTAATTGTATTTGCTATTAAAACAAATACAAACACATCATATTCTTTTTTATTCAAAAAGTAAATATCAAAAAAAGGATATGCTATTTATGTATTTTTTGTACAGTATCGTTATAAATATCTTTTCGAAGTTTTTTTAGATATTCCGAAAAAGCCACATTACCATTACCATAATCTAAATTGGTAGTATATTCAAGGGGTATCCAGGTAGAAAGGTCTGCTTCGTTATGCTGGATAATTACTTCTATTTTGTCTAAAGCTTTGTATATTTTAGCTTCTAAAGTTTCCAAAGCCTCCATTTCTTCATACATAGCCCTAAGTTCCGTATTATAAGGTGCCGGCAGGGAATCCACCCAATTATATAATTGTTTGCTTTCTTCCTCTTCATCTTGTGCAGTTTTGTTAAAGGATGGGATATCACCGGTAAATGCTTCTCCCATATCATGGAATATACACATCTTTATTACTTTATCCATATCCGCTTCCGGAAATTCATCTTTTAAAAAATAAGCAAATAATGCTAGTCTCCAGCTATGTTCTGCTACACTTTCATGTCTTCCTTGTGAAGTCCAGGAATGGCGGGTGTTATTTTTTAAATTCTCTGCTGTTCCAAGAATTTCAATTAACTTTCTCGTATCCACTTACTTACCTCCTGTTATTTAATTATTCCCATTATCGTCATTTACCTATTATAGTAAATGAGGTTTACCATCGGATGTATTCATGCTTCCTTTGATTATACCATTATTAATAAGAAATGGCGAGGAAAATCCCCGCCCCAAGCTAACTACAATTCATAATTATATTCATTGCTCCGCCAAAATAGCTTTTATTCTGTGGATCAGCATATCCATTGCCACATTATTCTTTCCCCCTCGGGGTATAATAATGTCTGCATATTTTTTATAAGGCTCTACAAATAATTCATGCATTGGTTTTACGGTATTTATGTATTGCGCTATAACAGATTCCAAACTTCTTCCCCGCTCATTTACATCTCTAACAATTCTGCGGATCAGCCTTTCATCCGCATCGGTATCTACGAATACCTTAATATCCATTAAGGAACGAAGATTCGCATTTTCATAAATTAAAAATCCCTCTACTATAATAACTTTAGCAGGATTCACTCTTATTGTTTCGGCAACCCGGGTATGTTCTTTGTAAGAATAGACCGGCCTGTCAATTGCATCACCTTGTTTTAATGCCTTAATGTGGGTAATCATTCTTTCGGTATCAAATGCATTGGGATGGTCATAATTTAGTTTTGTTCTTTCTTCAAAAGGCAATTCATCGTGAGGTAAATAATAAAAATCGTGGCTTAATAATTCCACACTGTCTCTAAATGCTTCTTTTATTCGATTCGCAACTGTTGTCTTTCCGGAAGCAGAACCTCCTGAAACCCCTATAACAACAACATTTTTCATACAACTTACCATGCATACCACAAGTGATATGTGATACTGCCACAAACCTATGTGAAAGATATAACTGTGGCTTCCTTTCATTTATTTTTTCTTTCACACTACCAAATAAATGCCGTTCTTATATTCTATACATTCCAACGACATAAATCACCTTGGTTTCCTTTTTTCTTTTATATTCTATCATATAAAACGAAGAAGATAAATCACAAAATAATTTATTGGAAGTACTTTTATCTAAAGTAAAATAGTGGTATAATCATTTTTGCTTGGGCATATGTAAAAACCATTTGTTTACATAAGTTTTGCCCAAATATAAAATATCTTTTTAATATCAATAAGGGATTTAAAATGAAGTGGGGAAGCAACCAGCAATTAGTACTGGAATACAACATTGTATTATAATTAAAAGGCGTTAAAAGTGCCAGAAACGAGGTTAATATGTCATTAAGTGTTAATAATTTATCTAAAAGTTACGGAGACAAAGTTGTCTTAGATAACTTGAGTTTCGAGATCCATGAGCCTGGTGTTTATGCTCTGCTTGGAACTAACGGTGCTGGTAAAACAACCACACTGCGTATTATTTTAGGGATGCTTGCCAAAAATAACGGTGAAGTTTTATGGAAAGGAAAATCTTTAGATCCTATACGTACTAACGTTGGTTATCTTGCAGAAGAAAGAGGCTTATATCCAAAATATTCTTTACTGGATCAACTTTTATACTTTGCAAAGCTTCGCAATGTACCAAAGCATACTGCAATGGACCGTATAAAATACTGGGCTGACAGATTAGCAGTGACTGAATATGTATTTCCCCCTAAAACCAAAGGTAGAAAAACTTCCAAATCCAATCGCGCCGATCAATTATCAAAAGGTAACCAACAAAAAGTCCAATTAGTGGCTGCCTTAATATCTGATCCGGAACTGCTTATTCTTGACGAACCTTTAAGCGGTCTGGATCCTGTAAATACAGATTTATTCAAATCTATTATACGGGAAGAAATCAGCAAAGACAAATATTTGATTATGTCCAGCCATCAGATGCCTACCATTGAAGAATTCTGTTCTGATATTACGATTTTAAATCGAGGTAAGGCAGTGCTGCAAGGTAATTTAAATGAAATAAAAAAAGGATATGGACGTGTAAACTTATTTGTGAAAAGTGATGTGGATATTGCATCCTATATATCCTCTTTTGGTCTTACCATAGCAGGCAAAACACCTAGTGAATATCATCTGAAGGTTAAAAGCGAAGAGCAGGCAATGGAATTTCTTACAAAGTTAATAAACGACCAAATTCCTATTGTAAAATTTGAACTCCGTGAACCTTCATTACATGAAATATTTATTGAAAAGGTAGGGGATGCAAATGAAGAAAAGTAATTTAGCCGGCTGGAAGGATGTATTTTCTTTTACATTGGTGCAAACCTTGAAAAGTAAAGCATTTCTCATCTCCTATATAATACTGATTACTCTTTCCTTAATATCCATGCCCCTGGTTAATAAAATATTTAACAGTGGTAATGAAGATGTAAATGCACCAAGCCCTATAAAGAAAGTATACGTTTATAACAGTACTTCCCTTCAGGACATTGATTTTTCAAAGCTCCTGCCGGAGGAAAATATGAACCATATTCTTTTTGAAACAGCTTCAGAAGAATATGATACCTTATCCAAAGAGGTGGAGAAGGAAACCACTTCTGTTATCTTAACCATTACAGAAGATTCAAATATGTTCTCTCTGCATTTTCTTAAAGCAGGTAAAGGACCTGTAAAAGATACACATATACAGGCTTTAGGTAATGCTTTGGCAAAGCAATTCCAATTATTAAGAATTAATGCATCAGGAATTACAGATGAACAAAATGCAATGCTGAATGCCAAAATCGGAACCAGCGTATCTGCTGCTGATGTGAATGGAGAGATTATCCTAAAAGAAGATACTTCCATATCCATGGCTGAATATTGGTTTATATATGGAATCTTATTCTTTGTATTAATGGCAAATATGTTGTCAAGCACACAGATTGCATCCAGTATTGTAACTGAAAAATCCACTCGTGTTGTGGAGTATCTGCTAATTACGGTAAAACCTTTGGCACTTATGGTTGGTAAAATAATAGCCATGTTATTTGCAACTTTGTTCCAGATGGTATCCATGGTAATTGCACTATTTGTATCCAATCGGATAACTTCTGTCATTATTCCAGGCAACAGCAGCAGCATGTTGGAACAGTTTTTACCTAAAGATATCTTTCAGAATATCAATATAGTAAATATTTTGTTATGCTTTATACTGGTTATGCTTGGTATGATCTTTTATGCTACTTTGGCAGGTCTGGCAGGAGCAACCGTAAGCCGAATAGAAGAATTAAATGAAGGTCTGACTTTATTTACAATTACAAACCTGATTGGCGTATATATTGGATTAGGTGCATCAGGTACTTTGGTAGGAGCAGGAATCAATCCATTTGTTGTTTTTGCTTTCTTATTCCCCCTGTCTTCTCCATTTATATTACCAGGTGCAATTCTTATTGGAAAAGCCACCTTACCCTTAGTGGGTATCGCCATAGTTCTTGAACTGGTATTTATCCTGCTGCTATTCAGTTTTGTTGCAAAAATTTATGAAACACTTATACTTCATAATGGTAATACAATTAAATTGAAAGAATTAATTCATCTTTCAAAAACAGTCTAGGGAGGTGGGCAAATGAAGAATAATTTTAGAGGATGGAATACCGTATTTGGCTTTACCTTCCGTCAATTAACAAAAGGCCCGGGCTTTAAATTTGTTACCGCATTAGTTGCACTTCTTATATTAGGGGCATCCGTTTTAATTAATGTAATAGCGGCAAAACCGGAGCAAAGTAACATGCCGGAACGTTCACCAATAGAAAAAGTATTAGTCTTAGATAACAGCGGATTGCAGCCAACTGATTATAAAGAAATGAATCCGTTTTTCTCCCAGGAACAATATGCACATATTGTTTTCGAGACAATTACAGGTCAAACCAGAGAAGATGTAATAAAAACAGCAGCATCAGATTCAACAGTGACCATTGCAGCTATTATTAACACCACAGATACAGGATATGACATCGAAATTGTCATCCCTGACGGCTCTGTAATTTCCAAAAGTCAGGCAGAAATATTAATAGAGCCAATGAGCGCTGCATTTGAAACTAACAAGTTATTACAGTCAGGTTTAACCGAAGAACAATTGGCTGCCGCTTTAAAACCAGTTATAACCTCCTTTGCTGATATTGGTGAAGATACTAATGAAATCACCTTTGTCATAAAGATGGTGGCACCTATGATATTTGGTTTAATGCTGTATATGATGCTTATTTTTCATGGGCAGGCTATTAGCAAGTCAGTTTCTACAGAAAAGACTTCAAAGCTGGTAGAAACCTTATTGACTTCTGTACACCCATATGCCTTAATCACAGGTAAGGTATTAGCCGTTTCCGCAATGGCAATTCTACAATTTGTAACCTGGTTAGTTGCCATTTTTGCTGGTTTATACCTTGGAAATACCGTTGCCCATTCCATATATCCGGGATACGAAAGTTCGGTAATATCAGTAATTAATTTCTTAAAGGATAATATCGGTGAAACTGCTTTCACTCTTCCTGCTGTAATTTTAACTATTGTAGCATTCTGCATTGGCTTTCTATTCTATTGTGTCATTGCAGGACTTACAGGATGTCTGGTATCCAAACCGGAAGAAGCCGCATCTACACAGGCTATTTTCCAGTTCCCTGTTATTATAAGCTGGTTGATTACTTATCTTTCACCTATGCTGGGCAATGAAACCGTAACAGTGGTAACTAGATACATTCCGTTTACAGCACCATTTTGTATTCCTGTGGATATTTTAACAGGAACAATTGGATTAGGAGAAGGTATTATTACAACCTTGCTGTTACTTCTTTTCACTTTAATCGTTATTATGCTGTCAGGCAGAATTTACAAAGGGCTTATATTATATAACGGACAAAAAGTTAGTTTAAGGATGATTGGGAATGTAATAAAAGCGAATAAATAGTAAGGACGCTTTGCCTATATAGGTTATCTGGACCTTCATGAGTATGGGAGGTCAAATAGGTTATGAGGGGCAAAGCTGTTTTTGAATTGGACTATGTTGTTTTAGAATGATTAAAAATATATAAGTTATATAAGGGAAGTCTTTTGGCTTCCCTTAATTTTTTAAGATAGTATGTAAAACAAACTGATTGTTTAGTATTTTCATCTTTTATATTTGTTTATAGGATTATCACTCCAAATTTGTACTTCAATATATCTTTCGGGTCCAAACTTACCATCATGATTCCAATCCTGGGGAAGTCCATATTTTTTTATTATTGCAAGAATTTCATCATACATATAAACCTTTTTTCGATATTCTTTTGAATCATCTACTTTTGGACTAAATGTTGGGTGTGAATCCCCATATGTAAATGATATTGTTTTTAAATCAAACTCTTCTATAGGTATTTTAATATATGCACTATTCTCATACCATGTAGAAAGCCATGGGCTATGTTCTACAACCATATAATGTGGTGCATTTCTTGTGACACTTCCACCCTTTTTAATAAATAGATTCCTTATAAGTTCTTCGTAATATAATCTTGTTTCCATATATTCAACGTGTCTTCCTGCACATTGAACATTGGGTTTATTTTGTTTAAACTCATTAAGTACCTTTTTAGCCTCATCTATGGGGATATCTGATAAATTCATAAATGGTCCAATAGACTTGTCATAATAATGGTATAGATACATTTCTCACATCCTTTTAATTTTAATATATTTTCTGCCACAGAAAGAGATACTCATGGTCTAATGAAAGAACATAACTCTTATGACTATCTGTACGAAAAATAGAATCATCTCCAATACGACCATAATTCATATTGTAACGATGCATATAATATTTTCTATATTAATACTTTCAAGAAGTTCTACATATATTTAACTATTAAATATCATTCAAAAACTTTAGTATAATCCCTTTGCATAGCAACGCCATGTTTTCAAAATAGATTAATTTATTTATGATCATTAATAAAAAATAGTAGTAATAAGCTGGTCTATCTTTACCTTATGTTTAATCTAGTTTCATAATTAAATTTCTAAAAATTAAAAGATAGTTTTAATACTTTTTATAATACCGTTTTTCATGAATTCATTTCTCTCTATAGATGCTACAATTACAAATATGTAAAAAATTACATAAAGTGTTGACATTATAAATTTATTATAAATTCAATTATAACTTATACTTTTAACAATTATATTTACCACCATATTTTTCAATACCCAGCTTTGCCCTCAAAAACGTAAACAGAACTTTGAAAATAGGGGATATAGGTTTCTTGTGACTTTGGGAAATTCGTTATGGTTCTTATAGGATAGAAATCCCGCCAATCATTGAAAATGGATAACTCGGTGGCAACGCCACCGAGTTATCCATTTTCAATGATGTTTTAAGGGATTGCTGTCCTATTAGAACCATCGAATTCCCCTATGGAACAAGAAACCTATATCCCCTGTTCTCAAAGTACTTCCACCAGCTTTAATGGGCAAAGCGTACATCAAATATACTACGATTACCTTTTTTAAAAATATATTAGAAATGTTTATACTTTTTTAACATTCTCTTGAATTCAGTTGTTTAAGGTGGTATACTACTAAAGTATAAAGAACAAATGTCTTTCACAGAAAGACAAATAGGAGGAGGTATTTTATGAAACGCAAAGTATTTGCTGTTGCACTTTGCTTAAGCTTAGTTGTAAGCTTGTTTACTGCCTGTAGCAGTAAACCAACCAGTACAGATGGAGGTAAAGTAATTAAAATTGGTGTCTTTGAACCTCTTACAGGAGAAAATGGCGGTGGTGGTTTCCAGGAAGCTCTGGGTATGCGTTATGCTAATAAGGTATATCCAACTGTGGAAATCGGTGGAGAAACTTATAGAATTGAATTAGTGGAAGTAGATAACAAAAGTGATAAAACAGAGGCAGTAAGTGCCGCACAGAATTTAATCAGCTCCGATGTCAGTGTTGTACTTGGCTCTTATGGTTCCGGTGTATCTATTGCAGCCGGCGAGATTTTTGCAGAAGCTAAAGTTCCTGCAATCGGTGCTTCCTGTACAAATCCTCAGGTTACACTTGGTAATGACTATTACTTCCGTGTATGCTTCTTAGACCCATTCCAGGGTACTGTAATGGCTAACTATGCATTTCAGGAAGGTGCAAAAAAAGCAGCTGTCATTACACAACTTGGTGATGATTATTCCTCCGGTCTTGGCAGCTATTTTGTAACAGCTTTCAAAGAACTGGCTGGTGATGGTGCCATTGTCAGTGAAGAACAATTCCAGACAAATCAAACTGACTTTAAGGCAATCCTAACCAATGTAAAAGCGGCAAATCCAGATGTAATATTTGCTCCCTCTTCCATTGCTACTGCTCCTCTAATTATTAAGCAGGCCCGTGAACTTGGAATTACAGCGACTATTATGGCAGGTGACACTTGGGAGAACTCATCTATTATTGAAAATGCAGGGGAATACGCAGAGGGTGTAGTTCTTTCCACTTTCTATGATGAAGCAGATCCGGCAACCGATGAAGCAAAATCTTTTGTTAAAGGATTTAAAGAATACTTAAAAGAGAACAAACAATCAGAGATTATTCCTGCAGTATCTGCACTTGGATATGATGCTTACATAGTTGCACTTGAAGCAATCAAACAAGCAGATTCCACAGACCCAGCAGCTATTCGTGACGCGTTAGCAAAAGTAGAAAAAGATGCCGTTACCGGTGGTATTTCCTTTGATGAAAATGGTGATGCGAAAAAGGATATTGCTTTTATTAAGGCAGTTAAAGGCGGGACTTTTGAATTCTTAAAGACAATAACCGTTGCAAAATAGTCTCTAACTATTAGTCAAAGCGGATATTCCACTTGCCTACAGGCAAGTTTATCCGCTTACGCTACTTGTTCATAATCTCATTGCCACTACGTGACATTTCAGCAGAAGCTTGAACTCCTGCTGAATCAGGAAAGTCCTTACCCCCGCTTGCAGAAGTGGGGCTCTTACCTGATGAGGTTAAAGTATATTAAGAGGCTGCCTGCTACATTTGCGGCAGCCTCTACTGCTTTAGAGGAAAAGATAAAATATTGGAGGACATCACATGACTTTATCCACATTTTTTCAGCATATTTTAACAGGGATATCCCTTGGCGGTGCTTATGCTTTAATCGCTATTGGATATACAATGGTATATGGTATTCTCCGCCTGATAAACTTTGCACATGGTGACATATTCATGATGGCAGGTTATTTCATGATATTTTCAATGGCAAGTCTACCATGGCAGATTGCAATCCCTATGGTATGTATCCTAACAATTATATTGGGAGTTGTAATAGAACGGGTGGCTTATAAACCACTGCGAACAGCCCCTCGAATGTCAATTATGATTTCAGCCATTGCGGTATCCTATCTGTTACAGAATCTGGCTACCTATTTATTTACTGCACTTCCACGTGCATATCCGGAAATACCTTTCCTAAAGAAAATATTCCAGTTCGGTACAGTTTCTGCCTCTTTGGTTACTTTTATAACACCGGTACTTACTATTCTTTTGGTTATTGCTCTAATGTTCCTTATTAACCATACAAAAATCGGTATTGCCATTCGAGGAGTATCAAAAGATTTTGAAACAGCACAGCTAATGGGAATTCGTATCAACAAAGTTATCAGTGTAACCTTTGTAATTGGTTCCTTCCTGGCTGCCATTGGTTCCATTTTATACTTTACAGACCGTATGTCAGTAACACCTTTTAGCGGAACACTACCGGGATTAAAATGTTTCGTTGCAGCGGTTCTTGGGGGAATCGGCAGCATTCCCGGAGCTGTGGTAGGTGGTTTTGTAATCGGTATTAGTGAAACCCTTTTAGTAGCCCTAGGATATTCCACCTTTAGTGATGCTTTTACATTTGCTTTATTAATTGTCATTTTGTTATTCCGCCCTACTGGTTTGTTTGGCGAGAAAAATATTGACAAGGTTTAGGAAAGGAGGAGCTTGTATGAAGAATTCAAAAAAGATTACCTATTCTATTATTTTAGCAGTAATCATTCTTGCCTTCCTATTCTTTTTAGAAACCAATAAGGCAAACTATGGCATGGCATATACCGTACTTATGAAAGGTGCTATTTTAGCAGTTGTTGCAGTTTCCATGAACTTAGTAACCGGATTTACCGGTTTATTCTCCTTAGGTCAGGCAGGATTTATGGCAATCGGTGCATATATTACAGCTATATTCTTAATTCCCACAGATACCATACAGGATGTATATTACATAAGCGGTGTATCACCGGCAATTATGAATTTTAAAAACTTATTGGATTCCACTCCAGGCTGGTTACAGGTCATTAATCCCTATATTGCATTAATGACCGGAGGTTTGGCAGCGGCATTATTCGCAGCCTTAATCGGTATTCCTGTTCTTAGGTTAAAAAGCGATTACCTTGCCATCGCAACACTTGGTTTCTCTGAAATCATGCGTGCAATTATATCCAGTCCTCAATTGGATACCATAACAAATGGCTCTTATGGTTTGAAGAAAATCCATGGTTTTTCCTCCATCATACAGACCTTTACTATTGCTGCAGTTTGTATAACATTTATGGTATTGTTAATCCGCAGTACTTATGGAAGGGCATTTAAAGCCATTCGGGAAGACGATACCGCCGCAGAAGCTATGGGTATTAATCTGTTTAAACATAAACAGTTATCCTTTGTAGTTGGTTCTTTTTTCTCAGGTGTCAGCGGAGGAATGCTTGCCATGTTTATGCGTTCCATTGATTCCAAAACTTTCAGCGTTTCCTTAACCTATGATATTCTGTTAATAGTTGTTATCGGTGGAATCGGAAGTGTAACAGGCAGCGTAATTTCGGCACTTTTAGTAACCGTAAGTAAAGAATGGTGGCTGCGTTTCTTCGATAACCCCCTTTATATCGGAAGTTTTCAGGTTCCGTTTTTCCGTACTGGTTTCCGTATGGTAGTTTTCTCTATCATACTGCTGGCTGTGGTACTCTTCTATCAGAGAGGGCTTATGGGTAAAAGTGAATTCTCCTGGGAGAAGATTGGAAAAAGTGTTTCAGGATTAAAAGGATTTATCCTGAAAAAAACCTCTAAAGGAGGTTCTAACCATGTCAAATAGTATATTAAGATTAGAAGATATCACCATGCAGTTTGGGGGAGTTGTTGCAGTCGATAATTTATCACTGGAAGTAAATCAGAATGAGATAGTTTCCTTAATTGGCCCAAATGGTGCCGGAAAAACCACTGCCTTTAATGTGGTAACCGGTGTTTATGCACCAACTAACGGAGCCATTTATTTTAAAGATAACTTAATAACCAGTAACTATCCAAAAGGCTCCATGAAGAAACTATATGCCGGACAAAATAATGGCAAATTCAATACCAGAATAGAGAAAACACCGGATCAGATTACAAAACTTGGCGTAGCCCGTACCTTTCAAAATATCAGGCTCTTTAAAGATCTGACTGCATTTGAAAATGTCCTTATTGCCAAACATATGCGGGCAAAAGCCAACTTCCTTTCAGCCACACTTTGCCTGAATCACAAAGAGGAACATACTATGAGGGAGGAAACCTTAGAATTGCTTAACATCCTTGGTTTAACCGATGTAAAAGATGAAAAAGCAAGTTCCCTTCCCTATGGTCAGCAAAGACACTTAGAAATTGCCCGTGCCCTTGCTACAAAACCGGAGCTTTTATTATTGGATGAACCTGCTGCCGGGATGAATCCACAGGAAACCGGGGAATTAACAGCTTTCATTCATGATATACGTTCTAAATTCAACTTAACTGTATTCATGATTGAACACCACATGGATCTGGTTATGGAGATATCAGACCGTATCTACGTTTTAGACTTTGGTAAATTAATTGCTTCCGGAATTCCGGAGGAAGTTCAGAATAATCAGCGGGTTATTGACGCATATTTGGGGGTACAGGAAGATGGCGAAGAATAATTTATTATCAATAGAAGATCTATGTGTATCCTATGGAGGTATTAAAGCAGTAAAAGGAATCAGCCTTGTTGTATCGGAAGGTGATATTGTTACCTTAATTGGAGCAAATGGTGCGGGAAAAAGCACCATACTTCGAACTATATCCGGCCTGGTAAAACCGGAAAGGGGTAAAATCACTTATAACGGAGAAGATATAACAGGTGCTCAGACTACTACTCTTGTAGAAAAAGGTATCACTTTGGTACCGGAAGGACGGCGGGTATTCCCTAATCTGACCGTTTTAGAAAACCTGAAGATTGGTGCTTATTTACGTAAGGATAATCTGGAGGAGGATATTCAAAGAATATATAAACTATTTCCCAGACTGGAGGAGCGTTCCTGGCAGCTTGCAGGAACCCTTTCCGGTGGTGAACAGCAGATGTTAGCAGTAGGCCGTGCCTTAATGAGCAGACCAAAACTAATCATGATGGATGAACCCTCTCTGGGGCTTGCACCCATTATCGTTAATGAAATCATGAACATTATAAAAACAATTAACAAGGAAGGTGTAACCATCCTTTTGGTAGAACAAAATGCCAACCTTGCATTAAGAATCGCCCATGGCGGTTATGTATGTGAAACCGGTAATATAACCATGGAAGGCACAGGTATGGAGCTGTTAAATGATGAAACTGTTAAGGCTGCATATCTTGGAAAAGCAAAGAAAAAGTAAATATAATTAAAAGCTTTTAATATCTTAATGGAAGCAAAATCTAATTAGTGATCATTAAAAAATATCCTTTCTTATTAATTTCTATACAGAGAGGATATTTTTTATTGTCTAGTAATAAAGGTTGAATGCCTGATTTTATTAAATTTTTAAGATCTAAAATGCTATTTAAAAACACCTTAATTTACTTATTCTATTAAAAATAATGCTTAGAAAATAAAAGTATATAATATTATAAATTACAGAAAAGCATAATAAAATAACTAGTTGAATTATCATATTTCCTGGGATTTTTCCTCCAAAAACAGGAATACCAATCCCATAATTCATAATGCTTAAAGTTATGGTTAGAATAAAGGAACTTATTATCCATATAATGCTCTTTCTTTTAGTATAGTAATTACAGATACCAAGAGACAATCCTATAATTCCATTGGTACATAGAAAAAATAATCCTTCATGAAGGGTAAAAAATATAATAATAGCACTTGCAACAATATAGGATAGGACACCCACTTTGGGTTTAATTCTTGAAATAATATAAATTGGAAGCCCGCTAAAAATAGTTAATAATACTAGCATTTCCGAAAAAAAGTATGGTATTAACTGAAACAGAGCTGCTAAGGCTGCCAGTAAAGCCCCTAAAACAATAATTCTTGTTTTATTCAAAGTATTCCTCCATATCTATGATTACAATGCATATTCAAATATACAAATCCCTCAAGTGATTATGCAATTGGAAACTTTTACTGTTTTTATATTATATGTTTTAACTCTTTATTCCATGATTATAGATGCAACAACTATAGTGAATGGGAAACCTCATACTCTATTTACTTCGTTTTCTCTATAAACTCTTTTATAGCAGAAGAAACTCTATCCCCATGCCCGGTAATCATATGCCCCCCTGTTTCAAATATAGCTGTATGAGTTTTTGTACGTTTCATAAACTTTTCAATATTCTCGTACTTTGCCATAGGATCATCCTTTGCGTGAATTACTAAAATTGGCGCCGTTATCCGTTCAACTTCATACTGGTCATAATTAATATCCATATCTATGTTGGTAATATGGGTATCTGCCTGAATTCCTTTTTTACGGGGTTTTACCGGAAGCAATGTCTTATAAATCTCGCTGTCATCTTCTAGTTCTCCTCCAAACATTGGCTTAAAAGCAAAACCTAAATATTTAGTTGTAAACCACATTGGAAAATCATTTACAATGGGTGCAGGAGGCCCGGTCATTCCCTTTATTTCTTCTTTTGCCTTTTTCATATTAGGGACACCGGAAGAAAGTAAAATAAGTCCTTTAACTCGTTCCGGATATTGGATAGCAAAAGATATACCTGAGGCGCCTCCAGCAGAAGTGGTAATAATATATACCTTTTCAATTTCAAGCTTATCAATAAGATGCAAAAATGCTTTTGCTTGATTTTTTGGAGTAGGTTCTGATGGTAAATCTGAACCTGGATATCCAAATCGTGATGGTGCTATCTTTCTATACCCATTTCCTAATAGTGTTTGTAAAGATTCATATGCCTGATCATACCCTCCGAATATACCATGGGATAAAAGTACAGCTTCACCTGAGCCTGCATTTAGATAAGTCATTTTTCCAAACTTAGTATCAATAGTTTGAGTTTTATAATCAGCAAGCTTATCATAAGCTCTATGAATATCAATCTTATATTGTATAGTAATGATAATTCCAAGTATGACCAAAACTATTAGTAAATACATCCACACTTTTCTGTACCGCCTTTCCTTTACTTTCAATTATTACCTCCTGCTATAAAATGCAACAATTTCAATTATTTCAGATTAATGGTATAATTTTGAAAATTGTATTATATGGTCTTCCAGAATATCAAGTACTTCTTTCTCTTCTTCCAGAGCTCCATCATATTTATTTAATAACAGAAATATGGGTGAATAAAAATGAAGAGCCATAATATATGGATCACATTGAATAAATACACCTTGTTCTATCATTCTTCCAAATAAAGTTTTTTCAAAATTTATTGGTCCATCCATAAAGAAATTGCGAAATACTTCACCAACCAAATTATTTTTAAATTGCTCCATAATAAGCATTTTTCGAAACTTTGAAGCAAAATCATCTTTTAAGAAATACAAAAACATTTTTTTTGCCAGATTTATAAGCATCTGCTCTGATACATCCAAATACTTACTTACCACTTCACTTATTTCCCCATGGGGTACTTCCATGCTGGAAATTGCTTCTTCATAGCGAATGGACATTTCATTTATAATACTTTCAAAGATATCTTGCTTACTTTTAAAATGGTTATAAAGAGAGGATGCTTTTATACCAACTGCATTTGCTATGTCCCGCATTGAAACTCCTTCATAACCTTTCTTTGAAAACAAAGTTAATGCCTGATAAATAATAGTTTCTTTTGTATTCTCCATTGTAATTCTCCATTCTTCCAAAACACCTCTGATTTGGGCGTCACAGCAATATTTACTTAAATATTCATTTCACTATTCACTTATGAAACAATCTTGATTTTTTATAATCTCACTTCTTTTATGGCTAAACTAACAAGTGTTAGTTTTATTTTAACTAACATTTGTTAGTATGTCAATAGGGTATAATAATACTGTAGCTGTAAGTTCTGCAAAAAAAGTTATAAAAGGAAAAAAACAGCCTGCAAACATAATAATTTGAGGCTGTTTCTTTATTTAATAATGATAATTTAGCGTTAAATTACTGTAACGATATAATAGAATCAAACATATCTTTATTCCCTTCAATATCACTTGGAGATGCAACTATAACATAATTCTGGTTTTCATTTAATTTCTCCATGTATCCTGCATATGTGTCTATATCTGCAATTCCAGATTCTTTGATTTCTGTTAATCTGTTTATCCTGTCCTGTAAGCTGATACCTTGTATATGATAAAGCAGTGACATATAAGCATCGGTTAATTCATTGGTACTTGGACTTTCAGCAGCATATGTGGAAAGCTTATAACTTTCTAATGTTTCTTCTGTCATATATGACGTTAATGCTTTTAGGAATTCATCCGTTGCTCCTATTGTCTTCATTGAATTCACATAATTATTATCTCTGTAGGTATAAGCAATATAGTTATTATCCATTATAGCTGCAGAAGCACCATATGCCCCTCCCTTTAAACGAATTTCAGGAGTCAGTAATAAATTATTTAACATGTTCATAATTACATTCCCTTTACCGCTTTGAGGAACATTGCTTTCTGATAAAGACGCATTCACTAATACATATTGAACTGTCGAATTAATTGCCAGTGCTTCTCTCTTAGCAGGCTTTGGTAAGGAATATACCGCTTTTCCATATTGAGCATCCGGCAGCTTACCGGTTAAACCTGTTATAGCCGATTTAAATGCGCTTTGTGCACTTTCATCACCGGCAAATAATATATTTAAATTGTTTTTGTTAAATGCTTTTGTACGAATCTCCGTAATTTTTTTCGCTACTTCAGCAGGATTATTTGTTATTTCCTTTTCTAATTGTAATACAAATTTATAGTAATCCAATCCGTTTAAATAATTAGAATATCTGTATAAAGGACTTGTATATGCCGTACTTCTTAATAAGGCGAGATTCAATGGTTCTGCAAATTGATACTTAAAATCTGCTTTTACATTGGCTATGGTACGGGTACCATACCCGGTTATATCTGTGATTTTAGAGTTCAATAATATATCGGATACCAACTCAAAAGTATCTTTATATTCATCTTCAAAGCTATAATAGTCCACTATAAATACCGGATGTGCTGATGTACCATTCTTATTATCCATAATGGCGGAAACGGCAGTTGAAATAGTATTGGTCTTAAGGGCTATTTCATTTAGAACCTGACTTTCCGTTCTATTGGTTGTTGCCATTCCATTTCCTATCATATCGCTATAGAATCTTAAATATAAAAGTTCATCCGGAGTCAGATGGCTTAAATCAAAACCTAAGGATACAGAACTGATTTTGTCCACATCTGCATTAGCCGTTAATACATGGGCCCCATCTACTGTTGTTTCCTTGATTTCTCTATCCTTTAATTCTACTTCAATATCTTTTAAGGATACTGCTCTTAAAGATTTTAATACTGCTGCCGGTGTTTCCTTGCTGTTCCATTCCTGGAATGCAGCAGTTCTATTTACAAGTGCGCTGATCTCTTTCTTTGTCATAGAGGCTTTTTTCTCAGCAAGTGTTTTGGCTGCAGCTTCCTGATTCTTCTCAAGTAATCCGGCTTCTGGAGTTGTAACCGTAAGAGCAGCTGATTTGTTTTTGACAATATATTTTTCAATCACCTTTTCCAGGACTCTTTCATCCAGTTTATTAACCAGTTTCCTATAATAGCTATTAACATCCACTATAGAATTACCAATTAAGTTATCAAATAAACTGGCTGTCATCATCTTATTTACTGCACTGCTTTGGTTATTTCCCAATGCTTCCTGAAACTCGATGGAACGTAGGGAGGATTTAATCAGTTCAGTATCTAATCCCTTTTTCACAACCTTTTTTAATTCTTTCATTACCAAATGATAAAAATCATTACTCTTAGCCGGATTCGCGTTATTAGCTATAAAGTGAAGAGATGGTTGATATGTGGTAGCATCCAGAGAGATACTATAAGATTCTCCTATTTTACTTTCCATCAATGCCTGCTTAAAACTGGAATTCTCTACGTTTAATAAAGATATTGCTGTGCTAAGGGCTATGTAATTATCCATTCCCAATTCTTTCATATCATTGATTGCAAATACAAGGTCAATAACCGATTTATTTTTTGTATCTGTTCCTGCTGCAGCCGGTACTGTATAAGATTTTTTAGATAATTTATTAAATGGTTTCTGAGTTCCTCTATCTATGGTTATTTCCTTCTTACTATAAGAAGATAAATAATTTTCATTTACCATTTTCAAAAATGCTTTATAATCTACATCACCGTATAAGACCATAAAGCTGTTTGATGGATGATAATTCTTTTTATATGTATTAATTACTTCCTGATAAGTTAAGGCAGGGATATCACTTGGGCTGCCTCCTGAAATATTCCCTTGGTTACTATCAGGAAAAATAGCTTTTTTAGCATTAATCATGGCTGAAGCTTCAATGCTGCTCAAGCCTCCCTGCATTTCGCTGTATACAATACCATTATAAATTAATTTAGAACCTGCATCCTTTAATTCATTTCGAAAACCTTCTCTTTCAAATATTCTTGAATCTGATAATAATAATGGATTAAATACAGCATCTAAATAAATATCGGCTGATTTAAAAAGTTGTTTTTCATTGGAAGAACAGATTGGATACATAGTCATGTTCTGATATGTAAATGCATTAGCATAAGAAACATAGGTTGTATTCATTACATCAAATATAATGTTACTGCTGGGATATTTTTTACTTCCCCCTAAAACAGAATGTTCAATGATATGGTTAATACCCTTGTCATTGTCAGCAGGAGTATTAAACTTTATTGAGAATCCACGATTTATATCGCTGTTCTTAATAACTAGTAATTTTGCTCCCGTCTTAACATGTTCAAATAGTATTTCATCTGATTTAGTTGATGAATCATAGGCGGTTTGTTTTACTTTAAAACCATGAATTTCATCACCTGTCTTTAGTTCCCCTGTGGTTGCTGCAGATACCATTTTAGTTGAACCTAATATAGTAGTTAAAAATAAACATACTGCAGTAACAAAAAATAATACCCTTTTCTTCATAATAGCCCTTCTTTCTTATTTTTATTATCCCTTTGCATATAATGTGTATTTAGATGTAAAGGCTTAATATTCTATATTTTACCAAACACTTCTTTTTTTCGCTTTAAGATTTCCTTAACCTTCCATTAAAATCACCTGAAAAAATAAAGTACTTTTTAATTGCTTTTTAATATAATAAGCTAACCTTCTCAATCCTACGTTATTTTTACTGCTTTTTAGTATCTATATCAATAAGGAAAACATCCTTTCTTTGAATTAATGTTTCAGTAAATGAATTCAGTTCTTTTCGGATAACAGCAATTACTCTTTTATCAAAACTTTTGATTATTTCCTTTTGATACTGTAAACAGTTGACTTCCAGATACCCAATTTCATCTATAACAATAAGGTCAACACTGCTGCTATTATATTTCTTTAGTATGTTAACACCTAAATTCTCAAAGGTTTCGGGGAAAGGAGTAAATGAATTAGCTTGGGTGTTTCTTTGAGCTATTAATCCACTTATATCCGGATTATTAATATCGCGAAGAATTACATGTCTGGGCATATAAGCATCATCTCGAACAGCATAGGTGATGATTCCTCCAAGGATAGTCTCTTCTACAATCATATGATTGTCTTTATTAAAAAAATCCTCTAAAGGCACCAAATCTTTTAAAATTTCTTTTAGAACTGTAGTTTTTCCACTCTTTCTATGGCCTGTAATCAACAGATGCTTTTTTCCGCTTTCATAAAAAGATGTCATGATAGATTGCTTCAATTGCCTGATCTGATCGTCTAATGAATTGGTCATATTTTTTAATTAACTCCTTTGCCTCTTCTGTTATATAAGAACCGCCTCCGGATTTACCTCCTGCCTGTCCGATTAACAGGCTAACCGATAATTCTTTCTCTGCGTTTTTAATTAGATGGAAGGCCTTACTATAAGACATGTTCATCTCACCTGCGGCCTTACTTAAAGATCCTAGTTCATCTGTTTTTTTCAAAAGCAGCATGGGACCTTCACCAAAGAATTTTATATTCTTATCATTTACCAGCCATAATTTTGATTTAAAATGCATGTTCTCACCTAACCATTATAATATAGGATATATTTATCATCATATTTTAAAATCTTTATGGGACCATATATCTCTATAAGTTTTTTTTCTATAGAAACCATATCTTCCACTTCCAGATCTATTTCGGATATTTCACCCCTTTTCAGGAGTAGAATTTTATCACAGTAATTTAGGGCATATTCGGGATTATGCATAGATATTAATGCACTTTTATTATTATACTTTATAATCTGTCTTATTTTTTTCATAAGCTTATGTTTATTTACTAAGTCCAAGCTGCTATCCGGTTCATCCAACAACATATAGGTTCCATCCTGAAGAAGGGCTCTCGCAATTAATACAAGCTGCTTTTGACCTTCGCTAAGATTTTGATAGTTTTCATCTGACAATTCTTTGATACCTAATTTCTCCAGGCAATTTAATGCTTCCACTTTATGTTCCATACTAGGAGTCTGAAACAACCCCAGATACGGTGTAACACCCATTAATACCACATCCATCACAGAGGTTTCATAAACAATATCACTTCGCTGTGGAACATAACTTAGTATCTTTCCCCGTTCCTTTTCATTCATTGTAAGAATATCTTTTCCGTCAATAAATACATGTCCCTCTTTTGCCTTTAATAAACCGCTTATTGTTTTAATAATAGTAGTCTTTCCAGTACCATTTAGGCCAAGTAAGGCAGATATTTTACCCTCTTCAATGGAGAAATTAATGTTGTATAATGAAAATCCCAAATATCCTGCTGTAATATTACTTATATTCATGTTAACCTCGATTCAGTGCTTAATGTTCTCAATATACTATCTATATTTCTTATTTTTCATTACTAAGAAAGCCAAATAGGGTGCACCTATAAAAGAAGTAATAATACTAATGGGCAATTCCGACGGAAGTAAAATTCTTGCAAGACAATCGGAAAAGGCCATTAAGATGGCTCCCACCAAACCGCTGAACAAAACAGTTTTAAAGTTATTTTTCTTTAATATGGACCTTGCTATATGGGGCGGAATTAAGCCGATAAAACTAATTAATCCTGTAACAGATACAATACTTGCCACCACCAAAGTGGAAAATAATAAAATAAGTAATCTGCTTCTGTTTACGGAAATGCCTAAAGACTTGGCTTCTTCATCACTAACAGAAAGAACGTATATCTTCCATCTCATTATAATTATTCCAACCATGCCCATTAGGAAAAAGGGAAGTACGATTTTTAATTTTTCTAATGTAATTCCTCCAAAGCTTCCCATAGTCCAATATTCAATGGCACCTAGCTGATTTTCCGGATCGGCAAAATATTTAATTGTCATTAGAATACCATTAGTAATTGCATTAATAACAATTCCGGAAAGTACATAACCTAATACGTTATCTGACTTTGATACTTTCACCAGACCTATAACAAAAATTAATGCTAGAATTCCTCCAAGAAAAGCTCCAAATGCAACAGAAAGCACACTCCCGGTTGCAAATACAATACTAAATGCTGCTCCTACGTTAGCTCCGGAGGTTACCCCTATGATATCAGGGGATGCCAGAGAGTTCTTAAATATTGTCTGATAGACACTTCCGGCAGCACTTAAGCCGATTCCAGCTAAGATTACCATAATACTTCTTGGTAATCTTAGCATATAAAATACATTAATGGTCATTTTATCTTCATGAGTTCCTTGCAGTATTTTTACAATGTCATTTGTAGTTATTCTGTACTTTCCTACATGAATAGATAAGATAAATGCTGCAATGACTACTAAAAGCCCACCGATCAATACCATATTGGATTTTGCATTAATGTGTTTCTTATTAGTAATCATTGATTCTTTAATACCTCTTTATCAATTTTAAAATTATAGAATCTGTTATAGAAATCTGCTGCATCTTCTGCAAAAGTATCCTTGGAATATTGTTCTTGATACAGAATACTGGTTAACCACATTTTACCCAATATACTGGAAGGTACCGGTGAATCCCAAGCTTCAAAATCCTTTGGCATCTGATAAACATGATTATTCTTAATAGCCTGTAGATCAGACAGGTTATTGTCCTTCATAACATCCTCTATGGTATATTCAGCCTCAGGAGTTAAAATGATGTAATCCGGATTATATGCTAATAATTGTTCATAGGAAATATTCGCCCAGTATGTATCTTCTATATCACCGGCGGCATTGATTCCGCCAGCTGCTTCTATTAAGTCATTTTGATACATATTTGCAGCAGCCGTAGATAACAAACTACTATTACCGGCTAAATAGATCCTTGGCTTATCCGTTATATTCTCATATACTTTTTTTAATTCATTGGCTTTTTCTGTATAATAATTTAATAATTCTTCATATTCAGCTGCTCCGGTAAGTTTTGCTATCATAGTGATCATCTCTACCAGTAACTGTTCATTTTCAGGATTTACACCAATTACCGTAATTCCCATTTCCTCCAGTGTGCCGATTTGATCCTTTAGCTTAATGGGAAGAATAACTAAATCAGGATTTAATGCAATACATCCTTCCAAATCAAATTCTTTTGCAGTTCCTACATTAGGTAATTCCAGCAGCTTGGGTGCTGCAAGGGAGTATATAGGCCTGGAGGCAGCTTTTGCTTCAATACCTACTAATTTATCTTCTAATCCTAAAGAAATCAGAGCAGAGGAGGATATATAATAACCACTTACAATTCTTTCAGGCGTTTTTTCTATGGTTACCGTTCTCCCTAAGTGATCTGTTACAGTTACTGGAAAACTGGCAACCGGCTCCACTTTTTCCTCTGCAGTTTCTGCATTATCTTCCCCCCTAATTGACTCTGTTCCTTGGTTGTCATTGTCTTCTTCCCCAGTAATTTCTGCTGTGTTTGTCTGCTGATTTTGTAAATCACTACCTGATGATTTGTTACAGGCAGTTACAGATAGCAGTGTAAAAATAGTTAATAGTAACAATAATACTTTCTTTTTCATAATCTCCTCCAAAACTTTTTTCGTTATATTATTAACAATATAACGTATGTATATTTTATAACAACAGCCCTGATTGTTCAACTATATATTACCAAAAAAAATGCAATTCATAATACACTTTTGTGTAAAATGAATTGCATATCATATCTGTAAGCAGATGCTATACTACCAAATCTATAATTAATTCTCACGTTACCCTTTTATACTTCCGGCAGCCACACCCCGGACTATAAACTTAGACAAGCATATATATACAATAATAACCGGAAAAATCGCTATGGCAATAAGCATATATAACTGTCCCATATCAAATTTTAAAAAGTCAGCACTTCGAAGCTGGGCAATCAATATGGGCAGGGTTTTCTTTGTATTGGTTTTAATAATCAGGGAAGGTACAAAGTAATTATTCCAGGTATTTACAAATGCAAAGATTGCCTGTACTGCTATTGCAGGCTTTATAATGGGCAACACAATATTATTAAATGTTCTGAATTCCCCTGAACCGTCAATTCGTGCAGCTTCTATGATCTCAATGGCAAGATTGCTCTCCATATATTGCTTCATAAAAAAGAATACCACTGGAGCTGCTATTGATGGAGCAATTAAGGGAATAAAGCTGTCCATTAATTTTAACTTTTGCATTAAATCAATAAATCCTAAAGTAGACACTTGTACAGGCACCATCATAATCATCAGGATAAATAGAAATAAAGCTCTTTTAAATTTAAATTCATAAGCGTGAATTGCATATGCAGTAAGTGATGAAAAATATGTAGTAAGAATTGCATTGCACCCGGATATTAATAAACTATTGGCAATACCATGAATAACCGGGAGATTTTCATTACTAAGTACATTCTTTAGATTTGTAAAAAAGGATTTTCCCGGTAAGAAGGAAAAGCCTTTCTGAATATCCGGATGAGAACGTGTTGCATTAATCAGTAATATGTAGAAGGGCAATAAACATAGAAATGTTAAAAGTAACAAGACTACATAACTGATAGTCCGCTCAGAAGTCAGAATTAGTTTGGCCTTCTTATCCTTTTTATCCATGATTATTTTCCTCCTTTCTTTTTCGTAATACCTTTTGTCATAGTTGCAAATACCGCAATACTTAAAATAGATGTGACAACAAACAAAATAACAGATAAAGCACCAGCCAAGCCATAATTCTTACTAAAGAGATGGTTATTTAAAAACATAATCAATGTCATAGTGCTTCTATTAGGTGTTCCCTTTCCGTTTGTTAGAATTTGAGGAATATCAAACATCTGAATGCCGCCTATCATGGAGGTAATGAATACAAATATAAGGATAGGACGAATGGTAGGTATGGTAATCTTAGTGAATATTTTTAATGAGTTTGCGCCATCTATAGCTGCCGATTCAAAAAGTGATGTATCAATACCCATAATTCCTGACATTAAAATAATTGTTGTATTACCAAACCACATTAGAAAATTCATACCTGAAATTAAGCCCCTTGTTGCCCACACAGATGTCATAAAGCGGAATTCTTCTTTTAGAAATCCTATATTCATTAATATATTATTGATAGGGCCCCGGTCTGAAAACAAAGCATAAAATAACATGGAGAAAGCTGCCGCCATAATTAAATTAGGCATATAAATGATAGTTTTGAAAAAACCGGTTGCTTTTAACCGCAAACGCAAATCCGTAAACCAAACAGCTAATAAAAGTGAAAAAATAATCTGTGGAATAAAACCCATAAGCCAAATAATAATTGTATTGCTGATATATTTTAACAAATCACCATTGAATATGGTCTTGAAGTTTTCAAATCCTACAAAATTTGGCCCGATGTGTTTTAGGCCTGACATATAGTTTTCAAAAAAACTGTTATAAAATGTTGATATTAATGGAACAAATGAAAATATCAAATAAGTCACAAAAAAGGGAATCAAAAAGATGTAGCCCCATTTGGCATAACTAACGCCCTTATGCTTTACTGCTTGATTTCTATCTGCTTTCATGGATTTCCCTCCTATAAAATACCCTTTACAATTTTTAAATTGAGGCTGTTGTAAAACTGTCAATGTTTTATAATCAGTCTTATTAATAGTCCATGGAAACTTATTCAACTGATTACAAGACAGTTTATTGTTTTACAACAACCTCATTATTCATGACAATAGAAAGTTAAGCAGCTTCTATTGCAGGCTTTGTATCTACCTGGTTAACTCAGGATATTTTTCTATAGCTGATGTATAGAAAGTGTCTAATGCAGTATCTTTATCTACTGTACCATCAAAGTAATCTTTAAAAGCTCCCTGGAAAGATTCATTTAAACCTTGGTCATATTGAGAAATATTACTCATATCAATCTTTGGAGCAGCTTCTGCAAATAATTTAATGTGATTTTGTCCGCCTAAGAAAGCAGATTGGAAATCACTGTTTGCAAGTTCATCCATAGCTTTCATATTATTGGTATAATCTTGTGTTTCTTCTGTTATCTTCTTCATAGTTTCTGCATCACAGGTTAAAGTTTTCATAATCTCTTTAATTAACGGAAGATTATCTGTTCCAGCTGCTGCACAGATCCAGGTACCTCCCCAATAATAACTTTCCGGTCCCTGACAAACTGCGTAATCACCAAAAATACCATTACCTACTTCTTCTTTTCCGCCTTCTGATACAGGTGTTGCCAATGCGTTTCCTAATAAAGTAAAGTTAATGCCCCATGTGGAATAAAAGAAACCAAATACCTTTCCTTCCGGACCTTGATCTGCAGACCATTCAGGAGCCCATAGAGATGTTTTATTGTTATATTTGTTATCGGTATAAGCTTTAGTTTGATCTACCCATCTCATGAGGTTGTCATCAATTACTATCTTAGTACCATCTACCCAGGGGGCTGATACATTATTAGAGAAAGTACGATAAGCATCATCGTATCCTGATAACATCTTATACCCTTTTTCAGCTGCTTTTGCTGCAACATCATCAAATTTATTCCAGTCACTTAAAGCTGCCTGTACTTCCACAGGATCATCCGTTCCAAGAACATCTTTTGCAATGGAACGTCTGTATGCGAATAGTCCCGGTGTAGCCTGCCATGTCGTACCTTTTTGAATACCATTGGAATCGGTTACAATATCTTTCGTATATTGATATTGATTTGCTAGATCTTCATCGGTTAATCCCACATCTGCTTTCACATCCAAAGCATAATCTGTATCAACATACTTCAAGGCATAATCAGCCTCTACCAGGAAAATGTCTACTTTATCATCATCTGCTGCAGATTCCTGGTTTAATAACGCCTGGTCTAATGCATTTTGATATGCATTATTTTCATTTGGTGTTATCACGAAATTCACTTCAATACCTTCCGGCAGTTTCCCTGCCTTTTCAAAATAGTCAGTATAACGGCTTTTGAATTCTTCATTCCAGCAATAAATATTAAGTACTTTACCTTGCGTAACCGTATCCCCGGAACCACCTTCTTTCTCCTTATTATCTTCTGTTTTTGGAGCATCCGTTACCTCTTTTGTTACTTCCTTGTCAGGATCTTTTGTTCCGTCCTTACCTTTTCCTGCACATCCAACCAATGTGGATATTGCCATACTACTAATTAACAACGCTGCTATAAGTTTCTTTTTCATATAAAACACTCCCTCCTTAAATAATTTTTTATGTTCTACTGGATATCCAGCATTGCATCATAATTAATTAGTTTCTATCATTTTCACAGTTTTTCCTTCCAGTAACTTACCCTGAATTAATACCTGGGTAGCCAGACTGGTTTTTGGATTCTCAATCCAATCAATTAATTTAGCCGCCGCCTCCCTTCCTATAGACTCTGAATCTTGTTTCACTGTAGTGAGTTTAGGTTTAAGTACCTGGGACAAAAGAATACCGTCAAATCCTGCTACACTTATATCTTCCGGAATCCTTAAGCCTTTTTCATCAATTACATTCATTCCCCCAATGAAGGAAAAATCATCGGGAAACATAATACATGTAGGAGGATCTCCACATTCTAGTAACTCTCTTGTAAGCTTTCCCGTTGTTTTAGGATCATGGTAATAAGAAGTTTTTACATATTCTTTCGGAACTTTTATTCCAAGATTCATACAGGTTTTATAAAAACTTGCCAAACGTTTTTGGGTAACAGAAGTGTCCTCACCGTGAATAAAGGCTATTTTTCTGTGACCTCGCTGATATATGTAATTTACCAGATCTTCCACAGCTTTCACATTATCTGAAAGAATTGCTGTCTTACCATTATAAACGTGGTCAATGGTTACAACCGGCAAATCACTGGTTACCAATTCAACCACCATAGGATCTGTATAATCTACACTGGCTATCACTACTCCATCATAATTACGGTATCTGCAATGCTCCAGATAACTTACTTTCTGCTGTCCTATATTTTGAGAAATAAAAGTAATATCGTACCCTCTTTTTTCAGCTTCCGACTTTAAGTTTTCTAAAACAGATGAGAAATACTCATGAGCCAATCCACTGTGCATTTTATCAATGAAAAGTATTCCAATATTATTACTTCGCTTTGTCTTTAACATTCTAGCCGCTGAGTTTGGAAAATACCCCATCTCTTCTGCTGCTTTTCTAATATTCTCTTTTGTTTCTTTTCCAATATCGCTTTGATCATTCAAAGCTTTACTTACTGTTGCAACCGATACTTTACATTTTGCTGCTATATCTTTTAAAGAAGCCATTTATCTTCTTCCTCTCTTTTATAGTTGTTCGGATTAAGTACTTAAGACTTTACTTAATCGTTTTCGTATTCATTATAAAATAATATACAACAAATTGCAATACATTTATTTATTTTTGTTTAATTTGCATACTAATAAATTATTTTTTTAGTAACATCTACTTAAATCACTAAATTATGGATTATATATTGCTTTTTTTCTCATACAATAGTATTATATTCGTAACTTAATCGTTTTAGTACTTTATGTAAATAATAGGAAGTGAGGAATACATATGAAATATGGATATTTTGATGATAGGAGAAAAGAATATGTGATTCAGACACCGGATACTCCACTGCCTTGGATCAACTACCTGGGCAGCAATCAATTTTTTAGTCTTCTATCTAATACAGGGGGCGGCTATTCTTTCTACCGTGATGCGAAACTAAGGCGTATCACCAGATACCGTTACAACAACGTTCCAAACGATATTGGAAGCCGTTTTTTTTACATTAAGGATCAGGATGAGATATGGAGTCCTTGCTATAAACCCGTTAAATCTAAACTGGATTATTACAGCTGCAGGCACGGTATGGGTTATAGTATCATTTCAGGAAGCCGTAATTCTATAGTGGCTTCCATCACTTTCTTCGTTCCTTTGAAAGACAACTGTGAATTGCAGCATGTTACCTTAACAAATGAAGGAGATAGTAAAAAATCTTTTGATCTTTTTGGCGTAGTGGAATGGTGTCTTTGGAATGCTGTTGATGATGCTGCAAATTATCAACGGAATTTAAGTATTGGGGAAGTTGAAGTAGAAAATTCTGTGGTCTATCATAAGTCCGAATACAGAGAACGCCGTAATCATTATGGTTTTTATAGTGTTAATGCTGATACCTGTGGTTTTGATACCAATCGTGATTCTTTTCTTGGTGCAGATAAAGACTGGTCATTACCGGATAGGGTAAGATCCGGCCAATCGACTGATAGTATAGCAAGCGGCTGGTACCCTATAGCTTCACATCAGATTTCCATCTCATTGGAACCGGGAGAAACCAAAGAATTAGTGTTTATCTTAGGTTATATTGAAAATGAAAAAAATGATAAATGGGATTCACCTAATAAAATCAATAAGACAAAAGCAAAAGAAATGATTTCCAAATATGAATCCCTTTCTTCTGTAAATAAAGCATTTTCAGAACTAGCCGGATATTGGGAAGATTTACTGAGTAATTATCAGGTTCACTCTGCTCTTCCTCAGTTGGACCGAATGGTGAACATATGGAATCAATATCAATGTATGGCAACCTTTAACATGAGCAGAAGTGCCAGTTATTACGAGACCGGAACTGGACGTGGAATGGGATTTCGAGACAGTTGTCAGGATTTACTTGGGTTTGTTCATATGATACCGGAACAAGCCAGAGAACGGATTATTGATATTGCCTCTATTCAATTTGAAGATGGAAGCACATATCACCAGTACCAGCCTTTAACTAAACAGGGAAATGCCGATATCGGAGGCGGTTTTAATGATGACCCTCTATGGCTGATTGGCTGTACAACTGCGTATATCCGGGAAACAGGCGACATGTCCATTTTAGATGAAATGGTACCCTTTAATAATGTGAAAGGAACAGAGAAACCATTATTAGAACATTTAAAGAGAAGTGTTTATTACACTATAAACCACAAAGGTCCTCATAATCTTCCTTTAATTGGGCGTGCAGACTGGAATGACTGCTTGAACCTGAATTGTTTTTCAGAGGAACCCGGAGAAAGTTTTCAGACCTGTGAAAATATAGACAATAAAAAAGCAGAAAGTATTTTTATTGGAGCGATGTTCGTAAAGTATGCCGGTGAGTATGCAGATTTATGCAGTCGGTTAGGTAATACAGAAGAAGCAGATTATGTAAACAAAGAGATTCAAAAAATGACAGAAGCTATTGAAACCTCCGGCTGGGATGGTTCCTGGTTTCTGCGTGCATATGACAGCTATGGTGACCCTGTTGGAAGCCATATATGCGAAGAAGGTCAAATCTACATTGAGCCTCAGGGTTTTTGTGTTATGGCAGGTATCGGTATTCAGAACGGAAATGCTAAAAAAGCTCTTGACAGTGTAGAAGAACGCCTTACTACACCTTATGGTATTCAATTACTAAATCCATGTTATACAAAATATCATATTAACCTTGGAGAAATCACCAGTTATCCTCCTGGATATAAGGAAAACGGCGGTATTTTTTGCCACAATAATCCCTGGGTAAGCATTGCCCATACTGTAATTGGACAGAGAAATGAAGCATTTGAAAGCTATAAACGTATTTCACCGGCCTTCACGGAAGAAATCAGTGATATACATAGAACAGAGCCTTATGTATACAGTCAGATGATTGCAGGAAGAGAAGCCCCTAACTACGGAGAAGCTAAAAACAGTTGGCTAACCGGAACTGCATCCTGGTCCTTCGTGAATGTAAGCCAGTTCATCCTAGGAATACGTGCAGACTATGATGGGCTGAGAATAGAGCCATGTCTGCCGGATGAATTAAATGAAATTACTATCATTCGTGAATTCAGAGATGCCCGGTTTAATATTCATATCAATAATAGGAAAACAGGCAAAATACAGATTATGGTAGACGGAGAAAAGATTAAGGGTACTCTAATACCATTAATAGAAAACAAAAAGCTTTACACGGTTGAAGTGGACGTATAACTAATACTTTTTAAATAAGTTTATCTAATCACCAATTCCTCTTATATATTTTCTTGTAGTAGAAGTTATTATATCAGACTTCTACTACAAGGAATGTACTAATTGGAATTTTTTATCCTGCAAATTTACCGATAAAATCTTTTACCCGGGTATTTTCTGTAGAAAATATCTGTTCCGGCGTACCTTCTTCCTGTATTTTCCCATTTTCCATAAAGATAATCCGATCTGATAACTCTTTGGCAAATTGCATTTCATGAGTAACTATAATCATAGTCATTTTTTCTTTTGCCAATTCTTTAATAACCTTAAGTACTTCTCCTGTTAATTCAGGATCTAAGGCTGAGGTAGGCTCATCAAAGAACAGAATTTTAGGCTGGAGTGCTAAAGCCCTTGCTATGGATACACGCTGCTGTTGCCCACCGGATAATTGATAGGGGTAAGCTTCCTTTTTATCTTCTAGTCCTAATTTCTTAAGTAATACCATAGCCCGCTCTTCCGCTTCCTTTTTACTGACTTTATCCACCGTCATAGGGGCGTCTGTAATATTTTTAAGTACGGTATAATGAGGAAACAGGTTAAAATTTTGAAAAACCAGTCCGTAATATTTATGGAATCTTCTTAGTTCCTTTTTGGCCATATAGACGCTTTTACCCTCTGTATTATTATGAGCGGCATATTCACCAAGATAAATTAAATCACCGCTATTCATTTTCTCTAGCATAGCTGCACAACGAAGTACAGTAGATTTACCGGAACCGGAAGGACCGATAATGGATAGTACTTCACCTTCATTTACAGACAAAGAAATATCTTTGATTACCTCCAGCTTATCAAAGGATTTTTTCATATGATTGATCTCTAATATTTTCATATTTACCCCCATTGTATCTCACATCTGCAGATGTGATACTCTGCTTACAGATGTGATCTGCTATCTATAATAGTTTAATTTTCGCTCAATTAGTTCCATTCCCAGTGCAACAGCCAGATTAAATATGTAGTAAAATAAGCCTGCCACCATGAGAGGCATAATTGTGGTTTCGGAAGCTGCAATCTGCTTCGCTGTTGTAAACATCTCTACAATGGATAATACAAAAGCCAAGGAGGTATCTTTCACCAATGTAATGGTCTCATTGGTTATGGAAGGCATAACACGCTTAATTACCTGAGGCAGAATAATCTTAAAGAAAGTCTGGCCCTTTGTATATCCCAGCACCTTAGCAGCTTCATACTGGCCTTTTGGCATAGATTCTATTCCGGAACGGTATATTTCTGCGAAATAAGCTGCATAATTCAAGACAAATGCAAGAATTACAGCTATAAAGCGATAGGAACGGCTTAATTGAAGTCCGAAAACATAGAATGGCCCAAAATATACTACAATGAGCTGCAACATTAAAGGTGTTCCACGCATAACAGAAATATAGAATTTCGTAATAGTCCGAAGGATACAATTTTTAGACATTCTGCCAAATGATATAATTAACCCTAAAGGAAGAGAAAAGATAAGGGTTAGCATAAATATTTCAACAGTTGTAATAAACCCCTTCCCTAATTCCAAAAACATAACCGCTATATTCATAAAAATTCCTCCAATTTATCCCGGTTATTAATAGTCTATCTAAAAAATCAATGGACTAACGGGGCAAATAATTAACACATATAATACTCCGGGCATAATCCTATTCACCTAAGCAAACGCTATCCTGTAAATCCCATTTTCTGGCTATTTCCATAAAGGTTCCGTCTTCCAGCATCTCCATTAAGGTTTTTTCTACTGCATCTCTAAGTTCTTCATTTCCTAATAAGAATCCAACACCATACTGTTCACCGGAAAGAAATTCATCTAAAATAATAAATTGCTCTTGATTACGTGAAGACATTTGTGCTTTTGCAACGCCAATATCCATTGCTACCCCATCTACAGTTCCCATTTCCAGTTCCATAAATGCAGTATTATAATCGCTAAACTCTAAAAGCTTAGAAAATGAATCCTTTAACTGCTTATTCTCCTCACTATTTAATGCCGCCAAAGCAGAAGAGTCTTTTTGAACTGCAACTATTTTTCCTGCTAAACCTGCCTGGTCTTTAATACCGGATGCACTTGCTGTTACAAATACCTGACTATTGTTTACATAAGGAGAACTCCATGTATATTTATCTTCACGATCGTTAATGGTAAATCCATTCCAGATGCAATCAATAGCACCGGAGGATAATTCCATGTCTTTCACATCCCAGTCAATAGGCTGCTTAACTAATTCCCAATTGTTACGGTTACTGACTTCTTGTGCTAAATCCAAATCAAATCCTACATATTCTCCTTTTTCATTTTTAAATCCATAGGGCTCAAATTCTGCATCAAAGCCTACAATAAATTTTTCTTTTCCAGAGCCTTGTTGCTTTTTTCCTCCACATGCTGTGAAAGTTCCTGCAAGTAAAATCAATACCACATATAATATTATATTCCTTTTCATACTTTCCTCCACTACCATATTATTACTCTAATGATTTACCACGCTAAATTGTTTTGTTTGATTGTATAATAACACAGGTAATTTATCTGTGTCAATTATGTTATTGAAATAATTTTTTAACCGTTAACTTGTTTCTTTTCTTATACCTTTAATTTGCCACCCTTTTTTGTATCATTTTCCTCATTCATTTTATATATTCAAATTCTAAGGTATGTTAAACTGGTATTACTCTTTGAAAAATTATACCTAACACCCGCATAAAAATGCCTCTGTAGAATTATTGTTCTACAAAGGCATTTTTTAGACTAAAATACAAAAGCTTTATATTTTCCTGACTATCTGTTTAGTAAATTTTTCTCCTTCATTTTTTCAATTATACTGTGGTTTCCATTAATTATTATGGTTTCTTCATCTGTTGTCATAACCAAAAACGGAGGCTGTTTAGGATTTAAACAAAGTCTGCACTTCCCATACCCTTCCACTCTAAATGTTCCTTTTAGAATATTCTCCATATTTGTTCCAACTACTTTTACCGTTGATGGCAAATTATCCACGATTTCTACGGATTTAATATCATTTGTAGGAAAATCCAGTTCTTCTGCTGTATGGGTTACTATAATCCGATTATCGAAAAGTTCTATTGTTACTGGGGTGAACTCTTCTTTTATTACATATACTCCGGACACCGGCAATGCTAATATACAAACTATTGCTATAACCATTACGATTTTTCCTATTTTATGTGCCAGATTCATTGTGGTGCCAATACCCACCCTGTCATTAACTATAATCTTTTTGTCATCAGGATTATAATAAAACAAACCATATATCCAGTGATCATCCTCATCCAGATATAAAGGACGTGTACTTTCTTTTGATAACTTTTGCTGAACATACCGGGCAGTAAACTCTGCTCTCATAGCAATATATAAAATAACTGCGGAATAAATCAGTGTGAAAATCAATCCGAAAAAATACGGGATCTTGCCGGTTAAAAACATCCAGAAAGCAACCGTAAATATTCCAGAGAGCCATGTCATGCTCAACCAAAATTTCCACCAGCACTTTCTGCGAATCCGGTTAATCATTGCATTAATATTCCGGTCTTCATCTACGATTTCTGCTTTTTGTTTATTAATAACATTTTGAAATAAGGCACCCAAAAGTGTAATTAAGGTAAATGATCCACAGCCTAACAATATCAATATATAATCCTCTTTATGGGTAGATACAAATCCTTCATATATAAGCGGAAAAAAACTAAGGATAACCGGAGGAAGAAACCAAAGTTGATTCACCCTTTTTTCTGATTTCATTAATGCTGTTACTTCTTCCAAGGCTTTTTCAGAAGCTTCATATTTATTAATAGTTTCTGTTTTTTCTTCTAAAGTACCTTTTGTACTAATTGCTTCACCTTTAATTATTTCCATTCTAAGATGATATTTTATATATGGGATATAAGGTAGTAAAATAACTAACAGAATCCAAATAATCATTATAGTATAATAAATTGAAAACCATGGAATAAAAAATACTAAAATCGGTATTAAAAGCAGTACTAAAGATATAATATTCAATTCTCGTTTATAAGCTGCTAACAGCCCATCTACCCTTTTATCATAAATTTTTGAATAGGGCAGTGTTACTCCAAGTACAATGTTCTTTTTAGGTTTTACTTCATTTTTCAGCAAAAAATACATGATTGGCAATACAGGGTACATAGATATAATTAAAATAATACGGGCAGCCATCTTTTACACCTCTCCAACAGGCACTAGTTAATTTACGGTTTATAACTTTAATGTATCACTTCTTCAAAGGAATGTAAATATATAATACCATTTCCCTCCATTTTGCTGTTAATAAAGTATGGACTTGAAATTATAAATGGACTGCTGCAGAACTATTCTATCTTAGTTAAGCAGCAGCCCTTGACAGTTTGTATTATATTACATACCCTGCATTTGCCGGTTATAGATTTCTCTTTTCTTGTATTCATACATTTTTGCATCTGCAAGAGTTAAGGCTTTATCAAAACTCATATTATCATCAGGGCCGATCTCACATATCCCGTAGCTGAATTTTAAAGCGATTCCTTCAAGCCTTTCTTTTAAAAACTTTTCTTCAATTGATTTCATTTTATTTTCTGCCTGGGTTAAGTCAAATCCTTTTAGTAAAATTATAAATTCATCTCCGGCAAATCTAGCTACTATATCAGAAGCTTCAACTGAATTGCTTAATACTCCGGAAAAGTGCTTTAACACCATATCTCCTAAAAAATGTCCGTAGGTATCATTGAAACATTTGAAATTATCTACATCAATCATAATCAAAGATAAACTTTTTCTATTGTACTTCATCTTTGCAATTTCATTATCGTATTCTTTTTTTAAGGTTCTTCTGTTCATTACTCCAGTAAGTTCATCATAATTGGCAAGGTATTTTAATTTATTTTGTGCTAGGGCATTCTTGATTGCCAATTCTAATTCACACTTAATTTGATCCATTAAATCCAAATCTTTTTGAGTAAATATATAATTTGTTTTATTGGAATCCACATTGATCAGTCCTATTAACTTATTATCTATGTATATTGGTGCGGATATTGTGCAGCTTATATCCAAAGCATTTATTCTTTCAAGTCTCTCAATAGTATCCTTATTGGCGTGCATTCTATCGAATTCTTCCGGGTTATTTATGATAGCGGTTTCTTCAAACCTGTTTATTCTATATAAATATGTCTCTTCTCTCTTAAGAGAAAGACTTTTTAATTCTTTTTGAAACCCTTTTACCACCTTAAAATAAAAATTATCTTCTTCATTGACTAAAAGTACACTGCCATGAGTTGCATTTGGGATTAACTCAATGATAGTATCTAAAACAATAGAATAAATCTCATTCTCATCGTTTGTTTTTGATATTCTATCACTGGTCTCGTATAGCTTTTTTCTCATTTTTTCATATCTATTCAAAAGTTTTTTATGATTTAAAAGCAGTTTATATTCATATATAGAAATAACTGAAACAGCGAATAGTAAAAAAAAATTTATTGAATTGAAGATACGCAAGATAACACCCCATTTACACTTTTCTCATTCCGTTTTTATTGTAACATTAGCACGTTAAATTGGTAATTAATAGATTGAGATCTTATTCTATTTCCCGTTCTCGAAATAAACTGGAAACTACTTCATGGTAATCACATAATCTCTCAGATTTTTTAATTCTTTTTGCATATTTTGCGTTATCTGGAAACAGCGTAATCATATATACCCACAATTCTTTCATTTTGAACAAGACATTCCTATCTCCGTATAAAATCCTTTTATAGCCCTCATATATTTTATCATGAAAGTCTTTTAGCAATTTCTTATCCAAGCTTTTCTGTTCTGCTATCTCCATTAACAATCCCGGATTAGTAATGAGTCCTCTGCCTAACATTATCTTTTCTACGCCAGGGAATTCTTCCTTAAAAGTATTATAAGCATCCATCGTAAAAATATCTCCATTATAGCAAACAGGATTTTTACTTAAATTCAATGCATCTTTAAAAACTCTCAGATTAGGATGATTTTTATAATAATCTTTTTGAATTCTAGGGTGTATAATAAGCTCCTCTAAAGGATATTTATTAAATATTTCAATTAATTCATAAAATTCTTCCGGACAGTCTTTTCCTATCCTGGTCTTTATTGATATTTTTGTTATAGAAGCGGAGAAAATTTCGTCTAAAAATACATCCAGTTCTTCCTTTTTAGCAAGAAATCCAGAGCCTCTGTTCTTTGAAACAACAGTTCCGGAGGGACATCCAAGGTTTAAATTTATTTCTTTATATCCTAACTCCTTTATTTTCCTTGAAGCAAGAATGAAATCTTTTCCATGGTTGGTTAATAATTGTGGTATTAAAACAATATCTTGATTATTTTCAGGTAAAATATCATTTAAATCTCTATTTTTAAATTCACCTCTAGTACTTGGAACAATAAATGGGGAAAAGTATTTATTCACATTAGGAAAAAAGGCGTTATGAGTATTTCTATATATATATCCGGTGATACCTTCCAAAGGTGCAAAATAAAATTGCATGAAAAACGGCTCCTTACTTCTTCTCTTTTTAATTTCATTTAATACTGCTATAATATTATATTCACATATAATTAACTTACCTTAATACATCCCATTCTGCTTCCTTAAAACCTACCAGAATTATATCATCCCTTATTATAATAGGTCTTTTAACAAGCATTCCATCAGATGCCAAAAGTTTAATCTGTTCCTCTTCAGACATTGAGGCCAGCTTATCTTTTAGATTCAATTCTTTATATAAGTTACCGCTTGTATTAAAGAATTTTTTTATAGGTAATCCGCTTTTAGAGATCCATTCTTTTAATTCGCTTTCCTTGGGATTATTTTCTTTTATGGGTCTTTCTTCAAATGAAATATTATTATTCAGCAGCCACTTTTTTGCTTTAATACAAGTACTGCATTTTGAATACCATATAAATTGTGCATTCATAATTTTACCTCCTGTACTTCTATTCTCTTATATATCCAGTCATTCTTATATCCAGTTATTCTTATGTCCAGTTATTCTATATCCTGTTAACCTAAGAGTTTGTCCTGTGAAACTTAAATTTTTTTTTTAGGATTCAGCTTTGCTGAATTTAGCTCTGATAATACCTATATCTTCCGTAATATTTATATTCTATCAATATCTAAAATAGTTTGTAATAGTACATTAGTTCCTTTAAAACAATTATGCAAAGGTGTAAATTCTTTTTCACAATGACTGTGTCCATTCTGGCTTGGAACAAATATCATTGTAGTTGGTATCATATCGGCAATATACTGGGCATCGTGTCCTGGTCCACTATACATTCTCATGGAGGAGTATCCGTATTCATTTGCATTCTTTTCAACAAAATCTATAAATTCTTTGCAAAATGCAACTGTTTTACGGGACCATAATTCTTTGTAACTTACGCTGCATCTGTCAACTTCCTCAGGTACTCTTTTGATAATTTCTATTGCCTGATTTATTACTGTGGGATCTTGGTGTCTCACATCTAAAGTAAATTTAACAAGATCGGGAATAACGGTATGAATATTAGGAGAAACATTCATCCTACCTGTTGTATATACCAGCTTGCTATCCAATTTATCCAGTTCATCATGTAAATACCGGATTATATTACAAGCTGCAAACAATGCATCTTTCCTGTATTTCATAGGAGTTGTCCCTGCATGGTCTGCCTGTCCGGTAATGGTAAATTCATAATTGACCATTCCTACAACACCTTCTACAATACCAATATCCTTTTTTTCTGCCTCTAATACCGGGCCTTGCTCCACATGTAATTCAACTAATGCCATATAATCCTTAGCATTCAAACGGTTTGTAATTTCACCCATATATCCGCTGTCTTCCAGAGCTTCTTTAAAGGTTATTCCTTCCCTATCTTTTGATTCCAGCATAAGTTCTTTATCAAATTTGCCGGCTATAACACCGGATGACATCATGGCAGGGTCAAATCTTGCGCCTTCCTCATTGGTCCAAACAACTACCGTAATTGGATGACGGTGAGGAATTTTCTCTGTTACAATTGTTTCTGCTGCTTCCAGTGCAGTTAATACTCCTAATATACCATCATAATTTCCCCCCTGTACAACCGAATCCATATGGGAACCCATTATAATTGCCGGAATATCTTCCTCACCTTTTAAAGTGGCATAAATATTAGCCATATCATCCCTTTTAATTTCCATTCCCAGTGCTTTACATCTTTTACAGAACTCATCTCTTGCCGCCAGTGCAGCCGGTGATAAGGATAATCTGGTAATTCCTCCATTACCCAAAGCTCCAAATGTTGCAAAAGTATCTATTTTATCTTTTAATCTAAGTTCATTACAAGTTATCATATTTCATCCTCCTGCCCTATCAACATAAATCATATTGATCAATCAATTTAACAATTGATTCTACCATACGTGCTGTCATTCCCCATATAACATGCTTCTCATACCGGTAAAATAAAATGTCATAGTTCCCTTGTGCCCATGGATATTTTTCACCTTTAGGAATCCACTCATAGGGAAAATCATCCGACAATTTGTTGATTAGTCTGCTTTCAAAATGAGCCGGTTGCTGATTACGAAAGAAGTTCAGGGGTATCTTAATGATTTCCTCCACTTCATCTGTACTAAAGGTATTATTATACTCTTTAATCACACCTAAAAAGGGATAAACAATTAGGTTAAAAGGAGACACAAAAATATCTCCCGGACCTATAATCTCAATCTGCTGCTTTTGAATCAGCAATTCTTCCATAGTTTCACGTACAGCACACTCCTGTAATGATTCATCCGGTTCCAGCTTTCCACCGGGAAAGCAGATTTCACCGGGTTGATGGCGCAATTTATCCGATCTCTTCTCGAACAGCATGAAAATACCCTCCGGCGTCTCTATAAGTGGTGCCAGTACAGCATATTTTCTGAACTGCTCTTCACTAATGAATTCCGGTTGCCGAATAGAAAATATATTTTTATTTTTCATTCTTATAGCTATGCTCCTTTTAAAATCTGAAGACTTTGTCCGTAGATCAAATCTCCGGTTAAAAGAATTCCAACCTTCCAAACATGTTGTACCTTGCCACATCTTAAAGAAGTTCAACATGAGAATTCCAATAAATTCTCATGTTGTAGCTCTTCAGATTGGAAGACATGGTCTTCCATTTGTAAAGATTCTTTTCTTACACACTTTCTTCTAATTGTATTCTCTATAATCGTAATCCTTTAATATCCTTAATTCTGGAAATAATAATATTACAATCCAGAGATAGAATCCCCGGCAATTTATACATTACATTATTAAGAAATGCTTCCATTCCTTCACTATCCTCAAGTACTGCATGAACATGGAGCTTATTTTTACCGGATACCTGATAAATTTGTGTTACAACATCGTTGGAATCCAGGATATCAACAACCTTTTGATAACTGCCGGGCTCTATTTCAATCTCATAATAAGAGGATACAGCACTACTAATTTTTTGTGGATTGATAATGGTCGTATATTCTTCAATGATACCCTTATTCTCTAATGAGCAGATCCGTGATTTAACAGCAACCCGGGAAAGTCCCACTGCTTCACCAATATCTACATAACTCATTCGGGCATTTTTTGTTAGTAACGTAATAATCGTTCTATCAATTTCATCCAATCCTTTTAGGTACATAAATAATCCCCCATAAATATATTATTTTGTTTATCATATCACCTATAATATAAAAAGACAAGAATACTGATATTTTGTCCGGTTTTTATTGACAAAAATATAGTGCAATGGTACTCTGAATAATGTTGTATATTTAAAATTATGTTATATTATGGATTTAATTTAAATACAAACATTATACATTCAGAGGACTTAAGACAACTATGAAAAAAGTTAATGATCTAAGACATGATTCTATCCGTTCTTTAGTAATAAGACTTGCAATTCCATCTATGATTGCACAACTGGTAAATGTTCTTTATAGTATTATTGACCGCATGTACATAGGAAATATTCCAGATGTAGGTGATGTGGCTTTAGCTGGTGCAGGCGTATGCGGTCCCATTGTTACCCTCCTTTCTTCCTTTGGTACTTTAGTTGGCCTGGGCGGCTCCATCTTAATGGCTATGCGCTTAGGAGAAAAGAAAAAGAAGGAAGCAGAACAAATACTATCCAACAGCTTCTTAATGCTTATCCTTTTTTCTCTTACATTAACAGTTCTTTTTTTGATAATAAAAGATAATCTTTTAATACAGTTTGGCGCCAGTGAGGTTACATTTACCTATGCCAACACCTATATGACCATTTATACGCTGGGTACATTTTTTGCCTTGCTAAGTATTGGACTGAACTACTTTATTACCTGCCAGGGTTTTTCTCTTATTAGCATGTCAACTGTACTGATTGGAGCAGTCACCAATATTATATTGGACTTTGTATTTATCTTTGTATTTCATACAGGTATTGCAGGTGCTGCCTGGGCAACTGTTATAGCTCAGATGCTTTCCTGTGCTTTTGCTGTTTCCTTCCTGTTTGGTAAACGGGTACCTATTCGCATTACCTTTGGGAATTACTCCCTCTCTATCATGAAGAAAATATTATTCATCGGTTTATGTCCTTTCATTATTCTTGCAACGGATAGTCTTATTATAATAATTTTAAATGCAGTACTGCAAAAATATGGCGGGCCTGCTCAGGGTGATCTGCTTATTTCCTGTGCTACAATTGTTCAAAGCTACATGATGTTAATTACAAGCCCACTGATTGGTATAACCGGCGGAACACAAACTATAATCAGTTATAACTACGGTGGGGCAAATTCTGAAAGAGTAAAACAGGCGGAACGTCTTATTTTGCTTTTATGCCTTGTATTTACAAGCTGTATGTTCCTTGTGTCACGTATATTCCCAATATATTTTGTTACGATTTTTACAAGGGAGCAGGCTCTTATAAATCTATCTATCTGGGGAATTAAAACTTTTACCCTTGGGATCATTCCATTAAGTTTACAGTATGTATTTGTAGATGGTTTAACTGCCCTTGGACGTACAAAAACAGCTTTGGCTCTATCTATATTCAGAAAGTCTTCTTATGTTGGGTTTACCATTTTACTTCCTACATTATTTGCAGCAAAGCATGCATTCTATGCAGAACCTATGTCAGATATTCTTAGTGCCTGCATTACAAGCACAGTATTTTTACTTGTCTTTTCAAAGCATTTAAAGGCCAGAGAATTAACTGTAAAGGAAACAGTTAAAAATGACAAAAAAGCCATCCTGAAACCTTCCATCTAATAAAAACTTTAATATATTTAGCCTGTTACTTTTACAGGCTTTTATTTTTTTCTGTTTATATCTCATATTTCTTATAATATCTTATTGTACTTCCAGTACATTCTTCATACCTTTGCTGAAGTTCCAGCAGATCCACATAATAGTTACTGAGAATTTTACTGATACAGCAAACACTGGGCGAAGTATACTTTGACCTATACTTTATCATCCAGTGCAGTATCTTCCGCAAGACTCGAAAAGTCCTCCATTTGTGTTCCATTTGTGCAATTATCTTTCGCTCATTCAATTTGTTATCCATTCCTTTCGCTTTACTTAGGGCACAATAAATAAAATACTTAGAGCCATCAGCATTTTATTACTAAGTTCCCCCGATGATCATTTATATCACAGAGAGGTAAGCAGGCTGCTTACTTACAATATTCCGGAAATAATTTAGATTAACTTTTGTATATTACTTCTTCACATTCCGCATATTATATTTAAATCGGCAATTGACGGATAATTATTATGATTTTTTCCTTTTTTGCAGATTTAATTTAAAGTTCAGCCTTTTAACATTCCCTTTACCTGTTTGCTATTATATAATAGCATATTTCCACCATAAATGCTATCACTAATATCCACAGGCAGGCATTTTTTATCTATACTTGACTTTGAATAGGTGGTGAATTGATGAAAAATGAACTTTTAGCCAAAAGATTAAGAGAATTGAGAAAAGCCAATAATTATACTCAAGAATATGTTGCTTCTTATCTGAATATCGGACGTCAGGCATATTCTCATTATGAGACGGGCAGAAATACACCCAGTTCAGATACCCTTTATAATATTGGGGTCCTTTATGGCATACCATACCAAAGTTTATTAGAATTAATAATGACAAGCGACCACCCTTTTTCCTATCAGACCTCACCTGACCATGCTGTAGTAAATGAGGTGTCTGACTTTTTAGAATATATTAACGCCCCGGAAAATGAAAAGAAATTTAAGCTGCTTAGCGTAAAAGAAAAAGAACTGCTATATTATTTTGAAAAATTAACAGTAAAGGATCAAGGCGATATTCTTGATTTTATTAAAATAAAAGTAAAAAAGAAATGATGTATTCTGATTTCTTTAACTATTCTATATAGCCGAGTGTAATAATTCTGATTACACTCGGCTATATACGTTATTTTTAGTAATCAGCCTTAATATATTCTATAATTTGTACCACTACAATTTTAATCTCTAAAGTTACTTTATCTGTTGATATTGTATTATGAGGGCCAGTAAAGCTTAATAACAGCAACAATAGCTATTACTGATGTTAGTTCATTAGTAATTGATCTAGTATCAATATCATAAATATCTTCATGTGCATTTATCCATGCCTTTTTTGAACTTCTTAAGCAATATAAGGATTTCGGATTGTATCTCTGTATCAATATATGTATTTTTACTTTCTTCTTTTCCTTGATAATCTCAGATTTGTTTATATATAACATAAAGTAATTTAACTATATCTTTTTGTTATGTTTATATTGACAAAATGCAAGTATAATGGTACCCTAGATGGAGTTACATTAGTAAAGTTTAATATTACATTATGAAACTTATGATAAATTACTTAATATTAGTTAATTCTTGAATTTAGAAGTCAAAAATCATAAGTTTTTACAAGAAAGAAATAAGGTTGAAAGAAAAAATTATACGAGAGGATGCCACAAGTGATTCTTTCAACTTAATTTTGTGGCAGTATCACGTCTACAGCTAAGTAACACATCTGTAGCAGAGTATAACTGCTAGTAGCTGTGAGATACAACGGGTGTAAATATGAAAGCGGCTAATGATTTATTATATGGAAATGAAACCAAAGCAATGCTCAGTTTTGCTATACCGATGGTTATCGGAAACTTGTTTCAACAATTATATAACGTAGCAGATTCCATTATTGTTGGAAGGTTTATCGGACCAAATGCACTTGCTGCGGTTGGAAGTTCTTTTACAGTTATGGTGTTTTTAACATCTATCATACTTGGTCTTTGTATGGGAAGCGGTGCTGTGTTTTCCTTTTTTTATGGTGCCGGAGAAACAGATCATTTAAAAAATAGCCTGTTTACCTCTTTTTGTTTTATTGGAATAATCTCATTGATTATTAACATATGTGCATTGGTATTCATTGATGAGATTCTCACTTTTATACATATACCTACGGAAGTTTTAGCTGATACCAAAGCTTATATACAGATTATCTTTTATGGTATTATATTTACTTCTATTTATAATTATTTTGCTGCAGTGATGCGAAGCATGGGTAACTCTGTAATACCTCTTGTATTTCTAATTATTTCTACGGTTATTAATATTGTACTGGACATTATATTTGTAGTACCTCTTGATATGGGTGTTGAAGGCGCTGCTTATGCAACTATAATTGCCCAATGTTTTTCTGCTGTTGGTATAGCTGTTTATTCCTTTGCAAAGGTTCCTCAGATTCGCCTGCAAAGAAAACATATTTATTTTGATGGGAATATGATAAAGAAGATTGCAAACTACTCGGTACTCTCCAGTATTCAGCAATCTATTATGAATTTTGGTATTTTAATGATACAGGGATTAGTAAATAGTTTTGGAGTTTCAGTAATGGCAGCTTTTGCGGCAGCAGTTAAAATTGATAACTTTGCATATATGCCTGTACAGGATTTTGGTAATGCATTTTCAACGTTTATTGCTCAAAACAAAGGTGCGGAAAAAAATGAACGTATTCGTAAGGGAATAGGCTCAGCAGTTAAAATTATCACTATTTATTGTGTTGTAATCTCCATTCTGGTATTGGTATTTGCCAAACCTCTCCTGTATATTTTTATTGATGCAAAGGAAATAGAAATCTTACGTATTGGAAGGCAGTATCTTTTCATTGTAGCAAGCTTTTATTGCTTGATTGGCTATTTATTTATGTTCTATGGATTATTCCGGGGAATAGGAAAAAGTGGAGTTTCCATAGTTCTTACCGTTGTCAGCCTTGGCACCAGAGTAATATTAGCTTATACTCTCTCCGCGGTATCTTCAATAGGAATTGCAGGTATATGGTGGGCAATCCCCATCGGTTGGGGGCTTGCGGATATAATAGGTATTGTTAAAGTCCGATCATTGCTATGGCGCCAATAGAGTTGTTTCCCATATAACCTAAGCTACTCTCTATAGTATGCAACTCCCAATATTTCATAAATAATAATCGAGTCACTTCGCCGGATGACTCGATTATTTTTATAAATAGCAGCCTTTCACCAAGTTATGGTGGATCAGCAATGCCAACATCAATATATTACTTAAGAAGCCCGTACTTTTCCTTTAAAGATAGAATACGTAAAACACTCTGATCAATCCGTGCTTCACTTAATGTTCCGTTTTCAACTGCCTCATATATACCCTCATATGCCTCGATAAAGTTTTCAGGCATAAGAATAATGTCTGCTCCGGCTGATATTGCCAAAATGGCGGCATCACCTGAGGAATACTGATTTGCAATAGCTCCCATAGACATAGAGTCCGTTATAATAACTCCATCATAATTAAGTTCTTTACGTAATTTCTCTTCTATCATTTCAAAAGAAAGGGAGGATGGAAGCTTTTGCTGGGTAATATTTTCTGCAGTAATGTGAGAAATCATAATCATGTCAGTCTGTGCAGCAATACCTGCTTTAAATGGTATTAACTCACATTCCTTAAGCTCATCCCAGTTCTTTTCAATTGACACAGAACCATCATGTGTGTCTTCTTTTGTGTCACCATGGCCTGGAAAATGTTTTATACTACTCATTATACCAGCCTTGTGAAGACCTTCAATTTCTGCTGCAACCATTTCAGCAACCAGATTGGACGCCATTCCAAAAGACCGGTTACCTATTACAATATTATTTGGGTTGGTATTAACATCGGCAACCGGAGCAAAATTTAAATTAAAGCCATATTCTTTCATATAAGAACCAATCACCAAACCAACTTCCAAAGCTTTCTCAGGGTCTTTGGTTTGCCCCACTGCCTGCATACTTTCAAACTTTTGGACATTAAAGCCCGGTGTATTTGCAATCCTTGATACGCTGCCCCCTTCCTCATCAACTCCTAAAAATAAGGGTATTTTACTATTTTGCTGCATCTTACTAATAAATTCTGTCAATTGAGATGGGGACTGAATGTTCTTTCCAAAGATAGCAATTCCGCCAACAGGATAATTATCAAGGGTTTCAGCCATTTGCAAATTGAATTCGGTCACTCCATATTTATATGTATCATTAATTTGTGAAGGTGATAAGTCCGGGTAAAGAGACTCCGGCCGAATAAACAATAGTTGTCCGACTTTTTCTTTCAGTGTCATATTTTTTAGTAATTGCTCTGCTTTCCAAAAAACTTCATTGTCTGAATCTGGCGGAGTTGAATCGGATTGGGTTGGTTCCGGCTGGGTTATTTCCGGTTGTATTGGATCTGGTTGTACTGGCTCTGGTTGTTCAAAATTATTTGCAGGTACAGTACTGTCAGGTTCTTGAGGTTGCTTGCATGATGAAAGCATACATAAAGCTACAAACAAAATAACAGTTAAATATATTTTTCTCATTTTTCTTCTCCATTGCACATCACATTTACTGAATATCCTCCAAACAATTCTAACTCAATTATTTAGTTATTTCAATGTAACTGTTTTCCTTTTGATTTACAGTGTTTTATAAATAAAAATTTGGAGCAGTAGGACGCTTTGCTCTGTAGTTTGTTGGAAATCAGAAAGTGCTCATTAAAGCGTTCATAATGACTCAATTTATATGTTCAAGGATAACAGAGTGTATATAATAATTTTGCTACCTTACCCTGTCGGCCGGATTACGCAAAATTATTATATACACCCTGTTATCCTAATTTAGTTTTTGGGAGTCATTACGAAAGCTCAATGAGTACTTTCTGAGTTTACGTAATGAGGCAAAGCTGTTAAATAATTACTTATCGTAATCAAATTTAAATATATATATCAATTTATTTAAGGAAATAAGTTCTCTGCCAGACAATAACTATTAGTAAATCTATATAAATAAAACAATTAAGTTCTCATCTCATACTATTTGTTTTAATACCTTAAAATTATAATTATATCTATCTACGTAAGTATAAATATCTTTTCAAAAAGAATTAAAAGCCTTATCGAAACCTCCAAAGTTCAATTTATATATTGAGGTAAAGTTGTGTATTAAAACTTGTATTTAATTTAGTGCCTTAATTAATATAATTCATTAAGTATAACCATTAGCTACAACAATATAAAATTAATATCATAAATTAGTATGTACATTTTATTTATCCTAAGATATATAGTTTGTAAAATAATCGGTAATAACAGCTTTGCTGCACAACAAAAATTGAACTCAGTAAGTGCTTAATTAGCTTTCGTAATGACTCTCATAAACTTTAAATTAGGATAACAGGTTTATATGATTAATTTTGCGTAATCCGGCCGACAGGGTAAGGTAGCAAAATTAATCATATACAACCTGTTATCCCGAACAATATAAATTGAGTCATTATAAAGCTTATTAAGCACTTACTGAGTTCTCAACAAACTACAGAGCAAAGCGTCCTACTGGGACAAATTTTTATATCACCATAAATATTTCTTCTATGGGTGTGCTCAATACCATAAAGAATATGGCATGCTTCTTAAAGGTTATATATATGTTACCAACACAGATCGTACAAGTAATTGCGTTATTATAATACCAATTAAAATTTTCTCTCGTTTTGTTAACCTTGGGGGCCTATCATCCTTCTTTTCGTAGCCTTTAAAAATTTTATTAATTACGAAAGTGGCTAATGGATAGAATAACAGATATAACCAATAGCCAACAATGCCTCCAATGGTATTGGAAATCAAGTCTGTAGTATCAAAACTTCTTAATCCGCCATATGAAAATATCTGTAAAAATTCAATTATCAGACTAAAGCCCAAAGTGTATTTGACAGTTGAAAAAAATTCTTCTTGTATATAAATGGAATCATTATACCGAATGGGAGCATCATAACAATATTTAAAACAAGTTCTCTTATAGACCCGCCATATCCATGTAGAATATCATTGAAAGGAACTAAATTTAGATTTACTGATGATATATTAAAATTAATATAGGGAATTGGTATAATAAATGGGATTAAAGTAAAATAAAGAACAAAACTAATATAAATATATAAGATGGATTTTAAGAACAAACTTTTTTTATCCTTTTTCCATCTTGGTAAAAAGCAAGTGAAATATATTAATATTAAACAGACTATATCAAATAAATAATAATATTTATACATATAATACCTCCAGATTATTATAATTCATTTTACCATATCTGACATTAAATAAAAAGAAATATAAATTAAAGCCACAGTAAGCACAACTTATACTTAATTTGTGAATTAATTATCATTATTGATAAAAAGTGTTGACATTCATTTAAGGCAGATGTAGAATATCATTATAGACAATTGTCTTAAAGGAGTGAATATGATGAAAACAATGAAAAAACTGCCGGATGCGGAGTTTGACATCATGAAAGTGGTGTGGGCAAATAATCCGCCTATAACAACTAATATCATTATGCAGGAGCTTGGAAATGAAAGGGAATGGAGAGCACAAACGGTCATTTCCCTTATGTTACGGCTGGTGGAGCGTGGTTTCCTCCGAACTGAAAAAAACGGAAAAGAGCGTACCTATTTTCCCCTTATCAGCAAGGAGGATTACCTGAAATTTGAAACAGGTGACTTTATAGAACGTTATCATGGGAATTCTTTTACCAGCTTGGTTGCAACGCTGTATGACGGAAACAAGTTAAAGGACAGTGACCTTGACCAACTGGCAAAATGGCTGAGAGAAAAGAGGGATTAATATGCGGAATTTTCTTACAACCCTGCTTCAATGTTCCCTTTCTATGTCTCTGGTAACCCTTGTGTATGTGGCTATATTACCCCTTTTGTCAAAACGTTATGCCGCTAAATGGCGGTATATGGTTTGGCTGGCAATCGCGGCAGGATGGATATTTCCTTTCCGTCCCCATATTAAACTACCATTTCTTCCTATGCAGATTCAGAAGATACCTGTAGAACCCATGCAGCCAATTGTAAATATTGTACCGTCTATGGTAAACCCAGGGGCTATTGTAACCACACCTTCAACAATTCCTTTATGGCGGGTGCTTCCAGCCATTTGGATTATAGGTATTATAAGTGCCGTAGCTTATCATACCTTACGTCACAGCCGTTTTATGAAGATGGTACGCAGATGGAGTGAACCTATAACTGATTCAGGAAGTTTGAAGATTTTGGAGGACTTGAAGGCAGAACTGGATATTAAGGCACAGGTAGAGTTAAGCTTATGCCAAAGCATCACAAGTCCCATGCTGGTTGGTTTTTTTCATCCTGCAATTTTACTGCCTGCTATTAAAACCACAGATAACGATTTATACCTGATTCTAAAACATGAGTTAATTCATTTTCAACGGCGGGACCTTTGGTGTAAAGCCCTAATTCTGACAGCAACCACCCTCCATTGGTTTAATCCGGTGGTCTACCTTATGTCAAAAGCGGCTGCAATACAATGTGAAATCTCCTGTGATGAACTGGTTTTGCAAGGTACGGATTTCCAACAGCGTAAGCAATATGGGGAAACCATCCTTGGTATTGTCAGAAACGGAGGAAAAATTCAAACAACATTATCAACCAATTTTTATGGAGGAAAAAAAGGCATGAAGAATCGTATTTTTTCAATTATGGATACAAAGCAAAAGAAAGCCGGCGTTGTGATTCTTTGTATGGCACTGGCGGGAATTATAATTACAGGGGCTACCCTTACAGCAGCCGCTGATAAAGAACCTGCATATGCTTTTGAAGGTAACATCCCACTTTCTGATAGAGAGAAGGCAAAGCAGGAACAGGAACGTAAAGAGGAAAAAGCAAAACAGTATTCTATCTACACAAAATTTGGATTGAATTATAACCAGGAAAATGACCGTTTTTATTATAACGATCAGTTGGTAAGATTTTTCGCTGATAAGTTAGATGATAAGGATTCCTACAACTCATTTAGTTATACCGAAGGCGATGTTGATTTGCGGGGGGTTCGTAATGAAAAGTATGAACTGATAGCCTTAGAGCCTGTGAGCCAGAAAGAATATGATCAGCGTACAGCTAAAATTCAGGCTTTCTCTGAAAGCTTGTCAGAAATACAAGAATCAGCAATTCAAGAATCAGAAATGCAAGAAAATGTAGGTAACGAATCCATTAATACTAATTCCACTGCTATTGAGACAGGGGATTCAAATAAAAATATAAATGGTGTAATTCAAGAAAAGGCAGATAGTAATGGTCTAACCGGTAACGGTTCTGATGCAGTAGAGGCCGGTGACCCGAACTACGTGGATCATTCTCTTAATGCTTATACAAAGTATGGGATTTCTTATGATAGGGACGCAGAAGTTTGGATGTATCAGGATAAGCCCATTCATTGCCTTTATGATAATGGATATACCACATTTATAGATAATAGCAAGGTTGCACTTAAAGACGGCCTGTCTTTGAAAGTGATTAGAAATTCTAATGCAGGTATTGAACAACTGGCAGAAATGACGGAAGCAGAAGTTAACAGGCTTTTCAACTAATATGAAATAGGTCTACCTTAGTTAACGCCTTTTCAATGATTTATTGGAAAGGCGTTATGATATTCCTATTAGTTGTTGGATAGCTCACCCTTACTTTGGAATAGTGTTGGCCGATCAGTCAATGAATTAAAGGCCTAATACTTTATGGACTTCCTTCTGTATCTTAAATATCCTTTCTTCCATAAACTGTGGGTAATCTTTAAACCATTTCATATTTAATGGCGATGGATGAGGTAAAATATAAGCAGGTTTTCCATTAATTTGTTTATCTTCAAAAGCTAAGGTGGTAATTTTTTCTCCCGGGAAGAAAAATTCTGCTGCAAATCCACCAATTATGATGTATATTTCATTATCCACAAGTTCTATTTCCTTAAGAAGCCAGTGTTTCGAACAAATCTTAGGCGGACGGCGGTCTCCGCCACCGGGTGCTTTCCCGGGATAACAATGTGCCATTGAAACAATATAAAAATTATCCGGATCATAAAAATCCTCATCGGATATTTGATACCATTCACCACGTAGTTTTCTGCCACTGGCATCATTAAAAGGCTTCCCTGTTTCATGTACACTTTTAGACGGTGCCTGGCTAATCTGCAGTATTTTGGCATTATGATTGCCCAATATAATTGGACGGGGTTCAAATCCGAATGTATCTTGACATAATCGACACTGTAATATCTGATTTTGTAAATAAACAAGTTCATTTTTGTTTTGATTTTTCTTCTTATCTATCATTTTATCGCCTCCTAAACATAGGGCACCTCATTTTACACCAATTAAACCTTGTAAGGGTTCTTGTATAATTAAACTTTGCCACTTTGAACTTTAGATGTTTATATTTTATCACAAGGAGAACAGTATATCCATTAATTCTAGCATAGAATTCCCCACACATTTCCACCACATGATATTCTGAACAATTACTTCCCAACAGAATATAGACGGTAATAGCAGCACCAGCAGGAGGTTTGTTTTATGTTGATACAAAAATAGCCCCTTGTTTTCAATAATATTAGAAAACAAGGGGCTATTCATAAACTATTTACTATCAGCCCAACTGTGAATGTACATCATTGTACTTGCCAAAGGGCAGGAACATTGGAAGGTTCCCAGCCTACCAGTGATGTATGGGGCTGAATGCATTTATAATTTTTACCACTGTAGTAAACAATATCTCCTACCTTATACGCGGTATTTGGTGCCCATGTCTGGTAATTACCTCCGTTATCAATTGTGTAAGTAACGCTGTTAACAGCAGAATCATTCATTCCGGGTGCTGTAGCATATGCTTTAATGGTAGTAGTTGAAGATACATTGATTGCGCCTGAATAAACAGGTGAACCGGAATTTGGTGTGCTTCCGTCCGTTGTATACCTGATAGTTGCACCACTTGTTGCACAGGTAATAGTTACACTCTGTGCCGAATTATATTTTCCTCCTGCCGGACTGAAGGCTGGCGTTACCACTGTCTGCTGCTGGCCACCTCCACCTAACGAGTTAAGATGTGGTTTTACAGTATTTGCAAAGTTATAGCCATTAGAAGCATCCCAGTTAATTGACCATGTCATAGCACCCCGAATTGTGGGATACGTATGAGGCGGCTTAAATGTTCCCCCATTGGAACCATTATACAGGCAATCTAGAGCTGCATTCACAACTGTTGGGGATACATATCCGCCACCAGCTCCAGATGGTGAAGCAGGCAGACCAAGACCTACCTGATCCGGACGCAATCCATTTTCAAGCTGGATAGTTGCCAGTGCAGTAAGGAAGTCTACTGTTCCCTGTGAGTATACCTTTCCATCATATCCAAGCATTGCACCTGAATTATAGTACTGAGTATTGACAATAGTAAGTATATCCTTAATATTCAAAGCCAATTGGAAATAGGAACTGCTAGGTGACTGCATGTAAATTGTTTCCGGAGCCATAGTAATAATCAGACCAGGCCCCGCTTTTGATGAAAGCGAGCGTAAAGCAGATGCCATGTAGGTTGGATTTACTCCATTCTCCAAGTCGATATCAACACCATCAAACCCATACTTTGTCATCAGAGAATAGACGCTGTTGGCAAAGTTGGTAGCAGCATTTGAATCCTCAACCCTGATAGTGCCGTTTTGGCCACCAACAGAAATAATAACCTTCTGTCCTCGCCCTTTCACTGTAGCTATATCGGATATGAACTGAGATTCCGTATAGCCACCTAGTGCCGATGACAACCCTGAATCCAAGGTAAAGCTGACAGCACCTGGAGTACTTGTAGCATCAGCAAATGCAACCGCAATGATGTCATAGGAAACTGGAACATCACTAATACGCAGACATTTTGCACCATTATTAAAGTTTTGCCAATAACCGGTCAGAAGATGGGTTGGCAGTCCACTCTGGGCATATGAAGTAATTGGATTTTTTCCAATAGTTACTGCTATCATCAGACACATTAAAAGGAAAGACCATATTTTTTTACCTTTCACAATGAATACCTCCATATTTTAGATAGTTTTAGATATGAATTTACTGAACCTGCCAAAGAGCAGGAACATTTGAAGGCTCCCAGCCTGCTAGTGAAGTATGGGGTTGAAAAATTATAATTTTTATCGCTGTAAGAAACCATATCTCCCGCCTTATATGCGGTATTTCTGTTTAAATACAGACAATCTGTCCTGCATATGTGTTAGCCCTTACTAGGTTCACCTCCTGTTCTTAAATTTTATAGAAACTTAGGATTCTTAATTAATGTAAGTTAAAATTTTAATTGTAAACCAGCAGATTAAAAATAGGATGTAAGAAATAGAATTTCCCTTGCAGCATAGAAGTTAAAATTTTCCCACACAATCACTTATAGCCTTCCCCCCTTTAGAATTACTCCAAGGTAAAAGAGTAGGTTCCCGGAAGAATTTCACTATAATTTTATTGTACAGCTTCCTAAAAAATGTTGTAATAACTTGGTATTTATTGTACGGTCTTGCCTTGTCATAACCAACACCTAAGAACAATCCTCAAACCTGAGATTTTTATCCTACTGCACCCGTCACATCTCCTTTAGGTAAAAAAGTGTCTTCGGCACATCAGCTCCCCTAGCCCCTCATTCATGAGGGGAATCTGGGGGTTTCTTTTTTTGTCATTCTGTTTCATAATAGTCATATGAATATATTACAGAAGATTTTCAATGACAATTATGAAATAATTAAATATTCTCTTCATCCTCGCCATGTTGTTATGGAAAACATTGAAAAGATGATTAACTGCGGCGATCCTTCCTTTGGCGGTGCCATGTACGGCTGTTCCCATTGTGGTGAACTTAAATTCGTTCCGTTTCGCTGTCACTCCAAGTTTTGCCCTACCTGTGGCAAC
>NZ_FOWD01000043.1 GCF_900115365.1 Anaerocolumna aminovalerica
TGAAAATTGCAAGTTTAAATGTCGTGTAAATATTTGGTATTCATTATTGTTATCATACACAATGTTATGCTATCTTTACTTCATTTGGAGTTCTATATCCCAGTATCCGTCTCGGATAATTATTAAGCCAATTCTCTATATATTTTATCATAGATGGAGTCACATCATCTATGCTGCCCCCCTTCGGTATAAACCGTCTGATCAGTTTGTTTGTATTCTCATTTGTACCCCGTTCCCATGAACTGAATGGGTGGGCATAATATACCTTGGTCCGGGTCTTTTTCTTCCTTTTAACTGATTTTTCTATGCCTCCAAAATCAAGGAACTCGCTTCCATTATCCACTGTTATTGTTTTAAACATTTCCACAAATCGCTCATACCCATGTTTCTTCTCCAGGCTGTCCAGAGCCTTTTTAACACATTCCTGGGTTTTCCCTGTCATCTTGAAAATGATTTCCTCACGGCTCTTTCTCTCGCTCAATACAAGCAATACAGCCTTACCTTTGTTCTGTCCCCCAATTACACAATCCATTTCCCAGTGCCCGTATTCATCCCTATTCTCGATCTCATCAGGGCGCTCTTCTATGCTGGTGCCTTTCAGATTCTTTAATGCCACTTTCGCCTTCCGGTAGATTCGCCTCTTTCCTTCTTTCTTTAACGGAAGATCTTTATTAGTCAAATGAAGAAATAATCCAGAGTCAATGTAGTTATATAGTGTTTTTGTGCAGATAGATGTCTGAAACTTTCCTTCCAGTCTTATTCTGCCTATGACTGCATCAGGTGAATATTTCTCCTCCACGATCATTCGCTCAATATATCCTGCCAGCTCATGATCATTTCCAATCTTATAATTCCTTCCCTTATTTGCTGCGTTCTCGTCGTATTTACGCTGTGCAGTATCTGCGCAGTAGGTCTTGTACTCCCTTAACTCCGTATCAAGTAGTATTACAGTACCTCTTTTAATCTCACGCTGGATGGTGCGTTCACTCTTTCCAAGCAGCTGGGCTATTTGCCAGGCTTTCTTATTATCCTTGAGGTAAGCTTCAATTTTATATCTTTCGATTTCTGTTAAATGTTTATTTTTTGTGCTGTTTGTGGTAATATGAATTAGACTCATGGTAGTTACTTTTTCCTTTGTAAATGTTTTTGTGGTGATTACATTATACAATAAAGAACTACCATGTTTCTTTTTATATTTAATTATCCGTCACTTAATCTTACAACTTACCTGAATTTTTTAAAAAATTCATCAAATATATGCAATATACCTTTCAGGCTCCCTATTACCTGCAATCCATACCTTTATTGTTTTAATTATTTCAAAAAGTCCATCAAAGAAATCTGATTGGATATTGGCAAATCACCTAGCAATCCTAAATCTGCCATTAAATCTACAACGGTAGAACTGACTTTACATCTGCTCCTAAAGTCATCTCTGGAAAGAAAAGGTCCCTCCGCCACAGCCTCAACTACTGCGTCTGCTGCCTTATCCCCTAATCCGTCAATTGTACTTAATGAGGGCATTAATTTATTATCGCCCACAATTTGAAAATGATGGGCTTTCGCTTTGTATATGTCAATTGGCATAAAGTCAAAACCTCTCGCATACATTTCCTGAACAATTCTCATATCCTTCAATACATCTTGTTCTTTCTTAGTCAGCTCATTGCTTCGCCTCTTATAATCTGCCATATAGTACTCTAACCGTTCTCTTCCCAAACACATTAGTTCATAGTTAAAAGCAGAAGCACGGATACTAAAATATGCTGCATAATATGCCAAAGGATAATATACCTTAAAATAGGCGATACGAAAGGCCATCATAACATAAGCAGCCGCATGGGCCTTCGGGAACATATATTTAATACGTTTACAAGACCAGATGTACCATTCCGGTATATTATTAGCCAGCATCTCCTCTTCCATCTCCTGGGTAAGACCTTTACCTTTACGTACACTTTCCATGATTTTAAAGGAATGCCCGCTGTCTACACCTTCATTGATCAGATAGGTCATGATATCATCACGGGTACAGATAGCTGTTGAAAGAGTACATTTTCCTTCTGCTATTAAGGTTTGAGCGTTGTTTAACCACACGTCGGTACCATGGGACAAACCAGATATTCTAACCAAATCTGAGAAAGTCTTAGGTTTGGTATCCCGAAGCATCTGCATAACGAAATCGGTACCAAACTCCGGTATACCAAGACATCCCAAGTCACATCCACCAATATCTTCCGGCCTGATTCCCAAAGCACTTAGGTTATCAAATAAGGATAATACCTTTTGCTCATCCAGTCTGATTGTTTTAGCATCCACTCCTGTTAGGTCCTCTAACATACGAATCATAGTCGGATCATCATGACCAAGAATATCAAGCTTTAATAAGTTATGATCAATAGAGTGATAATCAAAATGAGTGGTTATGGTTTTGGTGTTCATATCATTAGCAGGCCTTTGAACCGGTGTAAAAGAGTATATTTTTTCACCATGAGGTAATACAATAATACCGCCGGGATGCTGTCCTGTGGTTCTTCGAACACCAACACAGCCGGATGCAATTCTATCTATTTCAGCTCTTCTTTTATGGGTTCCACGCTCTTCATTATACTTAAGTACATATCCATAGGCCGTTTTATCTGCCAGAGTACCAATGGTTCCGGCTCTGAAAGTATGTCCTTCCCCAAAAATAACTTCTGTATAATCATGAGCCTTACTCTGATATTCACCTGAGAAATTAAGGTCAATATCCGGCTCTTTATCTCCGTTAAATCCAAGGAAAGTTTCAAAGGGTATATCATGTCCGTCCTTACTCAAAGGTTGTCCGCATACCGGACAGTTTTTATCCGGCATATCACATCCGGAACTTCCTGCATATTTTCTTACTTCCTCTGATTCAAAATCAGAATAAAAGCAATTCGTACAATAATAGTGAGCAGCCAGAGGATTTACCTCTGTAATGCCGGCCATTGTTGCAACAAAGGAGGAACCTACGGAACCTCTGGAACCTACCAAATATCCGTCTTCATTGGACTTCCATACCAGTTTCTGTGCAATTATATACATTACGGCAAATCCATTGGTTATAATGGAGTGCAATTCATGCTCCAGCCGCTGTTCTACCTGTTTGGGCAGATTAGGTCCATACATGGAATGTGCTTTGTTATAACAGATTTCACGTAATGTTTTATCTGAATCCTCAATTACCGGGGGACATTTGTCAGGGCGCACCGGAGAAATCTTCTCAATCATGTCGGCAATTTTATTGGTATTTGTGATTACTACTTCCATTGCCTTTTCCTTGCCTAAATAAGTAAATTCCTCCAACATCTCCTCAGTTGTTCTAAAATATAAAGGAGCTTGATTATCCGCATCCTTAAAACCCTTACCGGCTAATATAATACGGCGGTATACTTCATCTTCCGGATCCATGAAATGAACGTCACAAGTTGCAACTACAGGTTTATTGAATTCTTCACCTAAACTTACAATTTTACGGTTCATTTCCATTAATTCCTCTCTGGAATTAATATTGATTTTATCACTATGAAGCATAAATTCATTATTGCCAAGTGGCTGAATCTCCAAATAATCATAGAAATTTACCAGCCGTGTAATTTCTTCAGGCGGCTGTTCTCTAAGTAATGCCTGATACAATTCACCAGCCTCACAGGCAGAACCAATTAACAGACCCTCTCTGTTCTCTAAAAACAAACTTTTTGGAATACGGGGCCTTTTACTATAATATTCAATATGTGACTGTGAAATTAACTTATACAAGTTAACTCTTCCTATATCATTTTGCACTAAGATAATTGCGTGGTATGTAGGCATTTTTTTAATGGCGTCAGCAGACAGTTTTCCAAGTTTATTAATTTCATTGATGAACTGAACACCTTGCTCTCTTAGCATAGCAACAAACTTAACAAATATTTCTGCTGTTGCTCCCGCATCATCTACTGCACGGTGATGGTTTTCCAAAGAAATATCCAAAGCCTTTGCAACTATATTTAATTTATATCTATTCAATTCCGGTAATAAGATTCTTGCAAGTCCAACAGTATCAATTACTGTAAAATCGGTTTTGATTCCCAGTTCTTCGGATTTCTTGGCGATGAAACTTACATCAAAGGAAGCATTATGAGCAACCAGTGCACATCCCTTACAAAATTCAAGAAACTGTGGAAGGATTATATCTATGGTAGGGTAATCCATAACCATCTCATCATTAATACCTGTTAAATCTATTATCTCATAAGGAATTGGAACCTCCGGGTTGATAAAAGTACTGAACTGGTCTACAATTTTTCCTTCTACCACTTTTACCGCACCAATTTCTATGATTTTATCCTTCACCGGCCCAAAGCCTGTTGTTTCAATATCAAATACAACATAGGAATCATCTAGATCCTGGCCTTTTTCATTGACTACCACTTCTTTTAAGTCATCCACCAAATAAGCTTCCACACCATAAATAACCTTAAATTCTTTAAGCCTGTCCCATTCGGATTCCGGATAATCCTTTTTATTTAGTGCATGATTGGCTTCCGGAAAAGATTGCACTACACCGTGATCTGTAATTGCAACTGCTTTATGACCCCAGGCAAATGCCCTTTTAACCAAATCTTTAACATCCACTACGGCATCCATGTCACTCATCATAGTATGAGCATGGAGTTCCACACGTTTTTCCCCACTGGTATCCTGTCTCGCAGAGGTAAAATCTGAAATAGTTTTAATTCCAACAATAGAGCCAATGGCAATCTCACGGTCATATTTATCCAGCAGGGCCATTCCTTTTAACTTAATAAATTTTCCCCGCTTAACAGCACTTAACAATTCCGGTGCTTCTTCAGTTTTCACAAATATTTTTCCTTGTATGGAATCGGTAAAATCCGTTATGGAGAATATGATAATTGTCTTTTCATTTCTTAATTCCCTAGACTCAACATTGATGATCTTACCACGAATCACCACTTCTCCAATTTCATCCTGTATATCGGAAATAGGAATGGAATCACCTTCAAAACTTTTACCATATATAATATCAGGATCATTTACTGATTTTTTGTAACTGGATTTACTCTTATCATAAGTGTTCTTATTTTGAAAATCTGATTTATTGAAATTCTTATTTGCTCCTTTCCCATTTTCCTCATTCCTTTTAGATTCATTAGGTTTCATTTGATGGGTATTTTCTTTAGACGCAGCAAATTCAGCAGTATATCCGATTTCTTTTTCCATCAATTCTTTTGCATAGGCATCTGCTGCTGCATCATCTGCCTTTGCCTGCTCTTCTTTAGAATCTTCTTTTCTTCCGGATTTTTTATTTTCATTAAGTATTTGTACATATTCATACTGGTATTCTTCTGTTTCTTCTTCCTTTACAGGTTCGTAATATTCAAAACATACACGTATATCAATATGAAAACGTTCCCGATACAGCATTGTCAAGTAGGATGTAATTTCTCCAGACACTTTTCTTACAAGAAAATTGTCTTCACAGCAAAAAATCAGATTGTTATCTTCAAACCTTATTTCTGATAATTCAAAAATATTATATTCTATTATGCTTCTTTCACGTACTTCCTCCAAAATACTATCCTTATACACGTTAAATAAATTCTCCGGTGTGTATTGTGCGGATAGTATATAACTTTCCTGTAAAATTACCATATTGGAGGTAGAAGAAAACAGCTGCTTTTGCAGCTGATATTCCATTTTCTTTATAATATTCCTTTTAATGATCCGATTACTTTCCATGTATATTCTTATTTCTGATTTGGATTTTGATACCGCTACCCTCTCTACTTTAACCTCTTTAAATACATCCTCTAAATGTTTTGGTAAATTAGATAATTGATCAAAAACTTCAAAAAAAAGCATACTCATGTCTCCGCCCCATTTCTAAAACTTAAATCTATCTGTTCTTGTAATGATTTTGTTCATCTAAAAGAGATTCTTTGCACAAATTCAGAAAAGCCAAATTCGCGCAAAGAATAATATGTTTTTTAAGGAACAATATTGATAACACTGTTACTTTACTATTTATGTGTTTTTTCTGCCTGCATATTTAATAACTCTTCTCGAAGTGCGGATAATAACTGATTTTCAGGAACCTTTCGAATAATTTGGCCTTTTTTAATCAAAAGACCTTCTCCTCTTCCTCCAGCAATACCTATATCCGCTTCTTTTGCTTCACCGGGGCCATTTACAGCACATCCCATAACCGCGACTTTAACATCCAGATCAATATCCTGAATCATATTCTCTACTTGCCCGGCTAAACCGATAAGGTCTATCTGGGTCCTTCCGCAAGTAGGACAAGAAACCAATTCCACTCCGCCTTTACGTAGACCCAATGTTTTTAAAATTAACTTAGCAGATTTTACTTCCTCTACCGGATTACCCGTTAAGGATACACGTATCGTATTGCCGATTCCTTGATATAGGATTATCCCCAGACCTACAGCCGACTTAATATTACCGGATAAAACAGTTCCTGATTCTGTTATACCCACATGTAATGGGTAACTGCTTTGTTTTGCAATCAGCTCATGAGCTTTCACACACATGGTTACATCAGAAGATTTAATACTGATAACCAGATTATCATAGCCTAAGTCTTCAATGATTTTAACCTTATCCAGCGCACTTTCCACAATTCCCTCCGCTGTAACTCCATGGTATTTTTCCAGGAATTGATTTTCTAAAGATCCGCTGTTTACCCCCACACGTATGGGAATGTTTCTTTCCTTAGCCGCATCCACTACTGCTTTTACTCTGTCAACAGAGCCGATATTACCGGGATTGATTCGAATCTTATCTGCACCATGCTCAATTGCAGCAATAGCCAGGCGGTAATCAAAATGAATATCCGCAACTAATGGAATATGAATCTGCCGCTTTATCTCTGTAAAAGCCTCCGCTGCTTCTTTTGTTGGAACAGCACAGCGAATAATATCACATCCTGCAGCCTCCAATTCAAGAATCTGAGCTACGGTAGCTTTTACATCTTCCGTCTTTGTATTTGTCATGGATTGAATCAAAATAGGATTTTTCCCACCTATTGCTTTGTTACCAATAGTAACAACTTTTGTTTCTTCTCTCATAGTTTTCCTTCTATATTAAAATATTCTTCCTAAATCATTAAACAGTACAAACACCATTAAAATTAATAAGGCAACCAGTCCAATCATATGGACAAAACCTTCTTTTTCCTGATTAATCGGTTTTCCCCGTAATACTTCCAAAAGCAGAAATACCAATCTTCCTCCGTCTAAGGCTGGAATCGGCAATAAGTTCATAACACCTAAATTGGCACTTAAGAGTATGCCAATATTGGCCATACTTAAAAATACAGTAAGAGCACCTTCACTTTTAGTCGCTTTATAAGTGTCTCCAATAAAGTCAACTATACCAACCGGACCGGCTAAATCTTCTGCACCTACTTTACCACGTATTAACTGTCCCAATCCTTCAATTGTGGAAGTAATCCAGAATTTCACTTCCGCAGCACCGTATCGAAGAACACCCAGCACTCCTGTTTTTTCCCTGTAACTGTTAACAGATATACCTATGTTAAAACTATTAGCAACTAATTCCGGAATGGCAGTGGCAGTATAGGACTTCCCATTTCTTTCATAAGTTATGGCAACTTCTTCAGAAGTCAAAGGGTTTTCAAAGAAATATTGGGATAATTTAACTCCTGTTGCAATTTTCACTCCATTAATAGCGGTAATTATATCACCAGATTTTATACCTGCCTTTGCTAAAGGCATATTATCATATACATCTGAAATCTCTGCTGCAGCCTTACCTGGTGTGTATCCGAATCCAAGCATATAATTATTTCTAGGAGTTATAACCGCTTCCCCTTTTTTCCCATCACGTTTATATTTTACAGTAATATCTTTTCCGGTTAGAGGGTGAAATTCTAAATATGTGTCTACTTCTCTTGCTAAGTTAATATGTTTACCGCCAAATTCTGTTATTACATCCCCAACCATAAGTCCTGCCTGTTCTGCCGGAGAATCTTTTGTAATATACTGAATCTTAGCAGGATCATAACCGATAATACTAACAATAACCATAGATAGAATAAATGCTAAGATAAAATTAAATAAAGGGCCAGCAAATATAACAGAGATTCTTGCCCAAACAGGCTTATTATTAAAAGCTTTATTACCCTCTGCGATTTCATCTTCACCTAACATAATACAAGAACCGCCAATAGGCAGTAATTTGATGGAATATACCGTATTGCTCTTACATTCTTCCATAGTTTCATAATCATGTTGTGATAAAAATAATTTTGATCGGTAACCGGCTGATTTTCGAACAAAACTTATAATTCTTGGCCCCATCCCTAACGAGAATTCTTTTACAAATATCCCATTGGCTTTTGCCAGGGAAAAGTGCCCTAGTTCATGTATAATAACAATGACGCTAAATATTAATATTGCTAAAATTATATTCATTCTGACCTCCTTAAAGGTTTAAAACAGACTTTGACTTTTTCAATAACTTTCTACTATTCTTTTGTCAATTCATTTATAAAATCATATGTTTCATTTTCAATATTCAGAATTTGACCAACGGAGGGATTCTCTACTTTTTTATGTTTTTTCATAGCAGCCCCGATTATATCTGCAATATCAAGATATTTAATCTCTCTATTTAAGAACTTAGCTACTGCTAATTCATTGGCTGCATTATAAACCGTTGGTATGCTTCCACCTTCTCTCGCCGCTTCATATGCCAATTTAAGTCCTGTAAAGGTCTCAAAATCAGGCTCTTCAAAAGTTAACTGACCTAATTTAAAGAAATCAATTCTTTCCCCTTTTAACCCTCTTCTATCCGGATAGAATAAAGCATACTGAATGGGAAGTTTCATATCCGGGGTTCCAAGCTGTGCTATAATGCCTCCATCAATGAATTCCACTGCTGAATGTATAACACTTTGAGGTTGTATTACTACCTGTATTTTATCCAAAGGAGCATTAAATAACCATTTTGCTTCCATCACTTCTAAACCTTTATTAACCAGTGTAGACGAATCAATGGTAATCTTTCGTCCCATGGACCAGTTTGGATGTTTTAGTGCATCTTCTACCTGAATATGTTCCAGTTCTTTTCGTTTTTTGCCACGGAAAGGTCCGCCGGAGGCAGTCAGGATAATCCTGCTGACTTCATTCTTTCCCTCACCATGAAGTGCCTGAAAGATGGCAGAGTGTTCGCTGTCAACAGGAAGAAGCCTCACTCCATATTCTTTCGCCAAAGGGGCAATAATATGCCCTGCTGTAACTAATGTTTCTTTGTTGGCAAGAGCAATATCTTTACCTGCTTTAATTGCCTCTATGGTAGGCAATATACCTATCATGCCCACCACCGCAGTAACTACTATATCTGCCTGCTTTTCTGTGGCACAATCAATTAATCCTTCCATACCGGTAACAACAGAAACAGATAAGTCCTTTATCCGTAATGCCAAATCTTTTCCTTTTTGTTCATCCCATACACAAACTATGGCAGGATGAAATTCTCTTATTTGTTTTTCTAATAAATCTATATTATGACCTGCAGATAATGCAGTAACCTTAATATCCTTATTATTTCTGACTACTTCCAACGTCTGTGTTCCAATAGAACCTGTGGACCCAAGAATGGATATACTTTTCATAACATTCCTCAATTCTAATACGAGTATTTAAAGCCTAGCCTATATTAAAAACCAAACTGATTATAATAATCTTAAATCGGTTAATCCCTATTTAACTTTAATCTTCTTATAGTATTTTTGCAAGAGAATATACAATAGGTGCAACAAATATTATACTATCAAACCGGTCTAATATTCCACCATGACCAGGGATTAAATTACCATAGTCCTTAACATCATGATTTCTTTTAATTGCAGAGGCAGCTAAATCTCCTATTTGTGAAATTACGCTGGAAGCTCCGCATATAATCGCAAATGCAAACTGAGGATTCCCGATACCTGTAATTTGATCTTTAATAATTGTTCCATATAAAAGTCCCAATAAAGCTGCACCTACTACGCCACCAATACAGCCCTCTAAAGATTTTTTGGGACTTAATTTTGGCAGGATTTTATGTTTGCCGATTAACATGCCGGTACAGTATGCACTAGTATCCGATCCCCATGCACCAATAAAAATCAGCCATACTAAATAAGCTCCGTCTTCTACAACTCTTACCTTATATAGATAACTCAGCATAACTCCAACATAAAATAAACCTAAAAAAACAATTGCAACTTGTTCGGTACGATACTTTGGAAAGGTAAATACATAGATCAATAATAAAATAAGCAAAAAGGCCATAAATAAACCCATGTTATATTGCTCATATTGATATAGTATTAAAAAATCCAGAGCTATACATGCAAGATAGCCTATAATGCCTAATAAGGATTTATTCATTTTAATGGTACGGTATAACTCCATCATGCCAATGAGGGAAATTGCTAAAACAGTTCCAAACAAAACCTTTCCTCCCAACATAATGGTAGTTATAGTAATTATCATTAAAATAATGGAACTCCGAAACCTTATCCAAAACATTTACTTATCCTCCTATTAGATTCTGCCGAACCTTCTATCTCTACTATTATAGTATTCCACAGCTTTCATTAATTCCTTTTTATTAAAGTCCGGCCATAAAACATCTGTAAAATAAAATTCTGTATAAGCTAATTGCCATAATAGAAAGTTGGACAAGCGTTGTTCGCCGCTTGTACGAATAAGTAAGTCCGGATCTGGAATTCCTTTGGTATCTAAATAATTTGTAAAAAGTGCTTCATCTATATCTTCTAAGTTAATCTTTCCGGTTTTTACATCCATGGCAAGATTCCTTATTCCCCGGATCATTTCATCTCTACTGCCATAATTTAAAGCTACCTGAAAGTTTAAGCCTGTATTCTCTGCTGATGCTTCTTCTAATTCTCTGATTTTATTTTGCATTTCTTCATCTAATCTTGATATATCACCAATAATTCGAACTTTCATATTGTTCTTACTGCTTGTTTTTAAACAGTCTTTCAAATAACTGCCTAATAATTTCATTAATGCATCTACTTCATCCTGGGGTCTGTTCCAATTTTCAGTAGAAAATGCATAAACAGTTAAATATTTTATTCCAATACGGTATGCTTCTTCCGTAATTTTTTCCACATTTTTACTACCTATAGAATGACCATAATTCCGTGGCATTCTTTTTTGTTTCGCCCAACGGCCGTTTCCATCCAATACAATTGCAACATGCTCCGGTATCTTCATACCGTCCAGATTCATATTATCTCCCATGGAGACCTCCAAAAATAATTAGTCAAACGGATATTCCACTTGCCCGTTGGCAAGTTTACTCCGCTTCGCTGCCTGCTCGTAACTTCATTACTGCTTCCCAGCATTTCAGTGGGAGCCTGGGCTCTTACTAAAACAGGCAAGCCTGATCCCTGCTTAAGAAGCGAAGACTTACCTGATGAGATTAAACTAAGACGTATTTTGACACAACTGAGGGGCTGCTGCCTCTCAGCACAGGCAAAACACGTCCTAATCTTCTTTATACTTATACGGTAAGGATTTCTTTTGATTTATCTTCTGTTAGTTTATCAATATCAGCAATGTACTTATCAGTAAACTTTTGAACCTGATCTTCTAATTGTTTCATTTCATCTTCTGATATTTCACTGTTTTTATTTAGCTTCTTGATGGTATCATTAGCATCTCTTCTAATATTACGAACAGCTACTCTTGCATTTTCAGCTTTTTTCTTAATATCCTTAACCAGTTCTTTTCTTCTTTCTTCTGTTAGCTCAGGGAACACTAAACGAATTACTTTACCGTCGTTACTAGGTGTTAAACCAAGATCAGAAGCAATAATCACTTTCTCAATATCTTTGATTAACTTGCTTTCCCAAGGCTGGATCTGAATAATTCTTGCTTCAGGAACAGAAATATTAGCGACGGATTGAATTGGGGATGGTGTTCCATAGTAATCCACCCTTAATTTATCAAGCAAGTGGGGATTTGCCCTTCCTGCCCGAATTGTAGAATACTCCTCTCTTAAGCTGTCTAAAGATTTCTTCATTTTACTTTCGTAAATTTCAATTCTTGAATCCATAATATTCGCCTCCTATATATTATACTATTACTTTAGTTCCATTAAATTTGTCACTTACAGCATTTACAATACTGTTTTCTTCTTCTAATGCAAATACTAACATCGGCATTTTATTCTCCAAACATAAAACAGTGGCAGATAAATCCACTACTGCCAGTTTACGATCTAATGCTTCCTGCATACTGATTTCGTCAAACTTTTTAGCATCCTTGTTCTTTCTTGGATCACTGTCATAAACGCCATCTACTGCCTTTGCCATTAGAATAATATCTGCATCTAATTCAACTGCCCGAAGTACTACACCGGTATCAGTTGAGAAATAAGGATGACCGGTACCGCCAGCCAAGAATACAACCATCCCTTTCTTAAAATACTTATTTGCTCTATCTTTAGAAAATAGCTTGGTCATACTTCCACATTCAAATGGAGTGAGAATCTGTGTATTCATTCCTACATATCGAAATATTTCGGATACATAAATACAGTTCATAACCGTTGCCAGCATGCCAATCTGATCTGCTTTTGTCCGATCAATGGTTTCGCTGGTTCGGCCTCTCCAGAAGTTTCCTCCACCAATCACAATGCCGACTTCTAAACCACTGTCTACCAGTTGTTTTACCTGACCTGCAACTTTAATACAAGTTGCCTCATCAAAGCCGGTTTTCTTGTCTCCTGCAAGAGCCTCTCCACTTAATTTCAGTAATACTCTTTTATACCTGTTCATCTTTATTAATATGCTCCTTTCGCAGATTGAAAAAATTCAACCTGCTCTTATAAACTATTCAAATATATTTTCAATGTCAACTGATGCATAAGGCAATGAACAGAAACCTTCAATAATGGCTCCATTATTAATTTGTATGGATTGTGCCTTAATATTGCCCTTTACAACAGCCGAAGAATCAACGATAACCGGTCCGTTAATATCAATTTCACCTTTTATGGCTCCGGCAATAACACCGGAAGAAGCCGTAACATCTCCAATAATTACGGTTCCAAGTCCAATCTTAACACTGCCCTCACTGCTGATGCTGCCTTCTAATCGTTTTGCACCCACAAATATTTCACGAGCCATACAGTTACCAGTTACTGTACCATAAATAGAAAGTTTCCCCAAACATTCCACATCACCTTTTATGGTACCCATAACATCTAAAGATCCATCTGCATTAATACTACCATTAATTATAGTACCTTTTGTAATTACAGTTACTTCATCGGTGCTCTCTGTATCATCCATTCTATTTAACTCATCCATGGATACTTCCTCTTCTGATATTGTTTGATATTGTATATCATTTTCTACTTCCAATATATCAGATTCCTGGGTTTCTTCCAAGTCTTTTAAACTTTCTAAATCTTCAGTTTCTTCATCTGCTGTCAGAATAGCATCCAGAATATCCATATCCACATTATCATCATAAGTATTTTCTAAATCCTCAGATGCTGTAGTTTCCTCTCCCATCTCTAAAGTATCCTCACTTTGTTCAGGTTCTTCGTCTAAAGTATTAACCACTTGATTGTCGTCAAACATCTCTTCCGGCATTAATTCATTTACAGCCTGTGATAAATCCTCCTTAAAATCTTTAAAAAAACCCATACTTATTCCTCCTGTGTTAATCGTATTTTAACTTTCCTTACTATTATTCTTTTTATTTCATGGATTTTACTTTACTTGTCTAATTGGAGTTACATCATCTGTTAATGGTAAGATATTGACGTCTTGTTCTGTTAAAGTCTTAAGAATGGATTCTAAAGATTTTATCGTATTCTCTTTCGTATCTGTATCATGCATCAGAACAATAGATGTATTATGTATTTTGATACCTTCCATTACATTACTATAGAGTTCTTCCGGAGAATAGTCTATTCCCGTAGCATCTCCGTTAACCACATTCCAGTCAAAATAAACAACCGACTTTTCCTTTAAAAACCGAATTAGTTCATGAATATCTACCTTACTGACCGAATTCCCGCTTCCCCCCGGAAACCGGTATAAAGAAGGAATGTATCCAGTAGTATCATATAACAAATCACTAAGCTTTGTAAAGTCTTTCTCAAAATCTTCCAAAGAATTATATACTTTATCATAAACATGGGAATAAGAATGTATTCCTAGAGAATGTCCATCATCTATAATTCTTTTATACATTTCCTTGGAATGCTTGTCTGTTTTACCGATGACAAAAAAAGTAGCCTTTACATTATATGTATCTAGCATATCTAAAATATCTGATGTATACTTGCTAGGTCCATCGTCAAAGGTTAAATAAACTGTTTTCGAACTCTCAAATGTATAGCCCTCTTTTGATAAATCTAAATCTTCTTTTTCTGCTTTCTTCTCAGTAACCGGAGCACTTTCTAATGATTCTTCACTTTCCTGGGATTCATCAGTGATGTCCTTCCATCCATCAGAACTTTCCTTCCATTCATCAGAAATGTCCTTGGATTCATCAGAAGTTTCCTCCGTCTCCCCAGAAAAAGACTCCGGCTCTGATAAATCGGTATTATGAACCCTTTTTTCAGGATTTTCTATATCCGGCTTCTTTGTTTCCGTATTTACAGTTTCATCTTCCGTATTGTTATCACCTGTTTGACTTTCATCATTTTTATCTAAGGCATTATCTGTTCCGATAGAATTATTATATTTCACAACTGCTGCATGTGCAATACTTTCATTATTTTTTTCAAATAATTCATGATAGGTTACTCCATAACGTTCTATCATTAACACATCAATTTGTTTTTGAAGTGATCGCATTTTAAAAAACATTATAATACATAGAATAGTAGGAAGAAGTAAAAAGACTATTATTAATACAATAATCGTAGCTTTTATTCGTTTAACACGATTATGTCTGGAAACCAAGGATACTTTATCAGCAGAGGTTTTTTCCTGCTCCAAGCCATCAGCTCCTCTCACGGTACTCTTCGAATCATTTTAACACATTTCGATAATAAATAACATATTTTTTATTAAAATCTTAATAAAAATCCGTAGTAACAATGTACTACGGATTATCATTTTTATCTTCTTCTCCCAGTGGAGTAAACCGATGATTTGCTGATGACCTGGAAATGTCACCACTTACATATTTTCGTTTATTCTTTACTCCGAATTTACTTGCATTATTAATATTAACGTAATTACTATCATTAAAACTTACAAACTCAGTTCTGGGTTCTTTCTTATTTGCATCATTATCTTTGTCCGTATTGGAATAATTACTTTCCATTTATGACCTCCTACCCTTGACTAGCCCAATCTGCCGGATATGTCACATATATGAATCTGGCATAATCTTGAACAGAAAACTTAATGGAGGAACCCTTTGGTATTAATACTAACTCACCGGCATTTGCTGTCACTGACTTTCCATTGATTACAATACTTAAAGTTCCTTCAATTACATAATCGATTTCATCGTAATTTAAAGTCCAATCAAATGTTGTTTCCTTCATCTCCATAATACCACAGCCAAGCCTTGGACTCTCTTCTAATGAAAACAAATCTTTTGTATAGACAATATCCCCTGGTTTACCTGTGTCCATCAGGTCCTGGTCAGATACCTGAATGGTTGGAACCTTAACAGATATAATACCTTCTTTCAACTTGTTTCTAGTTAAATCTGCTGTACCATTACCCAGTTTTTCCATTACTATTTCACGAATCATGGCTTCAATTGCCACACGATTTAATTCCATGGGTTTATTCCTTTCATTATATCTTATCAATTAAATGTTTTTGAAAAGATTATAAATTTTATTCCAACCTGACAATTCTATTTAACATCTTCGTTCTTCAATGTCTTGTTTGCAATGAAGATTGCCACAAACAAAGCAGTAATACCAGCAACTAACTTACCGATGATCATCGGTACAATCATTGTGGAATTAAAACCGGCGGTAAATCCAAGATGGTCACCGAATACAAAGGCTGCAGAAACAGCAAAAGCAACGTTTAGAATTTTACCACGGTTATCCATATCCTTCATCATACCAAACATAGGAATACTATTTGCCAGGGAAGCTACTAAACCTGCTGCCGCAACATCATTCATTCCAAGTAATTTGCCAAGTGCCATTAATGGCTTGCGGAATACTTTTGTAATAACTAATACTAATGGGAATGCACCAGCAAGAATGATACTTATGTCAGCTACAATTTTAAAGCCTTCACTGATTGGAGCCATACCTTTTATTAATATAATGCCTGTTAGCTGTTCTACGATGCCTACTGCTAAACCAAAGGTAATAACTGCAACTACAAACTTTCCGAAAACCGTAAAACCTTTAATCATACCATCTTGAAATTTCCATAGACCCAGGGCAATTAGGATAGCAATTATAATAATAGGTATCAAATTAAGTATTACCATCATTACTGGGAAGCCCGCAACCAAACCACCAACAAAGGAACCAATAGGAATTGTTATAACACCTGCTAAAACACCGGTTGCTAAATATCTTCTATCTTCATCACGTATAATTCCAAGACCTACCGGTATGGTAAATACAATTGTAGGGCCAAGCATGGAACCAACAATTAAACCTCCAAACATTCCTGCTTCTTTTGTTTGTGCAAGTGCCTCTGCAAGTGGTGCACCACCCATATCACATGCTAAAATAGTTCCGGCAAACATAGCCGGGTCAGCACCCAAAAAACCAAATACCGGAACAATAACCGGCTTCAAAATATTTGCCAATACAGGCGCAAGAGCGATAATACCAACCATTGAGATTGCTAAGGATCCGATAGCAAGAATACCTTCTTCGAATTTTTCTCCAAGACCGAATTTATTACCAATAATTCGGTCGATTGCACCAAGTACTGCAAATACAACCATAATATAAACAATAATTTCATTTACACTCATGAAAACACCTCCTTATCGCTTTAATAAATTCTCTAGGATATCTCGATTGGGAGAAGGTATAATTGCTATATTTTCCCGCTCACTTTCACTTAAAAGCTGTTTACACCCGGATATCCCATGTTCAATGCTGCTTACCGAACCCGTTACGGCAAATACCATTTTACCACCAATGGAAAAGGCAAGATATATTCGAAGTATTTTAACATCTGCTGATTTTAATACAGTATCTAATGCTTTAATTCCGGTACAAACCATTCTGGTCTCCACAATACCCACTGCGTCCAATTTTTCTACAGGTTCATACCTTCCTCGTATTCCTTCAATAATAGATGGTGATACCGCGTGAACTTTGAAATTATCAAATAAGGTTTTACCTCCAATACTAACTCCAAAGTCAATTGCAGTATCTACTTCTCCTTCATTTCCAGAGACAATAATAAGAAATTTCCCCGGGCAAATTGTTCTAAAATATATAATTTCTACTTCAGCCTTTTTTACTATGGCATCTGCTACATACATTCCCCGGCTGATACTGATAAACTCCAGTGCACCAATGCTTTTATTCATGTTCTTCCACCACCACAGAATCTACAATACCAACAATAGCTGCATCCACTGGGGAACCGGCAGCTGATAATGCATACCTTGCTGAACTTCCCCGTACTATAAGTACTTGATCTCCTGTCCCTGCACCTACTATATCCGCTGCAACTACCAACCTGCTGCCTGCTTTATTATAAGCATCCATTAGTTGTACTACCATTAGTTTATTTCCATTTAATTTTTCATTTTTTTTAGTAGCCCAAACGCTCCCTATTACCTTGCCAAGTTCCAATTGCCTGCGCCTCCATCACATTTTAATAAATCGCATATGATGTGCTCTTGCATAATCGAGAGCACTGGGTGTTATAATACTATCCTTTTCAATGCATATCGCTGCTTGTGATTTTATATTTAAATTTATTAGGTCTTTTTCTAATATAAGTTTTTTCTTAAGCTCTACTTGTTCTTCAATCCCATCAATGGCTGCCTTTGTAAAAGAAGTAATCCCTTTACTATCACCTTGCTGCTTTCTTAGTAATGTTTGTTTTCCTTGTTTTTCACTAAATGGAAATGTACTTTCTGAAGTAAAGATAATACCGTATTGTCTTAAGCATTCCTCATATTCTAACAGCCTGCGGTAAAATGTTTTATTTGCAGTTGCCTTATAAGAGCGATATTCTAGTCCCTCCTCAAGTACAAAGATTCTTTTTCCAAGTAAAAGAGCATATCGTATTGCTTCTTCCAAATATCCTTCACCGCTTAAAAGCGCCAAATTAATTAATTGTTTCACGGTAACAGATGTTGCCAAAATTACTTCTGCACATGAAACCATAGAGTAAAGGTCCTCTGTCTTTTTAGAACCATCCGTATCTGGAATCAGCAAATTATATTCTTTTGTTATTACCTCCGAAAGGGGATGCCGTCCATCCGATAATACTAATAATGCCGTTTTTTGTATAGAAGTATTTTCATACGACCACAGACGGTGAAGAACTTCTTTCATGACTTCTTCAATAATATCTTCATACATATACTCAACTCTTTTCTTATAGTAAAGAACAGTGATCTGTCCTGGAGAACAGTACAAGCATCCTACTTATCCACAATAATCAAACCCTTGGAATCTTTCCTTAGACCACAGGCATTCGCCTCATCATAATCAATGTGCATGGCAGTACTGAAATTCTTATCAACTCGTATATCTACGTCTTCAAATATTACCGGACGTTCTCCAAATACCTTGACTTTAACCGAATCACCATTGGATACGCAAAAGCGTTTTGCATCTTCTGGTGTAATATGAATATGACGCTTTGCCACTATAAGGCCTTCCTTTATCTCTATTGTCACGCCGTTATTAGGATTTGTTATTTTAATACCAGGTGTTTCCTTAATATCACCACTTAGTCTGACTGGAACCTTAATTCCAAGTGTCAGTGCATCTGTTAGGGAGACCTCTACCTGAGACTTACTTCTCTCCGGACCTAACACAACAACATTGTGAATGGCGTTTTTAGGGCCCTTAATGGTAACTCTTTCTTCACAGGCAAACTGTCCGGGCTGAGACAAATCTTTAACAGGAGTAAGCTTATAATTATACCCAAAAAGAGTATTGATATCTTCCCTGCTTAAGTGAACATGTCTTCCGGATGCTTCCATTAGGATAAACTGCTCTTTCATTTCCTTCAACACTGCATCAACGATTGCATCTATATTAATGTTTGTTTCTGCTAACATACTTCCTACTTTCTATGACTCGTTATATTTTCCTGTCAGATATTTAAACATCATAATCCAAAAGAAAGAGGATAAACGGTTGAAAGCTCTTATAATATCCTCTCTGGTTACCGTTCCATCGTCTTCTTTAAACGCTTTAAATGCTACTATTTCTGTTTTCCTTGCAAGTGTCCTTAATTTATTTAAATGGGCAGTCATCTCACCCTGTTGATAGGTAGGAAGAAAATGTCTCATTCCAAAATATTGACTTGGATGATAGGATTGTTCCCGCAAATCTTTTTCATTCAACCCGCCTAAAGTAAAATCACCCACTTCTACTCCCTTTAGCTCACATTGCAATAGTTTGCGTATAAAGCGAATCACTTCTTCTAACTCTTTGGTTAGCTTTGGCATTTGTAAACGTTCAGAGACTGTCTGGGCAATTATGATTTCTGATTCCAGATAATCAATTGCTCCACGAAGAATAATTCTTTTATGATCTTTAAATACCAAGAAGTTTCCCCTAAGATGTGTCATATGCTCTGGTTTATTTTCCAAATGAACACCAAATACTGTATCAAATCCGGATGATGCCTCTAATGAATGATTTTTATTCTTCTGCTCTGTCTTATCTTCTGTTGCCATAACCCTGCCATGGCTAATGGAATTTGAACCATGATTATCCCTTCCTGTGAGTGTAATGTTCTTCTCTAATAGATAAGCTCTGGCAGAAGGGGTTAATATAGTATCCTTTTCCATACGAAATTCTCCCTTTTCCTTTAAAAGACCATCACTTATCATCTTTCGAATATCTTGTTCTGTTATTAATGCCATTCCTAACCTCACTATTATCTAATCTGCCTGGTAGATTGGGGCTGTTGTAAAATTAGTGTTATATAGATATGGATTATCTGATCTTCCATATCCTGTATCTATATTTTATTTTGCAACAGCCTCGTAAGGCATATCATGAAAGAAGTTTCTATTCCTTCTGTTATTTAAGTTATGCTTGTGTATGGGTATGGGGAAGAATTCCATCCACCTCAGTATGAGGTCTTGGAATTACATGTACGGATATTAATTCACCCACACGTTCTGCTGCTGCTGCACCTGCATCAGTTGCCGCTTTAACTGCACCAACATCGCCTCGTACCATAACAGTAACCAAACCTCCACCTACCTGTTCCTTACCGATTAAAGCTACATTAGCTGCTTTTACCATTGAATCAGCTGCTTCGATTGCACCAACTAAACCTTTCGTTTCAATCATACCAAGTGCATTTGTATTAGACATATTCATTTCCTCCTAATATTTATAGAAAAGTTACACTAAGTTCCACTCATATACTATTATTCTACATTTTATTGTTTATATTAGCTGCTTCATAATTCTTTTTACTATTTCCTCTACCAGTTCTGTATTAACATTACAATATGGGCTATTATTGGAAGATTTGGTATCACCTAGTAAATTAGCCGCATTATTTCTTAGATCTTCCAGCTCTTTTATACCGAATGCTACCCGTTTTATATTAATTAAGTCCATTGGACCAATATTATTGGAAGAAGAACTTCCTCCAACAGCACCACATCCAAGTGTCAGTGCCGGGAAAAGATTCGTAGATCCGCCTATACCGCCAAGAGAACCCATTGTATTGACCAAAATTCTGGAAGCTGGTGCCCGTAAGGCAAATCGTTTGATTAAGTCATCATTGTTACAGTGCATGGAAAAAGTATGGCCCATTCCTTCAAAGCTTAGTATTTCTACTACCTTATCAATTACATCCTCAATTGTTTCTTCAACAAAGAATGCCAATATCGGTGCTAATTTTTCTCTGGAATATGGAGCGTCATCTCCCACTCTGGATTCTTTTGCAATTAATACTCTTGCAGAAGCCGGTACACCTGTTAACCCGGCAAGCTTACTTATTTGGGCTACAGATTTTCCAACAATTTGTGGATTCATTGTTCCATTTGCACGAAGAATAAAACCTGCCAGCTTTTTAGACTCCTCTTCATTCAGGAAGAAACCGCCCTGTGCAATTAATTCTTCCCTTACGGCTTGCTCCATACAACGTTCTACAATTACAGATTGTTCTGAAGCACAAATTGTACCGTTATCAAATGTTTTGGAATCCATAATGTGTTTTACGGCTAATTTAACATTTGCTGTTTTATCAATAAATGCTGGTCCGTTACCTGCACCCACTCCAATAGCTGGTGTTCCTGAGGAATAGGCAGCTTTCACCATTGCATAGCCCCCGGTAGCTAAGATAAGTTTTGTATCCGGATGTTTCATTAATTCATTGGTTGCCTGAAGAGTTGGAATGGTTATACAGGATATAGCCCCTTTAGGGCATCCCGCTGCTTCTGCTGCTTCACTGACAACCTTAACTGTTTCTAAGATACAATTCTTTGCTCCGGGATGTGGTGAAAATACAATACAGTTACCCCCTTTAATTGAAATCAGGGTCTTATACATAATTGTAGAAGTTGGATTGGTGGAAGGTATAATACCTGCCACAATACCTACCGGTATTCCAATCTCCATTGTTTTATTCTCTTTATCCTCCCGAAGAATTCCAACTGTTTTTTGATCCTTAATTGCCTCATAAATCCCCATAGAACCAAAAACATTTTTAACTACTTTATCCTGCCAGATACCAAATCCGGTTTCTTCATTTGCCATTTTAGCAAGACGCTCAGCATTCTGTAATGATGCTTCTGCAATTGCCTTTACGATACGATCAATTTTTTCCTGATTGAAGGTTGCCAGTATCTTATGGGCTTCCTTTGCTTTTTTTAAAAGCAAACGGACTTCTTGTATTGACATTAAATCTTTCTCTAGTAACTCCATCCGCCGTCTCCTTCTTATCTGCTATTTTGCTGTGCTATTATAAGCTGAATTAACTCTTCCTTCTTTGCACTCTTATGAAATTCTGTTAATTCCACACCTTTACTTTGTAAGATTGCCCGAAGGGTATCATTGCTCTTTTTCCTTAATTCAGTAGTAGTATAAGTGATTATTGGTTCTGTTTTCAGGGCATTTACTTCCCCATTATTGGTATCTTTATAACTTTCCGTAGTTCCTTTCTCGTTAGTATTATTTTGAGTTATTACATTCTCTGTTCCGGGTTCTTTATTTCCGCTGACAGCATCTTTAACAACGGCCGTAGATTCCTTTGAAAAATCACTTGGTAAGTTATTCTTATCTGCAGTACCAGTACCATCTTCCTGAGAATTTGTGAATCCAGAAACTGGGCTTTGATTTAAAGGTACTATTGGTTTTCTCTTTTGCTGAAAAAGTTTTATTCCTTTTATTAATACTTTCCCCTCAAGGCTTTCATCTACATAAGGTATAACATGTTTAGCCCTAAGTGTGCCAACCCGCTCAGCTGCTGCTGCGCCTGCATCGACAGCAGCAGAAATTGCCCCCACATCTCCGGTGATTTCCACAGTCAGGATTCCCGCACCTGCTTTTTCTATTGCCAATAAGTTAACATTTGCTGCTTTAAGGGCAGAATCTGCTGCTTCAATTGCGGGAGGTAACCCGATTACTTCAATCATCCCTAATGCTTGCATCTTACTGATATTCCTTTGGTCGATCCGCTACACTTCTTACTGCTTCTGCAAATGCATTACAGGCTGCATAAACAGCAGATTGAGAACCTGTTAATAATCCGCCCCCAAAGTTTGTTTCACTTGGGGGTCCGTAAAACTCGCATAATCGAACATCTGCTGCTTTCATAGCTGCATCAAGGGCATAGATCGATTCCAGGGGAGGAGCAATCACGTAGGCAAGGGCTTCACCTTCTTTAATGCCTGCGATCTTTGATAGATAGGATCCGGTTCTTGAAACGGTATGAGCATAATAAACAATGGAATCATCATCATTGGCACTAATGAAGTAAGCATCATTTTCCATAAAGCTAATGCAAGCATTTAACCCGCTTCGAACTTCAGCCGGACTTGGACCTGCAAGAATACCTATTACCTCGCCTGCAAGTTTTGTATTGGCATTAGCAGCACCTCCATAAAATGACCTGGCATAAACCACTTCAACATCTGCTGCTTTTGTTGCTTCATCCAAACCAGTGTAGGTTACATCGTCACTATCCGCTGTAATAATCCCAAGACTCTTATGACGTTCTCCAAGAGAGAGCTTTTCTGCCAAATCCGGGCTCACATTAGAGATTATCCGGACAGCTAATATATTTGGGTGTAATTTATCATTTTTCATAATAACCTCGATTCCGGTGCTTTCACACCATTTAATAAATCTTATATCTTAAACTTTATTCAAATCGATACCGGATGCTTTCTTATCTAACATCCTTTTAATCAACTCGGCTGCATGTGCACCAGCTTCAACTGGTGTGGTACCTCCACGGTGGATGTTAGAAATAACAGTTCTTTTTGATTCCGGAATTCCATGTTTTGGTTTGTAGCAAATGTAAGCAGACATGGATTCTGCCGTTACTAATCCGGGGCGTTCTCCAACTAACATACAAATTACATCTGCATCGGTAATTTGACCAATATCATCCATGGCACCTACTCTGGCGTGTTTAATAAAAATACTAGGGGGTACATTAATCTGGTACATGCTAAGACCTTGCTTTATTGCAGGGATCATATCCTCCACATTTGCTTCAACGGCTGAAGAGGATAGACCGTCACCGACGATAATAAGAACCTTTGGATTTTGTCCGCATGTCTTTTTGATTATCTCCTGCTCCTCTTTGCCAAATCTGCGCCCAAGGTCTGGCCTTGTTAAATACTCATCTTTATCTTTACAAAGTGTTTTTACAAATACAAAGTTATTTTTCTTTATAAAATCTTCAGAGACATCAGAGAATACTGCATCTTGGGCTGCTGCATGGTCTGCTCTGACACGCAGCATAGTCATAGTCTTATACCGTGCACCGGCTCTTCCAACACCAAGTCTGGCCGGAGTTTTACTTTTCATATGAAGATATTCTTCTTTATTTTTTGGGTGATCTACTAAAAACCAAGATTTTAGATCTATTTTAGTTATATCCGGTAAACATTCTGAAGATACTGGGGTTGCTGCCGCCGTTGCCTGGCCGGCAGGAGTTTGGTTGGTTATTGTTTTTACCTGATTACCACCGCCATTTATCATCTGTTCTACCATCTGCTCTACCATTTTTCTTATATTTTGTTCATCCATATATTTATGCTCCTTTTAAAATCTTTGAAAGAATAAAATTCTTTCAATCTTCCTACTAGAATAAGACGGAAGCATCACCGGCTAATTTTGTCAGCTTACCTTTTTCATCAATAAATCCCATGCGAATCATCCATTCATGGAATGGCTTGATGGCAGTTAAACCAAACATTTCACGAAGTGCCGCAGTTTCATGATAACCTGTGGTTTGATAGTTTAACATAACATCATCACCATGAGGTATACCCATAAAGTAATTACAACCTGCTGTTGTTAACAGTACGGAAAGGTCTTCGATGGTGTTTTGGTCAGCTTTCATATGATTCGTATAACAAGCGTCACATCCCATGGAAATGCCAGTTAACTTGCCCATAAAGTGATCCTCAAGACCGGCACGGTTTACTTGGCGGCCGTCATATAGGTATTCTGGCCCGATAAATCCTACAACAGTATTTACGATAAAAGGTTTAAAATGCTTTGCAAAACCATAACAACGGGCTTCCATGGTTACCTGATCTACTCCATGGTGTGCTTCTGAGGATAATTCCGAGCCTTGTCCGGTTTCAAAATACATAACATTGGGGCCTTCTGCAGTACCTTCCGATAAAGCAAGTTGTCTTGCCTCTTCTAAGGTTGCTGCATTAAATCCAAAGGCTTCATTTCCTTTTTCCGATCCTGCAATAGATTGGAAGATTAGATCCGATGGAGCGCCCTTTCTTATTGCATCCATCTGAGTAGTAACATGAGCAAGAACACATGTCTGAGTTGGAATCTTGAACTTTTGTTTTATGTCTTCAAATCTCTTAAGTATTCGAACTACACTTTCTGTGGAATCATCAACCGGATTTAAACCTAATACAGCATCTCCCGCACCATAGGTTAAGCCTTCAAGTAAGGAAGCCATAATACCATCAGGGTCATCCGTGGGATGGTTTGGCTGCAAACGGCAGCTAAGTGTACCCGGTTCTCCAATAGTGGTATTACAATGTGCTGTAATACGAATTTTTCTTGCACCATACACTAGATCCATATTTGACATTAATTTTGCAACAGCTGCTACCATCTCAGAAGTAATTCCACGGCTGATTCTTCGAATATCTGCCCCTGTTGTGTTTTCGTCCAAAATCCATTCACGAAACTCAGCTACTGTCCAGTGCTTAATTTCGTTATAGATTTTTTCATTTACATCGTCTTGAATGATCCTGGTTACCTCGTCAATTTCATAAGGTACCGCCGGATTATTGCGAAGCTGTTCTAGTGTTATGTTCGCAAGTACAATCTTTGCTGCTACACGCTCCTCGGCAGATTCAGCAGCAATTCCAGCAAGGGTATCACCCGATTTTTCTTCATTTGCCTTTGCCATGACTTCCATAAGAGATTTAAACTCATAGGTATGTCCTAACAATTGTGCTTTTAAAATCATTGTCTACTCCTATCTGCGTGTTTATATTCTTTGAACTTACTAATTCATATACACGCGTATCATTTCGTATTTTCAACATATTTTATTTTGAAGTTATTGCCGGGAACAATAGGCAAATCACTTCCAGTTGAAAAATATATTTTCAACTTATTTGCATTTAGGATTATCCAAAATACAACTTTTTATTTATTAAATACCAAAGTTTTTACAACCACTGGCAATACGGTACCTTCTGCTACGGGTTTTCCGATATCCACATAATCTCCATCCTCAACATGAATGCTATCCAGGCACACAACGTCTTTCTTATATTCAAGCATTCGATACATGCTTTGTCCCAATACCTTTGCCATATCGTTTTCTACTAAGATAATGAAAGGAAACTCCTGCTCCATTAATTCCTTCATTCCTGCCAGAAGACCTTTTGCATATTCAGAAACTTGCACAAAGGAAGGAGTTTTGCTTCCCTCAAAAGCAATTGCTACTTTCTGAAGGTTGCCCTCTAACTTAAACCAATTTAATTTCGTACTAATAGCTTGTTCCATGCTCTTAGCCGACTCTTCCTCTTCTTTGGATAATTTTAGAATTGGTAAGTTTTTAATGGGAAACGCATCTTTGGTATAGGTAATCGTACTACCACTTACCTCCATGGTTTGAGTTCCCGCTCCAACTACGGTAGCCCGAATTGTTTCAACGCTTTTAAGCACCTTAAGTTCTTTGCACAAGGGTGATGTTTTGATAGCTTGTCCTAATAAGATTCCAATATCACCATATTCAAATTCATCTGCTGCTCTGTCTTCACCATAAATATAATCTGCAACACCGCCAGAAAAAGTAATACTTGTAATTGGGCAGCTATTTTTAATGGTTTCATCACAGGTAAACTTAGTTACCTCCTCTCCCTCTTTATGGGTAATAAATAATGAAAACTCATCGTCCATGGGCCTAATTCCAACGCTCTGCATTAAAGCATAAACCATTGCATCCAGTATGGGCTGTAGATTTTCTTTTGTTGCTATGGTACCAACCCTTAAAGGTAAATTCTTTCGTTCAATTAACTCCTTCATCTTCTCTGACAGATAAGTGATTTCTCCCGAGTTTTTATCAATTTTAACTAGCCGTCCACCCACGTCAAGGCATCCGGTATCTTTGACTTCCCCGTGATCAAACAAAGCAAGATTGCTAGTTCCTCCGCCAATATCAATATTCACTACACCTGTGCGGCCTTCTTTGGAATACACATGAGCTCCGGCACCCTTTCCTGCAATAATACTCTCCAAATCAGGCCCGGCAGTTGCTACTACAAAGTCACCTGCAAATCCACTTAGTGTTTCTAATACTTCTTTTGCATTTTCCTTTCTGGCTGTCTCACCAGTTATAATCACCGCTCCTGTATTAATCCCGGTTTTTTCGATACCCGCCTTTTTGTATTCTCCTTCAATTATTTCCTTGACCTTTGTTCCGTCTATTTCGGTTGGTGAACGCAGAGGCGTAAAATATATCTCACTTCGATAGATAATTTCTTTGTCAACAATCACCACTTTGGGAACAGAGAAATTTGAGGCAATATTTTCAATCATTAACTTCGAAAAAACCAGCTGCGTTGTACTGGTTCCAATATCAATACCTACACTTAACAGTTCTTCTCTCATACCTACTCCATCTTCTTTTACTTATCTCGATAATAAAAAACCTCTGAAAGTCCAACGGCAGAATCTAATCATCAATTTGTTCATGTATATAATGAAACAATTCCTCAATTCCTATTTCTTCCACTGTATCTACAAGAAAGATTTTTCGTGCACCGGCTTGTCTTAGTTCCATTTCCACTCTTTTTATATCCTCCTGGGAATCAGCTAAAGTAATTTTTGTTACAATACCAATGATTTCTTTTGCAAAGGTACCTGCAAATGCAGGAGGTATATAATTATCCCTGACTGTGGGATCACCAAGAATTGCTATTAGCTTTGCATCCACCGCCGTCATAATAAGGGCATGGTAGTAGTTTCGATTCTCCATATATTCTCCGGGAGTATCAATTGCATTTTTGTAAAACTCTACTGATTGAGTTTTTTTATACTTTAGTTCCAGTGCATCCAGCTTCTGACACAATGTTGTTTTCCCGCTTCCGGTTCTGCCCATAAATATAATTTTTCCACTACCCATAGTAACCTCAATTTCACACATACTTAAATTTCTTAAATCTAGCCACTTACGTATGTCTGTTACGTCCTTGTAATTGCTGCCGGTGTAAATAAAAGTTGTCCGGAAAGTACAGAAACTACATCTCGAATGGCAGATTCAACAGAACTAACATCTCCGGTAATCACAAGTGCTCCGCTGAAACGGTCTATAAAACCAAGTCTTACATCCGATGCCTTAGTGGCCACATCTGCCGCAATAATCGCACCTTCACTAGGAGTTATTGTCATAATTCCAATAGCATTTATATCATCAGTAACCAGTCCTAGTTTCTGATAAATTTCATCAGTTGGATTTGCAATAATATGAGCAAGTGTAATTTGTTTACCAGGTACAAACTCCTGAACGATTCTTTGTTTCTCGTCGATTTGTATGATAAGTCCTCACCACCGTTTCCTGCATTAAGAAATCTTATGAATGATTTCAGAAACATCTGAAATACCAGCCACACGAGGATTGGTTAAGATACAGGCATCCTTAAGGGCACCTTCTGCAATTGATTTCTTTTCTTTTAAAATATCTTCTGTGCTTATCTTACATTCTGTTAGTTTGGTTGGCATTTTCATCCTCTGCATCAATTTTGTAATCTCATTGATTAAGTTTTTCACGCTTAAACGAACTGTACTGCCAGTAACACCGATGAGTTTTGCTATCTTAGCATATTTAATTGCTGCTTCTGAATAATCTTTTGGGGTGAAGCCGGTAATATTACTGTTAAATTCAATTACATGAGGAAGTAAAATAGCATTGGTTCTTCCATGAGGTACATGAAGTTTTCCGCCAATGTTATGGGCAATAGCATGATTTAATCCAAGAGAAGCTAGGTTAAAGGAGATTCCGGCTAAACAAGATGCATTATGCATTTTTTCTTTTGCTTCCATATCTTCCGAACTTTCATAGGAGCGTAATAGATACTGAAACACCAGAGCCACTGCTTTTTCCGCTAAAGCATCTGAAAAATCAGTTGCTTTCGTAGAAACATAGGCTTCAAGTGCATGGGTCAGAACATCCATCCCGGTATCAGCTACAATAGCAGGGGGAACCGTTTTCACAAGTTCCGGCTCCAGTAATGCTACATCAGGAATTAAAACATCCGATACCAGAGGGTACTTGACACCTTTTTGTTTGTCAGTAATTACAGCAAAAGAAGTTACTTCAGATCCGGTTCCACTAGTTGTTGGAACCGCAATAAATTGCATTTTCTCAAGTTCTCCAATTTCTCTGGAAAAATGCATAATTGCTTTCGCTGAATCTATTGCAGAACCGCCTCCTACCGCAACCATAGCATCAGGTTGATAAGCAATGACTTCCCCTACCCCTTTTACCACTAATTCCATAGGTGGGTCAGGTACAATATCACTAAATATCTGAAAGGACCCTTCTGCCAAATACTTGGTGATGGAATCAATCATTCCGGATTTCACCATATACGGGTCGGTTACAATAAAAATTTTCTTTTGCACCAGGTTTTGCAAATATTGCAGAGCTTCCCGGCCAAATATGACTTTTGTTTTTAATTCGAATGTGTTCATTTGTCATCACCTTTTTAAAGTTTCATAGTTACCTAAATATAGTATGTATTTTTAGGATTACTATACTTAATGTGTAAAAGTTTTTGGTAAATGTATCTTATTCACCAGTCCTGACATTTTTCTACTCTATTTATATAATGTAAGGCGTTGACAGATGAGTATTTATAATTTTTTTGGAGTTTAACTGAATATGAAAGAAAGGTGATTTATTCATCTTTCCTTTCTGCATTGAACAGCAGAGAAAAAGCCGCTACATTTTGGTAACGGCTTTTAAATATGTTTTTATAATGATAACTAATTTTTTCTCTTTTTTATCCCAGCAGCAATCCAGTTGGTGCATAAGCAGAAGTACAGCCTTTCGGCACTTTTAAATCCCGGTAAACTCCTAAAGTTTCACCAAGAGTGATACACCTCTCTGTAAATTGCGGATTAGTTCATTTATAAGGTTTTATAATTATCTGGTCTGGAAAGTATGAATCAGGTCATTCAAATCCATTGCCATTTCGTTTAGTTTAGATATATTATTGGTAATTTCATTGACAGTCATTGCCTGTTCCTCAGAGAAAGAAGAAATTTCTTCTATAGAAGAGGAATTCTCCTCTGCTGCCTGTGAAATATGATTTAACATAAGCAAAATATTATCTTTTTTCTGATCTGTCTCATAATTACGTTCTGTAATTCTTTTAATGTCTTCTAATAAATTCTGTAATTCAATTGAAATTGTGCCAAAAATACCTTCTGTGGCCAGAACTGTATTGTTCATATTATCCACCCCTATCCGGTTCCTTTTCACAAAGTCTACTGCAGTAATGGACTGTTTCATCATTTCATTTACTTTCTCCCGGATATCTTCAGTCGCTTTTGCAGTTTCCGTAGCCAGGGCACGTACTTCTTCTGCAACTACGGCAAATCCCTTTCCTGTTTCACCCGCCCGGGCTGCTTCGATATTAGCATTTAATGCCAGAAGGTTGGTTTGTGCTGCCACTCCCGCAATAATCTTTACAATCTCGGCTATTTTCTGGGAGTGTTTATAGATTTCATTGATTACCTGTTCCATCTCCATTGAATTGGTATTGTTTTGAACACTTGCTTCTTTTAGCTCTTTTACTGAATATAGCCCTTCTTCTTTTAACTCTATGGTCTTCTTGGCTGCATATTCAATCTTAGTACTTGCATCTGCTGTCTCTTTAATATCTTCGCCTAACAATGTGATTTCTTCTACACTATTTTGCGTATTCTGAGATTGTTCCTCGCCAAATTCTGCCATCTGGTATATGGATTTTGAGACTTCATCTGTCATTTTAGCAACCCTGTCTGCAGAGCTTTTTAACTCCGTTGAAAACTGATTTAGGTTACTACTATTTGAACTCATTAATTTCATAATATGATTTAATTTATCAATAAGAAGATTTACAGAGTCACCCAGCAGTTCCGTCTCATCCCGAGTTTTAAAATTGACTTTATCTACTGTTAAGTCTCCTGTTGATACTCTATGCAAAATACCGGAAATAATCTTGATTGGTTTTGTTATCTTTCTCGTAATCAATATACTTACTCCTAATGCTATAATTAATACAATGAACAAAACCAAAAGATTATAATTTAGTATTATTTCTGAACCTCTTAACAGATCAGCATCGTATATTACTGCCGTGACCACCCAGTCCCACTGAGGGAAATATTGAGTATAGACCGTTTGATTCCCTGCATTCTCACTTACGTTTTCATCTAAGCTGTAATTTAAAGTTCCTCCTCCCTCTTTTGCTTTCTTAATTATGTCCTGAATAATAAACCTTCCGTCTTGGGATTTTAATTGGAAAATATTATCCTTAAAAAATGGATGGGATATTACATCGCCATTGGAATTGACTATGAAGAAATGTCCGTCTTTTCCAAGATTCAAGGCATGGTATTTTAGCTTAGAATTAGCCGTAGCACCAGAGGTGGCATCCGTTTCATTTTCTGTGGCACCGGATATAGAATCCACCTGGCTCCCATGCAACTGGCTAATTGAAACCAAAGAAGCTTCTTTTGCTTCCTCCTCTGTCATCCATTGATTCTCTCCTCTGGTATATCCATAATTTTTATTGATTTCTAATAAAGATGTTTCTATTACATTGGTTAAAATAATCTGATTGGAGCGAGAAAGTTCTTGTTTTGCAATCCTATAATTAATAAAAGAAATACCTGATAATGCTACAATAATAATTAATGATATAAAGAAACTGATTTTTTTGTTAATACTTATCTTTATGTCTCTCAACTAGCTATTCCTCCTTCGTAGGTACTCTGCCCAGTTTCCGGTATTTCAGAACCTGTACTTATATACTTTTTTCTTTTGTTTCACTATGCTATCTTACTTCATTTATTAAAAATTAGCAATAAATCAAAAAAATTTATATAGATAATCATCCAGTCTAAAAAAGAGAAGACAAAAAATATCTTCTCATAAAATAAATAAAAATTTTATCATTATCACAGTATTCCAAGCAAAAAAACCGCCGGAAAAATAACATATTTCCGACGGTTAAGCTTAATTTTATATGATTATTGACCCATTTGTTTTGCAACTTCAGCTGCGAAATCTTCTTCTTTCTTTTCGATTCCTTCGCCAGTTTCAAAACGAACGAAACTCTTAACCGCAATCTTTGAACCAAGTTCTTTGGATGCTTCTTCAAGATATTTTTGAACGGTTAGATTTCCGTCTTTTACATATAACTGATCTAATAGGCAGATTTCTTTTAATTCTTTCTTTAGACGGCCATCGATCATTTTTTCAATGATGTTTTCTGGTTTTCCAGTGTTTTCATTTAAAGTTTGAGCTTTAATGATTTCTCTTTCATGAGCAATGTAATCAGCTGGAATTTCAGATTCATTTACATACTTTGGATTAAGAGCAGCTACCTGCATAGCAAGATTCTTTGCTACTTCTCTTGCTCCATCGTTATATACAGCAGAGTCCATTTCAATTAATACGCCAATTCTTCCGCCGCCATGAATATAAGCTTCAACAAAGCCGTTTTCAGCAACAACTTTTTCAAATCTTCTAATATTCATGTTTTCACCGATAATAGCAATTTGAGAAGATAATTCTTCTTTAACAGTTTTGGCTGGATCAAGTTCCCATGGTTCTGCTAAAAATGCATCGATATCTGCTGCAGATGTTTTTTTCACTTGTTCAGCTACAGCTGCTACATATTCTCTGAATTTTTCATTCTTAGCAACAAAGTCTGTTTCGCTGTTAACTTCAACGATTGCTGCAATTTTGCCTTCTTCGTTTACTGTAGCATAACTAATACCTTCTGCTGCGATTCTTCCAGCTTTCTTTTCAGCTGCTGCAAGTCCTTTTTCTCTTAAGAACTCAACTGCTTTATCCATATCACCATCTGTTTCGGCAAGTGCTTTTTTACAATCCATCATGCCTGCGCCAGTCATTTCTCTTAAATCTTTTACCATTGCTGCTGTAATAGCCATGTTAAAATACCTCCATTTAATTGATTATGAATTGATTATGCTTCTACTGCTTCCTCTACTGCTTCTTCTGCTGTTTCATCAGTACTGTCATTTAATTGAACTCCTTGATTTGCTTCAATAACAGCATCTGCCATTTTAGCAACAATAAGTTTAACTGCTCTGATAGCATCATCATTACCAGGGATTACATAATCTAATTCTTCAGGATCACAGTTAGTATCTGCAATACCAATCAATGGAATACCTAATACGTGAGCTTCTTGTATACAGATTCTTTCTTTCTTAGGATCTACTACGAAGATAGCATCTGGTATTTTCTTCATATTTTTAATACCGCCAAGGTTCTTTTCAAGTTTTTCCCATTCTTTCTTAAGTTCGATAACTTCTTTCTTAGGAAGAACATCAAAAGTACCATCTTGGGACATAGTTTCGATTTCTTTCAATCTGTTAATTCTGCTTTGGATGGTTTTGAAGTTTGTTAACATACCGCCTAACCATCTTTCATTTACATAATACATTCCGCAGCGTTCAGCTTCTGATTTTACAGAATCCTGTGCTTGTTTCTTAGTACCAACGAATAAAATTGTACCGCCGTCTGCTACGATGTCTTTGATTGCATAGTAAGCTTCATCTACTTTACCTACAGATTTTTGTAAGTCAATGATGTAGATACCATTTCTTTCTGTGAAGATATAAGGAGCCATTTTAGGGTTCCATCTTCTTGTCTGGTGTCCGAAATGTACACCTGCTTCAAGTAATTGTTTCATTGAAATAACGCTCATAATTTACCTCCATTTGGTTAATTTCTTCCGTATGCCTCATTTTTTCGACTGACCCAAAAGGCACCGAGCCGAAAATCAACATACGTGTATTTTGACTCAGCAATTATAACACATGTTCTTCCAGATAGCAAGGGCTTTTTTCATATTATACAAAAAAAGGTTCTATAATAAATGTTGGGGTATGCAAAAGACATACTTCCAACATTTTATTTTTTATATTAAAATGCATCTATACGAAGCCTCTAAGTAAATGCACGTCGTCCAAACAAACATTAAAAGGAGGTTTTCGATAGATGCACTCTCATTGTACCAAAAATCTACTGAATTTAGAAGATGTTTTTATTAAGAAAGTGGTTCATGCAGATCATTATGTTAGGATATTCATCGAAACCAATCCTACCATACAAACCTGCCCCCATTGTGGTGCTCAGACCAAACGTATTCACGATTACCGCTATCAGGAGTTCAAGGATCTCCCTTTCCAGATGAAG
>NZ_FOWD01000052.1 GCF_900115365.1 Anaerocolumna aminovalerica
CATTTCTGCTATTATCTGTTTCTTTGTTTCGAAAATCATACTTTGAGTAACCTAATTCCTCATCCATTTCTCCGTCCAGACTTCCCTCCAGGATAACATACATCATTTCTCTCATGAGAGCATTGACATTTGTTCCATTTTTAACAGGATTTTCTTTCAGGTATCCATTAACCATTTCACGTAGAGCCTGTCTTTCGGGAGACTCGTTCCTTCTTCTTTTCGCCATAAAATAAACCTTCCAACTGAGTAATTTTATTTTACATCAGTTTGAAGGTTTACACAAACTTTGGGATACACCCAGCCAACTCCTTTTTATTTTGTTATATGTATGCCTTTGTTACGATTGTTATTGCAAACTATTAGGATGCCTAGTTAACATGGCTTATTTTAAATTCCACCAGGTACACTGCCTGCAATTAGGTTATCTACTACAAACTCCCAACTAGTTCCTGCATATATTCTATATAATGTACATATACTTTTTGCTCCAATACCTACTATACCTTGAGTAGAATCGGCATATCTTGTCCATCCCGTAGTTATGTCAAAACTTCCTGATGAAATATTTTTTTCAAGATATTGATCAGTAAAAAATCCCTCATTACATATCGCCATAACCTTCCTATCTCTAATCGCGGTTCCAGATTCATGTATCAGCCAAGTTCCTGTAATTCTAGTTATAAGATATTTATTTCCATCTTGTTTATAATAAATTGTTATAAAACCTTCAGTACCACCAGTAGAATCCCATTTTTGTTGTGATTGACTACCCGATACTGATAATCTCATATTATTTTCATCTAATTTGTAAGCATATTCTTGAACATATTCATTAGATGATACTTTATGTTTCTTTTCATAAATACTAACCTCATACTCTGTCCCATCAGTGTTTGTGAGTTTTGCTTTTTTTTCAGATCGTTTACCGGTTTTGATTATGGTATTTACTTTGTTTGATTGTTCTGATGCGTAAGCAGTCTGCTGCGGAATTAATCCGAAAAGCATTGTTAAAATAACAATAGAGCCAAATACTTTTTTCATTTTTAGCATAGTCAAACCTCCTTATTTATTGGATTAATAGGTTACGAATCCTTTGTTATTGCTAGGATTCAATTTATTCAAATGCTCACCTTATGAGGAGCATTTAAATCTTAGCATATAAAGTGAAAGATTCATTAATTATTATCACAGAGGTGAAGATATAAATGTATATTGTTAATCATTATGTTTCTTTTTTAATATTGACGTTAACAATGCACCAAATATCAGGAAAAATAAAAATACTGTAGGTCCGTATGAAAAAATGGAATAGTGTATATTAAACAGAGTAAAAATTAAATAATATGCTGCTAAAACAGTATTAATCCCTTTATTGGTTAAGTTCATTAACATAAATGAAGAGCCACATAAAAAAGCATATAAAATAACAGCAATATATGAGAAAGTATTAAGCCTTAATGAATAGTAATCATATAAATAATTGTATGGTATTACTAAAATAATTTGTATCAAAATCAGTATTAAATTTCTTCTTACTATTTTTTTCATAAAATTAAACCCTCAATATAAAATTATTTTGTATTAAACAGTCCTAATTATTACTATTATTAGAAAAATTTTCTTGTCTATCTATATAATAACATTTATGTTATTATATGTCAATTCAAAGATTATAACTTCATTGTTTAGTTCAAATCCGTATTACTGATTTTAAAACTTTTGCTGATGTGTGGTTGATTTTTTCTTTGAATAGCACATTATGTTATATAATAGGAACAGGTCAATATAGCTTGTAAAATTTGTTACAAATATTGATTATATTTGCAATTATGGGTATTATAAGAATTAGAATATATCTATATATAATCTTGAAGTAATTGTAATGTACAAAAGATAGAGAAGAGGGCGAGTTATGGAGAATATGGAGGTTAGGAATAAAAAGACCGAGGATAAGAAGTACTCCTTTGATGATTTAGTGAATATTATTCGCAGACTTCGGGCTAAGGACGGATGCCCCTGGGATAGGGAGCAGACCCATGAGAGTTTGAAGCAGTGTTTAATTGAAGAGGCTTATGAGACTATTGAAGCTATCAATAATAAGGATTACAGAAATCTTTGTGAGGAGCTGGGAGATGTTTTGCTACAGGTTGTTATGCATGGGGTCATTGCAGAAGAAGAGAAGGAATTCACCCTTGAGGACGTAATCGGTGGTGAATGTGAGAAGATGATTCATAGGCATCCTCATGTTTTTGGAAACTTGGAAGTAAAAGATTCAGAGGCCGTATTAAACAATTGGGAAGATATTAAACAAAAAGAGAAAAATTACGATAATATATCTGATAGCATTCTAAATATTCCCAAAGCGCTGCCTGCCAATATCCGTGCGGAAAAGATTCAAAAAAAAGCTGCAAAAGCCGGCTTGGAATTTGAGAATTTTGATCAGGTGTTAGATAAGGTTTACGAGGAACTGGAAGAGCTGATAGAAGCCAGAAAAATAGGCCAAAAGTCTGATATTGAAGAGGAATTTGGTGATTTGATGTTCTCAGTCGTAAATTTATCAAGGTTTTTACATGTAAATGCAGAAAATTCCTTGACAAATGCTACTAATAAGTTTATAAATAGATTTGTAGGTGTTGAATTTTTTGCAAGGCAAGAAGGTAAGCATTTATGGGAAATGTCCGCCAGTGAAATAGATACACTTTGGGGACGTGTAAAATAATCACAATGAGAAAATTATGAATGAAAATATCATGAATGAGGTATCATTTGTGATGGTATCATTTATGATATAATTCATTTGATTATTAAAAACATAATAAATACTTTAGAGGAGGAGTCTATCCATGAACAAAGCAGAATTAGTTGCAGCAATTGCAGAAAAAACAGAATTATCCAAAAAGGATTCAGAAAAAGCATTAAAAGCATTTATCGATGTAGTAACTGAAGAATTAACAAAAGGTGAAAAAATTCAATTAGTAGGTTTCGGTACTTTTGAAGTAGCTGATAGACCAGCTAGAACAGGAAGAAATCCTCAAACAAAAGAGGTAATTACTATTGCAGCATCTAAAGCTCCAAAGTTCAAAGCAGGAAAAGCTTTAAAGGACGTAATTAACGCATAGTTAAGACAATTCGAAGGAAGCTGTTATTGGGAATCATGTTTACTACTAATGTTTATTTTGGGAAATATGATTTGCGTGGCAGCTTCTTTTTTGTAATTTAACCTTATCAGGTAAGCGGACTTGTCTGTTTCAGCAGGAGTTAGGGCTCCTGCTGAAATGCCACGTAGTGGCAATGAGGTTATGAGCAAGTAGCGTAAGCGGATTGCGAATATCCGCTTTGACCCTCATCAGGGAAGCGGGATTAATATAAAAATCCTATAAGGAAGGTGTTTTAATTGAGATTAGACAAATTCTTAAAAGTTTCAAGATTAATAAAACGCAGAACAGTTGCCAATGAAGCCTGCGATGCAGGCCGTGTCCTAATTAACGGAAAAACTGCCAAGGCATCTGCCACAGTAAAAGTAAATGATATTATTGAGATTGGTTTCGGAACAAAAGCAGTAAAAGTTCAGGTGCTGGATGTTCAGGAAACTACCAGAAAAGATGATGCAAAAGAATTATACAAGTACTTATAAATGCTATTATTTTGGAATGAAATCAGAAGTCTTTTAATATACTGAAATGAAATAAAGTATATTAGGAGGCTTTTATTTATGGAGGATAAATTACAGGTTCAAAAAAATCATAAAGTTAATTTGAATGCAAGAAGTTCAGCTACCATCACCGGAGTAAAGGATGTTCTGTCTTTTGATGCCGGGGAGGTACTATTGGAAACAGAAATGGGCATTTTAATGCTTCGGGGAAATGAACTGCATGTGAACCGTCTGACTTTAGAAAAAGGCGAAGTTGATATAGATGGCAGAATCGACAGTTTGACGTATTCGGATAATAATAATTATGGCAGGTCCGGTGAATCATTTATAAGTAAGTTATTTAAATAGGCAGGGGGTAATGCAGTAATGAACAAAGTAATCATGGTAGAACTGCGCTTTTTTGCCGCCTCTGTAATCTGGGGAATGCTATTAATTGTATTTTATGATCTTCTGCGTATATTCAGACGAGTTGTTAAACACAATGGTTTTTTTATTGCAATAGAAGATATTATCTATTGGGTTATTTGCAGTCTTCTTATATTTCGCATGATGTATGAACAAAATAACGGTATTATACGTGGATTCTCCATTTTAGCCATGCTCTTGGGCATGTTGATTTTTCATCATGCCATTAGTGATTTCTTTGTCAATATCATATCCGTTTTGATACATAAATTATTCCGTTTTATAGGTATGATCTTAAAAACAATTTTCAAGCCTTTTTACTTTGTCCTAAAAAAGATTAAAAAAGTCTTTTCATGGGTTTTTAGAAAGATTAAAAAATTTAGAAGTAAAATATTATTATTGAAAAAAAATAGAAAATCTAGTAAAATGGCAGTATCAGATGATGAAAAAGGTGATTGAGTTTGAGAAAAAAGAGAAAGAAAAGAAGGACAGGCCTTGGTATTACAGCTCTTATGGTCCTTTTAATCTGTGGTATCGTTGTTTACAAAAGGCAGGAATTATCAAAAAGCAATGTACGGATAGAAGCTAAAATTAAAGAGCTGCAAGAAGATATCAAAGATGCCGAAGAAGAGGCTAAGGATATTAAGAAGAAGAAGGCTTACGTGCAGACTCAGGAATTTATTGAAGAAATGGCAAGAGAAAAGCTTGGATTAGTCTATAAAGATGAGATTATTTTTAAATCTGAGGATTAGTCTTTGTTTCTGTGACTTTTTTTATCGAAAGAGTTGATTTAACATTCTGTACCAGATAAGATTTCTTGCTGTCTGCCTACAAAAGATAAGACATATAAGAAATATTATGTAACTTATATTAAGTGGTTGACATTTTAAAAGAAAGAAGTTATAATGGAGTTCGTCACTTCGGCGAAGTAGCTCAGTTGGCTAGAGCATGCGGTTCATACCCGCAGTGTCGGCGGTTCAAATCCGTCCTTCGCTATTAGTATAAAGTATATGATTCCTACGGTTTTTACCGTGGGAATTTTTTTTAATATCTTCAATTATCTGATTATTCTGAATTTTTCTTAATTTCCTAAGGAGACTGAACTCTCTTGATTCGATAGGAATACGCATTCTACGAATTTCTTGTCAAAAACTTTTTTGTTACCAATTCGGAATTTTGACAAACATTTTATATCTCCAAATCTATAATACAGTCCTAGCAGATAAAATCAATCTATGAGGAGGACATAATAAATGAAAGAAATTAGTATGAGAAAAATAATAGTAAACTTAATGGGGGTTATGATCGGAAGGGCTGTATTTGCAGGAATTAATCCAATAGGAATAGCATTTTTTACTGCAGTATACATAGATAAGAAAGGGAGGTTGGCAATCCTGATCTCCGTGTTGCTGGGAATGGCAACAGTTTACCCTGTTACTGAAGTTGTAAAGTATTCTATTGTCATGACTGTTATTGCTATCATTGTTATTTTGCTGGAATATAGTAATAAGCGCCTGCCTATCGGTGCTGTTGCAGGTGTGTCAGGTGGAGTAACTATGTTTATGTCTATAGCCAATGGACTATTAAAAGTAAATGCAAAAGATTATATTTTAATGGGCATAGCAGAAGGAATTGCAATTTTTGCACTGACTTTTATCTTTCGGAAGGGTGTAGAGGCAATTGTATTTTCCACAAAGGGACAAGCTTTAGACAATGAACAAATTATAAGCATTGCGGTTATATTGGCTGCATTTATCTATGGAATACCCAATGTGGGAGTCTTGGATTTTTCCTTAACCTTAACAGCTGCGTTATTTAGTATTCTGCTTATTGGATATAAATACGGAGCTGGGTATGGTGCTATTGCAGGAGCAGCCTGCGGTATCATACTTGCATTAAAAGACGGGCAGATAAATCAAATCGGACTTATGTGCATGCTGGGTATTATAGCAGGAACATTTCGGGAACTGGGACGTCTATTTACCATAGCAGTCTATTCTGTGGGAGTGTTCTTCTTAAGTGATTTATATCAGAATTATAAATTTGATTTAAATAGTTTGGGTGCTTTAGTTTCAACTGCGGCCATATTCTTATTAATGCCAAAGTCCCTGTTGCTTAAAATCGATTTGGCAAGGGATGAATCCCAGGAAGACGTATTTGTAAAACAAAATATTCAAAATATAGCAAGAGGAAAACTAAAGGATTTTTCAAGTTCTTTTCATAATTTATCGGATACTTTTACATCTATTACTGAAAAGAAGGGAAAACTTTCCAAAAAAGATAAAAGTGAACTCTTTGATGAATTAACAGAACAGTTGTGTAAAGATTGCACCAACTGTGATACATGCTGGAAAAATAATTTTTATGAAACCTACCAAGGAGCTCATCATATTATGGAGGAAGTAGATAAAAATGGTACAATTGCTGTCAGTGAGGTCCCTGTAGACTTTGCAGGACGGTGTATTCAGTTGGAACGGTATGTGGTAGAGGCAAGGAGAGTCCTTGAAGTTGCCAAGTTAAATTTGGCTTGGAATAACCGGCTGGCAGAAAGCAGAGAAGCCATTGCTGGCCAGTTAAATGAAGTTGCTAATATCATTGATGACTTTTCAATGGATTTATATAAAACATCGGATACTTCAGAAGGCATGCAGAAAAGAATTATTTACCAGCTGAAGGAATATCACATTATTGTAAGCCGTATGGCAATCTTAGAGAAGAGAAATAATAAACAGGAAATCTTTATGATTGCAAGAACAGAGAAAGGCAGATGTATTACTACTAAAGAAGCAGCTCAGTTAGTGGGAGATGCTTTTGGAAAAAGAATGCGTCCCGCAGATGGATGCAAGAATGTCCTGACTAAGGAATTTGAGACTTTTGTTTTTGTAGAAGATGCAGATTATAAAGTATTTACCGGTATGGCTAAAATGACCAAGGATGGGGGAAGAATATCGGGAGACAATTTTTCCTTCCTGTATCCGGATTCAGGAATGGTAGTTATGACCCTGGCAGATGGAATGGGTACCGGAGAAACTGCCTTTGAGGAAAGTGAATATGTGGTAGATTTACTGGAACAGTTTATTGAGGCGGGATTTCGGAAAGAATCAGCCATTAACCTGATCAACTCTATACTGGTATTAAAGGCCGAAGAACAATCTTTTTCTACAATAGACATGACGGTTATTAATTTATTTACCGGTGTATGTGATATTATTAAAATCGGTGCCTCCACTACCTTCATAAAAAGGAGCAAAGAGGTAGAAACCATTAATTCCAATACTCTTCCGGTAGGAGTTATCAATCATATGGATTATGAAACCATATCCAGAAAACTAAGTGACGGTGATTTTGTTGTTATGGTTACTGATGGTGTGATAGATTGTATACCGGGAGAAGAAAAGGAACAGTTCCTGGAGGAATTTATATCAGAACTGCGTATGAATAATCCCCAGGAAATCGCCAATGCAGTATTGAATCAGGCTCTGGAATTGAATGGATGGGTGCCAAAAGACGATATGACTGTATTAGCCGCAGGATTTTGGAAAAAATTAAATTAAGAGATAGAATTCCAATGAAATGTTTTATGCTTCTTGAAATTTAATTAGGATAGAGTTAAAATGGAATAAAGTTGCTTCAAACATGATGTTGCTTTGGCACATCTCAAATAATAGACGAAGAAGTATAACATGAGAATTCCATTGGATTCTCACGTTGGAGTTCTTTGGAATGGAAGACATGTTCTTCCATTTGTGAAGTATGCTTTTACTTCACACTTCAAACCGTAAAAATAGGAGTATGAATGTTAAGAACAATTGAGGATTACATGACTGAATATAATATGATTGCCAAGGGAGACAGAATTGTGCTGGGAGTATCCGGTGGCGCAGATTCTGTCTGCCTTTTCCATGTATTGCTTCAATTAGCAACAGCTTTTGAGCTTTCCTTATTTGTAGTGCATGTTAATCATGGAATAAGGGGAGAGGAAGCAGAAAAAGATGAGATGTTTGTAAAAAACCTTTGTGAAAATGCAAAGGTTCCTTTTTGGGCGGTAAAAGCCGATATACCTTATATGGCAAAAAAGGAAGGTTTAACAGAGGAAGAAGCCGGCAGAAAAGTACGATACGAAGCATTTAATCAATGCCTTAAAAAAAATAAGTGTAATAAAATTGCAATTGCGCATAATAAAAATGATAATGCTGAAACCATGTTGTTTCATTTATTTCGGGGCAGCAGTATAAAAGGTCTTACAGGAATAAATCCAAAACGGGATGTTATTATAAGACCTTTGCTTTGTGTTACCAGACAGGAAATCGAAGATTATCTGAAAGAAAATAAGATTAACTTTTGTACAGATAGAACAAATCTTACAGAGGATTACAGCCGTAATAAAATCAGGCATAGGATACTGGCTTATGCTCAGGAAGAGATCAATGCAAAAGCAGTTGAACATATGGCACATACAGCCAATCAATTAAGGCTTGTAGAAAAGTATCTGGAGAAGAATGTGGAGCTTGCTTATGACAGGATCGTTATCTCTGGCAAAGACAACAGCTTTCAGATGAATGTGAAAGAACTGCAGCAGGAAGATCCAGTAATTCAACAGGGAATCATCCAAAAAGTGTTTTATGGGCTGGCAGGCAGATTAAAAGATATAGATGCTGTTCATATAGAACTTGTTCTGGGGTTACTGGAAAAGGAAGTGGGTAAGCAGCTTCATCTGCCCTATGGCATACAGGCAGTTAAAGGCTATGAGCATATTACAATGTCTGTTAATTCCGATATACCTGATTGTAATAATGAGGAGCCCGGAAACATCTCTAAAAAAAAGGAGACAACAGGATTTGAACATATCCTTAAGATTCCTGGAGAAACATATATTTCTGAAATAAATCATAGTATTCGTACAAGAATAATAAAATATAAAAAAAATTTAATTATTCCCAAAGATGGGTATACGAAATGGTTTGATTATGATAAAATAAACAATACTGTTGTTATAAGATCAAGAAATAGTGGAGATTATATTCAGATTGATTCCAAAAAGGGGAGCCCCCAATTGGGAAGCCCCCAAGGGGTAAGTCCTCAATGGGGCAGGAAAAAGATAAAATCTTTATTTATTGATAAAAAGGTGCCAAGGGAAGAAAGAGATTCCATTCCTTTATTGGCAGATGGCAATCACATTATGTGGGTCATTGGAGACAGAATAAGTGAAGCTTATAAAGTAAATGAGGATACAAAAGCTATACTTGAGATAAGTTTAAATGGAGGAAATGAAATGGATAACAAAGTTAGTGTATTAATATCTGAGGAGGAAGTGGCGAAAAAAATTTCTGAATTAGGAAAACAAATTAGTAAAGACTATGAAGGAAAAGAAATTCATCTTATCTGTGTATTAAAGGGTGGTGTATTCATTACCGTTGAACTGGCAAAACATTTAACGATTCCAGTATCTATGGATTTTATGGCAGTTTCCAGCTATGGAGATGAAACTATAAGTTCCGGTAGAGTTAAAATTATTAAAGATTTAGATGAATCAATAGAAGGTAAAGACGTATTATTGGTAGAAGATATTATTGATTCAGGAACAACATTGGCTTACTTATTAGAACTAATAAAGGGCAGAAAACCTAAAAGCATTAAATTATGCACTTTATTAGATAAACCAGAACGAAGAGTAGCTGATGTGAATGTAGATTATATCGGATTTCAGATTCCAGATAAATTTGTTGTTGGATATGGCTTAGATTATGCACAAAAATTTAGAAATTTACCATACATTGGTGTAATAGAATAACTAGAAAGGGGGTCATTTAGTGAAAAAACAGTTAAAAGGATATGGCTTTTATATCATAATCCTTGGCATCATATTAGTGTCACTGCTTTTATCAGACAGTTTTGAATATCCAAATACACAAAACTATCAGTATGCTAACTTTTTGGAAGACCTAAAAGATAATAAAGGTAGTATAAAAGAAGTTAATGTTTATCCGAATGAAGCGGGTACTACCGGCAAAATTAAAGTTACTTTTACCGGTGACAAGTCGGTTACTTTTGCAGTTGCTGACATTGCAGGTGTACAAACAAAATTACTGCAAGAATTCCCGGATTATACTATGCATAACCCAGCCAAGCCAAATTGGTTTTTAACTAGTGTATTACCATATTTATTAGGATTTATCGTAATTATTGTATTATTTTCTTTCCTATCCAATCAGGCAGCAGGGGGAGGCGGCGGCAACAGCAAGGTGATGAATTTTGGTAAGAGCCGTGCCAAAATGACAAAGGATGAGAACAAGAATACTACATTTAAGAATGTAGCCGGTTTAGATGAAGAAAAAGAAGAATTAAGGGAAATCGTAGATTTTCTTAGAACGCCCAAGAAATATATGCAGGTAGGTGCAAGAATTCCCAAAGGTGTTTTATTGGAAGGCCCTCCCGGAACAGGTAAAACTCTTTTAGCAAAGGCAGTAGCCGGAGAAGCAGGGGTTCCCTTCTTTAGTATTTCCGGTTCTGACTTCGTAGAAATGTTCGTTGGTATTGGTGCCTCCAGAGTTAGAGATTTATTTGAAGATGCCAAGAAAAATGCTCCATGTATTGTCTTTATAGACGAAATTGATGCGGTTGCCCGAAGGAGAGGTACCGGCATGGGGGGCGGACATGATGAAAGGGAACAAACCTTAAATCAATTGTTAGTTGAAATGGATGGCTTTGGAAGCAACGAAGGCATTATTGTAATGGCTGCAACCAACCGTGTTGACATTTTAGATCCTGCTATCTTGCGTCCAGGACGTTTTGACCGTAAAGTTATGGTAGGCAGACCGGATGTTAAGGGAAGAGAAGAAATCTTGCATGTACATGCAAAAGGAAAACCTTTGGGAGAAGATGTGAACTTAAAACAAATAGCCCAGACTACAGCTGGGTTTACAGGAGCAGACCTTGAAAACCTGTTAAATGAAGCAGCTATTTTAGCGGCAAAGGAAAGCAGAGGTTATATTAACCAAGAAGATATTAACCGTTCCTTTATTAAAGTGGGAATCGGTGCTGAGAAAAAGAGTAAGGTAATATCAGATAAAGAAAAACGAATTACTGCATATCATGAAGCAGGTCATGCAATATTATTCCATGTGCTTCCGGATGTGGGTCCAGTTTACACCGTATCCATCATTCCAACCGGTATGGGTGCAGCTGGCTATACTATGCCGTTGCCGGAAAGAGACGAAATGTTTAATACCAGAGGAAAAATGAGGCAGGATATTATCGTAAGTCTTGGAGGCAGAGCAGCAGAAGAAATTATCTTTGATGATATTACTACAGGTGCTTCACAGGATATTAAGATGGCTACCAAAACAGCAAGAGCCATGATTACTAAGTATGGCTTCTCCGACACTGTGGGTATGATTAATTATGACAGTGACGATGATGAAGTATTTATTGGCCGTGATTGGGGCCACACAAGAAGTTACAGTGAAAATGTAGCGAGAGTCATTGATGATGAAGTTAAGAATATTATTGATCATTGCTACAATGAAGCAAAGAGAATTCTTACAGAGCACAATGATATTCTTCATGAGTGTGCAAAATTGTTAATTGAAAAAGAAAGAATTAACCGTGAAGAATTTGAAGGTCTTTTTTCTAAAGAAGATTCAAATAATGATGATCAAAGTATGCCGGATCCTATTTTAGAAGGGTAATTGGCTGAATACAAAAAAATATTATAGAAATGTTGTTTTTTATATGATTTTTTTGGTTGGTATGTCAGAATTACTTATGGAGACAACAAAAACAGACAAAAAAAGTTATTAATTTTTATAATGTTTGTGCACACTTATTGAGGGACGGATGCTATAATAATAATCGTAAACCCCAATACATTATATAGTTTTTGCTACACCCCATAAGTAACAAAAATACCTTCTCCAAAAAAGGACAGCGCTCGGAATGCTGTCCTTTTTTATTGCGTTTGAAGGACGATACCACTGAAATAGTCTTTTTGGGGTTTTTCTACGGAAGGTTGAGGGAAAGACTATTTTAGTGATCTCTGTGTATTCAAGACGGTAAGGGTAAAAGGGCAGCGTTCAGATTATTATAAAGTATTCTAAGGGATAGTTATTTGGATGAGTTTATTTATGGTTATGTGAATTCTAAGGAAAAGATATCTTGATGTATTACAAGCTTTTTTGAATATTATGAAGAAGTTTGAGTTACTTGTTATTTGCAATATTTAATTATTGTATAGTATTTAATTGCTAACTAACAATAGAAATTTATTTAGCAGAGCTTAAGATGCTCTGTCTAAATTATTATGGTGATTGGATATTCTTGATTTTTGGTTGTATAATAACAGGGCTTGTTATAGAATGTAGAGAGTATTAATTTTGGTATGAAGGGAATATTTCTTGAGTTTATGATTAATCTGGATGCTTTGTTTAGTGATGGGACTAATGATTATAGAATTCCTTGTGAGCCGTTGGTAAATGATAGGGTTTTGATTCGGTTTCGGGCAGGGAAGGATAATGTAGATGAGGTTTTTCTTGTTGCTGGAAATGAGAAGAGGGGAATGAGGAAGGCTTTTTGTGATACTTTGTTTGATTACTATGAAGGGGAGCTTCAGTTATCAGATGAGAGGGTGGAGTATTTTTTTGAAATTGTAGGTGAGGATGAGGTTTGGTTTTATAATAGGGAAGGAGTAGTAAAGGCAGTTCAGGATAATTTTCATTTTGTGATTACTCCGGGGTTCATTACGCCTGATTGGGCCAAGGGAGCTGTTTTTTATCAGATTTATGTGGATAGGTTTTTTAACGGAGATGTTAGTAATGATGTTTTAGATCAAGAGTATTTTTATATTGGGGAAGGGGTTAAGAGAGTTACGGAATGGAGTAAGTATCCGGATTCTTTTGGTGTGAGAGAGTTTTATGGGGGAGATTTGGCTGGGATTAGAGAGAAGTTGGACTATTTGGAAAACTTGGGTATAGAGGTTATCTATATGAATCCTATTTTTGTTTCTCCTTCTAATCATAAATACGATGCTCAGGATTATGATTATGTAGATCCTCATTTTGGGGTGATTTGTGAAGATGGAGGAGAGGTATTGTCTCAGGATGCTTATTCTAACCGTCAGGCTTCCAAATATATTAAGAGGGTGACGGATATAAGGAATCTGGAGGCAAGCAATGAATTGTTTGTTAAGTTGGTGGAGGAAATTCATAAAAGAGGCATGAGGGTTATCCTTGACGGAGTGTTTAATCATTGCGGTTCCTTTCATAAATGGCTGGATAGGGAAGGTATCTATGAGGAAGCCGGTACCTATGCAAATGGTGCTTTTCAGGATAAAAACAGTCCTTATCGATCTTTTTTTAAGTTTAATGAGGATACATGGCCATATAATAACAGCTACGATGGTTGGTGGGGTCATGATACCCTTCCTAAATTAAATTATGAAGAATCTCCTAAGTTATATCAATATGTTATGGATACAGCAAAGAAATGGGTTTCACCGCCTTATAACTGTGATGGATGGAGACTGGACGTAGCGGCGGATTTAGGCCATTCCCCTGAGTTTAATCACAGATTTTGGAGGGATTTCAGAAGGAGTGTAAAGGAAGGTAATCCGGAGGCACTTATCATTGCGGAACATTACGGAGATCCAAGTTCCTGGCTGAAAGGGGACCAATGGGATACGGTAATGAATTATGATGCCTTTATGGAACCTGTGACCTGGTTTCTTACGGGGATGGAAAAGCACAGTGATGAGTATAGGGAGTATCTTTTGAATAATCATGAGGCTTTTTATCAGTCCATGAAATTTCATATGTCAAAGTACCAGACTTCTTCCCTTCTAGCAGCTATGAATGAGTTATCCAATCATGATCATTCCAGATTCTTAACCAGAACTAACCGAACAGTTGGAAGAACAGGGAGTGCAGGTCCCAAATCTGCAGAGGAGAATATTAATAAAGGAGTCTTTAGAAATGCCGTAGTTATACAGATGACATGGCCGGGCGCCCCCACTGTCTATTATGGAGACGAAGCAGGAGTATGCGGTTGGACTGATCCGGATAATAGGCGTACCTACCCATGGGGAACTGAAGACAAAGGGCTTATTGATTTCCATAGAGACATGATAAGGATTCATAAGAGCTATGAAGCCCTCCGTACAGGCTCTATTGGTTTTTTAAAGGGAAACCAGGGATTCATTAGTTACGGAAGGTTTAACCAAAAGGATAAATTTATTATTGGAGTCAATAATAACAATACAGAAATTACAGTTAGTATTAACGCCTGGGAGACAGGCATTACCGATGAAGACTCGCTGGCAACTCTAATGGTTACTTCAGAAGACGGACACAATCCGGAAGCGGTTATATATCATACGCAATCGGGAATTCTTAAATTAAATTTAAGACCCTATTCCTCTGTTGTACTAAAGAATATTGTTAGAAAATAAAAATTAATATGGAAGGTGTGGGAATAAATACCATATAAAAAAGTAAAAAAATCTTCAATACTACTTGAAAATGAATTTAGAGTATGTTATAATTCTTCCTTGTCAGAAGCTTTATAGCACGGATTGGTTAATAAACCAACATTTGTTAGATTAGCCAATAATTTGTTATAAAAATGCCGGCGTGGCGGAACAGGCAGACGCACAGGACTTAAAATCCTGCGGGACTAATCTCCCGTACCGGTTCGATTCCGGTCGCCGGCATTATTTCTAACAAAAACTTTATATGCGGGTGTAGTTCAATGGTAGAACACTAGCCTTCCAAGCTAGATACGTGGGTTCGATTCCCATCACCCGCTTTTAAGCCTTAATTTCGAAAGAAATTAAGGCTTTCTTTTTTTCCTGACTAATAAAAAGCACCTTTGCGAATACTATAAGGAAAATGTCATATTTTTTGTTCCTATGAAATATAACTATGATACCATAGAAAGGAAAGAAAATAGTATGATTAAACTATATAATAATACTCTAAAATATATTCTTCTATTTTTTATCGGCGGCTATGCATATTGCGGTATAGAAATTTTGTTTCGGGGGTTTTCCCATATATCAATGTTGATAGCAGGTGGGCTAAGTTTTGTACTGATAGGTCTGCTTAATGAGAATTTTAATCATAAGATGGCTCTGGTAAGCCAGATGGCTCTTTCTGCCTGTATTATTACTGCTATTGAATTCCTGGTTGGGCTGGTGGTGAATGTATGGCTGGATTTGAAAGTTTGGGATTATTCCAATATGCCTTATAACTTCATGGGCCAAATCTGTTTATTGTATGTAAACATTTGGTTTTTCTTATCGTTAGCAAGTATATTGCTGGATGATTATTTAAGGTACTTTTTATTAGGGGAAGAAAAGCCCCATTATAAAATTTTCTGACAAAACTGTAATAATCTAAAACTTTACAATCTATAGAAGTATGATAAAATAATAGAATGATTGTTGAAATTAGTTTGTTAATGTCAAGACAGCAATAAAGATATAGAAAATCAGAATTACAGGATAATATAAAAGATTTTGTAAAATAGAATGGAGTTATAATGAAAGTACTGTTAGCAGCAATAAATGCAAAATATATTCACACCAATCTGGCAATTTATTGCTTAAAAGCATATGCAAAAGAATATAGGGATTATATTAAGCTGGAAGAATATACAATAAACAATTATGCAGATGATATATTGCAGGGAATATATAAAGAAAAGCCGGATATTATCGGTCTTTCCTGTTATATATGGAATATAGCAATGATTGATCAGCTGTGTATAGAATTGCGTAAGGTTTTACCTAATATAAAGATCTGGTTAGGCGGTCCGGAAGTATCTTTTGATGTAGAAAAGCGGTTAAAAGAGAACAAAGAAATTGACGGAATTATAGTCGGAGAAGGGGAGGAATCTTTTAAAGAACTGCTAGACTACTACATAGGCAGAAAAATCAAATTAACCGACATAAAAGGTATAGCTTTTAAAGAGACAGCTTGGTTAGAGAAAACAGAACAGGAAAACATAGATGAAGGCTTTCATGATAGAGATAGTAAAATCAATGCTACTCCTTTTCGACCTGAAATGGACTTTAGTACTTTACCATTTCCATATGAGCATATGGAGGACTTTGAAAATAAGATTATTTATTATGAGACAAGCAGAGGATGTCCATATTCCTGTAGATATTGCCTGTCTTCCATAGATAAAAGGGTGCGGCTTCGGGATATGAAACTGGTTCAGAAAGAATTAGATATATTCTTAAGCCATAAGGTTCCCCAGGTAAAATTTGTAGACAGAACCTTTAACTGTAACCGGGCCCACACAAAGGCGATTTGGCAGTATATTAAAGACCATGATAACGGGATTACCAATTTTCATTTTGAAATATCTGCTGATATTCTGAATGAAGAGGAAATCGCGCTGTTAAACTCCATGCGGGAAGGTTTGGTGCAATTAGAAATCGGAGTACAGTCTACCAATTCCAAAACCATAAAGGCAATTGACAGACATATGGATTTTGGCCGGTTAAGCCAAGTGGTTAATGATATTCATAAGGGGAGAAATGTTCATCAACACTTGGATTTAATAGCTGGACTTCCATATGAAGATTATGAATCCTTTAAAAATTCATTTAATGATGTATATGCTTTAAAACCTGACCAACTGCAATTGGGATTTTTGAAAGTGTTAAAAGGCTCCGGTATGTTTTATGACAGCAAAGAGATGGGAATCGTTTATAAAGACCGGGCACCATTTGAAGTGTTATATACCAAGTGGCTTAATTTTGATGATATTTTGAAATTAAAAGCGGTAGAAGATATGGTAGAGGTCTATTATAACAGTGGACAGTTTATATATACAGTCATGTATTTAGAACATTACTTTAAGACTCCTTTTGATTTTTATGAAGCCATAGGAGAATTTTATGAAAGAAATGGACTGTTTCAACTTAACCATAACAGATTACGCAGGTATGAAATCCTGATTGATTTTGCAACGGAACAATTGGAGCCTTCGAAGAACTATACTAATGAGACTGTGGATTGTAACTTTACAGAGAATTTTGATATGGATACATTTAAAAACATTCTTATGTTTGACCTGTATTTAAGGGAGAACATAAAAAGCCGTCCTTTTTTTGCCGAGGATCAGGAACCTTACAAAAACAGGTTTCGTGATTTTTATATGAGTGAAGAAATGATTAAAAAATATGTTGGAGATTTGGCAGGAGAAAAAATTACCCAGTTAAAAAGATACCTTCATATAGAGCATTTTAGTATTCAGGTAACCGAATCTGCTAAAACAGGTAAGAAAGTTCCAGGAAGCCAGTTCATAGTATTTGATTACCTCCATAGAAATAAATTGAATGGGGATGCCAGTTTTACTGTTATAAAGGAGATGAGTAAGTGAGTAAAAGCATATCAAAAGCAGAAAAGGAAAGAATCGCTGTAATATTAGAATTGTTGGATAAAGAGTATTCGACGGAAATAAAAATATACCTTAACCATGAAACACCTTGGCAGCTACTGATTGCAACCATACTAAGTGCCCAATGTACGGATGACAGAGTAAATCTTGTTACAAAGGATCTTTTTAAAAAATATAAAACCCTTGAGGATTTTGCTAATGCAGATATAAGAGAATTGGAGGCTGATATTCATTCTACCGGCTTTTACCGCAATAAGGCAAAAAATATCATTCAATGTACCAAAACCCTTATTTCAGAATATGGCGGTGAGGTTCCAAAAGATATTGATGAACTAACCAAACTGGCGGGGGTGGGCAGAAAAACTGCTAATGTTATAAGGGGAAACATATATAAAGAGCCCAGTATAGTGGTGGATACCCACGTGAAAAGAATATCCAGAAAACTTGGTTTTACAAAAGAAGAGGATCCGGAAAAAATCGAATATGATCTTATGGAAATATTGCCAAAAGATCATTGGATACTATATAATATACAGATAATAACCCATGGAAGAACCATTTGCGTGGCCAGAAGTCCAAAATGCGAACAATGCTTTTTGAACAGTTATTGTAAATCTTTTCAATCCGCAAGCATATGTGATATGAAGCGGAACAAAAATGAACAAAAGAAATAAAGGGATAATAAATTAAAAGTTTTTAGTAAAACATAGTTATTTAATGTCCCATAACTTTCCTCATCAGAATTATTTATGAAGTGGGGATTAGAAATGAGGTTTTATGACAGATGATAAATTAAGAGCACCGGTTACTTCCTTTGTATGTTTTGATATTGAAACCACAGGACTGAATCCCCAGAGGGATAGAGTAATTGAAATCGGAGCTGTTAAAGTAAAGGATAAAAAGATTGTAGAATATTTTTCGGAATTGATTGATCCGGGAATGAAGCTTTCCCCGCTGATAACTAATTTAACCGGAATCAGCGATGATATGTTAAGGGATGCGGACAGAGAAGAACAGGTGGTTAAAAGATTCATTGATTTTACAGAAGATTATGCGGTAATAGGACATAATATTATGTTTGATTATAGCTTTATCAAAACAGCTGCCGAAAGAATTCATTCCGGATTTGAAAAAAAGGGAATTGATACTTTGGAATTATGCAAGAAGTTACATGGAGATCTGGAAAGCAGAAGTTTAGAAAGCATGTGCCGGTATTATAATATAAATAATGAGCGGGCCCACCGGGCCTATGAAGATGCTAAAGCAACGGTTATGCTGTATGTAAATTTGTGTAATGCATTTTTTCAAAACAGCCCTAAGGTATTTGAACCAAAACAATTAATATATAAAGTAAAAAAAGTACAATTTATAACGAAGAAACAAAAAAATTACTTGCTAGATTTACTTAAATATCATAATATAGATATTGTACAGCCTATAGATAACTTAACTCAAAGTGAAGCGTCTAAATGGATTGATGAAATTATATTAAACCATGGAAGAATGAAGTAATAGAATAAAAAAATACATCATCTACAAAGATATGTTTTATTATTGTAAATGATGCACTTATTCTATGTACCAATAAGAGGTTCTTGTCTAATCCCGCTTTAATATGGAATCAAGTTTCCTGTATGGTATTTAAATCTTTTAAAATAGAATCCTTGGACAAGGAGCTGAGAGATTCGGCAACTTCAATTAAATGGGTTATTTTATCACTGTTGTTTGTATTTTTATATATGGTGGCAAGGAGATGATAATGTTTGCCCACATCGGTTTTACATGTAATACCGAACTCAAGAACTTTGAGGGCGTCTTCTGTATTACCTTCCTGGTAAAGGTAAGAACCCCATTGATAAAGAGTGCGGGCCAATAAAGTAAAATTAGCATCACATTCCGATAAAAATGTAAGGTTAGCAACACCATAACTTAGCTTTAACTCGGTATTGGATAAACCGGTTAAGTTAAGAATAGATTTTTGAGACAAGTCGGTTATGGTTTTATGGATGGAGAGCAGTGTTTCATCTGCTGTTTCAACAATGGGCAATGTGTCCATGGGAATTTTAATATAATCTAAATCAGAAATATCAGCTTTACGAACATGATTGGATTTTGTTTCCTTTTCCCAAAATTGTTCCGTATTCTTACGGCTGCTTCGTTCTGATTTTCGTATCATAAAATGCAGCCAGATTGTAAATGATATGATTATAATTAGCATCAAAGGTATAGGTGGTAGTGACATAGTGTACACATCCTTTCAAATTATTAGTAAAGAGGTGAAGATAATGAACTTTGGAAGCAAAAAATCAAGAAAAATAATGTCTACAATAATAATTGTTCTACTTGTTTTATCGATGATAGTTCCAATAATATTAAGTGCGATAGCATAATTTACTAAATTACTTTTACTATGAATATACATAATATATATTAAAATGTCAAATAGCAAAATAGTCATAGATACAACCGGACATATCCTATATTATGGAAAATTTTATTCAAGTACTATCTTGATAATTTTAAGTATTATGATAAAATAACATGTTAAAAGAAAGGAGACATAAGAGCCATGAAGAAGAAAACTGCGTATAAGATAATGTTATTTGCAATTTGCCTTTTTTCTACAATGATTGTCTCTAAAGTGAGTGCTGCTGAAGAGGATGAGGCAATCACTCAAGGAATTTATATAGATTCTGTTCATATAGGCGGAATGACTGAGACACAGGCTAGAGAAGCAGTACAGGATTATATCAATAATTTAAAAAGTAAAACGGTTACTGTACAAATCGAAGATAAATCAGAAACGGTTTCCCTAGATGATTTGGCTTATTCCGAAGGAAAGAACGATTTTATAGAACAAGCAATAAAAATTGGTAAAGAAGGAAATTTAATAAAACGTTATAAAGATTTAAAAGATGTTGAAGTTAACAAACTTGTCTATGACCTTGCATTCACTATAGATGACAACAAGTTAAAAGAATTTTTAGAAACAAAATGCAGTGTTTATGATGTAGAACCATTGAATGCTACTGTGAAAAGAGAAAACGGTACTTTCGTCTATACCAATGAAGTGGTAGGTAAGAAATTGGAAGTACAGGATACCTTGTCAGATATCAAGAATGCGTTATCAGATAATTGGAATCAGGAGAACATTGTTGTTACAGGAAAAGTGGTAGAAGTAAGTCCAAAGTATACAAGGGAAATGGTTAATAGGGTAAATGCTGTATTAGGTTCCTTTTCTACAACCTACACATCATCTTCTGCCGACAGAGCCGGAAATCTTGCAAACGGTGCAAGGCTAATTAATAACACAATTCTTTACCCTGGTGATGAATTCTCTGCTTATGAAAAGTTAACTCCATTTACCCCCCAGAATGGATATTATGCTGCAGGTTCTTACCTTAATGGAAAAGTAGTTGATAGTATCGGCGGTGGTGCATGTCAGGTTACAACAACATTATATAATGCTGTATTGGATTCAGAACTGGAAGTTACAGAACGTGCTGCTCATTCCATGACCATCGGTTATGTGCCCTTATCCAGAGATGCTGCTATTGCAGGTACCTGGAAGAACCTAAAGTTTAAAAATAATACAAACGCTCCGGTATTAATTCAGGCATTTACACAAGGCAGAACCATTACCTTCACGATTTGGGGTGAAGAAACCAGAAATACTGCCAACAGACGGGTTAAATACGAAACCGTTATTTTAAGTGAAACAAAGCCAGGACCTGATGTTGTAACAAAAGATCCCACAAAGCCAACCACTTATGAGGTTACAACCCAATCTGCTCACATCGGATATGTAGCGGAATTATATAAAGTTGTTTACGAAAATGGTATTGAGGTCAGCAGAACCAGAGTAAACAAAAGTTATTACAGCGCATCACCTCGTTATGTTACTATAGGTACCATGGAAGTTGAAGAAGAGGTACCAAAAGATGAGGATGGAGAGAAGGATAAAGAAGAAGGAAAGAAACCTTCTAAGAACAAACCTTCTAAGAACAAACCTTCCGGCGAAAATAAGAAAGACGATGATACAAATGTTACAAATCCGGATGAAATTAATGTAGGAGATAATACTCAACCAGAAGATGCCGAACCAATTGATCAAAGCGATGCAAGTGGTAATGACTGATACTGGATTTGAATCAGAATATGGGAAGGAAACTTCTCATATTCTGTTCTTTTAATATTGACATAGTATTGTGATACATAATATAAGAAACTCCATTAACATATGGATATAAAATTGATAAGAAACTTCTGGGAAGGCTTGGTGGAACAGATGAAGATTGGTAAAGTCCCTGAAACGGTTTTAAAAAGATCTATATTAAAACAAATAAAACATAGACGTGATGAAGTTCTTGTAGGACCCGGTATTGGAGAAGATTGCAGCGTCATACAATTAGGTGCAGATGAAGTGTATGTAATGTCAACCGATCCTATTACAGGAACTGCAGATAATATAGGATCATTAGCAGTACATATTACCGCCAATGACATTGCCTCTAACGGAGCGGAAGTGGTAGGAATCATGCTTACTATTTTACTGCCGGATGGAACAAGAGAAGAAGAATTAAAAGAAATTATGAAAGAAATAGAAGGGGTTTGCTCCAAGTTAAATATTGAGATACTTGGAGGGCATACGGAAATAACAGCAGCGGTTAACCAGCCCATAGTTACAGTAACCGGAGTAGGAAAGATGCCAAAAGGATATATGATTAAAACGGCAGGTGCCAAGCCGGGGCAGGAAATAGTTATGACAAAGTGGGCAGGTTTGGAAGGAACAGCAATAATTGCAAATAAAAAAGAAGCTGAACTGCTAACCAAATATACAAGAGATTTTATTGATGGTGCAAAGAACTTTATTAAGAATATTTCCGTAGTACCAGAAGCAAAAATAGGAAGGGAAATGGGAGTTACTTCTATGCATGATGTAACAGAGGGCGGAATCTTTGGAGCTCTTTGGGAAATAGGGGAGGCGTCTAAAGTAGGTATGGAAGTAGATCTTAAAAAAATCCCCATTAAACAGGAAACCATAGAAATCTGCGAATTTTATGACCTAAATCCTTATCAATTAATATCCAGCGGAGTTATGTTAATGATAACGGATAAAGCCAATGCTCTAGTTGATGAATTAAAAAAGCAGGGAATCTTTGCAGCTGTCATTGGTCGGATTACAGAGGGAAGAAACCGTATCGTTATGAATGAAGATGAAAAACGCTTTTTGGAACCCCCAAAAAGTGATGAATTATATAAAGTGACGTAATAGGATTCAATGTTAATAAAATAAGAAGGAATAGGTTGGAAAAACAAGTTTTTTCAACTCTGAAAGGAGCAGGAATATAAAGATGAGAGAACAAATTTTAATGGCTATTGATAAGAATAGTAAGTTAACATCAAAAGATCTGGCCGCCATGTTAGGATCCACCGTGGAGGAAATTGAAAAGACCCTTAAGGAATTGGAAGATGAAACAATTATCTGCGGTTATCCAACTCTAATCAATTGGGATAAGACAGAAAGTGAAAAGGTCACAGCCCTTATTGAAGTTAAAGTAACGCCCCAAAGAGGACAAGGTTTTGATAAAATTGCGGAAAGAATCTATAAGTTTGATGAAGTGGAATCCGTTTATCTTATGTCAGGGGGATTTGACTTAACTGTTATGATTGAAGGAAAGAGTATGAGAGAGGTTGCTAATTTTGTATCCAGTAAGTTGGCTCCCATGGAGGCTGTTTTAAGTACAGCAACTCATTTTGTATTAAAGAAATATAAAGAACACGGCTTACCATTAGTTCATGAGAAAAGCGATGAAAGGATGCTGATTACACCTTGAGAAACCCATTATCGAAAACAGTTGTAGGAATTGAACCATCCGGTATACGTAAATTTTTTGATATTGTTAGTGAAATGAAGGATGCCATTTCCCTTGGTGTAGGTGAACCGGATTTTGATACACCATGGCATATTCGCGAGGAAGGAATTTATTCATTAGAAAAAGGAAGAACTTTTTATACTTCCAATGCAGGTCTAAAGGAATTAAAAGTAGAAATCTGCAAGTACTTAAACAGAAGGTTTGATCTTTATTACGATTACAACAAGGAAACCATTGTAACTGTGGGAGGCAGTGAGGCAATTGATATCTCCCTAAGAGCTATGTTAGATCCGGGAGATGAAGTTTTGATTCCCCAGCCCAGCTATGTATCCTACCTTCCCTGTGTAACGTTAGCCGGAGGGAAACCGGTTATTATTGAACTAGAAGTAAAGGATCAATTTAAATTAACCAAAGAAAAATTATTAAATGCCATAACAGATAAGACAAAAGTTCTAATATTACCATTTCCAAATAACCCAACCGGTGCTATTATGGAATATGATGATTTAAAAGAAATTGCAAAGATAGTAGAAGAAAAAGATTTATTTGTAGTTACCGATGAAATTTATTCGGAATTAACCTATGGGCAGAAGCACGTAACAATAGCACAGTTCCCGGGAATGAAGGAAAGAACTATATTGATTAACGGTTTTTCAAAATCTTATGCTATGACAGGCTGGAGGCTTGGATATGCTGTTGGGCCGGAGAACATTATTGAACAGATGGTAAAAATACATCAGTTTGCTATAATGTGTGCGCCCACTGCTAGCCAGTATGCAGCTGTTGAAGCTTTAAGAAACGGTGATTCCGATGTAGAAACTATGCGTAATGCTTATGATATGCGCAGAAAATATCTGGTTAATGCTTTTAACGAGATAGGACTGGAATGTTTTGAGCCTTATGGAGCCTTCTATGTATTTCCTTGTATAAAAAGCTTAGGAATGACATCAGATGAGTTTGCCACCAGACTCTTAAAAGAAGAAAAGGTTGCAGTGGTACCGGGAACTGCTTTTGGTAGCTGCGGCGAAGGATTTCTAAGAATATCCTATGCTTATTCCATTGAGAACCTAAAAATAGCAATGGAAAGAATTGAACGGTTTGTAAAGAAATATAAAAAATAGTATTATGACTTACTTAGGAGGAAATCAGCATGGCAGGAATGAATGCGGAACATATAAATCCCTTTTTGGTTGCAGCTGCTAAGATACTAAAGGATATGTGCATGATAGAGACGAAGATGGGAAAACCATATGTAAAGGAACTGGACTTTAAAGATGATACGGTAGTTATCATTATTGGAGTTACAGGAGAAATGAAAGGACAAGTAATGATGGCTCTTCCCAATCATGTTGCATGTGATATAGCGACGAAAATGATTATGATGCCAATTACTCAATTAGATGATATGTCCATCAGCGCTCTTAGTGAGTTAGGAAATATGATACTAGGAAACGCTGCAACCTTATTCTCCACCAAAGGTATCGGCATAGATATAACGCCTCCCACCATTGGAATGGGAAATATGTCCTTCTCCAATACATTTTCGCAAAATATATGTATACCGCTGATATACGATGACAATAAAGCAATTGAAATTAATATTGCAATGAAAGAGTAGTCTGATGAAAGGCATGAATTAGAATGAATATAGTATTGTTTGAACCGGAGATCCCGGCTAATACCGGTAATATCGGCAGAACCTGTGTGGCTACAGGAACCAGGCTGCATCTGATTGAACCGTTGGGATTTCGATTAAATGAAAAAGAAATTAAAAGAGCAGGCATGGATTACTGGAAGGACTTAGATGTTACCGTTTATGACAATTATCAAGACTTCTTAAATAAGAATCCCGGCGCCAAAATATACATGGCCACCACCAAGGCTCTGAACACCTATACGGAAGTAAATTATGAACCGGACTGTTATATTATGTTTGGTAAAGAAAGTGCAGGAATACCGGAAGAAATTCTTCTGGAGAATAAGGAGAACTGTATACGTATCCCTATGATTGGAGAAATCCGTTCCCTTAATCTGGCTAATTCTGTTTCCATAGTTTTATACGAAGCCCTGCGTCAAAATAACTTCTCCGGTATGAATAGGGTGGGTCATTTACACCATCATTCCTGGAGCGAAAGTTTATAGTTATAATTTATGCTGCCATAACCTTATATATTTCATTCTGCACCTCAAAAGTAAAGCATCATGAAACTAGGATAGTAAGTACAGTAAAATAAATAGTAGATAACATAAACAATGCGAAGAATCTTAGAAATATAAATTATCTGATTCTTCGCTAATTTAACCTTATCAGGCAAGTTCCCCGCTTCTGAAAGCGGGGAACTTGCCTGTTTCAGCAGAGTTCAAGCTCCTGCTGAAATGCCACGTAGTGGCAATGAGGTTATGAGCAAGTAGCGTAAGCAGATAACTTGCCTAGAGGCAAGTAGGAATATCCGCTTTGAATTTTATTAAGTTTTAGATCAAAAAACCATCTGTTCGTGGAAGACTGAATATAAACTCTGTGCCAACGCCTTTAGTGCTGATTACATTTATATTTTCGTCGTGAGCAGTGATGATTTCTTTGGTAATGGAAAGTCCAAGTCCGGTACCTTTCTTATCCTTGCCTCTGGAGGCATCTGTTTTATAGAATCGTTCCCATATTTTCTTAATATTTTCTTTTGGTATTCCAATACCATAATCTTTTATGGAAACAAAGGCCTTATCACCTTTTTCGGTGGTAGCTACTTTAATACTGGAATTCTGAGGACTGAATTTAATAGCATTATCCAGCAGATTATAAAGGACTTGCTGAATCTTTCCCATATCCGCATCTACATAAATTTCTTTTGCAGAGAATACAAGATTTAAAGTGATTTTCTTCTTAGTACAGGTTCCTTCAAAGCTTTCTGCAGTTTTCTTTATGATATGGTTAATATCAAAAGAAGTTATCTCAAGGAAAGTACCTCTATTTTCAAAACGGTTTAAGGTTAATAAGCTGGAAGTAAGCTTATTCAGACGCTCTGTTTCAAAAAGTATAATACCAAGGTATTTGTCTTTCATTTCATAAGGGATGGTTCCGTCTAAGATAGCTTCCGCATATCCTTTTATGGAGGTTAAAGGTGAACGGAAATCGTGGGATATATTCGCTACAAATTTCTTTTGGTAATCATCCAGTTTATTCATCTCACCGGCCATATATGATAAGGAATTGGCAAGGTCACCATATTCATCTGACCGGTCTAATTTAAGAGGATAAGAATAATTTCCTGAGGTATATTCTTTGGCTGCCTTATTTAACTTTGATAAAGGAGCTATTGTGAAAAAGTATATTACAAAGAATAGAATACATAAGAAAGCTAAAAAAGCTAAAAAAATCAGGTTAATACCATCTACAAAATATATGGCATCATTACTTATTTGGCTTAAGGCGGAATGAATTACTATAAAACCTTGTACCTGATAATTATAACTTACCGGTAGTACTACACTAAGCATTGGTTCTCTCAGCACTCCAGGCATAACCGTATAATCGGAGAAAGTTTCCGATAAAAAATCAGGATCGATATTTAAGACATTAATTTCTTTTACTTTAGAGTCTTCCGGTCTGGTATCAGATATTACCAAACCGCTTTTGTTTACGATCCAGATTCTTGCATTTAATATATTTCCGATCACTTTTATTTGATTGGTCAAACGGTCAAGAGAAGTTTGATTTTTATAAAAACTGTTCATATATTCGGAAGATATGGAGGCGGCTTCATTATAGAGTACATCTCTTTTCTCTTTAGTCATTTTCTTTTCTATTCGGTTGATTCCAAATGTATTCAGAAGGGTAAACATAAATACTGCTGCCAGTATATAACATATGAATAAATTAAACCATAATTTACGTTTCATACTCCATAAGCCTCCTTATATAATATATTTAGGTTGATAAAGGTAACCTATAACCCTTTATTAACTGTATCATTATACAGAATGTTTCTGTATAATGTTTGTATTAGATAGAGTGACATCGATTTCTCCTTGAGGCATTTTTATGACCTCGTTATCGAAAGACTGATGCCTCTGTCTGATAAACAGTTTACGAATAAGTTGGATGTTGACCCTTTCAGGGTACTTCGTATATGCAATAAGGCGGTAACGTTTATCAGTTCAGAGGAAAACTATCTAAAATACTTTTTCAGGTGGTGTTCTATGTTTTATTTAGGTATTGATATTGGT